>JAVVEQ010000025.1:0-50338 GCA_032250905.1 Desulfotignum sp. | reverse complement strand
CAATTGTCAGCGAAATTGGTGTGACCCTTGATGAATTTATTTGTACAGCTGCGCTTGCCTCTTGGGCAGGCTTATGTCCGGGAAATAATGAAAGTGCCGGCAAAAGGAAGAGTGGCAGAGCTTCTGTGAGAAGTCACCCATTCAAAACCATATTGATCGAAGTGGCCTGGGCAGCAGTCCGGAAAAAAGGGTCATACTACAGGGCCAAATATTTTAAGCTGAAGTCCAGGCGTGGCGCAAAAAAAGCTATCGTTGCAATTGCACATAGAATATCAAAAGCAATTTTTCATATCATAAAAAATGGAGATCATTTCATGGACCTTGGTGAAGATTATTTGACTGCCCAGACAAGACAAAAGGCTATCAACAGCATTAAAAAGCGAGCCAATCAACTTGGCTATGAATTGGTTCCTTGTGCGAATTAACATTTTTTAGGTAAAGATTTCAGGTAAAATTTTTTGAGCAGAAAAAAGTCGATGAAGAAATGAAGCCATAGAGCGCGATAATAACATGACTGGTCGGCCTTTTGCACAACTAACTGTCAGTCCTTGATTAAAGGAACTACGCATATAAAACTGTATGAAACTTGGCTGGCCACCTGCTTAAAAAAAACAACCTGTAAAAGATAATCAAGCAGACAAAGGAGGCACTTCCTGAATATAATTCAAATCGGGTTTTCATCATGGACTTTGCAGACAAACAAAGCCAGTGGTGAAGTGTGTCCTTAAAGATGACGGTGTTTCATATAAAAGGAAGATATCCATGTTGGAACATGTGCTGAACGCAAGATCCGTTGCCATCATCGGGGCCTCCCGGAACAAGACCAAGCGGGGCTACCAGGCCATCAAAACCCTGCTGGCCGACGGGTTCGAAGGGGAGATATACCCGGTGAACCCTAAAGAAGACATTATTCTGGGCCTGAAGTGCTATAAGGACCTTACCGATATCCCGGACAAGGTGGACCTGGCCCTGATCACTACACCGGCCAGAACCATTCCCAAAATTCTTGACAGCTGCGGCGCCAAGGGCGTGGCCGGTGCCGTAATCATTGCGGGCGGATTCCGTGAACTGGGAGAAAAGGGACGCATCCTGGAACAGGAAATGGTGGATGCGGCAAAGAGAAACCATGTCCGGCTCATCGGCCCGAACACCTCGGGCATGATCAACCTGAAATCCCGCATGAACCTGGTGGGGATAGAGAATGCGCCCCAGGGCAGCATCGCGCTTTTGTGCCAGAGCGGGAACATGGCCCTGACCCTCATCACTGAAGCCACCATCCGTAAACACGGCGGGTTTACCTATTACGTGGGGGTGGGTAATGAATCCGACATCAAGTTTCATGAGTACCTGGCGTTTTTCAGAAATGATCCGGACACCAGGGCCATTCTCATGTATGTGGAAGGCATGAGCCAGGGCCGGGAATTTCTGCAGGAAGCCTACAGGACCAGTATTGAAAAACCTATTATCCTGCTCAAGAGCGGCCGTTCCGACAAGGGGCGCAAATCCGCCGGGTCCCACACCGGATCCCTGGCCGGCATGGGCCAGGTGGCCAAATCGGCGTATGAACGCGCCGGAATTATTGTCATCGAAAATTCGGATGAGCTGTTTCCTGTGGCTGAGACCCTGTCCAGCCAGCCGCCTGTGAAAAACAATGCCATCGCCGTGCTGGCGGATGGCGGCGGCCATGCCACCATTGCCGCGGACCTGTTGGCAGATTACGGCATCGAACTGGCGGACCTGTCGGAAAAAACCCGGGAAAGTCTCAGGAAAATTCTGCCGGAGGCGGCGTCCGTGGTCAATCCCGTGGATGTGGCCGGCGGCACGGATGCGGATCCCAGCATCTTTGCCGACTGCGCCAAGATCCTGCTCAAGGATCCGGCCGTGGGCGGTCTGCTCATTGTGGGTCTGTTCGGGGGCTATGGCATCCGGTTTGAAAAAAGCCTGGCCATCGGCGAGGAACAGGCGGCCCATCGCCTGGGCGCCATGGGAAAAAAGCGTAGCAAACCCATTTTCGTTCATTCGTTATACAGTGCGTATGATTCCCATGCACTGGATCTGCTGCGCCATTATGATATTCCGGTGCATGATTCCCTGGACATTGCCTGCAAAAGCATGGCCTGCCTGTGCACCTATGGCAATTACCTGAAAACCTATCATGCAAAGACCAATTTCGTGTTCAACTGGCGGGAAAAGGCCAGACCGGAAGGAAACAATATTATTCAGTCTGCGCTGGCAGAGGGACGTCATGTACTTCTGGAGCACGAAGCCAAACAGCTCATTAAACTCCACGGCGCCCCCACATCTGTGGGCGGCCTGGCGAAAACCGCTGAGGAAGCTGTTCAGATCGCCCGGGAATTGAACGGCCATGTGGTGATGAAAATCGTGTCTCCGGACATTCTCCACAAAAGCGATGCCAACGGCGTGATGCTCAATATCGGGGATGACTCCCAGGTAAAGGCGGCATTTGATATCATCATGGAAAATGCCCGCATATACGATGCCAACGCAGATATCCGAGGCGTGCTGGTGGCGCCCATGGCAGCCAGGGGTCTGGAGGTCATCATCGGCACCAAAATCGATGAACAGTTCGGGCCGGTGATCATGTACGGCTTAGGGGGTATCATGGTGGAGATCATGAAAGATGTGACCTTCTGGGTGCTCCCGGTATCCCCGCCATCGTGCAAGAAAATGATTGAAGACACCCGGTCTTCGGTCATTCTGAACGGCGTGCGGGGGCAGAAAGGCTATGACAAAAAAGGGTTGCGCAAACTGCTGGGCATCTGTTCCGAACTCATTGAGTCCTATCCGGAAATCCAGGAAATGGATTTGAATCCGGTCATTCTTTACGAAAAGGGCCTGGATGTGGTGGATGCCCGGATTATCCTCAAAAAATAGGTTTACAAAAAAGGATTGAGACGGTAGATTTCCAGATGCAAGAAAGTCCGATCAGGTGAGTGAGTCAGGGTGCATGACACCATTTCGTGCCCTGACGACAATTCGAATCAAACTTTAGTATGGAGGTTTAGATGAAACGATTACTGGTATTGGCTATCACAGCGTTTTTCGGCATGGTGCTTTTCTTTGGATCCGCACCGGTTCAGGCGGAACAGACCTTTGTCACCATCGGAACCGGCGGGGTCACAGGGGTTTATTATCCCACAGGTGGCGCCATCGCCCGTCTGGTGAACAAAGACAGGAAAGTCCATGGCGTTCGCGCCTCTGTGGAAAGTACCGGGGGGTCTGTGTACAACCTGAACACCATCCGGGCCGGTGAACTGGATATGGCGGTTGCCCAGTCCGACTGGCAGTATCACGCCTATCACGGTACCAAAGGCACCCCGTTTGAAGCATCGGGTCCTGACAAGGATCTACGGGCCGTGTTTTCCGTGCATCCTGAACCCTTTACAGTGGTCGCCAGAAGAGATTCCGGCATCAAGACCTTTACAGACCTGAAGGGCAAACGGGTCAATGTGGGGAATCCGGGTTCCGGACAGCGCGGTACCATGGAAGTGGTCATGGATGCCCTGGGATGGACCATGGATGATTTCAAACTGGCCTCTGAGCTGAAACCGGCGGAACAGTCCGCCGCCCTGTGCGACAACAAGATTGACGCCATCATCTACACCGTGGGCCATCCGTCCGGCTCCATCCAGGAAGCCACCACCTCCTGTGATTCCATCCTGGTGCCGGTGGAAGGTCCCGCCATTGACAAGCTGGTGGAGGAAAATGCCTATTACCGGAAAGCCACGATTCCCGGTGGCATGTACCGGGGTACCGACACCGACACCAAGACCTTTGGTGTGGGGGCCACGTTTGTTTCTTCCGCCAACGTACCGGAAGAGGTGATCTATCATGTGGTCAAGGCGGTGTTTGAGAATTTTGACCAGTTCAAAAAACTGCATCCCGCGTTTGAAGTCCTCAAAAAAGAGGAAATGATCAAGGACGGCCTGTCAGCACCTTTGCATGACGGTGCCGTGAAATACTACAAAGAAGCCGGCCTGATGTAGGCTGTCTGCCTGATCCACAGATAGGCGTGCATGGCAAAGGATCGCTTTGCACGCTTATCTGTTTCTTTGTTGTATAATCCTTTTTTAAAGGAGGCCTTGTCACCATGACCGCTGCAAGCAAACCATCTGTTCCGGATGATGTGAAAGATCTCGTGGCCGAGGTGGAAGCCGGCGCTAGAAGTCCGGTGGGTGGAGTTTCAAAGAATATTCTGTTCTTCGTCCCTCTGATCTGGACCCTGTTCCAGCTATGGTACGCATCTCCGCTGCCGTTCATATTGAACATTTTCGTGCTCAATGATACCGAAGCCCGCTCCATCCATCTGGCATTTGCCATGTTTTTATCCTATACCGCGTATCCGACATTCAAGTCGTCCCCCAGGGACTATATTCCGATACAGGACTGGTTTGTGGCGCTGGTGGCAGCTTTCTGTGCCGCCTATTTGTTTATTTTCTATGACCAGATGTCGGCCCGTCCCGGAATTCCCACCACCCTGGATCTGGTGGTGGGCGTCATCGGGCTGATACTGCTTCTGGAAGCCACAAGGCGCGCCCTGGGGCCTCCGCTGATGGTGGTGGCGGCGGTTTTTCTGGTGTATACCTTTTTCGGGCCGCATATGCCGGAGGTGATCGCCCATAAAGGGGCCAGCCTGACCAAGGGCATGTCCCATTACTGGCTGTCCACCGAAGGGGTGTTCGGCGTGGCTTTGGGGGTATCCACCGGCATGGTGTTCATGTTTGTGCTCTTCGGGTCCCTCCTGGAGTCGGCCGGAGCAGGAAACTATTTTATCCGCACCGCCTATGCGGGCTTAGGGCACATGCGCGGCGGGCCGGCCAAAGCGGCGGTGGTGTCCTCCGGTCTCACCGGGCTGGTGTCCGGATCCTCCATCGCCAATGTGGTCACCACCGGGACGTTTACCATTCCATTGATGAAAAAAGTGGGATTTTCAGCGGAAAAAGCCGGTGCCGTGGAAGTGGCCGCCTCCACCAACGGCCAGCTCACCCCTCCGGTCATGGGCGCAGCCGCCTTTCTCATGGTGGAGTATGTGGGCATCTCCTATGTGGAGGTGATCAAGCATGCGTTTCTGCCAGCCATTATCTCCTACATCGCCCTGGTGTATATCGTGCACCTGGAATCCTGCAAAATGGGGCTCAAGGGCATGGAAAAACCGGTGACCAAGACGCTTGCCGGGAAACTGATGTCTTTCGTATTCACTGTTCTTACCCTGATCATCATCGGCGGCGCCACCTATTACGGCATCGGGTGGATCAAAACAGTGGCCGGTGATGCGGCCGTTTATTTTGTGGGACTGCTGATCGTGGTCGCATATGTCGTGCTGATCTGGCTGGCCTGCCGGGTGCCGGAGCTGGAATATACCCATGAAATCACAGAGCTGCCAAAGCTCGGAGAAACCGCCCAGGCAGGGTATTATTATCTGCTTCCCATCGTGGTACTCATGTGGTGTCTGACCGTGGAGCGGCTGTCTCCGTCTTTGTCTGCATACTATGCCACCGTGGTACTTATTTTCATCGTCCTGACCCAGCGTCCGTTGAAGGGAATCTTCCGCAAAAACAGTGCCCCGGAATTTGCCTTTAAAATGGGGTGGGACAACCTGGTCGCCGGGATGGTGGCCGGTGCCAGAAACATGATCGGTATCGGTGTGGCGACTGCCGCAGCAGGCATTGTGGTAGGAACCGTGACCCTGACCGGCATCGGCCTGGTCATGACCGCGTTTGTTGAATTCATCTCCGGCGGCAACCTGCTGCTGATTCTATTATTTACCGCGGTTATCAGCCTGCTGCTGGGGATGGGACTTCCCACCACAGCCAACTATATCGTGGTCTCCACCCTGATGGCACCGGTGATTGTGAACCTGGGGGCATTGAACGGGCTGGTGGTGCCACTGGTCGCTGTGCACCTGTTTGTGTTCTATTTCGGGATTCTGGCCGATGACACCCCACCGGTGGGGCTGGCCGCATTTGCCGCAGCCGGCATATCCGGCGGCGACCCCATCCGCACGGGTATCCAGGGATTTACTTACGATATCCGTACTGCCGTGCTGCCGTTTTTCTTTATTTTCAACACCGAACTGCTCATGATCGGTATCCAGAACTGGGTGCATCTGATCATTGTTGTTGCATCTGCTGTAGCAGCCATGTTGATCTTCGGGGCTGCCACCCAGGGGTACTGGCTGACCAAAAGCCGGTTCTACGAGACGCTGGCCCTGCTGCTGGTGACGTTCACGCTGCTGAGGCCCGGATTTTTCTGGGACAAGATGTACGAGCCATATCATGAAGAACCCGGTACCTACCTGATGGAAGCCATGGAGAAACAGGATGAAAACACCATGATCCGCCTGGTGGTCAAAGGGGAGACCCTGAACGGTGAAGAATTTACCAAAGCGCTGATGCTGCCGGTGGGAAAAGAAGGCTCACCTGAAGACCGGCTCCGGGAGATAGGGTTTGAGGTGATCGAAGATGATGGAAAAGTGATTGTGGACAACATCATGTTCGGCAGCAATGCGGAACGCATGGGCATTGATTTCGATCAGGAGATCCTCACGGTGATGGTGGAAACGGACCGGCCTCCCAAACAGCTCATGTTTTTTCCGGCCCTGGTTTTGCTGGGTCTGATCTATTTTCTGCAAAAACGCCGGCAGACACCGGAAGAAGCATCCCGGCTCAAACTGGAATAGGGGGATTTCATGTTCAATAAAATACTGGTGCCCGTGGATATCGACTATCCCAGAGCATCCAAGGCGGTGTATGACAATGCAGCGGAACTGGCCTCCCTGAGTGGGGCACAGATCTGCATCGTGTCGGTGATGCCTGGATTTACCATGCCAATTGTGGCCTCTTTTGTCACTGAAGATATCAAGAAGGAAGCCCGTGCCCATTTTCAAAAAGCTTTGGATGATTTTGTGGCAGCCAATTGTCACGGCGATAATGTCACCCATAAAATCCTTGTGGGCAAACATTATGAGGAAATTTTGAAAATGGCGGGCAAATGGGGAGCGGATCTGATCGTGGTGTACCATAACCGCAGCCGGACCGTAAACGAGGCATTTTCCAACACCTGTGCCCAACAGGTGGTCAAGGATGCCAACTGCTCGGTGCTGCGGTTGAGAAATCTGCTCAAATGACCCGAACGGTTCCGGTGTCCTGCCCCATGGACTGCTTCGATCTGTGCCGGTTTCTGGTAACGGTCGAAGGCAACCGGATCATGGATATCTCGGGTGATCCAGACCATCCATTGACCCGGGGAACCATCTGCCAGAAGGGCCGGAACCTGGTGACCCGTCATCAACACCCGGACCGGTTGCGTTATCCGATGATCCGCCGGAAATCCGGTTTTGTCCGGACCACGTATGATGAGGTGTTTGACCGGATTGCCGGGACCCTGGCATCGATCCATGATACGGTTGGACCTGCCGGGGTGCTCAATTATTCCAGTGACGGATACGGGGGAACCAAAAACAGGATCCAGTCCATCTTTTTCAACTGCCTGGGGGGCGATACCCGGTTTACCGGCAGCCTGTGCTGGGCCGCAGGTATGGCAGCCCAGACCTTTGATTTCGGCGATGTCCGGGGCCATCTGCCCGGCGATGCCACCAATTCCGATCTGGTCATCGTCTGGGGGCGGAACCCCAAAGCCACCAGCCTGCATTTTTTCCACCTGCTCAAACAATTGCAGAAAAAGGGTGTCCGGATTGTGGTGATCGATCCCATTCAGTCGGATACGGCAAAGGTTCTGGGCAGCCATATCCCGGTGAAACCGGGAACCGATGGTGCCCTGGCATTGGCCATGGCCCATGTCGTTATCACAGAAGACCTGTATGACTCAGCGTTTGTGCGCGATCATGTTCTGGGATTTGAAGCGTTCCATCGGTCTGTTGAACAATTTGATCCTGGAACCGGTGCCCGGATAACCGGGGTTCCAGCTGAAATTATCCAGAACCTGGCCAGGGAATATGCGACATCGGAAGCGCCCGGCATATGGATGGGATATGGGCTGCAGCGGTATACCAACGGCGGGAACACGGTGCGGTGTATCGATGCTCTGGCCGCAGTGTGCGGACATGTCGGCAGGCCCGGCACCGGCGCCAATTATGCGGCCAGATCCCTGGCCCCGCTGCTGAACAGGCCGGAAAAAAACAGCAAAGCCCATGTCACGGCATCCCGGACCTTTCCGGCCCCCATGCTGGGGCATTTTCTGCAGACCGTGGATAATCCCCCCATTGCCGCCGCGTTTGTGGCCGGGGGCAACCCCTTGAACCAGAGCCCGGATCTGGCAGCAGTGGTATCAGGATTTGGCCGGATTCCCTTTAAAGTGGTGTTTGATCATTTTTTAACGGACACGGCCCGGTATGCGGATGTGGTGCTGCCGGCGGCAAGCGTGTTTGAACAGACCGATCTGTTTGCCACTTCCATGTACTCCCATGTGCTCAACTATTCACAACAAGCGGTGGATCCGCCGGAAACCCTGATGCCGGAGTTTGATTTCTATCTGGCGCTGGCCGGGCATATGGGTATGAACACGCTGGGGTTCAATTCATCAGTTCAGTATCTGACCCAGTGTGCGGCGCCATTGCTTGCCGACCTGGGAATGGATCCTGATATGGATCTGGATAAGCTGGCCCATGCGTATCTTCGCCGACCCGGCCATGATGTGCCCTGGGCGGACAGACAGTTTGACACCCCATCCCGGAAGATCGAGCTGTACAGCCAATCCGCTGAATCATTAGGGCATTCTGCGCTGGCCTGTTTCACACCCCCCTGTGCGTCAGAGGATGAATTTCCTTTGCGCCTGCTCACCTGCAAAATTCAGAAATCCCTGCATTCACAGAATTTTTTCTTTGAAGAGCGGCTTCCGGCCGTGCAGGTGAACGAGAGAACTGCGGCACGGTTTGAAGTCGCCGGGCATGAAACCGTTCTGATCTCCACCCGTCAGGGAAAATTGATCGCCCGCCTGGAAGTGGATGCCGCCATATGTGACGACACCGCTTTCATGCACCAGGGATGGTGGCACAAAAGCGGTGCTGTTAATTTTCTCACCTTTGCGGGACTGTCGGACATGGGGGAACAGGCTGCGTTTTACGACACCTTCTGCACGCTGTCCCGTTCCTGAATTTACTTTACCCGGTGCCAGGTCTGGGTCCGGGAGATGAAAAGAAAACTGCCCTGCACCTTAAGTTCATCACCTTCCGCCCATATTTTGCATTTGTAGATTTTGCCTTTTTTGGGATCCAGAATCGTGCCCCCGGAATAGGCATCACCTTCCGGTTTCAGGCCCTGGATAATTTCCATGCCCAGTGTGGGCTGGTTTTTCCGGGGATCATTATCCGGGCATTTGTCGCAGGTGGGGTGGGGATCGGCATCCGGTTTCAGGAACAGTTCAATGACTTTGCCGTAATACTGTCCGTCTTTTTCAAAGATCTGAACAATGGATTTGGGTTCATTGGTTTCATCGTCAATGGTTTTCCATTGACCCACGATCGGGGCATTTGCAAAAGCAGCAGATCCTGTAAAAACAAAACCGCAGACAACCAGCGCCAGGCTGAGCAATACCAATTTTTTCATACATCCTCCGGGAAGTAGGGTTAACAGGTGGCTGAACATTGTTATATCCTTTAGTCTTCTGTTTTTTTCATGTCAAGGAAAAAGAACGGGCCGGCAACCGTTCGCTTATCCTTTTCGACTATCCTTTCAGGGCATGTGTCAGCAGGGACTGGAGTTTCCTGGCATCCATCTTCACCGGATTGGTGTTGATATTGCCATCTTCGAGTGCTTTTTGTGCGATTAAAGGAATATGCTGCTTTCGGATCCCCAGCTCCGTCAGATTGGCAGGCATGCCCATCAGGATTTTCAAATCGGTCACCCAGTTAACAAAAGCGGTAAAGTTCTGGCCGGGCAGGTCCAGGTATCGGGCAGCCTGTGATATTTTGTCCTTTATCATGGAGCGATTCATCATGAGCACATAAGGCAGCAGTGTGCCGATCACCCGTCCGTGGTGTACCTTGAACATGCCGCCGATGGCATGGGACACGGCATGGCCAGCACCTAAGCCCTTGTCAAAGGCAATCGCCCCCATGATGGAAGCCGCCATGGTATAGGTGCGGGCCTTGATGTTCCGGCCGCTGTGAAACGCCGGCAGCAGGCCCTCTTTGATGTAAAAGATCCCCTGCATGGCCACCCCGTCCAGGACGGGATGAAAGACCGGGCTGCTCAAGGCCTCTATGTTGTGGGACAGGGCATCCATGCCCGTGGCCGCGGTCAGAAAGGGAATCAGACCCCGGGTCAGTTCCGGGTCCGCGATCACAACCCTGGGCAGCAGATCAGGATGATAGATGCTGATTTTCCGGCTGGATTCGGGATTACTGATTACGGCATTGGCATCCACTTCAGATCCGGTGCCGGCGGTGGTGGGCACCGCAATCACCGGGAGCAGTGAAATCGGGGTAACACCCGGGGCGGATCTGCCTGAGGCGAATGCCCACAGGCGGGCGGGTCCGACCGCCGCTGCCAGGCAGATGGCCTTGGCCGCATCCAGAGCACTGCCGCCGCCGATGGCGATAACCCCGTCATGACGACCCTGGATCAGCACTTCAGCCCCTTTTTTCACCGTGTCAAAATCCGGCTCGGAAAAAATATCTGAAAACAGGGTGGTAAAAATGCTCTGCTCCCTGTTCAAGCGGATCAGGGCCTTTATGAACGGCAGTTTTGACACCCCGTGATCTGTGATCATCAGCGGCGCGGATATTCCCAGGTCCCAGCACACCTCCGGCAGTTCACTGATCCTGCCGGGTCCGAACCGGATGTGGGTGGGATGGTGCCAGTCCACCTTGGTTTCAGCCAGGGTGATTTTCGGCCTGAAGCGAGCAGTCATACGAATACTCCTTTATCTTAATTCAAACGGATATTTTCCACAGCCCGGCGTACGATAGTAAAAGAGATCCGCTCCTGCTCCAGGACATAGGACCGCAGGCTGCGTTCTTTGGTGTCAGCCCCGGCCACCTTGTTGTAGGCCACCCGGTGGGCCGGTACCAGCAGGGTGGTCACCGCATCCACCAGGGTGGATTTGCCGGACCCGATATCCCGGGTGGCCAGCCAGGCATATCCTTCGGCCGTGTCCAGCATCAGTGCCAGGCCCATGATCCGGACATAGTCCCGGACGGCGATCTGGCCCTCCTCCAGAAGGTGCCACAGGGCCGGGTCGTCTACCCTGAACACCACGCCTTTCATCAATGCCACCAGGGGGCGGGAAATATCAGATGGATAAGATTGTGTTTCATCCATAGGGATTTTCATGTTTTTATTCTATCAGGATAACATCTGTCCGGCATCCTGCTGAAATGGATTGATGATGGTAAGGTCATGAATCTCCTGTCCGTGCTGGAAATCTTCGGAAAGCAGTATGGAACAATTGGCTTTGATTGCTGCAGCCACAATCAATGAATCCCACCAGGAAAATTGATAGGTGTCCTGTATTGACCAGCTGTTTTTGATAATGGTCAGATCAACTGCAACCGGATGCCAGGCCATCAGGTTTTTGATATCCAACCGGGCATTGCTTGTTTTCATGCCCGGTTTCAATTTTTGGGTTACCGTGACATAATATTCGTTTAGAATCTGGATACTGATCCTGCCCGTCTGATTTTCCCATAATGTTTTCAACCATTCGCCGGAAATTTTTTGTTTTTCCGGTTCAGAAGCATCCCGGAAATATACAAGAATATTGGTATCCACAAAGCAGTTATCTTTCATGGAGATCATTCCTGGAAGGATACCTGCCATCTTTTTTCAGCAATAACGGCGGACTGGAAAGAAACTGATTCATGGCCTGCCGGTATCCTGCTTCATCCTGCATTTTTTCCTTTAATATGGTTCCGATCCACCGGGATACGCTGACCCGGTTTTTTGCCGCCTCGATCCTTGACCAGTCAGCGACCTCTTCCTCCAATGTAATAGTAACGTTTTTCATTGTTTTTCCCCAAAATCCAATGTTTAACACAATAATAGTGTGACACGAAAACAGTGTCAAGAATTTTTCGGCGTATGCCGCCGGCATCGGTCCATATGGCCCGGTGGGTCCGGGAATCGTCAAACCAGGCATCTTCACCCTCGGCTTCCTTCAGGGTGAGCAGAAGGTCCTGCAGGGCCGAGGCCAGGCCTGCAGTGTGCCGTAGTCGAAATCCATGGTATCAGGCGATCAGTTCGATGATTTTTTTGGAGGTGTATTCCCCCACATCCGCCAGGCTGTCGATGGGCATGAACCGGTGACCGTCCCGGATGGCTGCAATGCGCTGATCCAGATCCGGTGGCACCGGATCATACAGTTTTTTCAGGTTATTCTGAACGATTTTTCCGTAGTTGTCGGTCATGAGGTGATTTTCCCGGTTGCGTTTTTTGTTATCAGGTTATAAAAATTTTTCAGTTCAAATTCAATGGGTATGACATAGAATTCGAAGTATCGTGCAATTTTATCAGGTAATCCGTGTGTATTGAAAAAAGTTATGATCAACTTACAAGTTGAGTTGTTTACAAAAACAGGTTTGGTGCTTATCATGAATTTAAAGTGATTCTGCACGGCCTGAACAAACAATTTAATGAGGAGGTTACCCATGATAAACAAACAAGATTTGGAGCTGCATCTGGATCGGGAAGGTTATCTCAAGGATTTTAGATCCTGGACCGAGGATATTGCCTGTGCTCTGGCGGAAAAAGAAGGTGTCGATGATGAATGTCCCTTGAGTACCGAGCGCATGGAGATTATCAAATTTATGCGCAATTATTATGAGAAATTTGAAGCGTTTCCCATTCTTAAAGCTGTTTGTAAAAATGTGGGGCAGTCAAAGGACTGCAACTATGAACAGTTTCCCGATCCTGTAAAAGCCTGGAAGATTGCCGGGCTTCCTAAACCTACGCCTGAAGTGTTCGCCAAGATCCGGACCAGTGGATAACATCTGTATCAATTGTGACTGCCCGAAAAAGGGGGGGGGGTAAAATGCCTTTGAAGATCATTGATGAATTCAATATTCAGCAACTACTTATTCTGGATGAAACCGGTAAGGTGGATAAGGATCTGGAACCGGATATAAGTGACGATGACCTGAAGAAACTTTACCAGGCCATGATCCTTTCCAGAATGGCGGATGCACGGATGCTCAATCTTCAGCGCCAGGGCCGGATCGGAACCATCCCGGTGAACAAGGGCCAGGAAGCATCTTCTTGTGCCCCCATCCTGGCTTTGAAAGACACAGACTGGTTTGTGGGGTCCTATCGTGAACTCGGGGCCCGGCTGATGCGGGGGGAAACCCTGGAGAATTCGCTGCTGCTGTTTAACGGCTGGGAGGAGGGCAATGTCAATGAAAATAATGACCGGACCCTGCCGATATCCATAGTTCTGGCATCTCAGCTGCCACATGCCGTAGGACTGGCATATGGCTCCCGGTACAAAGGAGAAAAAGATACCGTGGTTCTGGCCATGTTCGGTGACGGTGCCACCTCGGAAGGGGATTTTCACGAGGCATTGAATTTTGCCGGGGTGCTCAACGCACCGGTGATCTTTTTGTGCCAGAACAACCAGTACGCCATCTCCACACCGTTGAAGATTCAGACAAAATCCCGGACCATAGCCCAGAAAGCCATCGCCTACGGAATCCCCGGCATCCAGGTGGACGGAAACGACGCCCTGGCCGTTTATCAGGCTACCAGGGAAGCGGTTGACCGGGCCCGGGCCGGTGAGGGACCCACCCTGATCGAGGCGGTGACCTTCCGCATGCTCATGCACACCACGGCGGATGACCCCACCCGGTACCGGTCTGATGACGAGGTGACTGCCTGGGAAGTCAGAGACCCGTTGACCCGATTCAGAAAATATCTGACTGACAAGGGCATCTGGGATGAAAAAAGTCAAGAGGGCCTGGAGGGAGACTGCAAACAGCAGATCGATGATGCGGTCAAGGCATTTGAATCCAGAAAACCGTTTGCGTCGGATGCCCCGTTCGACCATGTGTTCGGCACCCGGGAGCCCCTGATCGAAGCCCAGCGGGCCCGGTTTCTGGAAAAACGGGAAAAGGAGGGGGATCATGGCGAAGATTAATATGGTAACCGCCTTGAACAAGACCCTGCATGATGTCATGGCCGCTGACGACACCGTGGTGGTCCTGGGAGAGGATGTCGGAGTGAACGGCGGGGTGTTCAGGGTCACCGACGGGCTGTATGAAAAATACGGCCGACAGCGCGTTATTGACACCCCCATTGCCGAGTCCGCGATTCTGGGTGCCGCCATCGGCATGGCCATGGCCGGGCTCAAACCGGTGGTGGAAATGCAGTTTTCCGGGTTTTCCTACCTGATGATGCACCAGTTGGAGGGCAATGCCTCCCGGATGCGCACCCGCTCCCGGGGACGGTTCACGGTACCGCTGGTTGTGAGAATGCCCTATGGCGGCGGTGTCCGGGCACTGGAGCACCATTCCGAAAGCAAGGAGGTGTATTGGGCCCATACCGCCGGGTTAAAAGTGGTGATCCCTTCTTCACCTGCCAATGCTGCGGTGCTGCTTGCGGCAGCGATCGAGGATCCCGACCCGGTCGTGTTCATGGAGCCCAAGCGGTCCTACCGGTCTTTCAAGGAGGAAACGGATCAATCGGATGCGGATTTTAAAATCGGAAAAGCCCATGTGAAGAAATCGGGGACAGACATTACCCTGATTTCCTGGGGTGCCATGATGAGAGACACCCTCAAGGCGGTGGAACAGGTGCAGTCGCAGACCGAATTCTCCCCGGAGATCATCGATCTGCTGACCATCTCCCCCATGGATGCAGACACCATTGTGACATCGGTGAAAAAAACCGGCCGGTGCGTAGTGGTCCAGGAAGCCCAGCAGTCATTTGGTCCGGCATCGGAGATCATCGCTTTGATCAATGATCAGGCACTGATGTATCTGGAGGCCCCGGTGAAACGCGTGACCATGGCTGATGTGGTGATGCCCCTGTTCGCCAGGGAACAGATGTATCTGCCGTCGGTGTCTGATATCTCCCGGGCAATAGTGGAAACCCTGAATTTTTGACCTTTGCAGCGGGACAGGAGGAACCTATGTATGCTTTCAAACTGCCGGATCTGGGTGAGGGTATCCAGGAAGGCGAACTGCTTGCGTGGCATGTCAATGAAGGGGATGCGGTTCAGGAAGATGACCCGTTGTGTGATATGGAAACCGACAAGGCCGCAGTGACCATTCCTTCTCCGAAAACCGGCACGGTTCACCGGCTTGGGGCCCGGGTCGGGGACTTGGTACAGGTGGGACAGGTGCTGGTGGAAATCGAGACAGCAGAGGATGCGGATCACCCCCCGACAGAAACCTCCCGTGACAACGACAGGTCTTTGTCACAGGACCCGCCGGCAGATGAAGCCAAATCCAGCAAAACCGATCCGGACCGCAATGACAGGGCCGCCGGTGACAAGCCCGGAAGCACTGACGATGCTGAACGCATCACCCGTGCCATCGCCGCACCGGCGGTGCGCCGTCTGGCAAGGGAAATGGATATCGACATCAATCAGGTATCCGGCACAGGTCCCGGCGGGCGCGTGACTGCAGAGGATCTGGAACGGCATGAAAAACAGGCCGAAGGGGCTGACACTCAGCGTCCGCCGGTAACCCAGGACCGGAAAACCTCCCTGTCCGGGGACAAAGATCCCGACAAGGCACTGGACACAGCTTCCTCTGTTGATGAACCGTTACAGGTCCCGGGCATCCCGTTTCTGGTTTCTTCCCCGCTGCCTGATTTTGAGGCCCAGGGCCCGGTAAAAATGGTTCCCATCCGGTCTCTGCGGCGGAAAACCGCTGCCAAAACAGTGACCGCTTCCATCCTGGTGCCCCATGTGGCCCACATGGATGAGGCGGATGTCACGGAACTGGAAACGCTGCGTCAAACCTTTAATGATCATCCGGAACGCCGCTTGATCACTGAAGATGAATCCGGCACAGATCCGGCAACGACCGCAAAGTTGACCCTGCTGCCCTTTGTGGTCAAGGCACTTTCCCAACTGCTGAAATCCTATCCTGCCTTCAATGCCAGCGTGGACACGGCCCGTATGCAGATCATCCACAAACTGTTTTATCATATCGGATTTGCAGCAGACACCCCCAAAGGATTGATGGTGCCGGTGATCAGGGATGCGGACCGGCTCAGCCCATCGGCCTTAGGCGATCGGATCCGGGATCTGGCACAAGCTGCCCGGGAAGGGACGATCCCCCTGGAGGATCTCACCGGCGGCACCTTTACCGTGACCAATGTGGGGGCCATCGGAGGCACCCATGTGCTGCCCATCATCAATTTTCCGGAAACCGCAATCCTGGGTCTGGGACGGATGGAGAAAAAACCGGTGGTGAGAAATGAAGCCGTCGTGATCCGGCAGATGCTGCCCATGACCCTGTGTTTTGATCACCGGGTGGCGGACGGCGTCCGTGCTGCCCGGTTTATGCGGGATCTCAAGGCCCTGCTGGAAGACCCTGTGGTGTTCCTGACCCATACCTGAAGGCAAAGACAGAATCATCAAAAAATCAGGGAGTGGCAGAAGAATTTGCGGGATGCTGGAACGAATTGCGGGAAGCATACCCCCCACAGAAAAAAGAAAGGTGGAATCATGGTTGTTGGAGAGATGATTTATGATACAGATGCCGTGGTGATCGGCGGGGGACCCGGTGGATATACCGCCGCCATTGCCGCCGCCGACCTGGGACAGGAGGTGGTCCTGGTAGAGGCGGATGAAAAACTGGGCGGGGTATGCCTCACCCGGGGATGTATCCCCTCCAAGACCCTGATCCACGTGGTGAACATTGCCGACAGTGTGAGGCAGGCTGAATCCATGGGCATTGTGTGCGAAAAAATAGGGTTTGACCGCGAAATACTGTCTGCCCATATCCGCGCCACGGTGGATGATCTGGCCGGCGGAGTGGCCCGGCTGGTAAAAAACCGGGACATTGAACGGGTCCAGGGTCATGCCCGGTTCATACAGCCCAATCAGGTATATGTGGACGGAGCCAACACCATAGTCCGGTTCCGCTGCGCCGTCATCGCCACAGGATCACGGATCACTGAACTGCCCGAAGAACTGGGGGCGGACCTGGATTCCGGCGTGTGGACCTCTGACCAGGCCTTGAGGGTGCCGGAAATCCCCGACTCACTTCTGGTGATCGGCGGCGGGTACATCGGTCTTGAGATCGGTCAGGCGTATGCCGGTCTGGGTACACGGGTCACGATAGTGGAGTTTGGGCCCCACCTGCTGTCCGGTGCGGATCCGGATCTGGTCCAGGTGGTGGTGAATCAGTGCAGAAACCAGTTTGAAGCACTTCATCTTAATTCACGGGTAACTGAGATCTTGAAGAAAGATGCCGGATTTTTCGTCAGGATCGCCACGGAGAACGGCGAAATCACCGGCACTTTTTCGCGGGTTCTGGCTGCCACGGGCCGCCGGCCCAATACCGCGGACCTGGGGTTGTCCGCCCTGGGAATTGATGTGGATGACAAGGGCCTGATTCCCGTGGATGAACAGTGCCGGACCGCACAGCCCCATATTTTTGCCATCGGCGATATCACTGCCGGCCCGGCCCTGGCCCACAAGGCGGTCCGCCAGGCCCGGGTGGCGGCCGGGGTCATTGCCGGCCGGAAATCCGCTTATGACAATGTCAGTGTCCCTGCCGTGCTGTTCACCCGGCCAGAGATCGCCTGGACCGGGCTCACCCAGACACAGGCCCGGGAAAACAATGTTCCGGTGTCGGTGGGGAAATTTCCCCTCACCGCCCTGGGCCGGGCAAAAAGCGTGGGCCGGACCGATGGGTTTGTGAAAATTCTGACCGACCCTGAAACCGAACGGATCCTGGGTATGGGCATTGCCGGCGAACACGCCTCTGAACTCATTGCCGAAGGCAGCCTGGCCATTGAAATGGGTGCCTGTCTTGAGGATCTGATCGTGAGCATCCATCCCCACCCCACTTTTTCCGAATCGATCATGGAGGCCGCGGAAGCGGCCAGAAACGAATCCGTTCATCTGATCAAACAGAAGAAGTGATGCTGTGAAAACCGATCCGGCAGAACTGGATTCAGGGTTGTCACCGCCGGTCAAACCCTATGCCTTTGACCGGGATTTGCTGGAACAGGTGCGGCATACCGGTTATGCGGGGATCTCAATCTATCCTTTTGCCTTTCCGGCGGTGGTGGCCGGCCGCGGCACGGACCTGGAAACCGAAATCCGTATAAACCGGTGTGTCCAGGACCGCATCCCGGTGTTCCGCCGCAGGGGCGGGGGGTGCTCTGTATTTCTGGATCCGGGCACCCTCATTGTGTCCATGGCGCTGCCGGCAGAAGGATTCAGCGGAATACAGCGACTGTTCAATTTGTGCAACCGGCATCTGATCCAGGCGCTGGAAGCCTTTGGCCTTGACGGAATCTATCAGGACGGAATTTCCGATCTGGTCCTGGCGGACCGCAAGGTGGGTGGCTCCAGCTTTTTCCGGTCCAGGAACCTGGCCTATTATTCCGCCTCCCTGCTGGTATCCACAAATCTGGATGCCATGGACCAATACCTGTATCATCCTCCCAGAGAACCGGCCTTCCGTAAACACCGCCCTCACAGGGAGTTTGTCATGCGGCTGGACACGGCTTTTCCCGGTCTTACTCCGGAAGTCCTGGCCGACAGGTTACGTCATCATTTCGCTGTAACTTTTTTGTAACCTGTCGATGATATGGAGTCAATCCAGGATAAAGTCAGGAAGAAAAGCTAAAATTCTAATCGCCAGGGAGGTAAATTTTTATGAAACTCAACCGAAGAGACTTTATGAAAATTTCCGGGGTCACTGCTGCCGGCATTGCTGTCAGCGGTCTGGGCTTTGACCTGAAACCGGTCAAAGCCCACGCCAGCCTTTTGAAGACCCAGTATGCCAGAGAAACCACCACGATCTGCTGCTATTGCGCGGTGGGATGCGGAGCCATCGTTCACACCAGTCAGCGCGGGGACGGCAGGGTGATCAACATCGAGGGGGATCCGGACCATGTGATCAACCGGGGATCGCTTTGTTCAAAGGGGTCATCCCTCAAGCAGCTGGTGGAGAACGAACGGCGCCTGACTGAGCCCATGTACAGGGCGCCATATTCGGACAAATGGCAGACGGTTTCCTGGGAATGGGCGTTGTCCGCCATTGCCGAACGGGTGAAAAAAACCCGTGACATGAGCTTTGAAAAAATTAATGCCTCCAAACAGGTCGTAAACCGTACGACACAGATTGCCTCTATCGGGTCCGCTGCCCTGGACAACGAAGAGTGCTGGATCTATCAGGCTCTGATGCGGTCCTTAGGGCTGGTGTACATTGAACATCAGGCCAGGATCTGACACAGCGCAACCGTAGCGGCTCTGGCAGAGTCGTTTGGGCGTGGCGCAATGACCAACCACTGGATCGATCTGAAAAATTCAGACTGTATTCTCATCATGGGAAGCAATGCAGCTGAAAATCATCCCATTTCTTTCAAATATGTGACCCAGGCCATGGAAAAAGGGGCCAAACTGATCAGTGTCGACCCCCGTTTTACGCGGACTTCCGCCAAAGCGGATATTTACGCGGCCTTAAGATCCGGGACAGACATCGCGTTTCTAGGCGGTATGATCAAATATATTCTGGATAACAATCTGTATAACCACGAATACACATCCGAATACACCAATGCCGGCTTTATCGTTGGAAAAGACTTTGATTTCAATGACGGTCTGTTTTCCGGTTACAAAAAAAATGATGAAGGACCGTCCATGGGCAGTTATGACAAATCCACGTGGGCGTTTGAAATGGATGCCGATGGGATTCCAAAGACGGATCGCACTTTGAAACACGAAAGATGTGTGTTCCAGCTGATGAAAAAACATTATGAGCGATATGATTTGGAAACCGTTTCCATGATTACCGGAACCCCCAAACAGGATCTGCTCTCTGTGTACAAAACCTACAGTGCCACCGGAAAAATAGGTCAGGCCGGCACCATCATGTATGCCATGGGCTGGACCCAGCATACGGTGGGCACTCAGATCATCCGTACCATGGCCATGATCCAGCTGATTCTCGGAAACATGGGGGTAGCCGGGGGCGGTGTGAACGCGCTTCGCGGAGAGTCCAATGTTCAGGGGTCCACGGATCATTGCCTGTTGTGGCACATCTGGCCAGGCTATCTGAAAATTCCCCAGGCGTCCAATGACAGCCTGGATGCCTACAACAAGGCATATACCCCGGTGAGCAAGGATCCTTTGAGTGCCAACTGGTGGCAGAATTATCCCAAGTATTCCGTGAGCCTGCTCAAGGCGTTTTTCGGCGATGCCGCCACAAAAGACAACCAGTTCGGTTACAACTGGCTGCCTAAAGTGGATAATGGTAAAGCCTATTCGTGGTTCGATCTGTTTGATGCCATGTACAGGGGAAATGTCAAAGGGTTTTTTGCCTGGGGCCAGAACCCGGCCTGTTCAGGGTCCAACGCCTCCAAAATCAGGGAAGCCCTGGGAAATCTTGAATGGATGGTCAATACCAATATCTTTGACAATGAGACCGGATCTTTCTGGAAAGGACCGGGCATGGATCCGTCCAAGATCGGTACTGAAGTGTTTATGCTGCCGGCGGCGGTATCTGTTGAAAAGGAGGGAAGTATTACCAATTCCGGCCGCTGGATGCAATGGCGGTATCAGGGCCCTAAACCCCTTGGCAATGCAAGATCGGACGGTGATATCATCATGCAGCTGGGCCACAAAATCAAGGAGTTGTACAAATCTTCCGGGGTGTTTGCCGAGCCCGTCATTAATTTGAAATGGGATTATGAAACCCATGGGGAGTTTGATGCCCACAAAGCGGCCAAAACCATAAACGGTACGTTTACCCGGGACACCACCATCAAAGACAAGGTCTACAAGAAGGGGACGCTTGTCCCGAGTTTTGCATTTCTGCAGGCCGATGGATCCACGACTTCCGGCAACTGGCTCTACTGCAACTCCTATACGGAAAAAGGCAATATGGCGGCCCGGAGAAGCAACAAAGATGCTTCCAACAATATCGGGCTGTATCCCGAGTTTGCATGGTGCTGGCCGGTGAACCGGCGGATCATTTACAACCGTGCGTCCGTCGACCTCAAAGGACAGCCCTGGGATGAAAAAGACTGGGTTATCCGGTATGAAGGAAATGTGGAGGACGGCAAGTATGTCTCCGGCAAATGGGTCGGTGACGTGCCGGACGGCGGCTGGTTTCCCATGAAGAACCCGGACGGCAGCCGAAGGTCGGATACAAAACATCCGTTTATCATGCGAAAACACGGTCATGGCCAGATATTCGGCCCGGGCCGGGCAGATGGACCTTTCCCCGAGCATTACGAACCCCTGGAATGTCCGGTGGAAAAAAATTACCTGTCTTCAATCATGGTCAACCCCACCGCCGTGGTTTACAGTACCAAAGCAGATGCCCATGCCACCTGCGACCCCCGGGTTCCTTTTGTTGGGACCACTTACCGGGTGAGTGAACACTGGCAGACCGGGCTGATGACCCGTCCCCAGGAATGGCTGATGGAGCTGCAACCCAACATGTTTGTTGAAATGTCAGAAGAACTGGCCAAGCTGAGGGGAATCCAGAATGGTGAGCGGGTCAAGGTGGCCAGTATGCGGGGGGCTCTCGAAGCCACGGCAATCGTCACCAAACGGTTCAAGCCGTTCAAAATAGGTCCGGCCACGGTTCATCAGGTGGGCATTCCCTGGCATTTCGGGTGGCGGTGGCCTGAAACCGGCACGGAGGAAACCGCCAACCTTCTGACACCTCCGGCAGGGGACCCCAATACCCGGATTCCAGAAACCAAGGCCTTTATGGTCAATGTGACAAAGTTTTAAGGAGGGGATCAGATCATGACTAAATCCATACTTATAGATACCACCCTGTGTACGGCCTGCCGGGCCTGCCAGGTCGCCTGTAAACAGTGGCATGATTTGCCCGCTGAGAACACAGTTAACCTGGGCAGTTTTCAGAATCCTCAGGATCTGAGCTATATGACTTACAAGCTGGTCCGTATGACAGAAACCGTCATTGACAACCGCCTGCAGTGGCTGTTTTTTCCGGATCAGTGCCGTCATTGCCTGGATTCCCCCTGTTTGAGCATGGCTGTGGATGAAACAGCCATTTACCGGGATGAAATGACGGGAGCTATTTTATATACCAGAAATACCAAGCATCTGGACAAGGAAGAAATTAATGTCTCATGCCCCTATGACATTCCCCGGTCCGGGGATGACGGGACCATTGCAAAGTGCGACTTCTGCAATGACCGGATCCATAACGGATTGAAGCCTGCCTGTGTGACAGCCTGTCCCACCGGTGCCATGCAGTTCGGTGACCGGGAGGATATCCTGTCAATGGCGGATGAACACTTGAAACGGGCCAGGAAAAAATTTCCTGATGCCAGTCTGCTGAACCCGAATGATGTCAGTGTGATATATCTGGTGGCATTTGATCCGTTACTGTATTCGGATTATGCCGTGGCAGGAACTCAGCGTGGCGGCATCAGCCGTTCCGTGGCGATGCGCAAAATGATGGGTCCCATAGCACGGATGATGCGTATCGGATGACCTTGCTTTTTCACTGTCTGATCATATGACTGATCCGTTGCCCGGAAGTTTATATTTCCGGGCAGCGGTATCTGTGAAGGAAAATAAATGGCCCCAGGTACAGGTATGGAAAAAAGCAGAGAGCAGATTCTCAAAAGAAAGCCTGCTTATGCGGACATACTGAATTTTTATGTTCAGGTCTTTCAGGCCCAGGATGAAACCAGACAACAGCTTGTCATGGATCCCATATCCATCGACCCGTCCCTCCTGGAAAAAAAACTCAGGCATGACATCCCGTTGATTGATCCAGCTGAATTTTTGATCGATGAAAAAGCCGCCGTTCAATTAATGACAACCCTGTGTGACAAGGCTCAAAATCAGAACCATGCGTTGTCTCAGGCAGCCATTGCCCTGCAAACGGCCATCGCTGATTTCCGGATTGATCTTCCACAGGTTTTTGATGCATTGCTCAACAGCGATGGTGCGGTGCTTTCCTCATTTTCGGAAATTATCGGAATCAGCCCACAGCATCTGATCATGTTCACTTATTTATCTATGGCGCCTGCCATTGAAACCTGTGCGGATCAGTTGACGGGGTACCTGAAAAACCGATCTCACGAAAAAGGGTATTGTCCCATATGCGGCAATCATCCGGATCTTTTCTTTCTGGATGACAAAGGGAAACGGCATCTGAAATGCAGTTTTTGCAGTCATTGCTGGGATGTGGCCCGGATCGGTTGTATATTCTGTGAAAACAAGGATCCAGATACCCGGCAGTATTTTTTCAGTTCGGAAGAAAAAGAATACCGGGTGGATGTATGTGAGCGCTGCCAGAAATATATCAAGGGTGTGGATATCCGCTACCTGGACCGTGAATTTTTTCCGAAAATGGAACTGGTCGCAACGATGCATTTAGATATCAATGCCCGGGAAGCCGGTTACACCAGCCTGGCTGATGTCGGCCCTTTGGAAGAGGATCGCCTGTCATGAAACACCCTGTCATATTTCTGGTACTGATTTTCAGTCTCTTCATGGGTGCGCCGGTATCTGCCGGGAACCTTGATGATACGGACCTGTCATTCAGCCTCCCGGTACCCGGCAGTGCAGACGAACGGGCCTATCTGGGACTGGACGACAGCCAGACATTCACACTGGGACAGATCAAAGCCGACATGGTGATTCTCCAGATTTTTTCCATGTATTGCCCCATCTGCCAGCGGGAAGCGCCAAAGGTCAATGCCATGTATGAGCGGGTGGCGGCCGATCCGGAAATGAGCAGACGGATCCGTTTTGCTGGTATCGGTGCAGGTAATTCGGCATTTGAAGTGGATTTTTATCAAAAAACTTACCAGGTCCCGTTTCCGCTCTTTTCAGATGGTGACTTTGCCATTCATAAACAGCTCAAAGAGGTGGGAACACCCCATTTTATCGGACTGACCATCACCCCCGGCACTGATCAGGGATATACGGTATTCTTTGCCAGATCCGGGGAAATGGGGGATCCGGTCGCATTCCTTGATCGTTTGCTGGCTTCATCCGGGCTCACTTTTTAAGGTGTGGCCTACGCCCCGCTGACTGGGGCATTCAAAAGGCAGTATTTCAAAGGGAGACATTTCATGGCGACAATAAAAACCCTCTCAATGACATGCATGCTGATCCTGATTGGTATGGGTTCGTTGTGGGCATCATCGTCTGCGTTCAGTACGTTGTATTCTTATTCTGAACCGCTCAAACCGATTGACAGTGTGCTTCGGGTGACTCCGGGACAGTTAGCTCCGGATTTCGTCTTGCCTTCAGTATCTGGAAAACAGGTTCGGCTGTCCGACTTTCAGGGAAGAAAAATGGTGATGCTCACTTTTATTCCTGCGGCGTGGACCCCGGTCTGCTCAGATCAATGGCCGGGATACAATCTTGCCAGACCGTTGTTTGAGCGATATGACACCACCATTATCGGCATCAGCGTGGACAACATTCCCACACTTTACACCTGGACCCGCCAGATGGGAGATCTGTGGTTCGAGGTGGTGTCGGACTTCTGGCCCCATGGGAAAACCTGCGAGGAGTACGGGGTGTTGCGAAGCGACGGTATTGCGGACCGGGCGATCATCATCATTGACAAGGCCGGTGTGGTCCGATATACCCATGTGTCAGACATCAATGTCAGACCGGAACTGGGTATGATCATCAAGGCCCTTGAAGAGATTTACTCCCGGGACTCCTCTTAATAATTTTACAACTGCTTGTCCGGTCGCTGTGAAAGCTAGGGCTGCATATGATTCGAAAAAGAAATCAGAATATATCTGTGCTCATCGTCGATGACCATTGTATGATGAGAGATGGAATAAAGGCCAATCTCAAAAGCGACAACAGAATTTCAAAAATTTACGAGGCTGAAAACGGTCGTGAGGCCATGTTTTTTGCTGAAAAATATGGCCCTGAAATTGTCCTTATGGATATCAATCTGCCGGACTTTAACGGCATTGAAATAACCCGCCGGATTCTCAAAATCAACTCCGCCATCCGGATCATCGGTCTCACCATGCATAAAGACAAAATTCATGTCATGGGAATGCTGGCAGCAGGTGCCTGTGGGTTTTTGACAAAAACCTGTTCCGCCAGAGAATTGCTAAATGCGATCCATGACGTTTTTTCTGGAAAAATCTATGTGTGTGATGAAGTCATGACGGTTGAACTGAAAACGGTGGTCAGTGACAATCAGTATGTCAAAAAATTGTTTCCTTTTCAGTTGACCCGGAGGGAAACCCAGATTTTGAAACTGATTGCTGATGGCTTTACAAGCAGTGAGATCGCCGCTTTTCTGAAAATCCGGCCCAGGACGGTGGAAACCCACAGACAGAATTTAATGGATAAGCTCGATATTCGAAAAACGTCACTGCTGACCAAATTTGCCGTAAGCCAGGGTGTTGCTTTTCTGGAGTAAAATTGCATAAATTTATCTATTCCGAAAAATTTTCCTGAAATTACGTATAAATACGTATTGACAGCCGCCCGGATACAGTTTATCAGAAAATTAGGGAAGAAAGCGATTTCATGCTTGTTTTACGGGCACCTCCAATGATGTCGTTTTTCAAAGTTCCTTTCCAGATCAAGGGCCTTGATGACCTCCGGGCCCTTGATTGTTTTTTTGTGTCCGGATGCTGTTAAAGAGCTCAACTGTCCTGGGATCTGGTCTGGCATCCATCTCTTTTTCCAGGGAAGCAGTAAATGAAACATAAAGATTCAGGGCTTTTTTGAATCTGCCACTGTCTGCATACAGGATCATCAAATTCCGACAGGCGCTTTCCAGGCAGGGATCAAGATCTAAAACGGTCAGCCAGGTTTCAATGGCCAGTTCGGTCTGATCCAGATTTTCATGGATCATCGCTTTGGCGGACAGCATTTCCATGTACCTGGAGCGGTAAAGAATTCTTTGCCGCTCCACCCAGTCGAGATAGGGCTCTTCAGCAAAAAAATCCCCTTTGTATATTTCGAGTGCTTTGTCATACATTTCCAATGCCTGTTCGAGCCGGTCTTTTCTGACCAGCTGGTCTGCCGTCTTTCCCAGGTCCATGAACTGCCTGGCATCGATACACACCATTTCCATATCAAAAGAGATTCTTGCTGATTTCTGAAAAAGATAACAGCAGCCGAACACTTTCTGGATATCCTTTTCCAGCACTTTTCTCAGGCGATGCAGCGTGATCTTGAAGTTTTTTTCTCCGGATTCAGACAGGGCATCCGGCCACAGATCATTGATCAGGATTTCTTTGGGCACATCGGTGCCGCCATGATGGACCAGGGCTTTGAGCAGCATCAGGGGCTTTGCGCCTTCAAACGCTCTGGCATCGATTTCACGGCTGCCGGTCCGAAGGACAAAACGGCCAAATGTCCGGATATGCAGCCGGGGTAATATCCGTTTATATATGGGTGCCAGCCGGGCTGCCACGTCACTTTGTCCTTTTTTTCCAGCAGCCTGGAGTCTGGCCATCAGTGTATGCTCCAGTCCTGTTGTGCCGCAGGTTTTCACCATGGATATGGCATGGTCGATTTCCGGAAAACTGCGGGGAAAATGGTCTGTCTCAGCCATGGCCATCAGAGCGGTGATCAGCATTTCCCCTTTGATGAGCGGCAGGTAAAGATATCCTTCCTTTTTCGATTTTGAAAATCCTTTTTCAAAAAAAGGGATCGCCTCTTTTTTCCGGGCAAGACCCCAAAGACTGATGGCTGCGGCAATCATCGTTTCACAGCCACTCAGTCCGGACCCTGTTTTTTCAAAATAATCCGCAGCCGGGAGTAAATGATCCAGGGCATCTTCATATCGATCCGAGGACAAAAGGATGATGCCTGCCAGCTGTCTGACCAGAAAATAGTGGATATCTCCTTTCTTCGCGGGATCGAACTCCTGCAGCGAGGCATTGACATGATTCAGGGCAGAGAGGAAATCGTTTTGAAGATAACAGGTCAGTGCCTGAATCCGGCAGGAAATGCCCTGATAAAAGGTGTTTCCTTCCAGGATGGAAAAATCGTTCAAATGGTCAGCCATCTGCCGGGCATCATCAAACCTTCCGGTATAGGCAAAAAGCAGGGCTTTTTCTTCCACCATGGCTGGATACAGAAAAATCAATCCGAAGGTTTCAATGTCGGCTTCACAGCGGTCCAGAAGAGATTCAGCCTTTTCAAAGCGCTGATTTTTCAAATAAAGATCAATGTCAACCAGGTGCTTCAGAACCCTGTATTCAGGACTCTGTCTTTTTCGATCCATCTGAAGGATCTGGTTGAGCAGCTTTCTGGCATTGTCAAAATCGCCGGCCTGAACATATCCCAGTGCCAGGGTGATCAATGTATTGAACATCAACCCGTGTTCATTGATCTGACGGGCCAGAAGCACGGCGTTTTTACATGCGGAAATTCCCTTGATAAAGTTGCCGGAGCCGGCAATATATCCCAGCCCCACTTTTTGAAGCAGCAAACCTCTGGCCCAGGGAAACTGTTCGGTTTTTCCGGTGCCGGCCAGAAGGGATTCGCCTTTTTTTATCCAGGTTTCAATGGCTGCGGAGGATTTTCTGACAAATACGGCTGCTTCGATTAAAAAACCGGACGACAGGATCATGCCCCGGAGATCACCGGCACGATCAAACAGAGAAAATGCGTGTTCAAAACGCTCAATATTTTTCCGTCCTCCTTTGATCCGGTGAGGTATAATTGAAAAAAACGTCAACCAGGGGTCTGTTTCCACCAGTTTTTCCGGCAGTCGATGGATCCATTTTTCAAGACTGGACAGATTCCCCTGGATCAGGTAGTCAGGTCCTTTGATGCGGATGATCCGGGCCATCTGGTCAACATCCCGGGCGATGTCATAGCACTTCAGAGCTGCTTCATGGCAACGGTTCTCCCACAAAGCCCGGGCAACTTGACGGTGAATTTTTTGAATCTCTTCAAATGAGTAGGTCCGGACCAGCTGCCGGGACAAAAAATTTCTGAACAGCAGATGATATCTATATTGAAACTGGCCGTTGCTGTCATAGACCCGCTGGATAAACAGGTTCCGTTTTTCAAGCCGGGCCAGTATCGAGAGTGCTGTCTGACGATCAAACAGGGTTTGTACGGTAAAGATATCGATGGTCTCCAGTACGGCAGTGATCATCAGAAACCGTTTGATGTCATCCGGCAGGCGGTTGTATATTTCCTGAGAAAAATAGATGAAGGTCTCTTCAGACAGGTGCCGGGGGATATCGTCTGGAAGATGGTCCGCCTGGTTGAGGGATTCCTTGACCAGGGTGAGTCCGCCGACCCAGCCGTTGGTCATTTCATGGAGGCGGGTTATCTGGGAGGGTTCAAGTTCCGGCCGCGTAGAAAAAAGCTGCCGGGTTTCTTCCAGAGTAAAAGACAGGTCCTGGTTTTCAATGATGCAGACCTGCCTGGACATTTTAAGCGCTGCCAGATTGTATTCCGGAATGACCCGTGACAGGAGAAACCGTTTCAGATGGTCATTGGTGATCGTCAATATGCGGAAAACCAGATCAAATCCTGAACTGGTTTCATTCAGCTGTTCGAGATCATCCAGTACCAGAGCGGCCGGAGCGGATAACCGGTCGAAAAGGGCGGCCAATATCTTGACATGGCGCAATGGGCCCTGCCCGGCGCCAAGAATGGTGCTGCCCGTGACTGGAAGATCCTGATTGCCGCTTAGCGTATCCATTCTGCAGAATGATTCAACAATGCGGTCAAACAGTTTTTCACAGTCATTGTCATCATCGGTCAGATGAATCCAGACTACCGGTATTTTTTTTTCAGCCAGGTATGAGGCTGCCAGGGTGGTCTTTCCCTGAGCCGCCTGCCCTGTGATGAGAAAATCAGGTTTGTGAAACTGGCTGTCCAGAAAGTCAAACAACCGGCTGCGCCGGAGTGCGTCACTGAAATATGGCAGATTTGCCGATTGGATCATGGGGTTTTTTCACTCTTCCACCCGGGCTTCCCGGATATCAACCAGTTTGTCCATGCCCACCATTTTAAACAGCCGTGAATAATTGCAGGATACGTTGTTCAGAATTACCTGGATGTTTTGTCCGTGCATCTGCTGAACCGTTTTGGTTAAAGCGGCCAGGCCGGACCGGTTAATGGAAAAACTGTCATCGAAATCCAGGATCACCGTCGGGGTATTGTCCCCGGTGTGGGCGGTATGTCCGGACAGCACTTCCAGATTTTCTCCGGTGAACCGGCCGGACAGGACGAGAGCCGTTTCATGGGAACCCGTTCTCCGGGAGACGCTAAAAGGCATGTTTGAAGGCAGTTGACGTCTTTTCTCCGCCCGGTTGAGTGCAGCATCCAGGGCCTGACGGTCCACGGGCTTGTTGATGAAATCAGATGCATCCAGATCCAGGGCTTCCATGGCTTTTTCAAGGTCACCATGGCCGGTGATCACGATGGTCTGTGAAGAGATGCCTGAAGACCGGATCTTCCGCAACACCGTCAATCCATCCATGCCGGGCATTTTGATGTCTGTGAACACAATTTCTGGACGCTGTGAGTTGAAAACAGCCAGACCTTCCAGCCCGCTCCGGGCGGTCAGCACTTCGTATCCATAGGCAGTCAGAAAAAGCCGGAACATTGACAGGGTCGGTTTCTCGTCATCGATCACAAGCACTTTGGTCATGGTGTATTTAACTCCTTTGGAAAATGGCTGCCTATGTATGCCGGGAAAAGTATTTTGAAAACCGTTCCCCTGCCAGGCCGGCTTGATACGGTAATGGTGCCGTTGTAGTCTTTTACGATACCTTTGATAATGGGAAGACCGAGCCCGAGACCCTCTCCCATGGGTTTGGTGGTATAAAAGGATTCAAATATGGACTCGGTGATAGCCGGGTCAATCCCGGTTCCGTTATCTTCAATATCGATGCCCACATGATCGTTTATTGAAAAGGTTTTGATGATAATTTTTCCCGGATCAGTAAGATTCATGGCTTCAATCCGTTCATTGATGGCATCCCGGGCGTTGGTGATCAGGTTGAACAACACCTGTTCCAGCCGGTTGTTGTGGGCCAGGATGGAGGCAATTTTTTTATCCAGCTCCAGGGAAAGATCGATATTCTGCAGGGTGATCTGGCGGCCGATGATTTTGTGAACCGAGAGGATACAGGTGTTGACATTGACCACCTCCCTGGAAAAGTCGACTTTTCGGGAGAAGCTTTTCAGCCGGCTGACAATTTCTGCCGCCCGGGTGACCTGGCTGCTGATCTCTGTGATCACCATGTTCAGGTTTTCAGGCGGCACGGCCTGTTGTTTTTCATAGATCATGCACAGGTATTCGCTCCCCATTTTGATGGCGTTGAGGGGTTGATTTATTTCGTGGGCAATGCCAGCGGACATCTTTTCCAGATTGGCCATTTTACTGGCCTGAATGAGTTGAGAATCTTTTTCCACCAGTTCGGTGATATCTGTTGTACCTACAATGATCACATCCTCTTTGGCATGCTCTGCCGGGCTGGTATGGATGTTTACGAACACGGGGTCCCCGTTTTTTTTAAAAAATCTGACCTTGGAACGGTGGACCCTGGTTTCGGGATCGAAAGATTCACCCTCCACCGATGCCGTATCAAGTTCCCCAAGATCAAACAGGGTCATCCTTACCAGTTCCTGACGTGTATATCCGAACAGTTCTGTGGCATTGGGATTGGCATCCAGTATATCAAAAGTGGTTTTTTCCACCACAAAGATGGGGTTGGGCCCGCTTTTGAAAAGAGAACGGTATTTCTTCTGGGAATCTTTCAGGCTCCGGGTGGAATCTCTCAGACGGGTCGTCATTTTAATAAAGGAATCGGTCAGTTTTGAAATTTCATCGTTCCGGGTTTTTATTTCATGTTTTAATGTTTGAAAGCTCTGGCTGTCAATAATATCAAAGTTGCCCTGGGTCAGCAGATCGGTATATCGGATCAGTGAAGCAATCGGCCGGGTGATGAACAGGGCGAGCCGGTGGGAGAGAAAAAAGAAAATAAGTGTGACCATGGATAGAAAACTCAAAAATATCCATCGCAACTGAGCAATCAGATTGTCAATATGCTGTTTGTCCAGTCCCATCTGAATCGATCCAATGGTGTAGATGCCCTCCGTAACCGGGACGGTGATGTGAAAGACCCAGTGAGGTCCCATCTCCAGATTTTTAATGCTCACGTCGTTCACGGGCTGCTGTTTGACGATGGTTTTTATCGGGCCCACAAATCCGGTGGTAAAAGTATGTGCCAGCATGTTTCCGCTGTTGTCCGAGATGATCAGATATTTGACCAGGTCTTTCCGGTTGCCGTATCGAGCATCATAGGCAAGGCTGGTGAGTTCGGCCCGGTTGTCGGTGAGGATGAATACACGGGAACTGTCTGCAATACTCTGGGCAATACCGATCCCCCTGTTTTTCAACTCCCGGGTGAGGCTTGAAATAAGCAGAGATCTTGTGAACAGGGCGATGATGATGCTGACCAGCAGGGTCACTCCCAGACAGGAGATAAAAATTTTGTTTTTCAACGTCAGGTGGGAAAAGGGTGTCATGGCAACAGTACCAGGTTCCCGTTTCTGATCACGGTATAATAGACCTGGTCGAGCCCCTGGTTGTCATTCGGACCGAAACTCAACCGGTTTTTGATACCAAGATCAAAATCATTCACAGATTTTATGGCCCGGATAAAAGACTGCCGGGTTAGATTCCGGCCCGACCGTTCCAGTCCCTCCACCAGGATTTTTGCATTGATATATCCTTCCAGCCCCACAAAACTCGCCCGACTGTCCGGATAGTACTGGTTCAATAAGCGGATATATTCTTTGACACCGGGCAGGTCTTCTCTGGCGGGGTCGCTGGACGGCGGCGGGACCACCTGTGTGACGATCACTCCTTCGCCATCCGGGCCGAGCCGCCTGGCCAGTTCTTTGGATCCCACAAAGGATACATTGTGAAACAGGGGGGTGAAATTCTGTTGCCGGGCCAGCCGGATGAATTTGGCACAGCTGTCATACGTCCCGATCATGACCACCGCCTGAGCATCGGATCGAACAATCTGGGTCAGTCCAGCTTCCACATCCAGGGTCCCGCGAATATAAGAGCCTTTGGCCACGGGCACCAGGTCATGATGCTTCAGGGCAATCTCTGTTCCCCGAAGCCCGTCGAATCCATATTCATCATACTGGTAAAAAACTGCGACCCGGGTCAGTCCTTTCCGTTTTACGATCAGGTCAACGGCCGCCTGTGTTTCCTGGTAATACGAGGCCCGGATATTGATTAAAAACGGATTTACCGGCTGGCGCAGACGCTGAGCGCCGGTAAACATGCCCACCAGGGGAATCCCGGCTTCGTTGATCAGTGGAATAATCCGAACGGTAGTGGGGGTTCCCACATAACAGAACAGGGCAAACACTTTTTTTTCAAGAATCAGTTGCTGGGTGTTGTAAAGACACTGAGAGGGATTATACCCATCGTCCATGACAACCAGCCGTATATTTCTGCCATGAACCCCTCCCTGCCGGTTGATGTGAGATAGATACGACATGGCCCCCTGAATCATCTGGGTGCCGAGATAGCCTGCATGCCCGCCCAATGCCAGAGACGAGCCGATCACTATCTCGTTGTCGGAAATGCCGTTCCCGCTGTCCTGAACCGATCCGGTTTCAGGCGGCATGCTGCATGCGACACATAACAGGAGAAGTGCTCCTGACAGCCAATGGTTGATTCGGTGCCGGGTCATGTCATTGTTTACCCCCTGGCAAAAATCCATTCCGTGTCACAGGAGTGGGCTGGATTCCATTCATACCCGCCCCGGGTGAATGTTTTCAGTTTTTCCGGATTACGGATCTGATGTTTGATAATGAAATCGGCCATCAATCCTCTTGCACGTTTGGCATGGATACCTATGACCTTCAGGGTATGGTTCATTTTTTCCTTAAAATGGATATGCAAAACCGGTGTGTTCAAATGGCCGGGCTGGATTGCTTTAAAATATTCATTGGAAGCCAGGTTGATCAGAATGTTTTCCCCTTTGGACTGTTCAAGTTCCTGGTTAATCCGGTCTGTAATCGCGTCTGCCCAGAAATCATAGAGATTTTTTCCCCAGGGACCGGACAGGCGGGTGCCCATTTCCAGGCGATATGGCTGGATCAGATCCAGGGGTCGAAGCAGGCCGTAAAGGCCTGATAGAATTCTCAGATGCCCCTGGGCAAACTGAATATCGGAATCACTGTAATTATCCACCTGAATACCCTGATACACATCTCCCTTGAATGCCAGAAGCGCCTGGCGCGAATTGTCCGGGGTTAAGGGCAGCTGAAACCGCTGATACCGGTCATGATTCAGGTCTGCCAGTTTGGGGCTGATTTTCATCAGCAGTTCCAGATCTTTAGCAGAAAGGGTTTTCATGTGATCGAGCAGTTGGCTGATCTGGGGTTTGAAAAAAGGGATCGTGTGCTCCGGATTTGAGCGACCTTTGAAATCCAGGGTTTTTGATGGTGAGATAACAATGAGCATGCCGGTGTCCTCCTTAAATCAATATTTAGCCTGATTTTTTTCAAAAAACAATGACAGATTCATTTATGTGCAGTATGGGATCACTGTCAGCCATGCCGCTGCCACGGGGTGATAGTCGCCTGAATTCATCCTGCCTGCTGCAGACCGGAATGAAAAACGCCATCTCATAAACCATCGGCGGGGTCACGGTCAGAATCAGAATGAAAACGAAACGGGTTTCTGTGAAGCCTAAGAATTGATTTCAGCTTGACAGAAACAAATATTCTGTTTATAGAATAATAATTCTATAAATGAAACAGCGAATTCAAATATGCCGGATTTGACCCGAAAAGAAAGGGATGACAAAAGAAAGCGCCGGGAAATTCTGGGGGCTGCCCTGGCCGTGTTTGCCGAAGGCGGGTTTCACAACACCACCATGGCTCAGATCTCTAAAGCGGCCCAGTATCCGCTTGGCACCATTTACAAATATTTTCCCGGAAAAAAAGAGATGTACCATGATCTGGTGATCGGACGGGTTCATGAACTGGGCCGTATTTTATATGACATCGCCCACAGAGAGGACCTGAATGTGACAGACCGGCTTCTGGCAGCCCTCAAGGCCCAGGCCCGGTTTTACCGGGATAATCAGGATGTGGTGAAAATTTATATTTCTGAGAGAAGCAATATTGACAGTGTGGGCATGCCACAGCTCAATGAACGGGTGAACCGCCTTCATGAGCGCATGGTACAGCTGTTTGAAAATCTGTTTCAACAGGGCATTCGCGAAGACGTGTTCAAATCCTACCCGGTCCGGGACATGGCGGAACTGTTTGCGGATATCGCGCATTCCGCCGCCTGGTCGGGTCTGTTTCGGGAGGAGGCGCAGGATGATTCAGACCGGCGGCTGTCCATGATTTTTGAGATGGTCGCTTCCGGTATAAAAAAACAACCATCAAGGAACTGACAATTATTTTCAAGGAGATTTCATAATATGGCACAATCCATAGCAGATAGAAGAGATCAGGAGTTTGTCCTCCACGAGATGCTCAGCGCTGCAGACCTGGCATCTCACGAACGTTTCAAAGAATTCAATAAAAAAACCATGGACATGGTGTTGACTGAGGCCCGGAATCTGGCGGTCAAGGAACTGCTGCCTGTCAGCAGGGAAGGAGATGAGACCGGCTGTACCCTGGGAAACGGCAACGTCCGGATTCCTTCATCCTTTCACCGGGTTTATAAACTGTTTTGCGAAGGAGAATGGGTGGCCATGTGTGATGACCCTGAATTTGGCGGTCAGGGGATGCCGCGGGTGCTTTCCATGGCAGCCGGCGAATTGTTCACCGGTGCCAACTGTGCCTTTCTCATGTACCCGGGCCTGACCCACGGGGCCGGGAAACTGGTGGAAGAGTTCGGCACCCCGGACCAGAAGAAAAAATATCTGGAAAATCTGTATACCGGGAAATGGGCCGGTACCATGTGCCTGACAGAACCGGAGGCTGGGTCAGATGTGGGAAACCTGGCCACAACAGCCAAACGCAACGAGGATGGGACATTTTCCATCACCGGCAGCAAAATTTTCATCTCCGGCGGTGACCAGGATCTCACGGAAAATATCATTCATCCGGTGCTCGCCCGCATTGAAGGTGCACCTGCCGGTACCCGGGGGATTTCACTGTTTCTGGTTCCCAAATACCGGGTCAATGAAGACGGCAGCATCGGTGAACCCAATGACGTGGTCTGCACCGGGCTCGAAGAAAAAATGGGGATCCACGGCAATGCCACCGCATCGCTGGCGTTCGGTTCCAGGGGCAATTGTATCGGAGAGCTTCTGGGCGAGGAGAACAAGGGCATGAAAGCCATGTTCGTGATGATGAACGAGGCCCGTTTAGGTGTCGGGCTTCAGGGATTCGGTTTTGCCAGCGCATCCTATATCAATGCGGTCAATTATGCAAAAGAGAGAATACAGGGCACGGACCTGACCAAAATTTTTGACAGGGATGCCAAACCCGTGGCCATCATCAACCATCCGGATGTCAAACGCCAGCTCCTGCATATGAAAGCTTTTGTAGACGGCATGCGTTCCCTGATGTATTTTACAGCCCTGTGTTTCGACAAGGTACTCACGGCGGCCGATGAAACAGAGAAAGAGACCTGGCAGGGGCTGATCGAACTGCTGATACCGGTGGTGAAAGGGTATATCACGGACCGTGCTTTCGAGGTGTGTACCCAGGGTATCCAGGTGTATGGCGGATATGGGTTTATCCGGGAATATCCCCAGGAACAGCTGCTTCGGGATTGTAAAATCACTTCCATTTACGAAGGAACCAACGGGATCCAGGCCATGGATCTTCTGGGCAGAAAACTGGGACTGAAAAAAGGCAGGCCGTTCATGGATTTGCTGACCCGGATGAACCAGACCATCGCATCAGCCAAAGAAATCCCTGAACTGGCAGACATGGCGGTCAGGGTGGAACAAGCGGTGAACAAACTGGGGGAAACCGCCATGCACATGGGCATGACCGCCATGTCGGAGAAGATGCTGGATGCCTTTGCAGTCGCCCATCCGTTCCTGGATGTCACAGGGGACGTGGTCATGGCATGGCTGGAACTGTGGCGGGCGGTCACGGCCCAGCCTAAAATCGCTTCCGCCAAAAAAAAGGATACTGCATTTTATCAGGGGCAGGTGACCACGGCCCAGTATTTCATTCAGTGGGTCCTGCCTGCCACCCTAGGAAAAATGGATGCTTTGAAAGGCAATATTCCAGCCATCATGCAGATGCCTGAGGAGGCATTTACGGCATAAGTTTTTTTTTAGACCGGAAACGGGAGAGAGTTGATTATCAGACACGGGGTGTCTTTAAAAATGAAAAAAATGGGTTTTTCAGGACATCACGTGTCTTTGGGCGGCTTGAATGAATTTTTGTTCAACCGGTGGCGTTTCAAAAGCCGGTTGAGCTGCCGGGGGGTGATACCGGCAACCGCAGCGGCCTGGTCGATCCGGCCGCGGGTCAGTCCTAAAAGCGTGGTCAGATACGCCTGTTCAAACCGGTCAATGGCAGACTGCCGGGCCTTAGACAAAGAGGTGCCGGTGTCGGGCCCGGGTTCAGGCCCATCCCCATCCGGCATGGTATCCAAAGGAAAGCTCTGGGGCATCATAACGATGTCTGCTTCCAGAATACAGGCCCGCTCCAGAAGATTTTCCAGCTCCCGGATGTTGCCGGGCCAGTCATACCGCTTGAACCGGTCCATCACCAGAGGATGAATTCCGGTGATTTTTTTTCCGTATTTAATGTTCAGTTTTTTTAGAAACACCTCAGTGAGACAGGGCAGGTCTTCCATCCGCTCCTTGAGAGGAGGGATTTCAATGGGGAAAACGTTCAGGCGGTAATACAGATCTTTTCTGAAATGTCCGGTCTGGACCCGTTCCGCGATATCCGCATTGGTGGCGGCAATGATCCGGACATCTGATTTCAAGGGGGCGTCTCCGCCTACGCGGCTGTAAATGCCGTCCTGGAGGACCTGCAGCAGTTTGATCTGAGCGGAGGGGGTGATGGTGCCGATTTCATCGAGAAAAATAGTTCCACCCATGGCCATTTCGAATTTCCCGGGTTTTCTCCGGTCCGCACCGGTGAACGCTCCTTTTTCATGCCCGAACAGTTCGCTTTCGATCAGTGTGTCGGGAATGGCCCCGCAGTGGACCTCGATAAAGGGTTTGTCATACCGCTGGCTGTGCCAGTGAATCAGGCGGGCGGTCATGCCTTTGCCGGTTCCGGTATCGCCGAGCAGCAGCACCGTTGCAATGGTGGGGGCAACAGACCGGATGTTTTCATACACTTTCTTCATGCGCGGGTTCCGTGACTGGATCAGATCCAGCCATTCGGTTTTCCAGAAATGATCCCGCAGATAATCCAGTTCAAAATCTTTGGACAATGCCTGGTTCACAGACTGGAAAAGCAACTGCACATCCTGTTTTCTCACCGGTGTGGGCAGATATCCTGCCGCCCCCTGTTTGACTGCCCTGAGTGCCGCGTTCACATGGTCTTTTTCACACAGCGCCACAAACTGTACAAACGGATTGGCCGCCACAAAGGGATGATTGGAAAACCGGAACGTGTCGGTATCCGGGTGGGTGTCAAGCAGAAAAAGGTCTGCCAGGATCATGTCGAAAGGGGTCCGGGTGTGCATGGCCTGAGCCGTGGCCAGGTCAGGGGCGTGACAGACCGCTGCCCGGTTTTCCAGGATCCGGGAAATGAGATCAGCATCCTCGGGCCGGCTGCTCAACACCAGTATCTCTTTCATGGAATGTCCTTGTCAGCTATGCCCTGAACCAGCGGTCCGGCAGGCATGGAAACAGTCTTCAATTCTTAAGGGAGTATTAACAGCCGCAATCGGTTCTGTCAATCACTGAATGCCGTTTCCGTCAGCGGTTCACCACCGGATCATGCCGCCTCGCCGGGCCCGTGAAGATAAACATCAAGGACATGAATGGTTTTGGACGTGGTACCGGTGATCTTCCCGGTGACGGTCACGGTTTTTCGCAGATGATGGGTCAGGGCGCTGCCGGGAACGGTATCCGCCACCATGACAAGATCTTCGTTAAATGTCACGATGGCGGTACCCAGAATCGCACCATGGGCATCCCAGGATGCGGGGATGACAATCCCTGTGATAGACGTGAGTTCAGTTTCCATGCCACGTAAGTCTGCAAATAACGGGCCAGTGATTACAATGCCGCTTCCTCCCTGGGAGGATTGGCTTTGAGGTATTCCAGCCGGTTGAGCCCGTTGATATAGGCCAGCGCGGATGCCGTGATGATATCCGGGTCCGCCCCCTTGCCCAGGGCCACAATGCCGTCTTCCTCAAGCCTTACCGTCACTTCCCCCTGGGCGTCTGTCCCCTCGGTCAAAGCGGAGATGGTGAATCGCAGCAGCTCGGATTTGGTGTGGGTGAGCTTGGAAATGATATTGTAGACCGCATCAATGGGGCCGGTGCCTTCCAGGGCCCCCTGAACCAGGCGGCCGTGGATCTTGAGCTGCACCGAGGCGGTGGGAAACACAGTGGAGCCGGACAGCACGTGGATATATTCCAGACTGAACACTTCCGGTGTTCTGAGTACCCCCTCATTGATCAGGGCCTCGATATCTTCGTCCAGAATCAGTTTTTTGCGGTCCGCCAGGTTTTTGAATTTCTGAAAGACAATATTGATCTCTTCTTCCGACAAATTATACCCCATGCCCTGGATATGAGCGGCCAGGGCATGCCGGCCGGAGTGCTTGCCCAGGACCAGGCTGTTCTTGTTAATGCCCACGGTTTCCGGTTTCATGATTTCATAGGTCATGGGGTTTTTCAACACCCCGTCTTGGTGAATGCCGGCCTCGTGAGCAAAGGCATTGGCCCCCACAATAGCCCGGTTCGGCTGGATCAGAATCCCGGTGATCATGCTCACCAGCCGGCTGGTGGGATAAATCCGGGTAGTGTTGATGCCGGTGGTGTGGCTGAAGAAATTGGGCCGGGTTTTCAGGGACATCACCACCTCTTCCATGGAGGTGTTGCCGGCCCGTTCGCCAATGCCGTTGATGGTGACCTCCACCTGCCGGGCCCCTTTCTGGATAGCTGCCAGGGTGTTGGCTGTGGCCAGGCCCAGATCGTTGTGACAGTGAACGGACAGGACAGCCTGGTCGATGTTGGAGGTGTTGTTTATGACGTATTCCACCAGTTGCCCGAACTCCTCGGGAACGGCATACCCGACAGTATCCGGCAGGTTGATGGTGGTGGCGCCGGCATCGATGACCGATTCAAAGACCGTACACAGAAAATCCGGATCAGACCGTGACCCGTCTTCAGCGGAAAATTCCACGTTGGACGTGAAAGAAGCGGCCAGTTTTACTGATTCCACCGCTTTTTTCAGTACATCGGCCGGTTCCATCTGGAGTTTGTATTTCATGTGCAGTTCCGAAGTGGCGATAAAAGTGTGGATCCGGGGATTGACCGCATCCTTGATAGCGTCCCATCCCCGGCGGATGTCCTGCTCATTGGCCCGGCACAGGGCTGCCACCTGGGCTTGTTTCAGGCTTTCGGCAATTTTTCTGACTGCTTCGAAATCCCCGTCTGATGCAGCGGGAAACCCGGCTTCAATCACGTCCACCCCCAGCAGTTCCAGCTGGGTGGCAATACGCAGTTTTTCCGCCTGGTTCATACTGGCCCCGGGAGACTGTTCTCCGTCCCGCAGGGTGGTGTCGAATATAATGATATGTTTTTCTTCGTTCATGTCACGGTCCTTTATTGTTGTAGTGGATATACGTTTTTTTATCCTGACAGGCTTTGCGAGGATTTCTGGTGGTCCAGGGACAGTTTATATTGAAAACTGTCGGACAGGGCCTGCCAGGAGGCTTCGATAATATCTTCAGACACACCGATGGTGGAAAAGATATTGTCTGTGTCCCGGGACTCAATTAAGACACGGACCTTGGCGTCTGTGCCGTCGGAACCGTCGATCACCCGGACTTTGAAGTCCACCAGGTGCATGTCATCGATCTGCGGATACATGGCGGACAATGCTTTTCTCAGGGCATTGTCCAGGGCAGACACCGGACCGTCCCCTTCTGCCGAAGTAATTTCCGTTGTTTTCCCCACCCGGATCTTGATCATCGCGTGGGAGTAACAGGGACGTTCCTTGTCCTTTTCCACCACCACCCGGAATGATTCCAGATCAAAATAGCTTTTGTACTGTTCTGTCAGCTTTTCCATGATCAGTTTGAGAGAGCCTTCCGCCGCGTCAAACTCAAATCCGTCATCCTCGAGATCCTTGATGGAGGCAACAATCTGCCGCTGTTTGACGGCATCATCCCCCAGATCCACCCCCAGTTCTTCCGCCTTGTAGATAATGTTGCTTTTTCCGGACTGTTCCGAAACCAGTACCCGGCGGACGTTTCCCACCTTCTCCGGATCCATGTGTTCGTACGCCCTGGGATTTTTCATTATGGCGGACACATGGACCCCGCCCTTGTGGGCAAACGCGCTTTTTCCCACAAAGGGTCGGGAGTTGACCGGCGGCATATTGGCGGTTTCCGATACAAACCGGGACAGGTTCAGCAGTTTTTTCAGGTTGTCTCCGGTGATGCAGTTTTTTTTCATTTTCACCGCCAGGATCGGAATGATGGCGGTAAGATCCGCATTGCCGCAGCGTTCACCATACCCGTTGATGGTGCCCTGAACCAGTGTGGCGCCCACATGGACGGCATTGACCGCGTTGGCCACGGCCATGGCACAGTCGTTGTGGGTATGAATTCCGTAACAGATACCGGGACGGTCGTTGAAATAATTCATCACGGACCGGACGATTTCATCAATCTCGCAGGGCAGGGACCCGCCGTTGGTATCACACAATACCAGGGTCCGGGTGCCGCCATCCAGGGCTGCTTCCAGCGTATCCAGCGCATATTGGCGGTTGGCTTTGTACCCGTCAAAAAAATGCTCGGCATCGTACATCACCTCCCGGCCTTCAGCCAGCAGATAAGCGACACTTTCCTTGATCATCACCAAGTTTTCCGCTGGCGTATTGTCCATGATCTCGGTGACGTGCAGGTCCCAGGATTTGCCAAAAAGGGTGATCACCGGGGCACCGGAATCGATGAGCGCGGCCAGGTTGGCATCTTTGTCACAGGCGATGCCCGGCCGCCGTGTGGCGCCAAACGCCGCCACTTTTGCCTGTTTGAAAGCCATTTTTTTTGCCAGCTCAAAGAAATGGGCAGCCCCGGGATTGGAGCCGGGCCATCCCCCCTCGATGTAGTGAATGCCGGCATCATCCAGCCGTTTCGCGATTTTCACCTTGTCTTCCGGAGAAAAAAAGATGTTTTCCCCCTGCATACCGTCTCTTAAGGTGGTGTCATATAATTTTACAGAGTCCATGTTATTTCCCCATCTCTCTGGCCAGGGCAATGGCCCCGGTACTGGCAATTTCAACGATTCCCATGGGTTTTACCAAAGACAGGAATGCATCATGCTTGCCGCTGTCCCCGGAAATTTCAATGGTATAGTGGGCATGACCCACATCCACCACCCGGCATCGGAAAATGTCAACAATGCGCAGGATTTCGGCCCGCTTTTCCGGTTTGGCATGGACCTTGACCAGGGCCAGCTGCCGTTCCACATATTTTTTTTCAGTCAGGTCGTTCACTGTGATCACATTGATGAGCTTATGAAGCTGTTTTTTGATCTGTTCAATGGTCTGGGCGTCACAGGTGGTGGCCATGGTGATTCTGGAGACCACCGGATCGTCCGTGGTGGCCACACTCAATGAGTCGATGTTGAACCCCCGGCCGGAAAACAGCCCGGCGATCCGGGACAGCACACCCGGTTCATTGTCCACGAGAATTGAAAGCAGGTATCTGCTGGTTTCCATTGTTTTTTCCTTTATACCAGAAGCATTTCCGTGATGGCTCCCCCGGCCGGCACCATGGGATAGACCGATTCCTCTCTTTCCACCACAAAGTCCATGATTACTGTGCCGGGGGTGTCCAGTCCTTTTCTAAGCGTCTCTTCCACGCAGGCCGGATCGGTGCACCGGAAACCCGTGGCCCCATAGGCATCCGCCAGTTTGACAAAATCCGGGGCTTTTTCGATGTTGGTGCAGGCATAGGCCTTGTTGTAGAACAGTTCCTGCCACTGCCGCACCATGCCTAAAAACCGGTTGTTAAGAATCACGATTTTGACATCCAGGCAGTTTTCCACGGCGGTCATCAGTTCCTGGATGTTCATCTGGATGGAGCCGTCGCCGGCCACATCCACCACCAGTTTGTCCGGACAGGCCGCCTTGGCGCCGATGGCGGCCGGCAGGCCGAATCCCATGACGCCCAGGCCGCCTGAGGTGATGAAATGGTTGGGTTTGTCAAAGTGATAGTACTGGGCCGCCCACATCTGGTTCTGGCCCACCTCGGTGGTGATGATGGCCTGACCCCCGGTGAGTTCCCACAGTTTTTCCACCACAAACTGGGGTTTGATCACATCGGTTTTCTGTTCGTACTTCAGGGGCATGGTCTGTTTCCACTGGTCGATCTGCGCCAGCCATGCATCGCGGTCCACAGCCAGGTCCTCGGGCGCCTGTTTTTCCATGAGCGTCAGAATATGTTCCAGCGTGGTTTTGCAGTCCCCCACAATGGGGCACTGCACTTCAATATTCTTGTGAATGGAAGTGGGATCGATATCGATCTGTATGATATCGGCATGGGGAGCGAATTTGCTGATGTTTCCCGTGACCCGGTCATCAAACCTTACGCCCACGGCAATGATCAAATCAGAGTGCCCGATGCTCATGTTGGCCCGGAATGTGCCGTGCATCCCCAGCATGCCCAGCCACAAGGGATCTGTACCGGGAAATGCTCCCAGCCCCATCAAAGAGGTGGTCGCCGGGATCTGTGCCATTTTTGCGAGCCGGGTGAGCGGTTCAGATGCCCGGGACAGGATCACTCCGCCACCGGCAAACACCACCGGCCGCCGGGCCGCCTTGATCATTTCCACCACCTTGTGAAGCTGCTTTTTATTGGGTTTATAATTGGGTTTATAGGACTTCAGATTGGGTTCGTCCGGCATGGTGAAGTCGATTTTCGCCTGGATGACATCCTTGGGCAGGTCCACCAGCACCGGGCCGGGCCGACCGGACCGGGCGATGTAAAACGCTTCATGGATCGTGGCGGCCAGCTTGTCTGGGTCCTTGACCAGGTAGTTGTGCTTGGTACAGGGCCGGGTGATGCCCACGATGTCCACTTCCTGGAACGCGTCATTGCCGATGAGTCCTGTGGGCACCTGGCCGCAGAACACCACCATGGGAATGGAGTCGGCATGGGCCGATGCCAGGCCGGTGACCGTATTGGTAGCGCCCGGGCCTGAGGTTACCAGTGCCACGCCCGTGGTCTTATGGGCCCGGGAATAGGCGTCTGCCGCATGGACCGCGCCCTGTTCGTGCCGCACCAGGATATGGCGCAGATCGTCATGCCGGACGATTTCATCATGCATATCGATGGTGGCACCGCCGGGATATCCGAATATGGTGTCAACGCCCTGGGCCTTGATCATTTTCACCAGGACTTGTGCCCCTGTCAGTTTCATTGTTTTCTCCTGTGTCATTATTGAATTATTGCCCCCTGTCCGGCGGAAGAAACCTGCCGGGCATACCGGGCCATATAACCTGTTTTAATTTTGGGTTCGCGCCTGGCCCATCGGGCCCGCCGCTCCTGGATCTCTGTTTCAGGTATCATCAGTTCAATGGTTTTGGCCGGAATGTCGATTTTGATTAGGTCATTTTCATTGATCAGGGCAATGGGCCCGCCGTCCGCCGCCTCCGGGGACACATGACCGATGCAGGCCCCCTTGGTGCCGCCGGAAAACCGGCCGTCCGTGATCAGCGCGCAGGCGGCCCCCAGTCCCATGCCGGCAATAGCCGACGTCGGGGTGAGCATCTCCCGCATGCCGGGCCCCCCCGCAGGGCCTTCATACCGGATAACCACCACATCCCCGGGATTGATTTTTCCTCCCAGGATCGCGGATGTGGCGGCTTCTTCCGTGTCAAACACCCGGGCCGGACCCTGGTGCGTCATCATTTCATCCACCACAGCCGACTGCTTGACCACACATCCGTCCGGTGCCAGGTTACCGAAAAGCACAGCCAGACCGCCCTGGACATGATAGGGATCACTGACGGGCCGGATCACGGCCCGGTCTTTCACCGTTACCGGTTCAAGGTTGTCTGCCAGGGATTTTCCTGTAGCGGTGAGGCACCCGGTATCCAGCAGGGAATTTTCTGCCAGGGTTTTCATCACTGCAGGGATACCGCCGGCCCGGTCCAGGTCCTGGATATGGTCGGGTCCGCCCGGGCTCAATGAACAGATATGCGGGGTTTTTTCACTGACCTGGTTGATGACAGACAGATTCAGAGGGATGCCGGCCTCATGGGCAATAGCGGTCAGGTGCAGCACCGTGTTGGTGGAACAGCCCAGAGCCATGTCCACGGTCAGGGCGTTCATGAACGCCTGTCTGGTCATGATCCTGTCCGGGGTGATCCCCTGTTCCAGGAGCGCCATGATCTGGATGCCGGTCTGCTTTGCCAGGCGGATGCGCCGGGACATGGGGGCCGGAATGGTGCCGTTGCCGGGCAGAGCCATGCCCAATGCTTCGGTGAGGCAGTTCATGGAATTGGCCGTAAACATCCCGGCACAGGACCCGCAGGTGGGGCAGGCACAATCCTCCACCGCTGCCAGGTCTGCCTCGCTCATTCGGCCGGACCGGACTGCGCCCACGGCCTCGAACACGGACACCAGGTCAATTTTTTTTGTCTGGTCTTTCGGGTCCAGCCCGGCCAGCATGGGGCCGCCGCTGATGAAAATGGCCGGGATGTTCAGCCTTGCTGCCGCCATGAGCATGCCGGGTACGATCTTGTCACAGTTGGGAACCATGACGATGGCATCAAAGGGGTGGGCCATGGCGGTCACCTCTATGGAATCGGCGATCAGTTCTCTGGAAGCCAGAGAATAATGCATGCCTTTATGGTTCATGGCAATGCCGTCACACACCCCGATGGTGGAAAACTCCATGGGGGTTCCGCCGGCCATGCAGATGCCGGTCTTGACTGCCGTCACCAGGGTGTCCAGGTGCATGTGCCCGGGAATCAGTTCATTGGCGGCATTGGCAATGCCGATCAGCGGCTGGCGGATTTCCCTGTCGGTATAGCCCAGGGCCTTCATCAGGCTCCGGTGGGGGGCTCTTTCCATCCCTTTTGTTGCAATGTGGCTGCGCATGTCCATCTCCTTAAAAGTAAAAAAGCCGTTATCTGCCCCTCGGGGCTGATAACGGCTTTTAACTTGTCAATTGGTTTATGCCACTAGGAGCCCCTTCGCCTGGAGGTGTCAATAATCACCTCCACGATAATAATGAGGACTACCAGTAGTTTGGTTGTAAATTCGGGTGTCATATCATATTTACTTTCTTTAAAGTTAATTCATTATATATAAATTTATGGCCTGTCAACAAAAAAATACGTCAGATGCCATTTTATATCACAGTGTTCTGTTTTTAGCTACGCCCACATGGTTGATGCTCGATGCCATGTACCCGGCCCCGAACCCGTTGTCGATGTTGACCACGGCAATATTGGAGGCACAGGAGTTGAGCATGCCCAAAAGCGCGGTCATGCCCCCGAAGCTGGTGCCATATCCCACACTGGTGGGAAGGGCAATGACCGGAGCCCCCACCATGCCTGCCACCACCGAGGGAAGTGCCCCTTCCATACCAGCGGCCACAATGATCACACCGGCCTGCTGGATCATCTCTTTGTGGGCGAACAACCGGTGGATCCCTGCCACGCCTACGTCAAACAGGGTGTCGACGCGGTTACCCATGGCCCGGGCCGTCAACACGGCTTCTTCGGCAATGGGAATGTCCGAGGTGCCGGCCGTGATGACCAGAATGGTCCCGGTCCCGGTGATATCCGGAGCGGTTTTCTGGATCCGAAGCAGCCGGGCATCCGGAAAATACACGGCATCGGGAAAATGGGCTGCAAGCGGGTCTGCCATGGCCGGATCGATCCGGGTCACCAGGATCACATTTTCTCTGGGCACCATTTTTTCCAGAATCCCGGTGATCTGCTCCAGGGTCTTGCCCTGACCAAAGATCACTTCGGGAAAGCCTTTCCTCAGGGACCGGTGGTGGTCGATCCGGGCATATTCAATGGATTCGAATGTCAGGCCGGCAAGCCGATGCCGGGCGTCAGTGACAGTGGTCCGGCCGTCTGCCACATCAGACAGAAGCCGGGTCAGGTCCTGGGGAGTCATGCGGGATCCCTTCTTGGTTGTTTCCCGGAAACGGCAATGCCCACTACAATGGCTGTTTCCGGGAGATGTTGTTCAAATGTACATATCAGTATGCCGCCTCCGGCCAAATGATGCAAGAAATATTGGGATAGATAAGGATAGATCGGACAGGTCCGGAAAACCGCAGTTTCTGTCAAATGAGCAGGAAACTGAGGAGGGGCAATTGGATTGAGGGTTTCCCGCGTTGGGTTGAACAACCGTACTTGCACATAAAAATATGCGATGTGCACTATTTGTCATAGGACGCCGTTTTTGTCGATATTTTATATAGTTGTCTGTAAATTACCCCAGCCAGATTACCGAAAGCACATAAACATAGGCAATTCTTTTGGCCTTGATATTTTTTAAAAAAAAATATCATCAATGAAATCGGTTCGTTACTTCGTTTTTCCAAGCCAGGCACATTCATTGCGTTTGTATGTGGATTTGAAGATAGAATGCTCAGTATCAAATGGCATCTTGATCAGGTTACCTTAAGGAAGAACTAAGATCGACCGTTTCATTCGGGGAAAATGTAAAAATGGACAAGCTGAAAAGAAATCTTTCAATAAAGATGTTTACTGTCATGCGATGGAGTATTTTTGTCATTGTCGCTGTATTACTTTTTCAAAAAACGGTGTTTGGTTTCAATTTCAGATGGACAGGGACCGACGGAAACTGGTCAGACCGCCACAACTGGTCTCTTCGAAAAGTACCGAATTCGTTTAATCATTTTGTAATTATCTCTGATGGCAATGCTGAAATAGCCGCTGAAAAATTCAAACTGGAATCGCTGTATATCGGAGCCGGAGAATCTGGGATGGGTGATGGTTCGTTAAACATTATCAATGGCGGTAGGCTCGATGTTAAACAATACGTCTGGGTCAATTCTCTCTCAGGCACCAGTGCCTTGACGGTAGGCAGGGATTCAACACTCGATGCCGGATCATACACAGAAATCGCCCCTGACGGAAGGGGAAGTTTGAATGTTCTGGACGGGGGATTCTACAAAACCGGGTTTCTGTTCATCGGAGACACACCGACTTCCAATGGAAAAGTCACGATTTCCGGTCAGGGGTCAAGGCTTTCAGCCCGAAGTGTCAACCTGGGTGCAGGTGAAGTGGAGATGATCATAAGTGATGGTGGAAAACTGGTGACGGGCGGGCTTTCCAGTCTTTCAGAAACCGGCAGGTCAACAGTGGTGGTTTCCGGTCAGAAATCACGGTTGGAAAGCAAAGAAATAATGTGGTGTTCAAACGGCACGGCATTCCTGAACGTAAAAGACGGTGGATACATGGGAACGGACCGTCTTTACATTGACACCTTGTCAGATTCCGATCAAAAGGTGACGATTTCAGGGGAGGGGCGTGTCGAGGCCCAAAAGGCAATCATAGCCTTTTATAAAAAGGGATCCTTGGATATTGAGACCGGTGCCTTCGTGGATATCAGGCAATTTATTATTGGGTTTTATTATAATTCAAGCGGAACAGTGACGGTCAAGGATTCTGGAACAAAGCTGATTGCTGGCGAAAGTACATGGATAGGAGCCAGGGGGGAAGGAATCTTAAACATTACAGATGGTGCATTCATGAAATCCGGGAAGCTTATGGTCGGGGGGCTTCAAGGCAAAGGAACCGTAACGGTTTCGGGTCAGGGTTCCTGTTATGAAAACAGGGCGGCCTACATCGGTACTTTCAAAGAAAGCAAGGGAAATCTTGATATCACAGAGGGTGCGCTCATGCCCACGACATCCTTTTTTGTGGGATATCGGATCAGCTCTATGGGCAATGCAATGATTTCCGGCCCGGGATCCCGTCTTGAAACCAAGAATGCCTGGATAGGGTATGGCGGAGAGGGGACGCTGCATGTTTTGGACGGTGGGCACATGAGTTCCCAATCGTTAAAAGTCGGGGAAGGGTTTTATAAAGACGAAGAAGGGGTGCATGCGCGGGGAACAGTCACAGTTTCAGGTCAAGGCTCCCGGCTTGAAACTCAAAACGCAGTGATAGGGTCTGAAGGACAGGGAAAACTGGTTGTGTCCAATGGAGGATTTGTCAGTACTGCAGATCTCACAGCAGGGGCGTTGGACGGTTCCAGTGGAGATATCATTGTTTCCGGCCCGGGGTCATGGTTTGAGTCCGGAGATGTCTGGATAGGTGATTCGGGTTCAGGAACCCTGTTTTTAGAAGATGGGGGGAGCATGAAATCAGGGCAGGTTTTTATTGGGTCGAATACAGGGTCAAGTGGGACGGTGACGGTTACGGATCAAGACTCCCGCTATGATACTGAATCGGTGCAAATTGGAATTTCAGGTCAAGGCGCGGTCCATATTACAGATGGGGGGCAGATGGTTCCTTTAGATCTCGTCGCTGGCATGGAATTGGGTTCCAGAGGCCTGATTACGGTTTCAGGCCAGGGGTCTCTGCTTCAAACCACCTCTGCCTGTGTCGGTGGTGCAGGTGTCGGAACACTGGATATAACCAACGGTGGACGGATGAATGCCAAAGCATTCAATAGCAGCATAGAAACAGATGCCACGAGTGCCGTCACGGTCTCGGGGCCAGGATCTGTGCTGGAAACTGAAAGAGCGATGATCGGCTATCACGGGGAAGGGACGCTGGATATTGCAGATGGCGGAGGAATGAAGAACCATGAAGCCGTCTATGCGGGGTATCTGTCCGGGGGCAACGGCAGAATTTCCGTTTCAGGCGAGGGTTCCGGGCTCGAGAGCGTTGCGGCAGGCATCGGATATTACGGCCGGGGAACGCTGGACATCACCAACGGAGGGGCAGCCCATCTGGCCGGTTTACAGGTTGGCGAATTTCCCGGCGCCGTAGGAACCGTCACGGTTAAAGGTTCTGGTTCCCGGCTTGAATCTGGAGACATCTGCATCGCCAACCAAGGTGAAGGAACTTTAAACATAACAGATGGTGGACAGGTGTATTCCCGGTTGTTCACCTACGGCCAGTATCCGGATGCTTCCGGCAGTGTCACGGTGTCCGGCCCGGGATCCCGGCTGGACGTTGAAACGGCTTGGATAAATGTTGGTTCCGACAGAAACCTGGACATTCGGGACGGGGGTCACATGAGTTCGGGAACACTGGAGATCCGGGGGAGCGCTATCAAAATCTCCGGTCAAGATTCCCTGCTGTCATCCAGGCAGGTAATCCTGGGCAGAGGTGTGTTCAAAGCCGACATCTCGGCAACGGGCGGCGGGGAGATCCGGTTCGAAGAATCTTTTGAAATCGGTGAAAATGGTGCACTCAAGGTGTCGGATGGGGGACGGTTTTTCATGCCTCCCGGCGGATTTTTCAATCTTGCCGTATCCGGGGCTTCCGCCTCTTTTGACGGCCCGGCCTCTTTTGACGGCCATGTCCATGTCAACGGCACGCTGTCAGCACCCACCGTATTTTTTTCTCCGTCCAGTCGGGTCACTGGCCGCCAGGGCGTTCTAAGGGGTGATGTGACCCTGCACGGCACCCTGTCCCCGGGCGGCGCCAATGACCCGGTTTCCACCCCGGGCACCCTTGTCATCGACGGCAGTTACACCCATGAAAAAGACAGCCGTTATGTTGCTGGGATCGACCTCGACAACCAGGTGTCGGACAGGATCGAGGTCTCAGGCAGCACCACATTGAACGGCGGCACCATCGAAGCGGCCTGGACCGGGCACGTCAACGGGGAAGAGCGCTTTACCGTCCTGACTTCCGGGAGTATCGACGGATACTTCGACACCCTGGCCGGAGACACCCCCCTGGTGAAGGTGGCTGTGGAAAAAACCCCGGAGTCCGTGGACATCGTTTTGACGCGGATCGATTACGCGGACTTAACAATCAATCAAAAGGAGCCGGTCACTCAGGATACCCAGGATACCCAGGATACCCAGGATACCCAGGATACCCAGGAT
>JAVVEQ010000024.1:0-52450 GCA_032250905.1 Desulfotignum sp. | reverse complement strand
AAACCTGCATTTTACGAAAAAAAGCAGGTTGTCAGGGTGGTATTTACTATGAATCACTAAGGATTATTCAATAACTTCCCAAACCCAACGGGGCTCTCCTTCAGGTACCGTGTATTCGATACTGCCATTTGCTGATTTTAAATACCGTTCGAAATGTTCGTATAGCTTGATATGGTTCTTTTTCTTGAGCTGTTTTAAAAATCTACGCTTATATTGGCCGACGCGGCTACTAGCTATTTTGTAGCTTTCGGCCATATTTTTACTTGGTTGATATTTTGGTTTTATGAACATCAATTCCCCGTCACGCTCCTTGATCTGGAGTCCATACTCGTCCAAAACATGTTCTTTCCAGAGTTTCCAATTTCCTTCTTCTCTGTCCATATCATTACGGTACTTCTGGTAAACTCTGTCGGAGTCGCTTTGCATCTTAACTATCCGCTCCTCTGTGTGCTCAATCTCTATGCGCCCTCCTTGGTAGTTCAAGCCATCCATAAAGTCGCTCTCACCTTCCTCACTCTCTTCATCTTTGAAATTTTTTGTAACAGTGGGGCTTTCTGTGATATCTCCACCACTCACAATGTGACAAAGCACGGTATGTTTGAAGGATGTTTTAGGCTGTTTAATAAGAGGGATCATATATCGCACAGGCTCCCCATCATCAATACTGTATCGGCGGCCCTTAAAATCGATCTCCCACACAGAGCCCGTACAACGGAATTGCCACTTATTTGGGTCTATTGCACCTTGGACCCTCTCGGTTTCCCTGGGAATCAGACAGCCGGGAAATGGAATTTTCAGGGTCTCAGTGAACCATTTTTCAAGGTCCGTCAGTTTGAAAAATGCATACTGGATGTTTTTGCGTGACCCTTCATCCACACCAATCAAACGCCACCCTTCATTTGAGGAACCATAAAGCGGAATACGGTTCCCCTGCATATCAGCGAAATCCCACGAAATCATTTTTTGAATGATATAATACCACTTGCCCACCCGTTCACGGTAAGGGGTCTGGCCTTTCTGTTTAGGAAAAAATCTGGTATCCACACCCATTTTCCACATCAACCCGTCAACGTTATATTTCGGATCATCGGCCAATATGAAACACAGCTTCTGAGTGTCAATATGCCCCTGGCTGTGTGCGTCCCCAGCTATTCTATCAATGTGTGGTTTATCTTCGTGATTCATATTTTACCCCCTGCACAATTCTGAATGGTTTGATCCCGGCCAAACCCGGTTCAGGGGTCCGGGTTTTCGGCATAACTGATCAGGCTATGCCTATGGCCGGGAAACTGGATTATTCTCCCACAACCTTTAACCCTGTCTGGCCAGATTCCGGCTGAACTATACCGGCCTGATCCAGGATGAATTTTTCAATCTTGGTATGCCACATCCGCAGCAGGTCCAGCGGCCGTTTTTTATAATGACGTTCTGCAATAGCTGACGGCTTGTGCCCCATAATCTGTGCGACAACACCCACAGGACATTCCTGCCATTCTGACAGGGTGGCAAAGGATCTCCTCAAACCGTGAATGGTAAGGTAAGGTATGCCCGCCACTTCCAAGGCTTTATTGTGGGGCTTCCTGGGTTCCTCAAGTCGTCCTGATTCACTGGTTGGACTAGAAAAAACAAACTGATTGCGCCGGGGGAGTAAATAAAGAACGCTTCCCAGGTATGGGGTCAACGGTATGGCCCTGGTGCCTGCTACCTTGTCGTGAATCGTCATGCTTTGCCATTGAAAATCCACATGATCCCATTCAAGCCCCGCCAGCTCGTTCCGTCTGGCTCCGGTCAATAAAAGGGCCTGAAGGTATGCAGACATTCCAGGGGTCAACTGCCTGACAGCCTCAAACCATGCCTTGAGTTGTTCTTTTTGCAGGCAATCATCCTTTGGCTTCATCCTGGGGATGTGTTCTCTTTTAAGATGATTTCCGCAGGCTCCCGGCTCTGCAATGCCCCGGTAACAGTCCTGGGTTTCACACCAGTTCAGAAATGCCCGCAGCAGTGAAAAGGCAAGCCGCATCCTGCCGGGTTTGCCAGGGGTCTCTTTTTTTAACCACGCTTCTACCCGATCTGCCGTAACATCTGACAACTTCAAATCCATTAATTGCGCCAGGGGTCCAGGCTTGATTTTCTTTTTGCCCCTTTTGGCAGGCTCCCCCCCGGGTCTGGATAAAATATAATGATCCTTAAAATGCCGATCGCTCCACCCTTCCCGCCGGGCATCAATGTAGGCTGTCCAGGCATCAAGAACGGTTAAAACTTCCCGCCGGGCCTCATCTTCTCGCTGCTCGATCTCAGCCAGCTTTTCCCGTTTGGCTTCCCTGGGATCAGTGCCCTGATCAACCATGGCTTGAATTCGCCGGGCTTCCTCTCTGGCTTCATCCAGGGTCCAGGTTGAAACGTCACCGATCTTGAAACGCAAGACTTTGTTATTCAACCGGCCCTGGTATATGAACACCTTGGCCCCAAGGGTCGCTCTCAATCCCAGCCCTTTTGTGTGTGAATCGTACAAAAAAACCGGCTTTTTCCCGGTGCATGAAAAGCCCTGAACCTTGCCGTTCGTGAATTTGACTGCCATGGCATCCCCTTTTTCCGTGTACTCGCTATGTACTCAAAAAGATACCATTTCAATCAATATAAATCAATATATATTTTTCAGGAAATTCGATGAATAGCTTGAATTTATAGGATTTTAGAGCTTTTTAGAGATGTATTTCAATGTCGTTCAATGCCGCTTAAACGGACTCTGACTCCGTCAATCTAGGTTCGAATCCTAGTCACCCAGCCACGAATATCAAGGGTTTTCAGCTTCGGTTGAAAACCTTTTTTATTTTTTCCATCAAACTTTCACCATTCTTCCACCATTTTCAATTTTTTAATTAAAAAAAAGAAAGACAAACTCCTCGGGAATATTATATAATTCAGTTAGTTAGAAAAAATTAAAACGAGGAATTTGTCTGTGACAGTTTGTACCACAAAACCCAATGAGATAACAAGGTGTAAAGGCCGGAAAGTTCAAGTAAATGCATGGAGTATTCTCAAACTTTTATTGGATCGTCTCAGGGAGGTCTGGCCTGATGTCAAAATCATATTTCGGTCAGACAGCGGTTTTTGCAGGCATTTGATGATGGACTGGTGAGACAAAAACAACATCGGCGATATCACCCTAAGGCGGATCAAGCTCTTCGGGGCGGATCATGAAAAGGCGGTCAAGGTGAATGAGACGATCATACCGGTAGATATAAAGCCCCATGGCGAGCCAGACAAGATCACGTCCCACAGTGCCCCAGGATACCGGATCACCAACATTCTGAAAGCATCCGCAGTCAATAGGAATCTCCTTGACAAGCACCATTACAAGAGCCACTGTAAATACTCCCAGAAGGATAGTAATAATGGTTGCAGAAGCCCGGACACGGATCCCGGTTACAAGGCAGACACCGCTTAGAAGCTCTATCCAGGGAAGAAAAATGGCAATGGGATTCACCAGCCAGAAAGGGATCAGGAGATAAGCCGCAATATTATCTGAAAACTCCGCCGGAAAGTTAATTTTATTGAGACTGGCATAGATGAAAAGCCCGCCAAGATAAAAACGAACCAGAAGGGCCATTACCGGATGCTTCATCAGGTATAGCAGACGGTCCCACATTATTCTTCGCCTCCACTGACTAATGGGTCCCTGATTCCTTTTTTAAACAGGTAGACCCGTTCATGGCCTTGATTCAGGAACCTGCGGGCCAGTGCTTCATCCCAGAGCCGGCTGACACTCTTGCCGTAAATAATCAGAGGCCGGTCAAGTTCTTCATCCCAGAAACGAACTTTGTAAACCGAATCAAAAAGAGCCGGAGGAATGTTAATCGACTCTTTTACATGTCCGAGTTCATAAAATTCACGGGGTCTAGCATCAATCAGCAAGGCGTTTTCCTTAGACAAAAGGCGCCTGGCTTCCTGTTCGTCAATGGAAATGGCATCCGCAGGCCTTTGGGGGGGCAAAAAAGCAATACCTTTCGGATTCTGAAAATTAAAAAGCAATGCAAGTACCAGACTGATCCCGATGAGCAGAACAAAATCCAGACGTTTAACCCGCAGGTTTCTTTCCGCCTTTTGGGTCACCATCTGAACGACCCGTTTGGCAGCGGTCTCCAAAACGCCGATACGGTGTTCGGCCCGGGACAACTCATCAATAGTTTGCTGCAGTTCTTTATTGCGTTTTTCAAGATTCAAATTCAGGGACAAGATGGTATGGAACGAGTCTGCATTTTTCAAATGCAGCACAGCCTGGGAGATAAAAGCAAAAAGGAGTTCTTTTTCCTGATCGGAAATGTTTCTCTCCTCCAAGGGCTTTCCCATCAGCACGGCGCCGAACATCTGATCCTTCACCATGAATAGGAAAGCCGTTTCCGGTTCAAACCCCTGAATCAGGCCTAATAGTGCCCCGACTTCAAGCACGGGTTGGGTCTGCAAGGGCTGGTAACGCTTATTCCGAACGTCTGAAAGACAGAGGAACATAAGTCGGTCTATGTCTATCGCCTGGAACCCTTTACCAAGTTCCTGTCCAGATACGGGGACAGGTTCCGGTTCTATTCCCATGCTCTTTATCCCGACAGACCCGGCAACCCTGTTCTGAACCACGACCAGACCCTGGTGCCTGAAAAAGCGCCCGAGAAGTGTGTGAAGAAAAGCATCAAGAAATTTTTCCACATCAACGAATGCGCCTGCTTCTTCAGACAATTCTCTGAGCCCGTTGAGAAGAAATACCTGTCGGTCCAGTTCGGCATTCCGTTTCTCAAGCTCGGCATTCATAAGTTCCACCTGGGTTGAAAAAAGAGTCTTGTTCAGGCTGATCTGAAGAAGAAGCACAAGCTCCATAAGAAATTCTTCATCCTGAGAATCATACTTCCTGCCGTGCATGGCTAAGGATAACCCTGCCACAGCCATTCGGTCATCTTCAAGCGGACAGGCCAGAAGCAGGTTGAATTCAAGGTCAAACTGAGAATGATTACTCCGAACCCAGAAAAACGGAAATTTCTCTTTTCCGGTTAGAGCCGGAACCCTCCCCTCCCTGAGAAATGTCCTGAGTTCCTCGTCTGTAATGCCCTTGTTCCCCCGGATAATTAACTGGGTAACCCGGGAGGTTTTATCAACAAGGGCTGCAAAACCGCCCTGAGCGCCTGTGCCGCCCTGGGCTGACATGAGAAAGGATTCCAGAATGGCTGTCGGATGACGAAGGCGTGCCATCTCTGTTGCAGCTTCACGGATGACTGAGCGTTGATATTGCCAACGTTTTGAGGTGTCCGGCATTTCAAAAACACCTTTACACTTTTTACAAAAAGGATTTTATCTTGGCATAAATTTCATCAATATTGTCTATGAGTCCCAGGTGCGTGTAGAGGATACTTCCGTTAGGCCTGCAGATAATGGTAAACGGCGTCTTAGGTTCCCCCAGAAGCTTATGAGCTTCAAACTTCACATCACTGACAATGGGGAATTTATACTGCCCACTCTGGATAAGGGGCTGAATTTCAGTGTCCGGACTGCCGGCAGCCAAGGCAAACATGGTTACTCGGCCTTTGGCTTTACCCCTGCCAAGACGGGCATAAAGATCGTTGAATCCCGGTGCCTGTTTAAAGCAGACAGGACAGTAGACTCCGATCACTTCAATTAGAATCAGATCGGTTTTAATGTCTGAAATTTTGAATTCCGGTGTATCTGCCGACAACCCCAGTGCCTCGCGTTCTGCCTGCGCAAATGGAGGAGGGAATGAAATCTCAGGCATTTCTCCTCCTTCCTCGGGCAGGATATTCCGAGCCTGGGAAAAATCCGTCACAAGGAAAAAAAGCATTGCCGATAATAGGGTCAGACCAAAACTTTTCATTATTTCCTCCTTATTTTCATAATCCGGCAGCCAGAGCTTCTTCCAGCGTCGGATAAAGCCGGACCATCCTGCTGAGCCCGACGATGTCAAAAACCTGTTTAAAATTTTGCGAAAGGCCGGCCATGATAATTTCAACTCCCTGTTTTTCACTTTCCAGCACCAGCTGAGTTAAAACGGCGATCCCGGCACCGTTCACCGAGGTGCTTGGATCAAAACAAAAGACTACCTGCTTAACCCCCTGATTGAAAACCTGTTTACAGGCTTCTTTCAGGAACCGCTCACTGTGTGCGGAAACATTTCCCTGTATCTGGATCACCGGTATTTTATGTTCCAATGTAATGCTCACCTGTTTACCCCTGCTGTGAGAAACCCGGATGCGTTCACGAGCTCTTTCGATTCCGTTCTCAAGCTTCTCCCGTTTAATGGGTTTATTAATGAAGTCAGCGGCATCCAGGTTCAGCGCCTGGATGGCCAGATCCATATCCCCGTGCCCGGTGATGACGATAACCTCGGTGGAAGGAATACGCCTTTTTATTTCTTTGAGCACCTCGATACCATCCATGCCGGGCATCTTAATATCGGTCAAGACAATCTCCGGCTTCTCCAGGTCAAAGATCTCAAGACCCTTTTCTCCAGACTCTGCCGTAAGAATCTCAAATCCGTATACATCCAAAATCAGCCTGAACATTTTAAGCGTGGTTTTTTCGTCATCAATGACTAAGACCTTTTCCTGTGTTCGTTCTTCGGTTTCCATCATTTGACGTTTATCCTTTCTTATTAATCGATTCAGGAGATACTGCAGGAAAAATCAGATAAAATGTGGTCCCCTGGCCCGGAAGGCTTTCAATACGAATCGTTCCACCATAGTCTCTGACAATACCATAGGTAATGGCCAGTCCAAGCCCCATCCCCCTGCCGGCCTGCTTGGTAGTAAAAAAAGGTTCAAATATCTTGTTCCTAACCTCTTCGGGGATTCCGGGACCATTGTCGGTCACTGTCACGAACACATTATCTTCCTTAGCATAGGTTCTGATCAGAATATCCCCGTGAAGTTCAAGTTCGGTCTCCATCCGGTCCTGTATGGCATCCCTGGCATTATTCAGGAGATTGAACAGAACCTGTTGGAAATGGTTATTATGGCCCTTGACCAAGGGAAGATCTTCCGAAAGATCAACGCGGATGGCAATACGCTGGATTGAAAACTGCCTCCCGATAATGGAAAGGACCCCCTGGATTGGCACCTTCATATTCACAAATTCCATTGTCATACCGGATTTTCGTCCGAAGGCTCTTAGGTTGTTGATAATTTCAGTGGCTCTTTCCACCTGCTCACTGATTTGTGTGGCCATATCGCGGATCTGGTCCTCAGTAATGGTTCTTTTCCGATCCAGCAGCAGGTTCAGATATTCACTGCCCATTTTAATGGTATTCAAGGGTTGATTGATCTCATGAGCAATGCCTGCACTCATTTCACCGAGGGTTTTCATCTTAGCGACCTGAATGAGCTGGGCATCCTTTTCCATCATTTCTGTTATGTCTGTGGCGGCCACGATAATAGCCTGCCGACCCCCATAGCTGATCGGGCGGGCATGCATATTAACATAAAAAGGATGTCCCCCGTTTTTAAGGTGAAGAATTCTCGGAAAATAGACATAGTCTTTTACGGAATCTTTGTTTCCTGCTTCGGAATTTTCCTGCTGCATGGTAACAGCCAGAGAATTTTTCAGGCCGTCTTGTCCCAGATTTTTAAAGGGCATTCCCAAAAGCTTTTCCGGAGGATAGTTATAAAGCTCTTCCGCTCTATGATTGGCATCAAGTATGATTTCTGTTTCAGCATCCACTACAAAAATGGGATTCGGAGCTGAATCGAACAGAGACCGGTATTTCACTTCTGACTCTTCGAGGCGCTTTCTATAAAGCCGGATCGACCAGACCATGTTTAAAAAGGAATCCGCCAGCTGACTGACTTCATCCCGTCCCTGGTGTTTCCCGAAAAACAGACATTTCTGGCAAATCCTTTCCCGTTCGGGATCAATATTGCTGAACCTATGATGGTGTGGATCAAAATGACGGCAAAGCATGTTGGTATCTTTGAATGCAGGACAGTTGGTCATGCCCCAGCCCAGCGTTTTTTCAAGATCAAAGGTCTTGACTTCGGGATCAGGATTGAAGTCAAAGTTTCCTCTGCTCAACTCATCGGACATCCGGGTCAGCCTTGTAATGGGCATGGTGATATGTCTTGATATCAGATGGCTGACATAAAAAATCAGGATGATTACGGCGGAAATGAATCCGAGAAACATGAATCTGAGTTTGGATACCAGCCGATCAATGTGCTCCTTGCTTAATCCCACATGGACCGTCCCTATGCGGTAAATCCCCTCGTTCATCGGAACAGCAATGTCATAGGAGGTATTTGTCCCGTGTTCTATCAACCGGACACTGTGACGATCATTTTCCGGTATAGGGTTCGCATTGCTGAAAGCCTGGGGAAAGGGGATGGTAAATGTATGAGAGATCACCTTGTTTCCCCTGTCCAGCACATAGATATAATTGATCATGTATTGCCTCTCTCTGAGGCGAGCTTCATCAAAAATCAGGGCCAGAAGTTCGGGGGAATTCTTTTCAAGGACGAACTCCGCCCCCCGTTCCGCTATGGAGTGTGCTACGGCAATTCCCCGGAGTTCAAGCTCTTTGGTGAGCCCTGAAATCAGGATCCATCTGGCCAGCACTGCAATGGTGGTACTAATGATCAGGATCACCAGCAGGATTGTGACATAGATCTGATTTTTAAGAGAAACCTTTTCATAAAATCGGATCATTGTTTCAGTTCCATCCAGTCCGATAGTAGTTCGAACCGGCCCTTTTTCAGCCTTGTAAAATATATCGTGTCCATGCCCTGATGGTCTTTCGGGCTGAAAGAGAGATGCACACCCGATCCAACGCTGAAATCGTCCATAGAATTGATGGCCGCAAGAAAAGACCTTCGTGTCAGGTCCCTTCCTGCTCTCTTCAGCCCTTCAGCCAGAACCTTGGCATTGATGTAACCCTCAAATCCCACAAAATTAGCTTCCTCTCCCGGGAAATACTGATCAAGGAGGCGGGCAAACTCGGCAGCGCTCGGGGCAATTTTCCCGTCAGGCGTTACAGGAGGCGGCACCACCTGCGACATGAGAATATTAACACCCGAGGTATTGCTGTCAGCGAAGTTTTTTGACAGCTCTCTGGCACCGACAAAAGAAACCATATAGAAAATTGGCGAGAAGTTTTTCTGCAGTGCCTTTTGTATAAAATTCGCGCAGGGGTCCGAGGTTCCGATCATTACCACGGCTTCTGCATTGGCTTCCATGATTTTTTCCAGCCCCTCAAAGATATCATGTGTACCCCTCACATAACTGCCTCGGGCCACTGGTTCGAGATGAAATTTTTTAAGGGCCAGTTCAGTCCCAGTAAGCCCGTCGAACCCGAAATCATCGTACTGGTAGAATACAGCGATACGGCTCAACTTCAGGTCCTTGATCATGTGATTAACCGCGATACCAGTTTCCTGATAGTAGGATGCCCTGACATTGATGATATAAGGAGAAAAGGGATCTCTTAGGGCATTGGCGCCGGTGAACATGCCCAGAAGCGGAATTCTTGCCTCTTCGACCAAGGGGAGTATTTTTACTGTCGTCGGGGTTCCAACATAACAAAAAAGGCCGAAAACCTGATCCTCTACAATAAACTGCTGTGTATTGGACAGGCACTTGGGTGGATCATAACTGTCGTCGCGGGTGATAACACGGATCTGTCTTCCGTGAATCCCACCGGTTTCGTTTATATGGTTGAGATAGCACATGGCCCCTTTCAGGGTTTCCCTCCCCAAATAGCCGGCATGACCTTTCAACGCCAGGGAGGAACCAAATACAACTTCAGTGTCATCCACATGCAGATTTGCTGGCGGAATTGTAACCACTATCTTTTCATCCTGACAGCTTGCAAAGACAACAGAGAACAACAGAAGAAATGAAAAAAACAAACGAAGGTTGAGGTTGGTATTCGTCATTGCACCGCTCCCCGGGAAACTAAAGTCAGAAGAGTGTCATCCCGCATCTTTCACCCTCCTGTTGCCCCTCACAATTACAGTATAGGACAGGACCGTCGAAAAAAAGTCAATGATTTTCTATAAACCGTCTCAAAAACACCTCAGGACTATAACAGGAGTTTCGTGGACAGGTGGACGTGGTGGGCAAAAGAATGGATATAAACAAAGTAATCCGACTTTGAATTTAAGAGGCATCATGGATATAACCTAACCATCGACCTGGTCATGATCGGGAGGCCCATGTCGTGACTTCAATGAATAGCGGACAGAAACAACTTGCCCATTTGGAGTCCCTGATTGACACCGGATGCCTACAAAAACACCCAAAAAACGCTTGAGCCAATGTCGCTGTCAGGAATTAGGGGCTTGCGCATCCTGTTAAAACCGAATGGCAGAGCAAAAACCCTTTTCATGGACCCCATTTAATGATACAACCCGGTCCATGACACTATTGGGCCCCATATCCCTTCACGGCGGACATTCCGGTGAATTCTGCTGCCATGCCGAAGACCGGCTGGCAGATATCATCGGGCAGTATATTCAGATGGGCTTCAGGCAGGTGGGGATCACCGAACATATCCCGCCGGTACACGCAAAATTTCTGTATCCGGAAGAGATTTCACAGGGCCTGACCGTGGCCCTTCTTTTTAAGCGGTTTGCCCGGTATTTCAAGACGGTCAGACAGCTGAAAGCGGACCTGGCGGACCGGATTCAGATCTTTGCCGGCATGGAAACCGAAGCCTTTACCGGGTATCTGCCCCATGTCCGGCACCTGGTGGCCGAATTTTCCCCGGACTACCTGGTGGGTTCGGTGCATCATGTGGCAGACATCTGCTTTGATTATTCGCCCCGGACTTTTGGGGCTGCGGTCAAGGCCTGCGGATCTGTCGACGCCCTGTATATGGAATATTTTGACCGCCAGTTCGAGATGATCCAGGCGGTCCGGCCCTTTGTGGTGGGCCATTTTGACCTGGTCCGCATCCATGATCCCGATTATGCCGCCCGGGTAATGCACCCGGATATCGCCCGGAAAATCGACCGTAATCTGGATCTGATCAAAGACCTGAATCTTGTCATGGACCTGAATCTGCGGCCCCTGGCCCGGGGGGAAGCAGAACCCTATCCCACGCGGTCCATTCTGGAAAAGATCCGATCCCGCCGGATCCCCATGGTGCCGGGCGATGATTCCCACGGGGTGGCCCAGGCAGGAAAACATGTGGATACCGGCATCTGTCTGCTTGAAGAGATGGGGTTTGACACCCGGTGGCCGGTACCCCGGCTCCTGGAAATGAAAACGGAGACATCATGAGGGCTTTGATTCAACGGGTCAAACAGGCCCGGGTGGTGGTGGACGACGCAGAGGTGTCAGCCATCGGTCCGGTGACACTGATGCTGGATACCCGGCAGAATGAGTCGAACTGACATGAGCGATCCCGGTCTGGACGCCAACCTTGTCATTGTATTGAAAGAACCCCAGGGGCCCCTCAATATCGGGGCCGCATGCCGGGTGATGATGAACTTTGGGGTATCACAGCTGCGGCTGGTGAATCCCTGCCCGGACTTTCGTTCGCTGGATGCGAGAAAAATGGCGATGGGTGCGGGGCACCTCCTGGAACAGGCCGCCATTTTTCCCGATCTTGAAACGGCCCTGGCTGACATCCATACCACCTTCGGCACGACCCGGCGGTTCGGCAAATACCGGAAACACTTTCTCACGCCGGCCTCGGCGGCCCGGACCATATCCCAGTCCGGAAACGATGTCCGGTTCGCACTGCTTTTGGGGCGGGAAGATACCGGGCTGGAGACCCGGGACCTGGATCTGTGTCAGCGGTTTGTCACTATTCCCACCCATGAAGCCTACCCGTCCATGAACCTGAGTCATGCCCTGGCCGTGCTTTTGTACGAGATCTCTATTAAATGTGAATCCACCGGCCGGTTTTACGATCCAGCCCCCAGAAAACCGGCTTCCGGAAAAGAGATCGAACACATGTTTTCCCATATGCGTCAAACGTTGCTGGATATCGATTATCTGGATCCACAGAACCCGGATCACCTGCTCCGAACCTTCCGCCGCCTGTTCGGAGATGCCGGCCTGACCTCCCGGGATGTCCGGATTATCGAAGGTCTCATGAGCCGCATCGACTGGACGGAAAATCAGCGCAGGCAAACGGCTGGAAAAAAATCATGAGCCATTCCGGCTGAGCCGGATCTTGCGTTTTCCTTGACAAATCCTTTGTCCCATGGCTTAAAATGCACATAAGCACAATTCTAAAAGGAGACCGTGAAAAATGATCAAACGAATACTCGTGGGCCTCGGCGGCACCCCGTTCACCGCGGCAGCCACCCAGTGGGCCACTGAACTGGGAGACCTGCACCAGGCCCAGCTCACCGGCGTTACCATCGTCAACACCAAAAAACTGGAAAATGTCGGTCCGGTCCCGTTGGGTGCCGGGGTCTATGCCCAGCGCATGCGCGAAAAAAATGTACAAGTGACCAAAGAGGGTACGGAGCAGGCCATCTCGCTGTTCAAGGAGCATTGCAGCAAACAGGAAGTGGTGTGCCGCCGGATCAAATATGAAGAAGGCGACACCTTTGAGGCCATGATCGATGAGGACCGCTTTAACGATCTGACCATTTTCGGCCTGCGCAGTATTTTTGAATACGGATTTGTCGAAGACCCGGACAAGGCCATCATCAAGCTGCTGCGCCAAGGGGTCCGGCCCATTCTTGCGGTGGCTGAAAAATACCGGCCTGTCAAAACCGTGCTGATCGCTTTGAGCGGGTCCATGGAATCCGCCCGGACCACCCGGGATTATCTTCAGTTGAATCCCTGGCCCGGCGCAAAAATCCGTCTGGTCCACTTCACGCACAGGAAAAAACCGGAACCGTTTCTGCTGAAAAAAGCCGCGGATTACTGCCAGGCTCATGGATTTGACGTTCAGACCGACCAGGTTGACGGAAACCCTAAAACCGATCTGCTGGCCTATGCCCATGAACAGGACGCCGATCTCATCGTCATGGGCAACAGTTCCCGGAACATTATTAAACGAAGCCTGCTGGGAGATACGGTTCTTGAAACCATTCATTCAGCGGACATTCCGTTGTTTCTGTCCCAGTAAAGCATGCTGCTGAACCCGCCGGAAACCCGGGATGTCCCGGACTGCTGCAAAGGAGGCCTTTTCTCCAGTCTGCTGCCTTTAGGGCTTTTCGGGCTGTTGTGCCTGGCATGGCCCCGAGTGGTGGACGGCGATGTTTACACGGTTCAGTGGGCCTGGGTGCCCAGCCTGGATCTGAACCTGGCATTTCGCCTGGACGGCCTGAGCCTGTTGTTCGGTCTGATCATCACCATGACGGGTTTTTTTGTCACGTTATATGCATCCACTTACATGGCGGGTCACCCGTATCCGGGCCGGTTTTTTGTTTTTCTTCACAGCTTCATGGCGGCCATGCTGGGCATTGTGTTTGCCGATAACCTGCTGCTGATCTTCATCTGCTGGGAAGCCACCACCATTCTGTCTTTTCTGCTCATCGGTTTTGAGCATGACAACACCTCTACCCGGGAAAACGCCCGCCAGGCCCTTCTGGTTACAGGGGCCGGCGGACTGTTCCTCCTGATGGGGATCCTGCTGCTCAAATCCGCGGGGTTTACCATGACAGTCAGTGCCTTGAGCGAATCCGCCGATTTGATTCGAAACCATGCGTGGTATCCGGCCATTTTCATCTGTGTTCTGGTAGGGGCCATGACCAAATCCGGACAGGTGCCGTTTCATTTCTGGCTGCCCGCCGCCATGAGCGCTCCGACCCCCATCAGTGCGTTTCTTCATGCCGCCACCATGGTCAAGGCCGGAATATACCTGCTCATGCGGCTGCACCCGGTCATGGGCGGTACGGGCCTGTGGATGACTTCCCTGGTGCTGGTGGGAGGGGCCACCGCTCTGTGGGGGGCGATCCAGGCACTGGGCCCCTGTGACCTGAAACGTATTCTGGCTTACACCACGCTCATGGCGCTGGGCATCCTGACGCTGTTTCTGGGAGGACAGACCGTGCTCTCCCTGACTGCAGCCACCACCTTCCTCATGGTCCACGCCCTTTACAAGGCAGCCCTTTTTCTGGCAGCAGGCAGTATTGACCACCAGGCCGGGACCCGGGATCTGGATCACCTGGGTGGACTGGTGACCCGTATGCCGCTGACCGCCCTGGCCGTGGCCGGCGCCACCCTTTCCATGGCAGGATTCCCGCTGTTTTTCGGTTTTGTCGGCAAGGAAATCATGTATGAAGGGGCCCTGGCTGAAGAGATGTTCCCTGTTTTCGCCACCGCCATCACCCTGGCATCCAATGCCCTGATGACAGCGGTTGCAGCCATTATCCTGATTACCCCGTTTGCCGGCCCCCTGCCTGAAAAGCTGCAAACCGTCTGCGAAACCCCCTGGACCATGCGGATCGGGCCGGCATTCATGGGCATGCTGGGTGTCATATTCGGCATCATGCCTGAATGGGTGTCCAGATATCTGATCCAGCCGGCTGTTTTTGCCTTTCACCCGGACAGGGAAGATATCCGGCTGTTTCTTTTCCACGGTGTCAATCTGCCGTTGGTGTTAAGTATCATCACCCTGACGTCAGGTGCGGTGATTTACTGGCAGCGGATTCGTCTGCGGCAGGGTATCCGCGCCTTCACAGGCCGGCTGTGGATAACCACGCCCGGGCTTTACCAGTCCGGACTGACACTGTTTCTCTCCACGGCGGCAAAGCTGACCCGTATCCTCCAGAACGGATCGTTGACCACCTATCTGTCGGTCACGGTGTTTACCCTGATACTGGTGACCGGAATCGCCTGGCTGCCCCATGTACCGAGCATGCCGTTCTTTTCCGCTGTCAATGGTCCCTATATCGCCATCGGCCTGTTCGTTCTGGTCCTGGCGGCAACCGCTGTGGTGGTGACCGCCCGTCACCGGCTGTCGGTCATCGGCGGACTGGGGGGCGTGGGCAGTGGCGTGGCATTGATTTTTCTGGTATTCGGCGCACCGGACATCGCTTTGACCCAGCTGCTGGTGGAAACCCTGACACTGATCTTTGTATCGTTGATCCTTTTTCGTCTGCCGCCCCTGGAAAATTTGACTGGACCCGGCAGGTTATCCAAAAGCGGCGTCATTCGAAACGCCTGTCTGTCCATCGGCTTCGGTCTGATCGTCACCACCCTGCTCATGGGAATTGCCGGCACCCCGCTGGACCGGAGCCTGACCACGTTTTTTGAAACGGCCAGCTATGTGGAGGCCCATGGGCGGAATATTGTCAATGTCATCCTGGTGGATTTCCGCAGTCTGGATACCCTGGGTGAGATCTGTGTGGTGGTGCTGGCTGCATGGGCCGGTGTCAACCTGATCTACCGGTCACAGGACCCGGGGGAGGAAAAATGAAATCCATTATCCTGAAAACCGCCACCCGGCTCATGATCGGCCTGATGCTGGTATTTGCCGTATATCTGTTTCTGCGGGGCCACCACGAACCCGGCGGCGGCTTTTCCGCAGCACTCCTGGCCGGCACCGCGTTTTCCCTGTTTGCGATCACCGAAGGTGCGGATCAGGTCCGCAGGGCCATTCGAATCCGCCCGTTTGTCATGGCCATGACCGGCCTGAGCCTTGCCGCCGGCGCCGGCCTGCCCGGGATGTTTACCGGCAGACCGTTTCTGACCGGACTCTGGTGGGAGAGCCGGATCATTTCCGCCGGCACCCCTCTGCTTTTTGATCTGGGGGTTTTTCTGGCAGTACTGGGATCCATTTTGTCCATTCTTCTGGCCCTGGAGGAGAACTGACCCATGGAATATCTGATGGCTCCGGTCGTGGGACTCATGTTCAGCGGCGCCCTGTTCCTGATGCTTTCCGGAGAACTGGTCCGGTTTGTTTTCGGATTCGTGCTCATGGGAAATGCCGTCAACCTGCTGATTTTTACGGCCGGCCGGCTGTCTTTTGTGGACCCGCCCCTGATCGGTCAAACCGGGACGGTCCCGGTGTCCCCGATGGCCAACGCCCTGCCCCAGGCGTTGATCCTGACAGCCATTGTCATCGGTTTTGCCATGTCCATTTTCCTGTTGATCCTGCTGTATCGCACCTATGCCCGCTCCCGGACCCTGAATGCCGGCCGGATCCCGTTTCTGTCCGAATCCGCCGGCGACGGCACCGCACCGGATACACCAGGGAAAAAACCGTCATGACCGGGCTGTTGATTTTTCCCATACTGGTACCCATGGTGTCTGCCATTGCCACATGGTTTCTCAGGGCCCATCACCGCCATGCCGCCATCGTATCCACCGTCGGGGCAGTGATTCACCTTGCCTTCGCCGGCCTGCTGTTGTCTGCGGTCATGACACAGGGTGTGGTGGTCCATCGGGTGGGCAACTGGCCGGCACCTGCAGGCATCTGCCTGGTGGCGGATCTGTTGAGCGCCGTGCTGGTGCTGATCACAGCCATCCTCCACGTGGCCGTATCGGTCTACACCCGCAGCGATACAACACCTGAGCAGATCCGGGCCGGGTTTCATCCTTTCATGCAGATGCTCACCGCTGCCATATGCGGGGCATTTCTCACCGGAGACCTGTTCAATCTGTATGTCTGGTTCGAAGTGATGCTCATGGCCTCGTTCGGTCTCATGGTCATGGAGAATCCGGCCGGCCGGCTTCCCAATGCCGTCAAGTATGTGACCCTGAACATTGTCGCCACCCTGTTTCTGCTGACAGGCATCGGACTGGTCTATGGGCTGACCGGCACCCTGAACCTGGCCGATCTTCATGGCAAAACCGCCCTGGTGGAAAATACCGGGCTTCTGGCCGGCACCTCCCTGCTTCTGATGATCGCATTCGGTATCAAATCGGCCCTGTTTCCTTTGTTCTTCTGGTTACCGGCCGCCTACCATACCCTTCCGCCGGGTGTGGCCGCTTTTTTCGGCGGACTGCTCACCAAGGTGGGGGTGTATGCCCTGATCCGTCTGTTCACCCTGGTATTTGTCACGCAGACCCATATCACCCACACCATTCTGATGATCGCGGCCGGACTCACCATGCTCTCGGGAGTGATAACAGCGGCATCCCAGATGGACATCCGCCGCATCCTCTCGTTTCATATCATCAGTCAGGTGGGATACATGGTTCTGGGCCTGGCTGTATTCACGCCCCTGGCCCTGGCGGCCGCTGTGATCTACATGGTCCACAACATCCTTGCCAAAGCCACCCTGTTTCTGGTGGGCGGACTGATTCAGCGGGCGGCCGGATCTTTTCATCTGACACAAATCGGCAGCCTTTACAAAACCCATGGCCTGCTGTCCATCGGATTTTTCATCCCCGCGTTTGCTTTGTCCGGATTTCCGCCATTATCTGGATTCTGGGCCAAACTGCTGATTATCTATGCCTGTCTTCAAAGCCATCACTTTGGTGCAGCGGCGCTGGCGGCACTGGTAGGGCTGCTCACCCTGTTCTCCATGGTCAAAATCTGGATGGAAGCGTTCTGGAAACCGTCACCACAGGACCGCGACGCTTCTCAGGCGCCGCCCCTGTCACCCTGGATGATGACACCGGTGCTGTGTTTATGCCTGATGATCGTTCTGATGGGCCTTTTTATCGAACCCATCCTGCAGCTGTCGCTGACAGCCGGTGAACAATTGATCCATCCCGCTGCCTATGTGGCGGCAGTGAAAGGCGGTGGATGATGCCGTTGCTGATACTCAACATCTTTTTTGCCGCCGTGTTCACCCTGCTTTTAGGCAGCACGCGTATCAGTGCGTTTATGGCGGGATTTTTCATCGGATACATCATCTTGTGGGTGTCCAGCCCGCTGTATCCGGATACCCGGTATTTCAAGAAACTGCCCCGGGCCCTCAACTTGATCCTGTTTTTTATGAAAGAGCTGGTGATCTCCTCTTTCCGGGTGACATGGGATGTGATCACACCGTCACATATCAGCCGCCCGGGCATCATCGGGGTGCCGTTGTCGGCCCGGACCGATCTGGAAATTTTTCTGGTGTCCAACCTGCTGTCGCTGACACCGGGCACCTTGAGTGTGGATTTATCGGAAGACAGATCCACGCTGTATGTTCATGTCATGTTTCTTGAAAATGTGGAAAAAACCCGGCTGGAAATCAAAAACGGGCTGGAAAAACGCGTTCTGGAGGTCATGCGGTGATGATAAATCCACAGACATTCCTTTACGGGGCCGGCCAGACAGCCATGGTGATTCTGCTCATCAGCATGGGCCTGGTATTGTGGCGCCTGGTCAAAGGGCCCACTGCCGCGGACAGGGTCGTTGCCATGGATCTGTTGTCCGTGCTGGTGGTCACGTTCCTGGTATCCCTTTCCATCCATACCGGAGAAACCAGTTACCTGGATGTGGCCATTGCCTATGCCTGTATTGCCTTTCTGGGAACCATTGCGCTGGCGCGGTTCATTCAGCGGGCATCCCGGCATGATCCCGCAGAATCGAAACCCGACAATTCCCCGCAACCCGAATCATCTGAAAGAGACGAACATGACTGAATATTTCACGGCCGTTCTCATGATTTTCGGCAGCCTGTTCTGCCTGGTGGCCGCCCTGGGTGTTTTCCGGTTTCCAGATACCCTTATCCGCATGCATGCCGTCACCAAGGCGGGATCCCTGGGTGCCGGGCTGATGGTTCTGGCCCATGCGGTTTTTTTTCAAAATCCGGGTATTTTTCTCCGGGCCGTTTTCATCATCGGGCTGCTGCTGCTCACAGCGCCCGTGGCCGCCCACCTCATTGCACGGGCTTCCTATCGAAGCGGCGTTCCCTTATCCGGACATACCTGGATCGATGAACTGAATGACAAAAAGAATCAATAGCTATATTGTAATCATCAGTTGACAATTCATCTGGTTTGGATTAATGTTACCCCGCAATTTATAATGGTCGTACTGAAGCAGCTTTTTCAGACAAACTAAACAAAAAAGGGGATCTGTAAGATGTCACCCGTAGGTATATTTATTCAAGGCATAATCAGTGTCTTTTTCGGCATGACCCTGCTGTATCTGTCCATCAAAATTACCGCATTCGCTGTTGACAAGTTCGCGAAAAAAGACAAAGGAGCCGGGAAAGATGGGAAATAAACTGATTGCATTGGTGAATACCACAGGGTTTGTCCACCTGACACCGGGAATGATCGTCATGTGGATCATCGGCCTGCTGCTCATTTATCTGGCCATCAAAAAGCAATATGAACCGCTGCTGCTGCTTCCCATTGGATTTGGAATCCTGCTGGTCAACCTGCCGTTGAGTGGATTGATGGAACCGGAAGTGGGACTGTTGTGGAAATTCTACCACTACGGCATCCACTGGGAAATCATACCCCCCTTGATTTTTCTGGGGATCGGTGCATTCACGGATTTCGGTCCCATGCTGGCAAACCCCCGATTGATTTTTCTGGGAGCCGGTGCCCAGGCCGGTGTCTATATCACTTTTTTTGTTTCCCATGCCATGGGCTACAATATCATGGAAGCCGCCACCATCGGTATGATCGGCGGTGCGGACGGTCCGACAACCATTTTTATTTCCTCCAAACTGGCGCCCCAGCTCCTGGGGGCCTGTGCAGTGGCAGCGTATTCCTATATGGCCATGGTGCCCATTATCCAGCCGCCGATCATGCGGCTGATGACCACCAAGGCGGAACGCGCCATGCGGATGGCAAAACCCCGGCCGGTAAGCAAACGGGAAAAACTGCTGTTCCCCATCATTTCCACCTTTGTGGTCATCCTGCTGATTCCGGCCTCAGCACCATTGATTGCCATGCTCATGCTCGGGAACCTGTTCCGGGAATCCGGGGTGGTGGAACGGCTGAAAGGCGCGGCCCAGAATGAACTGATGAACATCGTCACCATTTTCCTGGGACTGCCCATCGGCGCCACCATGCACGCAGATATCTTTTTACAGCCCAAAGTGCTGTTCATTTTCATTCTCGGACTGATCGCATTCATCTTGAGTACGGCCACGGGCATATTGCTGGCCAAACTGATGAACCTGGTGTCAAAGGAAAAAATCAATCCCCTGCTGGGAGCGGCCGGAGTATCCGCCGTACCCATGGCCGCCCGTGTCGTACACAAAGTCGGGATTGAAGCGGACAAACGCAATTATCTGATCATGTATGCCATGGGACCCAACGTGGCCGGCGTGATCGGCACGGTGATCGCCGCGGGCATGTTCATCACCCTGCTGACACCCTGATGTAAAAACAAAACAACGTATCGACTGAAACGCATAATTTTCAGGACCAACAAACACAAAAGGAGAAAAAAATGTCAAGTGAAATAACCGCCCCGCTACCAGGGAAAATCGTCAGAATGGACATTGAAGTCGGCACATCCATTGAAGAAGACACGGAAATTCTGGCCATTGAAGCCATGAAAATGGAAACCGTTATTTATGCCCCCTGTGACGGGAAAATTGAAAAAATTGTAAAAAAAGTGGGCGATGAAGTAGAAGAAGGGGATGTCATCGCCACGGTTGTTTAGCGCTCTCTTTTTTCAGACTTTTCCATGACCCGATGCCTGCCGGCACCCGTTGCCGGCAGGCATTTTTTTTTCATATAGCCCTGCATAACACTGTTTGATTGCCTTTGAGAATTTCCTGAACTGTATTTACGGTTGCCATTCATATCCGTTTATTTTATAACAACCATAAAAAATTCATGATTTAAATGACTTGGAATGGATGGGATTATCAATACATGGGAAAACACATGACATTGTCTGTTTCTGACTTGTCAACCTGTCTGGGCGTGAGCACTGATACGATCACACGCTGGGTCAGACAGGGTAAACTGCCGGTTTTACCCAAAGGGAACGATTTGCGGTTTTTAAAAAAAGATCTTGAAAAATGGGCGGCCCTGCATAATATCCGGTTGAACCTGAGCGATAAAAAATCCGGAGAAAAACAGAATCAGGCTGACATTCGTTTATCACAGGCCTTACAAAACGGCGGCATGTATTGTGATATCGCAGGGAATGATATTCCCACGGTTCTGGAAGCCTGTGTCAATCGAATCCTCCAGATACCCGATGATTTCAAGTCGGATCTTCTGGACCGCCTGGCTGAAAGAGAGAATGCGCTTTCAACCGGGGTGGGCAACGGGATAGCCTTACCGCATCCCAGACAACCGCTGTCTTATCTGCCTCATCCCATGATAACCGTCAACTTTCTTGCCAATCCAGTGGATTACAATGCCCTGGACGGCCGGCCGGTATCCATATTGTTTTGTATTTTATGTCCATCACTGCAATACCATCTGCATCTATTGTCCGCCCTGTCTTTCTGCCTCAGAGATACGGATTTCATTTCATTTTTAAAATCACAACCGGAAATGGATCAATTGCTTGAAAAGACAGTGATTCTCCAGGAAAGCATCCCCTTGTAAAACCATTTGAAAACAAATACCCCATGTCCGTAATAAAAAAAATGACTTCCCGTTTTCCCCTCAACCTGTCCCATTTAGATGACAGGCTCCTGCTGATCATTACGGGAATCATTGCCGGCATGTGCAGTGGTCTTGCCGCTGTGGCCCTTCGCCTGGCCCTTGAACTGGTTACAGAATGGCTGCATCCCTTTCGTCATTTCTGGTGGGCCTTTTTACTGCCGGCCATCGGTGCAGTGCTGTCAAGTATTTATCTTGAAAAGATCGCCAGGGAAGGGGCCGGCCATGGTGTTCCCGAGGTCATTTACGCTGTGTCAAAACACGGGGGCCTTTTGCGGCTGCGGTCCAGTTACTCCCGACTGATTTCCAGTTTTCTGACCATCGGCAGCGGGGGATCAGCAGGTCCTGAAGCACCCGTGGTTATGAGCGGGTCAGCCATCGGGTCTAACATAGCCAAATTTTTATGGCTGAACGACCGGCAGCGCACCACCCTTGTGGGATGCGGCACCGCCGGTGCCATTGCAGGTATTTTCAACGCCCCGCTTGCCGGCCTTGTCTTTTCCATTGAGGTTATTCTTGGAAAATGGAACTTCAGCAATATCATTCCGATAGCCATTGCCGCCGTGGCTGGTGCAGAAGTCAGCCAGGCCCTCATCCACAAGCAGGTGCTTTTTAACCACATGCCGTTTAATGTCGGCACCGCTGATATCCTGCCGGGTATCTGTCTGGCTGTTTTTGCCGGCCTGATATCGGTCTTTTTTACAAAAACGCTGAATACCACGGGAAAATTCGCTAAAAAATTCCGGTTTCCCCTCTGGGTAAGGGCCTTGATCGGCGGGTCGGTCGTGGGGGGTATCGGTTTGTTTTTCCCGGTAGTGCTCGGAGAGGGATACCATTTTATACAGTCCATGATTTCCGGCACCTTTTCAATGGGCCTGTTCATCACTTTCGTGGCGGTATTCGCCAAGATTTTTGCCACGGCCATCACTCTGGGCTGGGGAGGATCAGGGGGTATCTTTGCCCCCTGTCTGCTCATCGGCAGCCTCACCGGCATTTTTTTCCACAAAATAGTTTTTCTGCTGTTTGAAAACCCCGCCTGTGCCAGTGAAGGTGCATATGCGCTGCTGGGAATGACAGGACTGATCAGCGGAGTGATGCAGGCACCCTTGACAGGTATTTTTCTGGTGTTGGAAATCACCGGGGGATATGAAACCATTTTACCCTTGATCGTCGTTTCCGCCATTTCATCCACCATGAGCCACTATATCGAACCGGCATCCTTTTATTTTAAAGAACTTATCAAACAGGGACAGTTTTTGCGGCCAGGCACAGATGCAAGGATTTTATCTGATTTGAACATCAGCGAACTGATCTCAACCGAATTCACCAAGGTGTCTGAAAACATGATTTTCAGAGAATTCATCGAGATCATAAAAACTTCGGATCAGTTCTTTTTCCCGGTGGTTGATGAAAATACCGATGCGTATAAGGGCATGATAGAAATCCGCAATATCCGCAGGTATGTCTTGAATCCAGGCATATATGACATGGTCTTTCTGAATCAGATCATGGATACCGATATACTGACCGCTTCTCTGGAAAATGATCTGCAGGACGTCCTGGAGATGATGGAATCTAATAATATGGAAAGCGTGCCTGTGGTGGAACATGAAACTTTTATAGGCATGATATCGAAAACCCGGATTCTGGACCTGTACCGCAGGGAATTGATCATGCAGACCAGTGTCCGATAGCCAAAGAAAGGAGAAAACAATGAACTATAAACTGCTGCAGATTTTCAGGAATACCCCCTTTGGCCGGGAAACATTTCTGCAATCGTTATATTTTTGTAAAATCATTCATGCGAATCCGGTGGTATATATCCCGGAAAGCGACAAATTTCTTATGTATTTTCCCAATGATGCCATTCAGATTGATCTGGACAGCTCCTACCTGACATCACCCAAAACAGCAAAGAAGCATGCCAGTGCGCTTTTTAAAGAAATGGGGTTCAAACCCGCCTTCTTTACGCCCAGAAGTTTTACAGCCTCCACATTGCCGGATATTCCCATCAATTATGATTATTTCTGCTGCCCGCGGTCGGTCAGTGATCTGTCTTCAAAAATCGGCCTGGGCCACATCGGCCCGAAAGTCAGAAGGATTATCAAACATGCACCCTTTCCGGTTTTGCTCACCAGCCCGGTATTCAAACCCTGGAAAAGCATTGCTGTTTTTTTCGGAGGTTCCACCAATGCAAGCAAAGCCCTGCAAATGGGGTTAAAAATTGCCATGGTCTCCAAACTTCCCTTAGATATCTATACCCTCAAGGAAAAAAAGAGCCAGACTCACTACGAAAACATCATCAAAGAATCAAATCTGTCTGCACCTGTCAGCCAGTTTCTGCGAGACTGGCATTTTTATAAAAAATCTGAATTCGATACCATGCTCTATGATGTTCCCCATGATGCCCTGATTGTGGTGGGTGCTTATGGACACGGGGTGATCAAGGATCTGCTTTTCGGCAGTAAAATGGAAAAAATTCAGTCTACTGTGACCAACAACCTTTTGATAACCGGGCCACAGTGTGAGCTCTCCCTGCTTCATTAGCCACAGGGGCGGGATGGTAAAATTATACAACCAGGCTCTTTAACGCCAAAAGGACACCTGCCGCCACTGCTGATCCAATTACCCCCGCCACATTGGGCCCCATGGCATGCATCAGCAGATGATTCCGGGGATCCGCCTGCAGGCCCAGCTTCTGGCTGACCCGGGCCGCCATGGGTACGGCAGACACACCCGCCGAACCGATCAAGGGATTGATCTTGTTTTTAAGAAACAGGTTCATCCCTTTGACCATGAGGATACCCGAGGCCGTCCCCATGGAAAATGCGATAACACCCAGACAGAGAATCCCCACTGTGGACAGGCTCAGAAACTGCGCTGCAGATAACTGGGCGCCCACTCCCAGCCCCAGGAAAATCGTGACGATATTGATCAATGAATTCTGCGTGGTCTCTGAAAGCCGGTCCACCACCCCGCAGACCTGCATGAGGTTCCCGAACATGAAGAAACCGATGAGCGGCGCGGCCGATGGTAAAAGCAGAATACAGAGTCCGAGTACCAGAAGCGGAAAAACAATTTTCTCCAGTCTGCCTACATCGCGAAGCTGACGCATCTGTATTTTCCGTTCATCCGGTGTCGTCAACGCCCGCATGATAGGCGGCTGAATGATGGGAACCAGCGCCATATAAGAATAGGCTGCCACGGCAATGGGCCCCACCAGGTGCGGCGACAGCTGACTGGAAAGAAAAATGGCCGTCGGCCCATCCGCACCCCCGATGATGCCGATGGATGCTGCATCAAACAAATCGAAATGAATCCCCGGAACAAATCTGGACAGCAACAGTGCACCGATCAGGGTCGCAAAAATCCCCACCTGGGCTGCCGCGCCAAGCAGGAGGGTTTTGGGGTTGGCGATCAGGGGACCAAAATCGGTCAAGGCCCCCACCCCCATGAAAACCAGTAACGGAAAGATCCCTGTTTTAATACCAATAACATTAATATAATACAGAATTCCGCCCGGGTCGCCCATACCGGCCATGGGCGCATTCACAAGGATGGCGCCGAATCCGATGGGCACCAGCAGCAAGGGTTCAAACTTCTTGTGAATGGCCAGGTAAAGCAGCAGTATCCCGATGCCGATCATCATCGCCTGTTTGATCCCGTCAAACAGGCCCCCGGAATCCGGTGAAATAAAACCGGCCAACCCCGTGGATTCAACAAAATTGACTACCATATCAAAAATGGGTGGAAGCATTGTTCCCTCCATATACCCTCCTTTCAGAATTCATCCGGTATCCGGTTTTCAGAATTTCTTCCGACGCTTTTTGGTTTCAGACATATCCCCCTCTTTCGCTTGTGACCGGGGTGTCAGCACCTTGGCACTGATCTGTATGAAAACCATCAACAACAGCAAAAAACAGAACACCACCCCCATACCCAGCACCGCCAATTTCAGACCTTGAACGATCATTGATTTTTCCCCCCTTAGACGATATCTCGTTTATCAGGAGTATGCGCTCATTCACCCAGAGACTCAAGGAGTTTTGCATAAAAAAATCAGACATAACAGGTCTTGATACATCTTTTCTCTCCTTGAAAACAAGACATTAAGATTCCTGCCATGATACCACAGGCATCTGTTTCACCACGAAAAAGACGGCAAATTTCAGGTAAACACCCGACAGGCAGGCGATCTATAGATTCAGGTGTTCCTTCATGCCATTGGCCGTGAAATATTTTTTCATCCCGGCACGATGGTTGCTGATGCGTCTTCTGAAGACAAGACGTCCCAAAACCCAACACCTAACAAAGGAGACATCATGCAATCCAATGACGTTTCTGCAGAAACGCTGATCATCGATGATGACGAGCCTCCGAGCAGCAGGCATGCCATCGACACATTGTACCCGCCCCCACCGGCCGGACAGTCATCCATTCACCTCACCCGCCCGGTATTCATCCTGCCGGCCGGAAAAACCTCAACCCCGCGGCACCCGAAACTCCGCCCTGAAACCAGGGCGTTTCAAAAACAGTTTTTCCCCGGAACCACAGCCCGGGACTGGCATGACTGGCAGTGGCAGGTGAGCCATCGTATCCATACCTATGACCGGCTGAACCAGATCCTTCCTTTGGGGCCGGACGAATACCTGACCGGCAATTCAGTCCAGCTGCCGTTGAGCATTACCCCCTATTACGCCAGCCTGATCCCCGGAGATGTCCCTGATCATCCTCTGCGGAGGTGCGTGGTACCCACGGCCGGTGAATGGGTCAGGATGCCCTGCGAATCCGACGATCCCCTGGGCGAAGACCACCAGAGTCCAATCTCCGGGCTGGTCCACCGGTATCCGGACCGGGTTCTTTTTCTGCTGACCGATTTCTGCTCCACCTACTGCCGGTACTGTACCCGCTCCCGGGTGGTGGGCCACGGCGGGATCCGGGCCAGCCGGTCCCGGTGGGAAAAAGCCATTGCCTATATTGCCGCCAACCCCATTATCCGGGATGTACTGCTGTCCGGCGGGGACCCTCTGACCCTGAGTGACGACCGGCTGGAATGGGTGCTTTCCCGGCTGCGGCAGATTCCCCATGTGGAAATCATCCGCATCGGAACCAAGGTGCCTGCGGTGCTGCCCCAGCGCATCACCCCGGCACTGGTTAAAATGCTCAAAAAATATCACCCGTTGTGGATGAGCCTGCATTTTGCCCATCCGGATGAAGCCACGCCTGAAACCGGTAGCGCCTGCGCCCTGCTGGCGGATGCGGGTATCCCTCTGGGCTCCCAGACGGTGCTGCTCAAAGATGTGAATGATTCAGTGCCGGTCATGACCCGGTTGATGCACCAGCTCATGAAAATGCGGGTCCGTCCCTATTACCTGTACCAGTGTGACCCCATCACCGGGTCCGGTCATTTCAGGACCTCCATCGCCCGGGGCCTGGAGATCATCCGGGGGATGCGCGGGTTCACCACCGGGTATGCCGTACCCACCTATGTGGTAGATGCCCCGGGCGGCGGCGGCAAAATACCGTTGATGCCCGACTATGGGGGGTGTCAGTCCGGCGACGACCGGGTGCTGACCAATTATGAGAACAAAACCTTTACCTATCCTGATCCGGTCCAGGCAATGCCTGTACAGGGATGACAGGGCACAGGAGCAAACCAATGATCATCGGACTGACCTATGACCTGCGTCAGGATTACCTGGACCAGGGATACACGGAACTGGAAACCGCGGAATTCGATTCCGTTGAAACCATTGCGGCCATTGAACAGGCTTTGTGCGAACTGGGGCATACCCCGGTGCACATCGGCAGTGCCCGGCAGCTCACCCAGTGCCTGGTGCAGGGCGACCGCTGGGACCTGGTGTTCAACATTGCCGAAGGCCTGCACGGCATGGGCAGGGAAGCCCAGGTGCCGGCCATCCTGGACCTGTACCAGATTCCCTATACCTTTTCAGATCCCCTGGTGATGTCTTTGACCCTGCACAAGGCCCTGACCAAGCGGATCATCCGGGATGCCGGGCTTGCCACGGGACAGTTTTTCCTGGCCACCGCCCCGGCGGATGCCGGCCGGGTGCCCTTTGCCCCGCCCTATTTTGTCAAACCCGTTGCACAAGGCACCGGCATGGGCATCACCACCGATTCCGTGATCCGCGACCCGCAGGACCTGCCCGGCGTCTGCCGGGCATTGATGGAGCAGTTCAGCCAACCCGTACTCATCGAGCAGTTTCTGTGCGGCCGGGAATTCACCACCGGCCTGGTGGGCACCGGCCCCCGTGCAAAAGTGATGGGCACCATGGAGATCATCGTGCTGGCCGGCCAGGGAAAAGATATCTACTCCTTTGAAAACAAGGAGGGATGGAAAGGCCGGGTCCAGTATCTGCCGTTATCCCCGGACGTGGATCCCCTGATCCGGGACGTGGAGGCCCTGGCTTTGGCTGCCTGGCAGGTGCTGGAGTGCCGTGACGCAGGAAGAATCGATATCCGGTGTGATGCACAAGGTGTTCCCTGTTTTATCGAGGTCAACCCCCTGGCAGGTCTCCGGCCCCGGTATTCCGACCTGCCCATGGTGTGTGAATTTTTCGGGACATCCTATGTCCGACTTATCGAAATGATCCTGGAATCGGCCCTGGAACGGGTACCTGTGAAACCGCTGACTGCCTGTCCGGAACCGGCATGAACCAGACCATTGCGGTTGTCCACAATGCCGTAACCGGCCCGGCTCTGCCGGACGAGGCTGATGTCCTGGTCCAGGTGGATGCGGTATCCGCCGCCCTGACCGGCCTGGGTTACCATCCGGTACCGGTGCCCTGCACCCTGGACCTGGCTGCGTTGAAACAGTGCCTTGAAACAATCCGGCCCTTAGGGGTGTTCAACCTGGTGGAGTCCCTGGAAAACCGGGGCAGCCTGATCCATTTGGTGCCTGCGCTGCTGGATGCCCTGGCCGTCCCCTATACCGGGTGCCCGGCACAGGCCGTATACGCCACCTCCCACAAGATAATGGCCAAGGAGCGCCTGCACCTGGCCGGCCTGCCCACCCCTGCCTGGATCAATCCCTTTCCCGCGGATATGCCCTGGCAGGGAGGCATGGACCCGGGGCAGGACCGATCCTTCAGAACCGGGTCAGATGAAAATTGTAGCGCCCAACACAAAACGATGCGCTACAATCAGGACATCGACCGTCTGTGGATCATCAAATCGGTGTGGGAACACGGTTCCTTAGGGCTGGAGACGGAAAACCTGGTGACCGGCACGGCAACGACCGTGGCCCGGCAGCTCAAAGAACGGGCCCCCGGCCTGGGCGGCGCCTGTTTTGCCGAGCAGTTCATTTCCGGACGGGAATTCAACCTCTCGCTGCTGGCCGATCCGTCCGGCTTGACCGTGCTGCCGCCTGCGGAGATTCTTTTCCCGGACACCCCGGCAGACCGGCCAGCCATGGTGGGTTACCGGGCCAAATGGGAGCCGGATTCCACAGAATACCGCAACACCCCCCGGCGGTTTGATTTTGCCCCTGAGGACACCCTTCTGTTAAAAGAACTGGAAACCCTGGCCCGCCGCTGCTGGCACCTGTTCCACCTGGCCGGATACGCACGGGTGGATTTCCGGGTGGATCCGGGGGGCCGTCCGTTTGTCCTGGAGGTCAACACCAACCCCTGTCTGTCCCCGGATGCCGGATTTGCCGCCGCCCTGGAACGGGCAGGCATTTCATACACCCACGGCATCCGCCGGATCGTGACTTCCCGGTTATGTTCAGAATAAGACGTATCTTTGATGACGCCATCCCGGTGAACCGGGATGCCCTCCGCCAGGTCAAATCCATCCTGAAAAAACGGATCCCTGCCGTGTCGGAACAGGAGATCGTGCACCTGGGAGACTCCCTGCGCAACCCGTTCACCCTGCAGTTCCGGCCCATTCTGTTTGTGGCGGAAAACATGCGGCACAAGGTCCTGGGGTTTGCCATGGTCCTGCATGAGCCGGACATCAATTTCTGCTTTCTGGACTGGATCGCCACCGCAAAAGACACCCTGCGGGGCGGGCTGGGCAGTGCCCTGTACGAGCGGGTCAGGACCGAGTGCGCCGCCTTGAAGGTCAGCGGGCTCTTCTTTGAGTGCCTGCCTGACACCCCGGGAGAATGCGAACCCGGCCTGATCAGGGACAACATCGCCCGGCTGCGGTTCTATGAGCGCTACGGGGCCCGGCCCATTATCGGCACCGGATATGAAACTCCGCTACATCCGGAAGATACCTGCATGCCGCATCTGGTGTATGACGACCTGGGAAAGGACATCCCCCTGGCACGCGCCCACGCAAAAAACGTGATCCGGGCCATCCTGGAACGTAAATACCGCGACCTGTGCCCGGCAAAATACGTGGAACAGGTGGTGGCCTCCGTCCGGGACAACCCGGTGAAACTCCGGCCCTTCTGCCATGGACGGCCCCACAGGACCCGCCGGGCCGTCCATGACCGGTTTGCGGAAAAAATCGCTCTGGTGGTGAACCACGACCATGACATCCATCATATCCATGAACGCGGGTATGTGGAATCTCCGGTGCGCATCCCCCGGATCCTGTCCCACCTGGAAAAAAGCGGCCTGTTTGAAACCCTGGAAACCCGTCCATTTCCCGACACCCATATCCACGGGGTCCATGACGCGGATTTTATCGCCTACCTGGCCCGGGCCTGTGAAGAGATGCCCGCGGACAAATCCCTGTACCCCTATGTGTTTCCCATCAGAAACAAGACCCGTCCGCCAAAAGAATCCACGGTCCTGCCGGGATACTACTGCATTGACACTTTCACCCCCATCCACCGGAATGCCTGGCCTGCGGCCCGGGCCGGGGTCAATGCCGTGCTCACGGCAGCGGATACCCTGCTGGAAGGCCGCCGCATCGCCTACGCCCTGGTTCGCCCCCCGGGACACCACGCGGAACGCCGGTCCTTCGGCGGATTCTGCTATTTGAACAACGCGGCCATTGCAGCCCGGTATCTGCGGGAACTGGGCCGAGTGGCCATCCTGGACATCGACTACCACCACGGCAACGGGCAGCAGGATATTTTCTATCACCGGTCCGACATCCTCACCGTATCCATCCACGGACATCCTGGATTCGCCTACCCCTATTTCACCGGGTTTGCCGATGAAACCGGCACGGGCGAAGGCGAAGGATTCAACCTGAACCTGCCCCTGGATGAAACCGTTGACGGCAAAACCTTCCGCAGCGCCCTGATGCGGGCACTGGCAAAGGTCGCTGAATTCGGTCCTGACTTTCTGGTGGTCTGCCTGGGCCTGGACACGGCCCGGAACGACCCCACCGGCACCTGGTCCCTGACCCAAAGAGATTTTTTCCGGAACGGGCAGATGATCGGGGCTGCCGGCCTGCCCCTGCTGGTGGTCCAGGAAGGCGGATACAACACCCGGAACCTTGGGAACAATGCCCGGCACTTTTTCCAAGGCCTGGCCGACGCCGTGTTCACCCCGACAAGGGACAGGAAAATGGCCCCGTCCCCCCCCAGAGGCATTCGGTTCCGGTACGACCCCCTGCCCCGGGATGTGGAGGAGGTCCGGCAACTGGTTGCCGCCACCGGGTATTTCAGGGACGATGAAATAGATATTGCGGCCGAGCTGGTGGCAGAACGCCTGGAAAAAGGCCCGGCCAGCGGGTATTATTTCATCCTGGCACTCAAGGCCGGCCGCCTGGCCGGATACGGCTGCTACGGCCCCATCCCCTGCACCCTGGCAGGTTATGACATCTACTGGATCGCAGTGGCCCCTGAATTTCAGGGAAAAGGCCTGGGCCAGGCCCTTCTGGCAAGAATGGAGCAGCGGATCACAGACGCCGGGGGGCACGCCATCTATGTGGAAACCGCATCCCAGCCCAGATATGCCCCCACCCGGGCCTTTTACGAACGCTGCGGCTACACCGCGACCGCCACCCTGGCCGATTTCTACAGCCCCGGAGACGACAAGATCATTTACACCAAGCCGTTGAAAGCACTCTCACTCATCCCGGACCGACCCGCAGATGGTTTAAAATAATTGAAATTTAACCAGTTATTCTTGTGATTTTTTCAACGCAGCGATTTTCCTGTGGGCCGGCAGTTGTTTGATCCGGTATTCCAGCTTGAAAGCCGCTGATTTTTCCAGGTTTTCCCGGACCGCTGCCAGGGTCACCGGCCGCCGTGCCCGGGTATATCTGGATGCGGTCCCCTGGTTGTGCTTCTGCAGCCGGACTTCAAGATCGGTGGTGACACCGCAGTACAGGGACTGGTCCGCACATTTGAGCAGGTATACCGACCAGACCGCCATTCAGTTCCCCACCGTCAGCAGCTGGTTCCAGTCCGTGGTATAGGCCGGGGACCGGTGATTGAACGCGGTTTCCCAGGATCTGTCCCTGGGGATGCCCGTGGCGGGGTATGTGACGGTGCCGGTACCCATCTTCCGGTTGATGACGTCCACGGCCTCCATCACCCGGTCCGGCCGGTACCGGTCTGATGTGTCAAACAGGTCCTGCTGATAAATCCCGTTTACGGTGAGGTGTGAAAAAATCACGCCGGCCTTGGTGTAGGCCCGGCCTTTCTGGAAAATCCGTTTTAATGCGGCCCGGCCGTGTTTCATCAGTGCAGAGGTGTGGTTCAGGGCCGCCGGAAAGCAGATGGTATCTGAATTGTAATAAAAGGACCCGGGTTTGAACCGGTTGGTGGTGACGTAAACGGTCATGGCTTCGGCATGGCTGCCCTGGGCCCTCAGCTTTTCGCCCCCCCGGGCAATGTAGGTGCTGACCGCCTCTGCCAGGCTGTCAAAATCAGTGACCGGGGTCTTGAAGGACCGGGACACGGAAACGGTTTTTTTTTCAGGCGCATCCTCTTCCAGTTCATAGCAGGATTCTCCCTGCAGTTCCTTCTGGATCCGGACCCCGTTGATACCCATCTTTTTTCTGAACAGCCCGATGTCGGCATCCCTGAAATCCCGGGCCGTCTGGATGCCCCGCATCTGCAGATACCGCGCATAGCGCCGGCCGATCCCCCACACATCCCCGACAGGGGTCATCTCCAGGGCCCGGTCCTGGAACCGCGGCGCTGTCAGGTCCAGGACCCCGCCCGCTTTCTGCGATTTTTTGGCGATCCGGGCCGCCACCTTGGCCAGGGTCTTGGAAGTGGCCATGCCGATACTCACCGGAATGCCGGTGTGCTGCCTGACCGTGTGCCGGATCTGTTGCCCGTAAGCGGTCAGGCCGGTGAATGCCAGCCGGTCCAGGTTCAGAAACGCCTCGTCGATGGAATAGATCTCCATGGCCGGGGCAAAGGCGGCCAGGGTCTGCATCACCCGGCTGGACATGTCCCCGTACAGTGCATAATTGGATGAAAACACCTGCACACCATGCTGATCGATCAGATGCCGTATCTTGAAAACCGGGACCCCCATGGTGATGCCCAGGGCTTTGGCCTCATTGGAACGGGCCACGGCACACCCGTCATTGTTGGACAAAACGATCACGGGCCGGTGTTCCAGCGCCGGGTTGAACACCCGTTCGCAGGACACATAAAAATTGTTGCAGTCCACCAGGGCAAATACCGGCACGTCATCTCCTCATATCATATCTTTTCGATCACATGGGTGACCACACCCCAGATCTCAAATGCCAGTTCATGGATACCCGCCGGCACGTCATCTGTCAAGCATTAACAGACCATTTTCCAGCCCGGAAAATGACATGCCGACTCCGCAGCGCCTGAAAAAACCGGAACCTGAAAAACACTATTTTTTTGAATCTGTAATCTATATGTAACCCATTCTTTGATACCAGTATCTATAAGTGCACAGCGTGCATACTTTTAACAGGCGTAGCCGGAACAGCATCGCCTGACACCTGTCACCATGGGGAGGGGATCATGAACAAAAGGGTCATTTTTTTCGTTTTTGTCATGGCAACCATCTGTTTTTCCGCATTCAGCGTATGGGGCGCTGACCAGGAAGAAAAAAAATGCGGTCAGACACTCACACAAAACAAGGCAACGGAAGATATCTATGTCGACATGGCAACCATGCATCGATATGTAAAAAATCCTGACGGGACGTATTGTGAATATGACCGTACCGGAAAGTTTTTACAAACCGTTTCTTCAGAACTGCCGCTTCTCACAAAACGCCCCCACGTCATCGCGGTCAGGTCAAACTGCTATCTGCTCTATGCGAAAAAACCGGGGCTCGACACTGATCACCCGGTAACCATCCGGCCGGCAGGAGAACCGCATCCTGAAGGATGGTTTTTAGAAAAAGCGTTGGTGGATTTAAGGCATATCTCCTATTGATATGAAAACCCGCATCAGGGTTTCATTATATCCGCCGTCACCATGAATCTTCGGCAAAGGGTCCGGTATTTGAACAATTGGGGCTGGGTCAAAGGAACCAGACCGCTATCTTCCCGGGGTGCCAGGGACTGAATGAAAAACGGGTGTTTTTTGCTGCCTGTGGCGGTTTCCACCAGCGAGGCAGCCTGGGCCGCCTCTTCCGGTGTGATGGATACGCCGGGGCCCTGCGGCGTGGAAACCGGCTGGACCGGCAGAACAAGGGTGTACTCTTTCACCGATGTGAGCAGGGACAGGCTTGCCGAAAGATCGGCTTCATCCAGGGACATGCCGGTGAGATCCACGTACCGGGATGCCGGACCGTGGAGGGTGAACACCACTTTGTCGCACAGCCTTTCCGTGATCACCGATTCCAGGATATGGGGATTTCTGCCGCAGGTATCCACCTGGATGTTCAGGCCTTTCTGCTTCAGAAACCGGATCACCGCCAGGAGGTCGGAGCCGTCCGGCAGGGGCCGGGCAGACAGGTCCAGCCCGCTGATCCATCCATGGGGGGAGTCATCCAGTGTCACAAAGGGATCCAGGGCGGATCCTGCCTGTAAAAACGCCAGCACCGGCCCCAGCCCCTGGATAACGGCATCACCGGTGAACAGGATGGGAAACGCGATGCCGTCCGGACCCCGGGTGACCGCGCCCCGGTGTTCCCTGTAAAACTGTTTGAAAGCGTCCTTTCCCTGGCCAAGTGCATCCGTTTTTTCATAAGACATGCCGCGTTCATCCATAAAAGCGGCGGCCATGCGGCACCTTACACACCCGGTAGCGGTAAACAATGTAACCATGATCGACGTTGTCTCCCGGTTAATATATGACGTCTTCTTCGTGCGCTTCGTGTTCTTCGTGGTATAAAAAAATCAAGCCGATCTCAGCCTGGTTATTCATCCCCAGTGGGCGCGCCATCTGTGTCCGATACCACACACAGGGCCGAGGAACTCTGGAACGGCAGCACCCCTGCCACCGGCACCTGGGATCTCGGGCCTTTGGGCTGAGCATTGGGCACCCGGAACGTGGTAATGTCCGGCGGTTCTATGGCAACCTCTTTTGGCGGGTCTTCCTGGGGAACATATGCATAGGGATACCGGTAGGCCCGGTAAACCATGTTCATCTTGAAATGCTGCCCCCAGTAGGGGGAGATATATTCCCACACCCGCTCGTGGGAGGCGGTGACTTCGATGATCCGGCCCCCGCTGCCTTCGGTGATCAGGGTGTTGCCGTTGGGAAGACGCTGGGCCGAGCTGATGAACGGGCTGTAGAAGCGGTTGCTGTCCGTGGGGTGCACCAGGCCCGCCTCCTGGGGGGTGTACTGCCACACGATATTGAGGGTGACCGGGTCAAACTCCAGCACCCGTGAATAATCGCGCAGCGCGTTCTTTGCACCGGTGGGACTGCCCGGATGACAGCTGCCGTAACCGGCCCATCCGCCGTTGTCAAACACCAGGATATTGCCCTCTCCGGGCAGGCCTTTCGGGATCATGTGGGCATGGTGCTGGCCGATGATCCACCCCAGGCGGTTTTCAGGGGTGTAGTCATAATCGGGACCCACCTTCCACACCACCTCGCCGGTCTCTTTGCTGACAATAAAGATGATGTTGGTCTCCCGGCCGTCGGCAATGATGTTGTCCGGATGGAACCGTGTATCCCCGTTGTCGAACCATTTGTTGGGACCCAGCAGGGACATGCTGTTCAGGTGCATCCAGTCGCCCATTCCCCCGCCGCAGGGCCGCATGTTGGGGTCCCGGCACAGGATGTTCTTTGCATCCTCCCGGAATCCGAATTCGTCAAAATGCTCGCTGCACACCCATTCCCACAGGAGGTCCCCCTCCCAGGAGACCTCGTAGATCACGTCATCGAGCAGGGGCTTGTCCGAGATCTTCGGGCACACCAGGTTTTTGTGACCCAGAACCATGGTGTTTCCCTGGCCGGTTTCAGCTGTCATTCCGGGCACATAATACCCCACCGGATTGCCCTGGCGCTGGTAATCATGATGGGCCCGGGCCATCCACTGGGGTTCTTCTCCCGGGTCCTCGATATATTCGTACTGGTTGAACTCCCAGACAATGTTGCCCTCCCAGTCCACCTGGATCAGGTCCCGGTAGTCCTGCATGCCGTACCGGGTGTTCCGTTCCCCGGTGTGTCCGATCACGTGCCCGCCTTTGAGCAGCTTGTTGGGAAACCCGTGCAGCCCCTGCCACAGCTTGACCTCTCCGCCGTTCATGTCGATCAGAAGTGCCCCGAGCTCCTTGGCCTGGAACAGGGTGTATCCGTTGAACGCTTTTTCAGGATTGTATACCGTGGCACCGGTGGGATAAACGGTAGGATAACTCATTTGTATTCTCCTTGCTGATGTTCCCTGTCGACAGGGAATATCGCACTTGTTGTCTGATAAAAGTTACGTTTTAAGTGTTTGTTTGTATGGTCATCCTGTTGTGTCATTGTCTGTTCTGGTTTTTCAGGCCATCTTGGCCATCACGCAGGTAACCGGGCATTTTTCCGGGCATTTCGGGTATCCCGGATCAGGGGCACGGCAATGGTGAGCACGGTGAGCACCAGCAGGACCACACAGATGGGCCGCTGGAACAGGATCATTAAACTGCCTTCCCCCAGGCTCAGGGTCTGGCGCAGCCGGTTTTCCATAATCTCTCCGAGCACCACGCCCATCACCAGGGTCACCACAGGCCAGCCCATCCGCAGCAGCACATATCCCAGCACCCCCATGGCAACGGCCACCCCGGCATCGAACAACCGGGTGTTCACCGCATAGATCCCCACCATGGAGACCACCATGATCACCACGGCCAGCAGCCGTCCCGGCACTTTAACGATCATGGCAAAGGGCCGCAGCCAGATGATGAGCATGGCAAAGGCGGCCACATTGATGAGCAGCATGGAAAAATACAGGGTGGAAATCAGCACCGGTTCCTTGACCAGCAGCAGGGGGCCGGGATAGATGCCGTTGATGGTGAACACCCCGAGCAGCACCGCACTCAACGCATCCCCCGGGATACCCAGGGTGAGCAGCGGTATCATGGCCCCGGCCGGCACGGCATTGTTGCCGGCTTCCGAGGCGATGCACCCTTCCGGGGTGCCGTGGCCGAACCGCTCTTTTTCCGGGGACAAACGCTTGGCCGTGTCATAGGACAGAAACGAGGCCAGGATGGAACCGGTGCCGGGCAGAAGCCCCACAAAGGTCCCGATCACCCCGGACCGGATCAGGGTTTTCCAGTATCTGAGAGCCTGCCACAGCTGGGAAAAATCCAGGGTGGAGCGGCTCAGGTGCACATGATCGGTTTTCATGATATTCTGCTCCACCAGGATCAGGGTCTGGCCGATGCCGAACAGCCCCAGGCAGATGGGCACGATATCCAGGCCGTTCTGCATGGCCAGGGTCCCGAACACATACCGCTCGCTCAGGGTGGTGCCGTCGATACCCACCGTGGAAAACCAGAATCCCAGGCCCAGGAGCATGATGCCCCGTCCCAGCTGGGACCGGAATGCCATCACCACCAGGACCACCCCGAAAAAGGCCACGGTAAAATACTCGGGCGGCCCGAAACTGGCCGCCACATGGGCCAGGACCGGGGCCAGGAACATGAGGATCAGCACGCTGATGACCCCGCCGCCGAAAGACCCCAGCAGGGCCGCAGACAGGGCAGCCTGGGCCTGGCCCTTCTGGGTCAGGGGATATCCGTCAAAACTGGTGACGATGGAGGAAGGCACCCCGGGGGTACGCAGGAGCACCGCCGGTATGGCCCCGCCGAAATACCCGCCGCAGAATACCCCCAGCAGCAGGGACAGGGCAATATCCGGGGGAAAGGAAAAAGTAAAGGGCAGCAGCACCACCATTCCGACCATGGGGCCCAGCCCCGGAAGGATCCCCACCACCACCCCCACAAACGACCCGAACACCAGGGAGACCAGGTTGGCCAGGGAAAACGCGGCATAAAACCCGTCCATCATATGTTCAAACATGGCCTACTCCGTGAAAAAACTTATCACCAGCGGTTCGGGAAACCAGACCCCCAGTAACTGCTTGAATATCACCGTCAGGATGACGGTCACCAGCAGCGGCACCAGGACCATTTTGGCCCGGGAGTCCTGACCCACAAGTTTCAGGGCCACAGCCAGGAACACCAGGGTGGATATTTCCAGGCCGAAGACCACCAGGCCGCCCAGGAACAGCACCAGGCAGACCAGCACCCTGGCCGCCCGCACAGGCCGGCCAAGGCCGTCCAGGTACCACCGGGCATCCCCGGGCCGTACCAGCCGGAACAACGACGGCACTGACCCGGCCAGGATCAGGCCCAGGGTGATCAATGGAAACAGCAGGGGCCCCTTGTAGAACGGGTCCGGCCCTGTGGTGTCCACCAGCCAGGGGGACAGGACCAGCAGGGCCAGGGCCCCGATGCCCAGCACCGACCCCAGCAGGTCATGGGTTCTGCTGTTCAGGGGTTTGGGCGTCATTCAATGATCCCTAAGTCCTTCATGATGGCACCGAAATTGGCCAGCTCGCTGTCCATCTGTTTTCTGGCCGCCGCAGGTCCGGTGGGATGGGGGATGACACCCACATTGTTGATCACTTTCTGAATTTCGGGCAGGGCCATCACCTTGAAAAAAGTGTCACTGAGCTGACTGGCGATATCGTCCGGGGTCTGTGCCGGCACAAACGCCCCGAACCAGATGGAATAGGCATCGCCAAACCCCTGTTCCGCCACGGTGGGAACTTCCGGATAATACGGGAGACGGTCGGGCAGCATGCAGGCCAGGATCTTCATCTGTCCGGATTCCACATAGTCCCTGATGCCGGGAATGGAAAAGGTGATCACGTCCGCATCTCCCTTGACCACCAGCAGGGGGTTCAGCTCTTTGTACGCGGTTTCCTGCCACTGGAATCCCCCGATTTTGGCCGCGTTCATGGCGATCAGGGTGGGCACGGCCCCCAGGCCCCAGTGGGCCAGTTTCAGGTCATGGGTCTTGCCGTATTCCGCAAGTTCCGCCAGGTTGTTGTAGGGTGCATCGGCCCGGCATGCCAGGGTGAACGGCGATGACCACACCAGCCCCAGGGGTTTGAGATCCTCGTTCTTGTAAGGGGTTTTTCCCCGCAGCACCTGGGTGATCATGGGGCCGATGGAGATCAGGCCCATGGTGTAGCCGTCCGGCCGGCTGTTTCTCAGCTCGTTGGTGGCCAGGACCGCGCCGCCGCCCGGCTTGTTCACGACTTTCACCGGCACGCCCAGTTCATCGGACATCAGCGGCGCCATGGCCGAGGCCACCATGGTGGACGGGTCATTCCCCGCCGGCCAGGGGATCATGATCATAATGGGTTTTTTGGGCCAGGCCGCCAGGCAGATACCCGGCACGGCCAGGGCAAGAACCATCACAGAGAGCACCAGCGTTGCAATCATTTTTTTCATAAGATTCCATCCTTTTCTGTTTGATCGGTTTGATCATTAACGCCTGTTTTATTGTTCAGGCGGTGATTATTTATTTGTGCCTTTTTTTGAATTATTTCATCCAGGGTGTCAAAATGATCCGCCATCACCCGTGCGGCCCGGGCCTTGTCCCGGTCCCGGATGCATTTATAGAACAAACGGTTGTATGCCAGGTCCTGCCTGGCGGTTTCCAGGTCCGGGGTTTTGGCCAGCACCTGCTGGAACACATGGACCAGGGAGGCCATAAGCGCGGAAATGAACGGATTGTGGCAGGCATCGGCAATAAGCGTGTGAAAGGAGATGGCCAGGGTCTGGTCCGGGGCGCCGTTGTCGATGGATTGCGCCACCCGGTCGATGCAGTCGGCCATGGCGGCCAGATCGTCTTCGGTGCGCCGGTCCGCTGCCAGGGCTGCCAGGCCCGGTTCCAGAATCCGACGCAACTCCGCCAGGTCTGATGCGGTGACATCCCCGAACAGGTAGGCATTGGTCACCACATCCATGATTTTTTCCGGCCCGGGGGCTGCTACAAAACTGCCGCCGAAAACCCCCCGTTTCTTCTGGATCAGGCCTTCGGCCTCCATTTCCCGCAAGGCTTCCCTGGCTGATGCCTTGCTCACCCGGTATTTGGCGGCGATCTCCACTTCCGGGGGGAATTTGTCCCCCGGCTTGAAATACCCGTCCAGAATCGCCTGTTTCAACACCGTCCGGATCTGGTCTGACACCCGCTCCTTGCGGATTACTGCGTCCTGGAGTAATTCTGGCATGGATCAGGCCTCACTAAAAGTCGGTTTTTTAAAAGTCAGTTTTTTATATGAAATCTCAAATTTATTTCAGGTTGTCAAGAAATAAATAACGCCGTTACTCAGCAGCCCCGGTAAAGCGCACCGATGGGTATCAGGCGGATATCCCCGCAGCGCTCATATGTATCTCCGGTATAAAACAGAAAACAATTGACCGGACGTTCTGACTGACGCTTGAACTGACTGAGATTGTTAAAATCCCTGGGGCCCGGGTTCCTGGTACTCTTTATTTCAATGGCGTACAGGGTGTGATCCTTTTCAAATACCAGATCGATTTCGCTCCCACCGGCGCTTTTGTAATAATAGAACTGATCTGCTTTGATGAACCCCAGTTTTCTGCGCTTCTCAAGCTCGGCAATGACGAAATTTTCAATTCTCTGACCCTGGCTGACAGGGGCGTTGAAGCTGGTTAAAATCCCGGTATCTGCCACATATGTTTTGGCGGCCTTGACAAACCGTTTTGCCGGACCATACTGATATCCATACAGTTTGAACGTCAACTGTGACTGAAGAAGGGCATTGAGGTATTTTTTAGCCGTGGGATGGCTCAGGCCCGATTCCCTGGCAAAATTGGAAATCTCCAGATGGGAACCGATGGACCGGTGGATATGGTGAAAAACAGCCAGCAGGCCGTCCAGGTTTTCAATATTGGACAGCTGCATCAGGTCCCGGGTGAAATAGGTGTTTTTATAATTGGTCAGCAGGTTCTTTTTTTCTTCAGCAGTCTTTGCCGACAGGATTTCCGGGAACTGGCCGTAGGTGACGGCATCGTCAAGGTCCCGGCCAGCCTGTCTGAGATGGGGCAGCCCGGTGGTATCAGCAAAGATTGAATGCGTGGGATCTCCTTTGTTTTCTCCCCAGCATGCGGTCGGCAATGAGATGATTTCAATTCTGCCGGCCAGGGTATCTGCCGCAGCATCCATAAGCCCGATGGTACTGGATCCGGTCATGAAAAATCGGGCGTTCTGGTTGTCGACCGCATATTTAACCGCAACGGTGAGCAATGGGTGACGCTGGATTTCATCAATGATCGCGTCTCCGCCCAGGTGGCTGACAAAACCTTTGGGGTCCTGCCTGGCCCAGTCCAGCAGATCCAGATCATCCAGGGTGGCATAGGGTATGCCCGGGTGTCTCTGCCTGAGCAGCGTGGTTTTTCCCGAACGCCGGGGGCCAATGATCAGGCAGCTTTTTTCAGCTCGCAGAGATATCCATCTTTTAAACATGGTTTCAAAATAACATGGATAATTTTAAAGTCAAGTTACAATTTAACGGGTTAAATCAGCGCCATTGTTTATAAAAATCCCCCCGGCGAGCTTGCCGGGGGGATTTGGTTCAGACCTGAACATCGTGTGGGTTATTCAAGGCAGGCTATCCCAAGATCTGTTTCAGGTCTTGTTCCGGGGTGCTGATGGGCGTGATGTTGTAGTTTTTCACCAGCACATCCAGGACATTGGGGGTGATAAAGGCCGGCAGGGACGGTCCCAGATGTATGTCCTGAATGCCTAAATGCAGCAGGCTCAGCAGGATGGCCACGGCCTTCTGTTCGTACCAGGACAGAATAAAGGACAACGGCAGGCCGTTGACATCCGTGTCAAAGGCTTTGGTCAATGCCACGGCGATGAGCACGGCGGAATGGGCGTCATTGCACTGGCCCACATCCAGCAGCCTGGGAATACCGTTAATGTCCCCCAGCTGGTGTTTGAAGAACTTGAACTTGCCGCAGGCCAGGGTCAGCACAATGCTGTTGTCCGGGGTTTTTTCCACAAATTCGGTGTAATAGTTGCGGGATTTTTTCACCCCGTCGCAGCCCCCTACCAGGAAGAAATGCCCGATGGACCCGTCCTTGACACCGGCCACGATCTTGTCTGCCACCCCGAGGACGGCATCATGGCCAAATCCCACCAGCACGTCCATGTCCGGCTTGTCTTCGGTGTAGCCCGGCAGTGCCAGGGCCTGGTCGATGAGCGGTTTCAGGTTGTTCTTGTTGACATGGGTGACGCCGGGCCATCCCACGGTACCGGTGGTGAAAATGTTCTGCTTGTAGGTCTGTTTGGGTTTCTGGATGCAGTTCGTGGTCATGAGAATCGCGCCGGGAAACCGGTCAAACTCGCTGCGCTGGTTCTGCCAGGCCGTGCCGTAATGGCCGTAGAAATGGGGGAACCGCTCCTTGAGTTTCGGGTATCCGTGGGAGGGCAGCATTTCGCCGTGGGTGTACACGTAGATGCCTTTGCCTTCGCTGGCCTTGAGCACGGCTTCCAAATCGATCAGGTCATGGCCGGACACCAGGATGGCCTTGCCTTTTTTCGCACCCAAAGGCACTTTGGTGGGGACCGGGTGGCCATAGGCTTCGGTATTGCCGAGGCTGAGCAGTTCCATGGCCCGCAGGTTTTTCTCCCCGCATTCCAGCACCAGGGCCAGCAGCGGGTCCATGCCCAGGGTCCTGTCTTCCAGGGCTGCCATGGCCCGGTGAACGAATTCGTAATTGGCGTCATCCTCCCGGCCGTGTTCAGCGGCATGGTCGGTATAGGCGGCCATGCCTTTGAGACCGAACAGCAACGTGTGCTGCAGCGACCGGATATCCGGGTCCACATCCGTGTCGGACATCAGGCCGTAGGCGCCGGCCTGCTTGACCAGGCCGTCCATGGTGGGTTTGAGTTTCAGGGTCACCGCATCACTGGTGGAAGTAATGCTGCCGCCGGCGTCATGGACCCGCTGGATCATTTTATCCCGGTGGGACACGGATTCGTGCAGCAGGTCTTCGAGCCGGTACGGGTCGAATTCCACATTGGTCAGTGTGGCGAACAATGCCTCACAGGTGAACCGGTCGGTCTCAATGTCCCTGATATTGACCTGTCTGCCCGCGGTGCAGGCAATGGACACCCCCTTGAGACTGTGCACCAGCAGATCCTGGAGCGCGGCCACTTCCGGGGTCTTGCCGCACACGCCCACGACGGTGCATCCTTTACCCCCCATGGTCTGTTCACACTGGTAGCAGAACATCTTTGTCTTGCTTCCCTGGGTGGCAAACGCGGACGGGGCCCTCAAAAACGCGGGAACCAGGGCGCTTCCGGTGACGGCCAGGGTGCTTTTCTTCAAAAAGTTACGGCGGGTGATCTCTTTCTTTTTCATGGCATTCCTCCTTTTGGGTGCGGTTTCGGGAACCCCTGCCGGATCCCCGGTTGTCTGTGTCAACTTTGCATCCATCATAAAGAAAGGATAACCCTCTATCCTTGACCTGAATCAAGAATACAAAAAAAAGATCGCCTGCTTGTTTACATTTTTATCTTTTTGGAATACATTCCAACAATAAAAACAATTTTCTGGAGTACATTCCAATGATAAGCCGCTTTATGGAAACACACCGGCGTCTGCTTGAAAACACCCGGCACCGTCACCACCGCTATATTTTTCACACCTTCAACACCAAAAACCGCCTCACCGGCCTGATCGGCCCCAGGGGAACCGGAAAGACCACGCTTCTGCTGCAGTACATCAATGAAAAAATGGACCCTCAAACACCATGTATCTATGTATCGATGGATCACCTGTATTTTTCAAGCAACCTGTTGTCGGATTTTGTAGATGATCTTTACGAAGACTACGGAACCCGTTTTTTTTTCCTGGATGAAATCCACAAATACCCCGACTGGAACCAGGAGCTGAAAAATATTTACGATGCCTATCCGGACATAAACATCATTTTTTCAGGCAGTTCCAGTATGGACCTGATCAAAGGGACCCATGATCTGTCGAGACGGGGCGTTATCTTTCGGATGAACGGAATGTCATTCAGAGAATACCTGTTGTTCAACAACATTACCGATATTGAACCCGTCTCCTTTTCACAGATACTTGAAAACAAGGAACAGGTCCAGTCCAACCTGGGCCGGATCACCCGGCTGAAAGGCTATTTCAGACAATACATGGGATGCGGGTATTACCCCTATTTTCTGGAAGATGCCACCACCTACCATCAAAAAACCCTGCGGGTTATTGAAAAGACGATTTATGAAGACATTGCCAATTTTTACAGACTGAAAACCGAAAACCTGTCCAGTTTCAAGCGTATTCTGGCCTATCTGGCCACCACCCCTCCCGGGGAGTTGAACACAAACAGTATTGCCAGACATATCGGCCTGGACAACAAAACCATCCAGAATTATCTGGAAATGCTCCAGGAAACCGGGATGGTCGAACAGATATCCAAAAGCAGGGCCGGGAGCAGCCTGCTCAAACACACTGAAAAAGTTTTTCTGGACAATCCGGATCTTTACCAGGCCATTATCAGCGAGATCGGATACCAGGCAAACACAGGGACCCTCCGGGAAATTTTTTTCATTAAAATGCTCAAAAATGCCGGGCTAAAGGTCTATTACAGCCCGGCAGGCGATTTTGAAGTCAATGGAATTGTGTTCGAAATCGGCGGCAGATCCAAAACCGGCAAACAGATCAAACACCTCCAAAACCAGGCCTTTCTGGTCAAGGATGACATTCTTTACGGCAGCCGCCGTGAAATTCCGCTGTACCTGTTCGGTTTTCTCTATTAACGGCTTTGTCTTCCGGCTGGTCAGAGAATCAACCGTTGGGGATCGCACTTCTCCCGCAGCAGGGTCAGTTCGGTTTCCGTGGGAACCGGCACTTCCGTTGCCTGGTCGGTCCGGATCTCGAACTCCATGTGGTCCAGGATCTGTTCCGGCGTGATACCGGGAAAAAAGCCGAGCAGGATCATCTTTTTGGTATCCGGGTCAAATCCCATGATCCCCATGTCCGTGATCACCTTGTCCGGCCCGCCCGGGGGCAGGCCTGCTTTTTTGCGGCCGTCCGGTCCGTCCAGGTACCCGGGACTGGTGAGGTAATCCAGCTTTTTCTTGAACTTGCGCTTTTCCATTTTCATGAAAATGATGCTGCGGGGGACAAAAGAGGCCACGTCACAGGCCCCGCCGGAGCCTGAAAACCGCACCTCCGGCGCGGTATATTCCCCGATCACCGTGGAGTTGAGGTTGCCGTAGATATCGATCTGGGCCGCACCCAGGATCCCCACCACCCGCTGGCCCACAAACGGGTTCTGCATGGTGCAGAATGCATCCATCAGTCCGCCGTTGGCAGATGTGTGAAACATGATTCGGGAATCGGCCACGGCCAGCGGAATATGGGCCAGCTCGGAATCGATGGCCCCGGTTTCAAAAAAAATCACGCTCTGCGGCGCGTTGATGTTCTTGGCAGCCATGGCGGCCAGCATGGAGATGCCGGTGCCGCAGAACACGATATCACCGTTCTTGATTTCCCGGGCCGCACAGATGGTCATCAGCTCTTTTAACGTATACTCCATGGTCACAGGCTCCTTTATCTCCGGTCCAGGTTTTTGGCATACCCACAGTTGCGGCCCGCCAGAATCGATTCCAGGCGGTGCCGGCCCACATGGTCCAGCAGGTCGGTATGAGTCTGATGCTGAAACACCATCTCCGCCAGAAAATCCTGATAAGCGGCATCGTCATGGGCGGCCCGGGCATAGGCTTTCATGTACACCGGGTCATAGTCATAATACCGGAAGCAGGCCGTAGGATAGGCCCCGAACGGCACCTTGACCACGGCGGTGGCATGGATGAATGGAATCTGGTTTCTGTCCGGCTCGGTTTTGAGATAATCCTCTGCAACCAGGTCTTCACAGGTAATGATCAGCACCCGGGACGCCTTGGCCTGTTCCACATCTGCAAAGGTGAGCCCTTCCATGCGGCAGTTACCCCGGACATCCGCGGTCTGCACGTGAATGATGGTGACATCCGGATTGATGGCCGGCACCAGCACCACTTTTTGTGCATCCCCCCACCCGTCAAACGGATTGTCCATCACCAGCAGTTTCTCATCAGGTATCCGGGGGTTTTCCTTTCTGAACGATTTTGAAAACCCCCATTTCTCGATGATGTCCGTGCCCAAAGACGACCGGGTGGGCAGAAACGGCACCCCCATGGCCCCGGCCAGGAACCGCAGGGTCATCTGGAAGTTGGAATAATCCTCCACCATGAGCGTCTGTTCCTCCACCGCTTTACGAAACCGGATACAGGTGGACATGAACTTGCCGGTGCCGCCGTAGGCAATCTCCAGGCGGGACACACACCCCCCGCCGATCAACTCGTCCACGCCCTGGCCGTTGGAATGGGCATACACATGCAGGTCTTTCTTCCCCTGGCGAATCATCTCATGCACCGCCGCCATGGGGTTGCGGTTCAGGGTAAACCCGCCGATGGACAGATGACACCCATCCGTGACATATTTCTCAACGGCTTCCCTGAGCCGCATCACCTTGTTTTCATCTGTTTTCATAATTTGATCCTGATTTCAACTCATTTTACATCCAGGCTGACTGAAACGGCAGTGCCATCAAAAATTTGTTACCATACCGCTGTTTCATCCAAAAATCCATCCTTATCCCATCAATGAAGGCAGCCACAGGGAAATCTGCGGAAAAAACATGACAATGATCAGGCCGATGGCCTGGAGAATAATAAACGGCCCCACCGACCGGTAGATGTCGCCCATGGTGATGCCTTCGGGCACCACCCCTTTCATGTAGAACAGTACAAACCCGAACGGCGGCGTCAGGTAGGCCATCTGCATGTTCAGGATAAACAGAATGCCGTACCACAGCGGATCAAACCCCAGACTGGTGATGATGGGCACATAGATGGGGGTGGTGATCATGATGATGGGCAGATCGTCCATGACCATGCCCAGGAAAAACAGGCTGACCATCATGGCAACCAGCACGGTCCAGGGGTTGAGTCCCACAGACTTGATGATCTGGGTTAAAAATGAGGGAAGGGCCAGGGAATTGATCACCGTGGAAAACGCGAGGCATCCGATGATGATCCACAAAACCATGCTGCCCAGCCGGGCCGTTCTGTAAAGAGACGAGGAAAATACATCCCAGGAAAGTTTCCCATGGAGGCCCACCACTCCGATGGCAGCCAGGGCACCCACGGCAGAGGCTTCTGTCGGTGTGGCCAGACCCATGAAAATGGTGCCCATGATGGAAAAAATGAGCAGAAACGGCAGAAACAACCCTTTGAGAGCCAGAAATTTTTCCCCCCAGGTGGCCCGTTCGTCTTTTGGAATGGCCGGGCAGATCCCGGGCTGAACAAAACTGCGGATAATAATATAAATGATATACAAGGATGCCAGCAGCAGACCCGGCAGAATCCCGCCTAAAAACATCTTGCCGATGGAAACCCCGGTAACCGAGGAATAAACGATCATGGTGACGCTGGGAGGAATGAGAAATCCCAGGGCCCCGCCGCCGGAAATACATCCGATGGCGATCTCTTTTTTGTAATTTCTGCTGAGCATGGCCGGCAGGGCAATGAGCCCCATGGTAACGGTGGCAGCCCCCACGATCCCTACGATGGCGGCAATGACCACGCACACCAGGACCGTACCCACAGCCAGCCCGCCCGGCATGGGCCCCAGCCATTTGTAGATCAGTTCGAACATGTCATCGGCGATCCCGGACTTATCCAGCAGACTGCCGATCATGATGAACAGCGGAATGGCTATCAGCACCTCACCGGACATCTGGGCAAACACGGCATGGGGAAGAATCTGCAGCTTGGCCGGCCCTAAAATGGTGACAATAAAGATCAGGCCCACGGTGCCCAGGGCAAAGGCCACCGGCGTGCCCAGAACAAACAGCACCACCAGGGCCAGAAACATCAATAGAACAATAAGTACCGGGCTCATTTGGCGGGTCCCTCCCTGAATTTCAGGACTGCGTCACAGATACCTGCCAGTGCCTGGAGAATGAACAGCACCGCGGCAACGGGCACAAACAGCTTCACCGGCCCTAAAGGCGGACCCCAGACCGTGTAGGAGTGCTGATTGATCTTGAATGCATGCAGCATGTCTTTACCTCCCACCCAGAAAAGGACCACAAAAAAGGTCAGGCACACCAGGTAGGCGATGATGTCGGCCGTGAGCCGGAAGCGGGCCGGAAATCTGCTGTAGACGATGTCTACGCTCACGTGCTCCTTGCGCTCCAGCAGCCAGGGGCCGGTCAGGGCCAGGTAGAATGCAAAGGAAAATCCGGAAAGCTCATGGACCCAGATGGTGGGGGAGTTGAAAAAATAGCGCATCACCACCTCATAACATAAGAAAAGCATGATCAGCATCAGCACAAAGGAAGAGATCTTCCCCAGCCCCCGGTTCATGCTTCCGATAATTGTAATGAATTTTTTGAGTTTCTGCATGTTCCTCCGCGATGTTCAAGCAGGTTGATGGATATGGTTATCGTCATCCGGCGCAATAGCGCTTTCCAGGATCGTTTTCTGCCTGAAAAGCGCCATTTTCACATCTGCCGGTATCAATCAGTAACCCAGTTTTTTCAGATGATTCCGGATCATTTCAATGTACTGGGCAGAGAATTCATCTTTTTCTCCCACTTCATCCCAGATGGCATCGGCCGCTTTCTTGATTTCATCCACTGTGGACTGGGGCAGTTCCACCTTGGTGACCCCTGCGCTCAGCATATCGGCTTCCGCTCTTTTCTCCATCTGCATGAAGGTGCGGGTAAAATCAAGGGACGCCTTTTGAAGGGCGGCGTCAAACATGGCCTGAAGGTGTTCGGGCATGCTGTCGAATTTGGCCTTGTTCACCAGCACTTCCAGGGTCTGGACACCGGAAAAATCCGGTACCACCATAAATTTTCCCACTTCGTGCAGGTTCTGGAGATAATTTTCCGCATGGGACCCGCTGACCGTGGCATCAATGGCCCCCCGGGACATGGCAACATAAATCTCGGCAAACGGAATAAATGTGGTAGAAACCCCCATGCGGTGCAGCATGGTGGCCATGGTGCCGGCGGCCCGGACTTTCAGATTCCGGATGTCCTCCAGGCTTTCAACTTTTTTCCTTGAGAACATGCCGTAACCGGGCCAGACCATGGCACCGGCATAATAAACCCCGTGTTTGGCATACTGGGTCCGCAAAAAATCCAGTCCCCCTTCGTCATAATAAAAGTTCAGGGTTTCCCACATGTCCCTGGGATCTCCGGGCAGCGCGAAACTGGTGGCAGCCACCGGGACGATGCCTCCGTGGTAGGCCCCATAGGTAATGGCCATGTCAATGGCCCCGGACCCGGTGGCTTCGAACGTCTGGGGAGATTTCACCAGACCGCCCGGGCCCACCTGGTCAATAAGAATCTGCCCCTGGCTCATCACCTTCAAATCCTCGGCCATCCGGGCAATCACCTGCCACCCGGGATGCTCCATGGCATTGACATTCTGACAGGTGAAACGGAATGTCTTGGCCTGGACCATGGAAACGGTCCCGAGCAGAACAAAGATACATAAAACCAGCGAAAGCAGTGTGGTTCGGTTGATACCGCGATGTGTTGCCATAAATTACCTCCTGAAGTTAACGATCATTTACGTTGCGTGGTCAAAAAACGAGTTCGCTTACCTCCGGGAATAGCAATTAGCGTGCCATTTCCCATTTCCCCCATGTTCTGTGCCATTTGTTTCGGACCGGGACGCCCGGCAGACCCCGCACAATGCATTACTGCATATTTCACCCTTCTCCTCTGACCGGCCTTTTTAACAGAAATCTCACAGAATCAACTGCCTTCAATGAAAATTTTCAAAATATGCCAAATGTCATAATTATGTAATGATGCATAATTATGACCTGATTTTTTTATCCACCCTCCCGGGGAAAGCCCCGAAAACCGGCTGAACCTTCTTTAAAACACCCGCCGGCACCATTTTTTACCTGGCACAGGTTTTGCTAAGTTCTTGGGGCAACAGTACCTGACCTTTCCATATCCTTTCGGGGGATACATAACCATTTATTTTGGAGATATGAAAATGACTGCCACCAGAACCGAGTATTTCAACGAGCTGAGAAAAGCACATGTGGCCCAGGGGCCGGCCAATCTTACCACGGCGGTGATCGCAAAAGCCAGCGGCGCCACCATGACCGATGTGGACGGCAAAACATTCATCGACTTTGCCGGCGGCATCGGGGTCAACAACGTGGGGCATGCCCACCCCAAGGTGGTCAAGGCCATAAAAGACCAGGCAGACCGGTTTATCCACACCTGTTTTCACGTGGGCATGTACGATTCCTACATCGAACTGGCAAAAAAACTCAACGACCTGGTGCCTGGCGATTTTGCAAAAAAAACCATGTTTGCCAACTCCGGGGCCGAAGCGGTGGAAAATGCCGTAAAAGTCGCCCGGTACGCCACCAAACGTCCGGCGGTCATCGCGTTTGAAAACGGTTTTCACGGCCGCACCCTGATGACCATGTCTTTGACCAGCAAGATCAAACCCTATAAATACGGATTCGGTCCGTTTGCCCCGGAAGTGTACCGGCTGCCCTTTGCCTACTGCTACCGCTGCCCCGTGGGATGCACGTATCCTTCCTGTAACATTGCCTGTGCCGACATGATCGAGTCCTTTTTCATCACCCATGTGGACCCGGAATCCTGCGCCGCCATCATTGCCGAACCCATCCAGGGGGAAGGCGGATTCGTCACCCCGCCGCCGGAGTATTTCCCGAAACTGGCGGCCATTGCCAAAAAATACGGCATCCTGCTGATCATGGACGAAGTGCAGTCCGGTGCCGGCCGCACCGGCAAATTCCTGGCCACTGAACACTGGGGGATCGAACCGGATCTCGTCACCCAGGCCAAGAGCCTGGCCGGCGGCATGCCCCTGAGTGCGGTCACCGGCCGTGCAGAACTGATGGATGCCCCGCACCCCGGCGGTCTTGGCGGCACCTACAGCGGAAACCCGCTGTCCTGCCAGGCAGCCCTGGCGGTCCTGGAAATCCTGTTTGAAGACAACCTGCTGGAACGGTCCCGGCAGCTGGGCGAGGTATTACAGGAGCGGTTCACCGACCTGGCCGCCCGCCATGAGATCATCGGCGAAGTCCGGGGGAAAGGCCCGATGCTGGCCCTGGAACTGGTCAAAGACCGCGACACAAAGGAACCGGCCACGGAAGCCGCCAAAAAGCTGACACAACTGTGCTACGACAAAGGCCTGGTGATTCTTTCCTGCGGCAATTTCGGGAATGTGATCCGGACCCTGATGCCGTTTGTCATCACCGATGAAGAACTTGACAGGGGCCTGTCCATACTGGAAGATGGATTCAAAGCCCTGGAAAAATAACCGTCAAAGGAGCTGACATGAAAGGTTTTTTCAACCGCATTCTCATCATTGACGTCACCAGCCGGACCACCCGGGTGATATCCCTTTCCGACGACATCTTAAAGCAGTACCTGGGCGGCAAAGGCCTGGCCACCCACCTGCTTCTGCAGTACAATCCGCCGGGTGTGGATCCTCTGTCCCCGGACAACCACCTGATCGTGGGACTCGGTCCTTTGACCGACAGCCTGATCTACGGCAGCTGCCGGTACGGAATTTTTTCCAAGTCGCCCCTGACCGGGTTTTATGCGGAAAGTTATTCCGGGGGCCGGGCCGCACCTGCCATCAGCGGTGCCGGATACGATGCCGTTGCCATCAAAGGCGCGGCAGACGGTCCCGTGTGGCTGGAAATCAGCGACACGGGTGTGGAATTCCATGACGCTGAAACGCTGTGGGGCAAGGACACCTATGAGACCGAAGATGCCGTGAAGCAGGCGTGCGGCGTCAAGGATGCCGCTGCGCTGGTCATCGGGCCGGCCGGCGAAAACCAGGTCAAATTTGCCGTCATTGAAAACGACTACTGGCGCTCTGCCGGCCGAACCGGCATGGGTGCGGTCCTGGGATCCAAGCAGGTCAAAGCCCTGGTGTTTCATGGAAATCAGAAAAAAACCTTTCATGATCCCCAGGCCATGAAAAAATATGCCGTCGCCATGGCCAAAGACCTGAACCAGCACCCGGCCACCCGCACCTACCGGACCCAGGGCACGCCGGTGATGGTGGACGGCCTGAACAGGGCCGGGGCGTTTCCGGCCCGGTACTGGTCCCAGGGCAGCTGCGACCATTATGAAAAGATCAACGCCGCCGCCATGGCCGAAAAATTAAAGGTAAAGCCCCGGTCCTGCAAAACCTGTTTTATGGGGTGCGGCAAGCTGTCGGTAGTACAGGAAGGCCGTCATGCCGGACTGAAACTGGAAGGACCGGAATATGAAACCATTTATGCCTTCGGCGGGCTGTGCATGATCGACAGCATCGAGGAGATCACGTGGCTCAACGACATCTGCGACCGGACCGGCATGGATACCATCACCGCCGGCAACCTGGCCGCGCTGGCCATTGAAGCGTCCACAAGGGGCAAGATCAAGGAATCTTTGACATACGGGGATGCCGATGCCGTGGCAGACCTGCTGGAAAAAACCGCCCGGCGTGAAGGACTTGGCGGTCTTCTGGCTGACGGCATCAAGGCCGCGGCCCCGGAAATGGGCATGGCCGACCTGGCGGTTCACGTGAAAGGCATGGAAC
>JAVVEQ010000023.1:0-53689 GCA_032250905.1 Desulfotignum sp. | reverse complement strand
CATATTTCAAGGACTCCTTTGCGTGGTTTATGTTTGAATTCAGCAGCTTATATATACCACAATTTGGAGTCCTTTTCCATAAAAAGTAGTAAAATTTACAGACATTTTCAATCAACAACCGCCCCCGAAGGGGTGCGAAACTTGAGTTATTAAATTAAGCAACATGCACAATAAAACAAATGCAAGCTAATTTAAATTAAAAATTTTAGGAGATTACTGATGAAAAAATGTACTTTCGCTAGATTGCTAACCATACCCATTATTTCAATGTTTACCCTTGCATCCATCTTTTTGGGTCATGCAACTGCCAAAACCTACACCTTTAAGATTGATACTTTTTGGGGACCTGAATTCCATGCCACAAAAAATTCTGTCCTGCCGTGCCTTGACGTCATTGAAAAAGAATCGGACGGCAGAATCAAATTCAAAACCTTTTATGCCCAGTCTTTGGCTAAAGGTCGAGAAGGTTACGATGCAGCTGCCATGGGATTAGTGGACATCTATTTTTTTACAGGACCCAACTACGAAACCGGAAACATGATTCGGGGTGCCATTTTCAGTCTCCCATTTTCTCTTCCAATGGGAAAGGACAATGTCAAAGCCGCCTGTCGCATTATGGAGACGGTCTACAACGACCAAGTTATCCAGGAAATCGACTCCAATGTTGTGGTTCTGGGCTGGGGTGTCCTCAGTGAATACCGTTTCATGACCGTCGAGAAAGTTGAAACGTTAAAGGACTTAATGGGCATGACTCTCCGCTCTTCCGGCGGGTATCACGACGACATTATCAAAGCCGTGGGCGCATCGCCCGAATCCATGTCTCCCGGCGACATCTACGAAGCTCTGGAAAAAGGAATACTTGACGGAGTCTTCCACACTTATGCCGCTGAATACGGCTGGGGAACCTACGAGCCCATGAACTATTCAACCGACATGGGCATTGCAACCTTTCCTTATTATACAGTTATGAATAAACGAAAGTTTGACAGCCTGCCCAACGATCTCAAAGCGATTCTCCTGAAAAATTTCAAAGCAAGCGCACCGGAAACTGGCTTCTCTTATTACAATGATGAAGATGAGCATTTCAAAGACATGGGCATTGAGCAGGTAACATTGAGCATAGACGTCAAAAACGAGATGTTAGAAGCAACCATGCCGGTCTGGACACAATGGATTGAGAAATGCGAAAAACGAAACATTGACTGGAAAGCGATCATTAACTCCCTTGAAGCCGCATGGAAAGCCAATAACCTTGAACCGAAGGGATGGGTTAACCTTACCAACTAGCTGAAATAATGTATTTTTCAAAGGTATTGGTCATTGGAATCGGTTTCCAATAGCCAATACCTGACTTAATACAATTAATTGATCCTGAAAGTTTATGATAAAGGTCCTGAAGCTGCCTCACGCTTCAACTTCAATACGGCTAAAACAAATTTTGCGGGAGAACACAATGATAAGAATCAGACTTTTTTTTCAGTTCTTGGGAAAACTGATGTCGGTCATGGGAACACTATGTCTGATATTCGTCATGATGTATATTGTAGGTAGTGTTTTTTCAAGGGCCATCATCGGAAAACCGTTTTTGGGAACATTTGAATTGGGAGCGATTTTTCTACCAGTTCTTGCGGCTTTTTTTTATATGAACACAGATCTTCACGAACGGCACATCCGGGCTACTATTATATTCGACAAGTTCAGCCCTCGGATTAAAAACGTTTTGAACGCACTATATTCGCTGATCGGTGCACTTATCTTTTTCATGGTAAGCTGGCGGGTAAGCATTTATGGGATCAGGATGCATACCAATATGTGTGAAACTAGCGTCCTTGAAATGCCCGTAGCCCCGTTTATTTTTGTCTACTCTTTTCTGCTGTTCATTTATGCGCTCTATCTCATTGTCAAAGGGATCGATTATATTGGAGGATACCACTCTAAGGCTGCCGATGAAGACCATCAGAATCAATTAAGAGAACGGGCTTAAATTAACTTGAATGAATTGTTTTCTTAAACTTAATCCCGTTTAAATTTTTTAAAACCGGTTATGGAGGCAAAATGGGAACTTTTGTACTGGGTGGCATAGTTATCGGTTGTCTGCTTCTGTTGATACTTTTGGGTATGCCCATTGGAATCACGCTGTTTTTTAGCGGATTCATTGGTTACTGGGCAGCTACGGATTTTATAACGGCCCTGAACTACGTGACTATTAAAGGTTATGGAATATTAGACTCTTTTTCATTCATGTGCATCCCTCTGTTTGTTCTTATGGGCTTGGTTGCCGCCGAGGCCGGATTCGTGTCTATGGCATTTGAAACAGCAAAACGGTGGCTCTCAAGGGTTCCTGGAGGAATTGCCCAGGCAACAACCCTGGCAAGCGCATTTTACGGATCTGTTTCTGGGTCAAGCGCGGCAATGGCTGCCTCCATGGGGGTGATTGCCTATCCAGAAATGAGAAAACTCAATTACAACCCTGGGTTCAGCGCCTCCTGCATCGGCATCGGAGGGACCATCGGGATACTGATCCCCCCGAGCGTTCCCATGATTTTTTATGGCATCATCATGGACACCTCCATATCGCAGCTTTTCATGGCAGGCCTGATTCCCGGCATCATCCTGACGGTTTTTCTGCTCATCACCATCTGGATCATTGTCCTGATAAGGCCAGACTTGGTGCCCAAAGAAACCCAGTTGAACTACACTTTTGCTGAAATGGTCTCATCTTTAAAGTACATGATTCCCATAGTGATTCTCTTCGGCATTGTTGTGGGTGGGATATACGCCGGAATATTTACACCATCTGAAGCCGGAGCTCTGGGAGCATTTGCTGCCTTCGTCATGGGGTTCATATCAAAAACTCTGAACAGGCAAAAAATCCTCACTATACTGAAAGAAGCCGGCCTGATCAGCGGCATGCTCTTTCTAGTCATCTGGGCCGCCCATATTCTGAGCGACTTTTGCATTGTCAGTGGGTTGGGCAATCAATTCGGAGACCTGATTATGAGCCTTGGTCTTCCAAACTGGGGGATTTTGGCTGCCATCGTCATTGTCTTCCTGATTCTGGGCATGCTCATGGAGGTTAATGCCCTGTTTATGATTACCCTGCCGATTTTCAGCCCGATTATTACCAATATGGGATTTGACCTCATCTGGTTCGGTGTTTTCGCCACCATCCTTGCCGAAGCCTGCCTGATCAGCCCGCCTGTAGGACTGAATGTCTACGTTCTTAAAGGAGTGACCACCGACACAACCATTGAAAACATTTTCAAATGGATCTTGCTGTTCCTGCCAGCTATCCTCATCCTGCTGCTGCTGATCATTATCTTTCCCTCCATTGCTACCTGGCTTCCGAATACCATGTAACACCATCTTTCAGCCTTAACGTGTTCAGGCACTAAAACATTAGCTGTGCCTGAACACGTTTAAATACTACAACCCTTTGATGAAATCGGAAAACAGCAATTATGTCACCTGTTGAGATACTTATTATCAGCCTGGCGGTTTTCGGCTCAGCCATGATCAAGAACGGCGTTGGCGTCGGTGCCGGTATTTTTCTTCTGCCCATTCTTACTCTGGTGCTTCCACCGAAACTGGCACTGGGACTGGGCGCGCCGGCCATGCTGATTTCCGATATCGTCGGGGTAAAAAATTACTGGATGGAATGGGATAAAAAAGAATTATCATTCCTTATACCCCTAGCCGCCCTGGGCGTCATTCTTGGAACCTACATCATTGACATCATCCCCGAAAAGCTGTTCAAACAGATCATTGGTGTTTTTGCCATAGGTTTTTCATCAATGCACATAATTAAAACAGTCTGGATCGGGTATTCAAGCAAAGAAAGACATACATCCGGAGGACAGCCGAAACAATTCAAAAGTTGCCCGTTTTTTTCCATGCTGTGCGGATTTCTGGGAGGATTTGCAAGCACCGTGGCCCATGCCGGAGGCCTCATGATGAGTTTTTTCATGTTTCAAAGAAATGCCAATTCCCGGGTCTTTGTGGGGACTCTGGTCTTTTTTTTCGCCTTAATCAACCTCTTCAAAATCGGAGCCTACATGAAAATCGAAATCATAACCAGCCAGGTCATGCTCCTGGTGGCCGCTCTATCACCGGTGATCATTCTCGGCGGCGTTGTGGGAAACCATCTGAACAAGCGGATACCTCAGAAAATGTTCAGGCTGATGATTCTTCTGATCATTTTTTTCATCGGACTTCGAATTCTTTGGTAAGATTAATCCCCTGGCTCTTTGAAATTTTACGGCTTTCTTTTGAGATGCGAGTCGTCGGGATGAAAAAAATAAACGAATGAATCCTTTGTATGCAGATAAAATTTTTTACTATCTATTAACTGCAATAACTCGAAGATATGGCATGCCTCAGCATGAAAAGACACAGCTGAAAAGCCTGTATAATTACTAATACTTTAACAAAAAGAGGATGACCGATGAATTTAAATAATACATTTGAGTTCTTATCCCCTGCAAAAATTATTTTTGAAGTTGGCGGGGCGGAAAAATTAGGAAAAATCATAAAGTCAGAAGGATGTAAGAATGCCTTCATAGCTTCAGATAAAGGTATTGTTGACTCCGGGTTGCTACAAAAAATTCTCAAAGAATTGGAGAATACTGGCATGAAGTGCATTGTCTTCAGCGATTTTGAGGCGAATCCAACAATCCAGGCGATTGAAAAGGGAAGTCAGGTATTTAAAGACAATAAATGTGATGTACTAGTCGGTATTGGCGGCGGCAGTTCCATGGACACTGCCAAAGCAGTTGCTATTTTGGCAACCAACCCCGGTCCCCTCCAAGAGTATGAAGGGCCTGACAAAATTACCATCCAGGCACCTCCAATTATTGCTGTACCGACTACGGCAGGAACCGGGGCCGAGGTCACCGGTTCCACGGTTTTGATGGATACTGCTCGAAAATATAAACTCTCTATCCGAAGTAGCCATCTAATACCGGCGATAGCTCTCCTTGATCCTAATCTTCTTTGCTCATTACCGCCTAGCGTTATCGCTGCCACAGGCATGGATGCTCTGATACACGCAATTGAATCCTATATTTCGATCTTGTCTTCCCCAATATCTGAACAATTATCACTTGCCTCGATTAGGTTAATTGCTGATAATCTCAGGCTTTTTTATGCCAACCCGGATAATGTCGAAGCTGCGGGAAACACTTTGATTGGCAGTACCTTGGCCGGAATGGCATTCGCCAATGCACGGCTGGGCTGTATCCATTCTCTGGCTCACTCTTTGGGTGGATTTTACAATCTTCCCCACGGAGTTGTATGTACTGCAATCTTACCGCATGCTTTAGAATACAATCTGATTTCAAACCCTAAAAAATTTTCAGAAATTGCTTCAGCCCTTGGTGAAAAAGTCAACGGGCAGGATTACATGACCGCAGCAAAATCATTAATTCCAGCACTTGAAAGGCTGATCACTGACCTAAATTTGACTTGTCATTTAAAAGAGATTTCAGTCAAAGAAGAAGATATTCCTCAACTTGTCGAAAATGCACTAAAAACAGGCATCCATGTTTCGTCACCTCGAAAAATCGATCGTGACGGACTTGAAACAATTCTTAGGGCTGCTCTCTAAGGAAAAGATCACCTAAATCACAATATGGGGATTCTTGCAAAAAAAAGTGGTGGCCAGGCGCTGGAAAAACAAATTAATATTCAAAATTAATGCGACGGGGTTCCGGGCTGAAAAATTAAAACAAATGAGGTGAAACAATGCCGTTTGGATATAATGGAAAAATTTTACATGTTAATTTGTCAGATAGCACCTGGGAGATTGAAGAACCCAGTGAAAACTGGTATCGGACATATGTGGGCGGCACTGCGCTGGCAGCCTATTATTTGCTGAAATACCTCAAGCCTTCCGTTAATCCACTTTCAGAAGAAAATGTCCTTATATTTGCGTGCAGTGTGGTGACCGGAGCCCCCTTATCAGGCTATAGCCGTTATACGGTCGCTGCTAAATCTCCGCTAACCGGTGCAATCGGGAGAACCGAAGCCGGTGGATACTTTGGCCCGGAATTAAAATTTGCGGGATTCGATGCAGTGGTGTTGACGGGACGATCGCCTAAACCTGTCTATCTTCATATTAACGATGGCAAAGTAGAGATCCGTGATGCAGGTATGCTTTGGGGCCAGGACAATTGGAAAACTCTGGAAAAGATCCGGGATGAAACCAATGAAAAAATGGTCCGGGTGGCTTCCATCGGTATAGCGGGTGAGAAAATGGTCCCTTATGCATGTGTTCAGAACGATCTGGAACACTTTAACGGCCGTACCGGAATGGGGGCAGTCATGGGGTCGAAGAATCTCAAAGCTATCGCGGTGAGAGGGCACAAAAAGCTACAGATGGCTGATCCACAGAGAGTTAAGGAAATCCGTAAATGGCACAATGATCGGATCAAAGTTCATCCTCCTAATGTTAATCTGTCAAAATTTGGAACCCCGATTCTGGTAAAAGGTCTGAATGATACGGGGATCCTTCCTACACGCAATTTTCGGGACGGCGTGTTTGAAGGCGCTGACAGCATTAATCATGAGACTTACCATAACACCATTTTTGAATCAAACAGTACATGTTACGCCTGTGCAGTCCGTTGTAAACGCCGGGTTTCCTTAAAGGATAAGAAATATCCTCTGAACAAGCATTTTGGTGGACCGGAATATGAAACAATTGCCAGCTTAGGTTCGATGTGCGGTATAGACAATTTACCGGGTGTTGCCCACGGTAATCAGCTTTGCAATCTTCTGGGGCTTGATACAATATCAACGGGTTCAGTAATTGCTTTTGCTTTTGAGTGTTTTGAAAAGGGAATAATCACTAAAAACGATACAGATGGTCGCCCTCTGAACTGGGGGGATGCCGATGCCATGATCTGGTTGATAAAAGAAATTGCAAACCGTCGCGGTATTGGTGAAATTCTTTCTCAGGGTGTCCGAAAAGCTGCCGATATTATCGGCCAGGGAGCAGAAAAATATGCCTTTCATATCAAAGGACAAGAGATGCCTATGCACGATGGCCGGGGAAAGACCGGGATGGGTATGGGATTTGCCTTATCACCGACCGGGGCTGAACATATGGAGTCCCCTCATGATGTCGCTTTCCAGGGTGACGGTGTTAGCAAACTCTATGCCCTTGGAATTTTTGAGCCGATTGAACCCCTTAAAACAAACGCGCAGAAAGTAAGATTCTTTGTCAACGGCCAAAAGGCCTGGCAAATCAACAACTGTTATGGTATTTGTAATTTTTGCTCCGTGCCCATTCACGCCATGACGTTTCAAATGTTGGTAGATTCTATACGTGCAATTACCGGTTGGGATACCAGCCTGTACGACATAATGAGGGTATCGGAACGTAGTAATGTAATGTCGAGGGTATTTAATAACCGGGAAGGTTTTGAAACTGAGGACGACAGGATTATCCGCCGCTGGCATGAACCCATGCCCACTGGTCCACTAAAGGACCAAAATATCGATCCGGATGAATTTCAGGAGGCATTAGCCCTTTATTATGAGATTTCTGGATGGGATGGAGAAGGCAAACCCACCCGCGGCAAATTAGTGGATTTGAATTTGGAATGGCTGATTGATGAAAGTTAATGTCATATTTTTTGCCACCCTTGGAAAAAATCGAAATCAGGAAATTGGAGAAGTGCATCTTCCGAAAGGAACCACCGTTGATGATCTTCTGAAAATGCTTATGATCGATACAACTCAAGTGTGCACACTGTCTATTAATAAAAAAATGGCTGCCTTTGATCAGGTGCTTTTAGACGGTGACAATGTAACGATTATCCCCCCCATCGGAGGGGGATAGAGTATGATCAAGGTGGCATTGCCAGCCATAAAAGGCATTCAGGTCGCCAATGAAATTACCTCTGATTATGGAATTCATGTAAGCCTTGTGAATCGATGAAAAAAGAAGCGGTAGGAGGCCATCCCCGCTCCCTGGTATTCTGTAAAAAACAGGCAAAACAGAGCTGGGAAATCGAGATTGAGTGAGAATACCTGTATCAGAGGGTTGGCAAGCTTCAGATCGAACAGGACTGGTTTAAAACTCAACTGAATTCCAAAAGATAGAAAGACGAACCATTTATACCGGATTCAGAGAAATCAGATCAGCAGAGACAGGGTCAGCGGGATAAAAGACAGCACCGTGGACATCATGATGGCTCCAGATGCCAGTTCCGTATCTGAATTCAACTGACCGGACAGTACAAAGATGGCCGTGGAAGTGGGCAGGCAAAAAAAGATCATGCCTGCGGTAAAAGCTGTGCCGGTCACCTGAAACGCCTTGAGCAGCATGAACCCTGCTATCGGAAGAAACACCAGCTTGATCCCGGCCGCAAGAAGCGACAGCCGGGCATGATCGGCCAGCCCTCTGAACCGCAGCGATCCGCCGATGGAAATCAGAGCCAGCGGCAGGGTCACAGAGGTCATCAGAGAAAAACTGTTCCGGACAAAAACGGGAAACACCAGTTCTGCCCGGGAAAACAAAAAACCTGCCACACATCCGATAATCAGGGGGTTGGATACCAGGGCCCGGACAAAATACTTCAGGTTTTCACGAATGGACAGGTTGCCGCCGGAATACCAGACCAGCGCCGAAACCGAAAACAAATTGACCAAAGGGATGACCACCCCGGCCAGAATTCCGAAATGGCTAACCCCTTCCTCTCCCAGCACGGTCAGCACCAGGGCCATGCCGATATAAGTATTGAACCGGTAACAGGCCTGACAGAAAGAACCCGCCTGAAAATGGGAAATCCTGAAGTAGCGAATGGCCCCGAGGCTGACGGCAAATGCCAGCAATACGCCGGACAGCCCGGCCAGGCAGAGGCCGCCGCTCACTCCCTGATCCGGGCTGCCGCTCCCGATTTTCCAGAAAAGCAGCACCGGGAAAAATACATAATAGACCAGCCGGTCCGACATGGCCAGGAACCGGTCATCCGTCATGCCCGACGATTTCAGAATCCGCCCGAGCAACAGCAGGAAAAATAATGGAAACAGGGTATTAAGAACCAGCATGTCAGATCGCAAAAATCCGGTTTTCAGTCAGGCTGAGAAACCGGGCCCCGGTGTCTGTCACATGGATGACACTTTCAATGCCCGCGGCAAACCGGTCCTTGAAAATGAATTTGGGTTCCACGGCAAACACCATTCCGGGCATCAGTTCCTGGGAATTGCCTTTGGACAGAACCGGTGCCTCCACCAGTTCCACGCCTGTGCCGTGCCCGATAAACCGGGATTTGAGCCCCGGCAGTCCCAGAAAAGGGTCTCCCAGGCCCAGTTGGTCTGCCCGGTTTACGGCGGTGGAGAACACTTCGCCTGCAGTGACACCCGGCTTCATCCTGTCCAGCAGGTGGTAGAGGATATCGATGGCTGCCTGCCCGGCCTGTTCGGCTTCGGAAGGCAGGGTTCCGATTACCAGCATCCGGGTCTCGTCCATGTGGTACCCGTTGACCATGGTTCCCAGATCAAGGAGTATGGGTTCGTTTCTTTGAATCAGTTTGTGCCCGGCCCCGTAAGGGTAGGCACTGCACGTGCCGGTTCCGCTCACCGGGCTGTCTAACGCCCCGCCCATGCCGCCGGAAACACCGCTCATCAGATGATGGGAAAACCCTTCGGCCCGGTAGTGACGGACCAGAAGCTTGCCGGAATGACCATTGGCCCGGGCAAAGGCTTCCACCCGGCCACAGAACGACATCTCCGATTCTCCGGGGGTGATGTGTTCACGGACAAACGAAAACGTCTCTTTTGACAGCCTGGCCACGGCTTCCATCCGGCCGATTTCCCAATCGGACTTGATCATTCGGCAGCCGGTGATCATCGACGTGGCATCCGTCAGCACCGCCGGTTTGAAGAGCATTTCAAAAAACTGAAAATCACGGACCGGCACCACATCAAACGCCAGACCCAATGACACTGGCAAACGGCCATGAATCGATTGGATCTGCGCGGGTATCCGAGTGATGGATTCCACCGGTACCACTCGCTCAATTCCGGTTTCAGACATAGCCCTGGGCAGGTACCGCTTGACGAACAGAACCGGATCATGATTCACCGGCACATACAGATAGGCATCCTGGGCTGTGCCGGAAAAATAGAAGATGTCGGGTTTATGGGTCAGAAATACCGCAGCAGTGGCAGTGTGTTCCATTCGGGTTTTCAGGGCGTGAATCCGGTTCGAGATTTCAGAAGCAGGAACCGGCGTTGAAAATGCGTTATTTTTCATCAAAAATCCGCTGAATATCCATGGCCCCCTCATGCCCATCCACGATGGATTGAACGGTGTTGTTAATATCATGTATGACCAATGCATCTTTACAGAAAAAAAACCAATTTGCAACTTTAAGAAACCTTGGAAAAATGAAAAAATACCATGTCGGACTGGATCCTGATTGACCAACATTGACAATTTGCAGCAAATCCTTATGATGATTCAGACTTTAACTTTTTTTAGGAGAAACAGATGCCTGATTTAACCGCTGTCATGGAAACCAGCAAAGGGACTATTCGCCTGAAACTGTTTGCAGACAAAACCCCTGTCACTTGCGGCAGTTTCACCAACCTGGCCCAACGGCAATATTACAACGGACTCAAATTTCACCGGGTGATCAATGATTTCATGATCCAGGGCGGCTGCCCCTTCGGCAACGGCATGGGCGGGCCGGGATACGAGTTTGAAAATGAATGCAAAAAAGATCTCAAACATGACCGGCCCGGGATTCTGTCCATGGCCAATGCCGGACCCGGAACCAATGGATCCCAGTTTTTCATCACCCATGGCCCCACTCCCCACCTGGACGGCATGCACACCGTCTTCGGCGTGGTTGAAAGTGATGCCGACCAGAAAGTTGTGGACAGCATCGCCCAGGGAGACACCATCGAAAGCATCACGATCCAGGGAAATGTTGGATCCTTGTTCAAAAAAATCAAGCCCCGGCTGGATGAATGGAACAAGACATTGAACAAAAATTTTCCCAAACTCCCCAAGGCGTAAAATCACAAAAAGCCGGACTGACGATTCAGTCCGGCTTTTTCTTTCTTTAAAATTTTCTGGAATTTTTCAAATATCAGGTGTTGTCATATTGATATAAAAGGGAATCACATGCAGGGATCTGGTTTTCTCGGTGGTCTGCCCCAGGCGCCAGTCTTTGACCGGTACCCCGGCATCCTTTATTTTCTGAATCATCCCTTTCATATCAATGAGGGGATGCCGGGCAAACACTTTGGGCAATCCGTAAGTCAGGCTGCACACCAGACATTTGCCGGGCCGCTGAGCCAGATGGAACCCCAGTTCCACGGTTCCGGGCTTGACTGACTCGCACTTGAGGCGGATATCATAGGCTCCTTCCGATACATCCCCGTACAATGCCTCGAAAAACCGGTCACTGGTATGGGGAGGCAACAGCGTATCACAGAACTCCCGGGTGAAAACGGCTTTGATCGCATTCTGATTCATCAGATTCACCAGCCTTCAATTTCTTCAAACGGTTTATGACAATGAACATTTTTTCTACAATAATCCGCACTGGAAAATCAAGATGAAAATAATTTGCTGGCCAATTCCCTTTGTGGTAAGCTAAAAAAAACCCGGAAGGGGTATTGATCTGCCCCTGAAATTTGTTAGACTGTGATTTCCGTTGGATAAAGGACCGCTCACCCCGGTGGCACCAACATGAATAACCATGGGAACCAATAAATGACATGGAAACACTTGCTCCTTCCAAAGGCTTTAAACTGAAACTGGCCGGTATGCCGGATACCAGTGTCATCCGGCTTTCCCGGCCGGCCACGGTGGGCGTTTCCGCCCAGGACATCCCCCATATCCGACCCAAACTGCTGGTCAAGGAAAACGATTCCGTCCAGACCGGGACCCCTTTGTTCTGTGACAAAAGGGAGCCTGCCATCCAGTATGTGTCTCCGGGAACCGGTACAGTGAAAAAAATCCTGTTCGGCCCCCGCCGGCGCCTGCTTGAAGTGGTGATCGCTCTGGAGCGCATGGACGACTTTGTCGCGTTTGACCCGGTGTCTCCTGCAGATCTGAAGTCTTTTTCGGACAAGGAACTGATCGACCGGCTCAAACAAGGTGGTCTATGGCAGACGCTTCGGCAGCTCCCGGCAAGGGACACCGCAGACAGCAGTAAGGCCCCGCCCCTGATCATTGTCTGTCTCAATGGCAATGACATATTTTCACCCCATCCGGGCCGGATACTCCAGGACAAGATCCAGCAGTTTGAATTCGGCCTGACCGTGCTCCGCAGGTTTTGCGACAGGATCATTATCGCGGCCCGAACCAGTTCCATGGAACGGCTTGAACCGGTCAGACACTGGATCACCCATCAGGTACCAGATATCTATCCTGCCTGGGATCCAGGATCGATTCTTTACCAGATCAAACAGAAGGCCGAAGAAAACACGGCCTGGTACATCCATGTTGAAGGCCTGATCCGGATGGCACAATTTCTGAAAACCGGTCGATATCCCGTGGAAACCATGGTGACCGTCACCAAAGGACACGATAAAAAACCACATATGATCACCCGCCTGGGGGCTCCCATCCGTCTGCTGGCGGGCAATTTTCCGTCCGGCAGCCTGATCACCACCGGTCAGCTTAATGGACGAAAGGTGGACCCGGATACCCATCTGGGTTTTTTTGAAAACACCCTGAACATTCTTCCGGACGCCCCGGAGGATGAGATGTTCGGATTCCTGAGACCGGGCCTGAACAAACCCACCGTATCCAGGACTTTTCTCTCCTGCCTTGTGAACCGCGATGTTCAAATGGACGGTACCCTGCATGGCGAAGAAAGGGCCTGCATCAACTGCAGCTATTGTGAAAACATCTGCCCGGTGGATCTGATGCCCAGCTTCATCATGAAGGCCCTGCACGGTGACGACATTGAAGAAGCACTCGAGCTGGGACTTCTGGACTGCTGCCGTTGCGGGCTGTGTTCTTTTGCCTGTCCGTCCAAAATCGAACTGACCCAGATTCTGTCCGAGGGTATGGATACCCATCACAAGGATAAACAAGGATAACCATACGATACCATGAATCCCATCAAAAAAATATTCGATCTGCTGGAACATGATTTCAGTGAATCCGGCAAATTTGCCAAACTGGCCCCGCTGTTCGATGCCACCAAAACCTTTTTCTTTCTGCCTTCCCCAAAAAGCCGTATTGTCCCGTTCATAAGGGATCACCTGGATCTGAAACGGTATATGAGTATCGTGATCATCTCGCTTCTCCCGGTGCTGTTTTTCGGCATTTACAACACCGGATACCAGTCCGGCCTGGCCAGAGGGGAAACCCTCGCGTTCTGGCCCGCTCTTTTATCCGGGGCCTGGGTGGTGCTGCCCATCATCATTGTTTCCTATGCCGTGGGGCTGTTCTGGGAGATCCTGTTTGCCGCGATCCGGCGGCATCCCATCAGTGAAGGGTTCCTGGTCACAGGACTCCTGTTTCCTTTGACTCTGCCGCCGACCATTCCCCTGTGGCAGGTGGCCATGGGCATTTCGTTCGGCGTGGTCATCGGAAAGGAGATTTTCGGCGGGACCGGCAGGAACATCCTGAACCCGGCCCTGACGGCCCGGGCTTTTGTTTTTTTCTCTTACCCCGTGACCATGTCCGGCAATGTATGGGTGGCCGGCGCCAGTGCCGTGGACGGGATCACCGGTGCCACGGCACTGGCCGTTACCGCAGAGGGTGGGAGCAGCCTGACCGCAACCCTGGCCGACCAGGGATTTTCCCTGCCCCATCTGTTTTTCGGGCTGGTGCCCGGCAGTATCGGAGAAACCTCGGCTCTGTGCTGCCTGATCGGGGCCGCCATCCTCATGATCACCCGCATCGGCAACTATCGGATCATTCTGGGTGGATTGGCCGGTCTCATTCTGACCGCCCTGCTGGTCTATCTGCTTCCAGGCACTCCCGGCACATGGGCTGATGCCGGCCCGTTGTACCATTTGTGTGCCGGAGGGTTTCTGTTCGGGATCTCTTTTATGGCTACGGATCCTGTCTCCGCGCCCGGCACCAATCCAGGCCGGTGGATTTTCGGTTTTCTCATCGGATTTCTCACCGTGATCCTGCGGGTGGCCAACCCGGCCTTTGCCGAAGGCGTGATGCTGGCCATCCTTTTCATGAACGTTTTTGCCCCGCTTCTGGATCATCTGGTCATGAAACACAGAATATCAAAGAGGATCCCCAATGTCTGACAAAAAACAATCCAACCGGTCATTCAAGAACAGCCGGATATATGTGGTTTTCTTTGCCCTGGCTGTTGCACTGGTGTTCAGTGTGCTGATCACATCCGCGGCCACCATGCTGAAGCCTTTGCACCAGCAGAACCGGATTCTGGATAAAAAGACCAACCTTCTGGAAGCCGCCAACCTGCTGCCGGAAAATGAAAAACTGACCCCTGAAAAGATCCAGACCATCTATGATACCCATATCCGGGAAGTCTATGCCGACCCCCGGGGTCAGATTCTGAAAACCGCCACTGACAACAGCCTTCAACTGTATCTGATCCATACCGATCAGCGGGTGCAGGGTTATATCGTTCCCATCAGCACCCGGGGACTGTGGGGAAAAATTCATGGATACCTGGCGTTTGAAGCCGACGGTGAAACCGTGGCCGGGTTTTCCGTGTACAGCCATTCTGAGACCCCGGGTTTGGGCGGCGAAATCGAAAGCCAATGGTTTCAGGACAATTTCAAAGGCAAAAAAATTCTCAACGACCACAATCAGCTGGTTTCCGTGAGTATTGCCAAAGGCAAAGCCGAAAATCTCCCGGAATCACTTCAGGATCATTATGTGGATGGCATATCCGGCGCCACGCTTACCGGACGATACCTGAGTGAAGGCCTGGAGGAAACATTGACGCAGTATGAACCGGTTTCCATCATTTTCCGCCAGAAAAAAGGAACCCAACCCCATTTAAAAACTCTGCTGGATGACTAAGAAGGATATTTTAATGCAAAAAGATCTTTTTCACTACAAAGACATTATGATGAAAGGCATCTGGAGGGAAAACCCGGTGGCCTACCAGGTTCTGGGCATCTGCTCGGCCCTGGCGGTCACGGTCAAAATGTCCACCGCCCTGGTCATGAGCATTGCGTTGACCCTGGTGGCCGCATTTTCCAGCCTGATCATCTCCAGCCTGCGTCACTGGATCCCCTCCAACATCCGCATCATCGTGGAATTGACGGTCATCGCGTCTCTGGTGATCGTCACCGACCAGATCCTCCAGGCGTTTTTATATGACATATCTAAACAGCTGTCCATCTTTGTGGGCCTGATCATCACCAACTGCATCATCCTGGGCCGTGCCGAAGCGTTCGCTCTGGCCAACAACCCGGTGGATTCCTTTGTGGACGGTATCGCCAACGGCCTTGGCTACAGCATGATCCTGGTTGCGGTGGCATTTCTGCGTGAGCTGCTGGGATCGGGACAGTTTTTCGGTTTTTCCGTGATTCCCCAGTTTGTGTATGACCTGGGGTTCCAGGACATGGGGCTCATGGTGCTGGCACCGGGCGCGTTCTTTATCATCGGCCTGCTGGTCTGGCTCAAAAACAGCCTGCCCGGCATATCCCACGAGAAAAAATAAGGAGCTGCCATGGGCGATCTGCTGAGTCTGTTTGTCAATTCCGTTTTCATCGGCAATATCCTGCTGGCCTATTTCTTAGGCATGTGTTCGTTCATTGCCGTCTCAAAAACCCTTGAAACCGCAACGGGCTTAGGCCTGGCCGTGATCTTCGTGCTCACGGTGACCACCCCTGTGAACTGGCTGATCTACCACGGGCTCCTGGCCCCCGGGGCCCTGGCCTGGGCCGGATTTCCGGAACTGGATCTGAGTTTTCTGAAATTCATCACATTTATCGCGGTGATTGCCGCCATTGTCCAGGCCGTTGAAATGGTCATCGACAGGTATTCACCGGTGCTGTACGCAACTTTGGGCGTGTTTCTGCCTTTGATTGCCGTCAATTGTGCCATTTTAGGGACCTCTTTGTTCATGGTGGAACGGAATCACACCTTTATCGAATCGGTGGTGTTCGGGGCCGGCTCCGGTACCGGCTGGATGCTGGCCATAGTGTCCATGGCCGCCATCCGCAAAAAAGCACGGTATGCGGATGTGCCGGCCGGGCTGGACGGGTTTGGGTTCATTATGATCATTGCCGGGCTCATGGCCATGACATTCATGATGTTTTCAGGAATCACCCTCTAGCAGAACAAGGAGCATGCAGTGATTTACCTTATCAGTTTGTTGATATTTTCCGGCGTGATCATTATCCTTGTGTTTGTACTTTTATTTGTGGAAGCCAAAGTCACCACCCAGGGCAGCCATACCATTACCATCAACAAAGACAAAGAGAATGCGCTGTCGGTTTCCGGCAACCCCACCCTGTTGTCGGCCCTGTCCCGCAATGAAATTTTTCTGCCCTCCGCCTGCGGCGGATCCGGCTCCTGTGCCATGTGCAAATGCAAGGTGACAGACGGTGGCGGCGCCATTCTGCCCACGGAACTGGCCCATCTGTCCCGAAAGGAAAAACTGGAAGGGGTAAGGCTGTCCTGCCAGCTCAAGGTCAAGCAGGACATGGCCATCCAGGTACCGGAATCCATTTTCGGCATCAAAAAGGTCAATGCCATTGTGGTATCCAATGACAATGTCTCCACCTTTATCAAAGAGCTGGTGCTGGAGCCTGAAGAGCCCATCGAGTTTGAAGCCGGGGCCTATATTCAGATAGATGTGCCGGAATATGAACTCACTTTCAAGGATTTCAACATTGACAGCAAATATGTGAGTGAATGGAAAAAATACAACCTTTTTTCTCTGGCCGCCAAAGGCATTAACCCGGGATTCCGGGCCTATTCCATGGCCAACCCGCCCCATGAAAAAGATATTGTCAAGCTCAATGTCCGGATTGCCACGCCCCCGCAGGGCACCGAAGGGATCCCGCCGGGATTCGGTTCATCATTCATATTCGGGCTTGAACCCGGGGACAAGGTCAAGATCTCCGGACCTTATGGCGATTTCATGGCAAAAGACACGGACAAAGAGATGTGCTTTGTCGGCGGTGGTGCGGGTATGGCGCCGCTGCGCAGCCACATCCTCCATCAGCTGAATGGCATCAACAGCAAACGGAAGATCACCTTCTGGTATGGGGCACGGTCGGTCAAGGAGATGTTCTATCATGAGGAGTTCCTGGACCTGGAAAAACGGTTTGACAATTTCACTTATCATGTGGCCCTTTCCGCTCCGGAAAAAGATGACAACTGGACCGGGCTCACCGGATTTGTCCACGTCCATCTGATCGATTCATATCTCAAGGATCATGAAGATCCCACGGAAATCGAGTATTACCTGTGCGGCCCGCCGCCCATGATCGATGCGGTGATCGAATCCCTGTATGAACTGGGAGTGGAGGATGACATGATTTTTTACGACAAGTTCAGCTGATGAACCCGGTCACCTTTCTTGGAAAGCTGTTGAAGAGTCCCCTGGTCCTGGCCTCGGGCATTCTGGGGAACAATGCCGGGATTCTGGAGCGGGTTCACAAAGCCGGATGCGGCCTTGTGACCATGAAATCCATCGGTCCGGCCCCGAGGGATGGGCATAAAAACCCCACGGTCATCGACCTGGGATACGGCATGATCAATGCCGTGGGACTGCCCACGCCGGGGTATGGTCACATGGATGTGGAATGGCAGGTACTTGCGGACCGGACATTTCCCCTCAATGCCAGCATTTACGGGGGGTCGGTTAAAGAATTCATCACGGTGGCGCAATTTGTATCCGACCAGGGACCGGATTTCATTGAAATTAACATCTCATGCCCCAATTCCGATCATCACGGCATGCTGTTCGGTGTGGATGAAAAAGCCGCCTTTGCCGTCACAAGTGCGGTCAAACGGGTGATTTCCGTCCCGTTGATCGCCAAACTCACTCCGGCGGCCCCGGATATCGGCAAAATCGCCAAAGCGTGCGAGGATGCCGGGGCCGATGCCATCTGCGCCATCAATACGGCCGGGCCGGGCATGGTCATTGATATCGAAGCGCAAATGCCGGTGCTGGCATTCAAAAAAGGCGGTCTGTCAGGCCCCATGATCAAACCCATTGCCGTGCGGTGCGTGTATGACATATACAATGCCGTGTCCATCCCGATTATCGGCCTGGGCGGCGTCACCACCGGAGAAGATGCCGTGGAAATGTTTATGGCCGGGGCCACACTGGCGGGCATAGGGTCTGCGGTTCGGTACCGGGGCATCGAGGTGTTCAATCAGGTGAACCGGGAGCTGAACGACTGGCTGACCGCCCACCATACCACCCGGGATGCGGTCATTGGTGCGGCCCATGAGGCCCGTGACAGGAGGCACACCCCATGATAGCGGAACATATGCCCCTGATGATCGAAGTAGTGGAAAAAACCGTGCATAACAGCATTTATTCCACCTTGTTCTTTGATTTTACCATTGATTTCCGTCCCGGCCAGTTTGTGATGCTATGGCTTCCGGGAGTCGATGAAAAGCCTTACAGCCTTTCTTATCACACCCCTACCCGGTTCGGCATCACCATCGAGGCCAAAGGCACTTTTTCCCGCCGGGCCGTGGACCTGGCTCCCGGGGATCTGGTAGGGATCAGAGGCCCTTTCGGCAACGGGTTCGATATCATTTTTTCACCCCGCACGGCCGTGGTGGCAGGCGGATGCGGCATGGCACCCCTGGCCCCTCTGGTAACAAAGCTTCACCCGGAACTCTGTTTCATCCACGGGGCAAGAACAAAGGAGTTCATCCTTTTTCCGGACCGGTTTGACGTGGCACGCCATATCGCCACGGATGACGGCAGCCTGGGGCACAAAGGCCTGGTCACCGATCTTCTTGCAGCCGAAATTCAGCGCCGTATGGAACAGAACCAGCCAAAGTTCGACATGGTATATGCCTGCGGCCCTGAAATAATGATGCACGCGGTGTTCACCCTGTGTGAGTCTCACCTCATTCCCTGCCAGGTGTCTCTGGAGCGGTATATGCGCTGCGGCTTCGGCGTATGCGGTGCCTGTGTGTGCGGCGACCGGGTCGTGTGCAAGGATGGACCGGTGTTTGACTCGGAACAGCTTCGGAACATGGACGAGTTCAACCGCACGGCCCTGCTCAAATCCGGGCGGGAGGTTCCCCTGCCCGAGTACGTCACCTGGCGCTGCCAGTGACGCAATTCAACAACCCAAAGGACACGAAACCCCGATGACCGACAAGGAATCTTTCATCCGCTTTCTGGTTGAGTGCAATGCCCTGAAATTCGGCGAATTTCAACTGAAAAGCGGCCGCATCGCCCCCTATTTCATCAACACCGGCATGTTTGACACCGGCGGCAAAATCACCCAGCTGGGCCTTCATTATGCCAAAGCCGTGCACCGGCATTTCAGCACCGGATTTGACGGCATTTACGGCCCGGCCTACAAAGGCATCCCTTTGTGCGTGTCCACGGCCACGGCCCTGGCCGGTATGGGGCATGACACCGGATATGTGTTCAACCGCAAGGAAGCCAAAACCTATGCCGACAAAAGCAGCACCGTGGGCATGGCCCTGGATGCCGGGACCCGGCTCGTCCTGGTGGATGATGTCATCACCTCGGGCAAGGCCATCCGGGAGTCCCTGGAGGTCCTGAAAACCAGCGGCAACCCGCATGTCAAAGGCATTGTCATCAGCGTGGACCGCCAGGAAAAAGGCACCACCGAAAAAAATGCCCTGACCGAGGTGGCGGAAATCCTGGGCATTCCCATTTTTGCCATTGTCACCCTGGCCGATATCACCACATTTCTCCACAACCGAAAAATCAACGGCCGGGTGATCCTGGATGACGTCATGATGGAAAAAATTACCGCCTACCTTGCGCAATACGGCAGTGCCTGATCCAAAGGAGACCTCTCAGGAATGGCAACTCCACACATGATTGACCGACTGAACCCTATTTATCAGATGTATGACCGGATCATGGAATCTGAAGCACCGGCATGCGGCCCGGGATGTGCCGCATGCTGCACCTGCAATGTAACCCTGACACGCCTTGAAGCCCGATGGATGGTCGACGCGCTGCCTTCAGACCGGCGGGAATCCGTTCGTGAGACACTCTTTCTCCGGTTTCCGGCAAAACGCCATATCCCGAAAACCTCTACCAACCGGTTTGCCCGGCTGTGCATGGAAAATCAAGACCTGCCGGAAGAAGAAAACGACCCCGCATGGGGCAAATGCCCGCTGCTGAAAAATGACCTGTGTACGGTCTATGATGTCAGGCCGTTCGGGTGCCGGGCAATGGCCTCGGAAACCGTCTGCAGAAACACGGGCTGCGCACAGATGCCACCCTGGGTCCTGACGGTGAACAACGTGTTTCTCCAGGCCATCGAACACCTGGACCAGAAGGGATATTCCGGCAATCTGTCGGATATGCTGCGGCTGGCCTTGTCCGGTAGTGAGATAACCCATCAGGACAAGCAGAATCATCACTTGAAAAATGAAAGCCTGTTCGTCAAAAACGAACCCATCACCTGCCTGATGATCCCGCCGGAACACCGGGAGCAAATGGCCCCCATTGTCAGAAATCTGTCCGATCTGATCAACACCGGCCCTGAAAAGACTCAAAATCAGAATCTGGGTCAGGGTCACGGCAACGGCCGGTAATCCAATGCCTGACACACCTTGAAAAACAAGCCGAAATCGCATACAGTCATTCCATGAAAAACCGGTTGCTGACACACTTGTTTTTGCTGCTCTTCTGCCTGACCGGTGCCGGATGTTCAATCAGACAGCCAATGCCCGTTGCAGATATCCAGCTGCTGCCCCAGGATGCCGGTGTGTACTTTTCCCACATCAAGGCTCCGGTCATGGATCCGTCACGGCAGGCAGCGCATTTTCAACAATTCAAGGACCGGTTTTTCAGGCCATGGCACCGGACCGTTCCGAAGCATTCCGCAGAGATCGTTTTTTCCGGACTGAAAAAATGTAGGTTAAAAAGTCTATATGGCGAAAACAACCGGCCCCTTGCCCCGGATTTTCTGGATTCGATGGCCCGGCAGTCCCAACCCGGCACCTATCCTTTGCTGCACCAGCCGGCCATCACCGTGACCCACACCTCCATACGGGTATTCCCCACCCACAAACCCGTGTTTTTCGGCCCCCTGCGCCCGGGACGCGGATTTCCCTTTGACATGATGCAGAATTCCCTGGTACCGGCCGGCACCCCGGTGCTGGTCACCCATGAAAGCAAAGACAGACTGTGGGCTCTGGTGGAAACTGACTGGGTGGCCGGATGGGTTCGCCGGCAGGAAATCGCCGCAGTGGATGATGCAGTCATGGCTGATTATTCCGCCCATCCCCTGGCAGGATTTTCGGCCGACCAGATACCGGTGATTCCAGAGGACGGCCCCCCTGTTTTCTCCGGCCGGGTGGGCATGGCCCTGCCCATGAAGGACACGGCATCCGATACCGGATTTGTCACGGTCCTGGCCCCGGCACGAACCTCTCTGGGAAATGCCGAACTCCTGGAGGCCAGGGTGCCGGAACAAGGGATTCAGCCCCTCCCGTTTCCCGCCACCCCTGGTAATTTCGCCAAAATCCTGAACGCGTTGATGGGACAGGCTTACGGCTGGGGCGGGCTGTATGAAAACCGGGACTGTTCCGCCCTGATCCAGGACCTGTTCGCCGGTTTCGGCATCCCTTTGCCCAGAAACTCCCGAGACCAGGCAGACGCCGGTCGAATCATTTCCCTGGAAGATCTGTCCGGCCCGGAAAAACAGACCCTTATCCGGACACAAGGAGTTCCGCTGCAAACACTTTTATACATGCCCGGCCACATCATGCTCTACCTGGGACCGGACCCTGCATCGGATCAACCGGTGATCTGCCATGCCATATGGGGTGTCACCACCCGGCCGATGTTCAGTCTCCGGACCGGCCGCCTTGTTTTGGGCCGCACGGTGATCACCACGCTCGCGCCGGGCAAAGAACAGTTCCCTCTGGTTCAGCCCGGAGACCTGCTGGTTGAAAAACTGACCCGGATGGTGCTGCTGAACTGAAACACAAAGGAGGTCCTCCATGCATCTCGAACCGCTTGATCCGTACCGGTGGCAGATTCCGAAAACCGGGCAGATGCGGGTGCCGGGAATCATCTATTCGTCGGAAGCCGGCATCCGGGCCATGGGCCAGGACGGCAGCCTCCAGCAGGTGGCCAATGTAGCGACGCTGCCGGGGATTGTCACGGCGGCCATGGCCATGCCCGACATTCACCTGGGATACGGATTTCCCATCGGCGGTGTGGCGGCGTTCGACTGGGACACCGGTGTAATCTCCCCCGGGGGTGTGGGGTATGACATCAACTGCGGAGTGAGACTGGCCACCACCGCATTGTCGGAAAAAGAGGTCCGCCCTCATCTGGAACATCTGGCAAATCACCTGTTCCAGTCCGTGCCGCCGGGGGTGGGGTCCAAAGGATCGGTCCGGCTGTCAGTCCGGGATCTGAAACAGGTGCTGACACAGGGCAGTGCCTGGGCCGTGACCCAGGGTTTCGGCGAAGACAGTGATATCGAATGCACTGAAGAAAATGGGTGTCTGGACCAGGCGGACCCCGGCCTGTTGAGTGACAGAGCGCTGGAACGGGGCAGAGACCAGCTGGGCACCCTGGGGTCGGGCAATCATTTTCTGGAAATCGGGGTGGTGGAGAGAATTTTTGACGTGCCCACTGCCCGGGTATTCGGTCTCTTCCCCGGCCAGGTGACTCTGATGCTGCACTCCGGCTCCAGGGGCCTGGGATACCAGGTGTGTGACGATCACCTGGGATCCATGAAGAAAAGTGTGGCCCGACTGGGGCTGAGTCTGCCGGACCGGCAGCTGGCCTGTGCCATGATCCGGTCGGAGGAAGGACAGGCCTATCTGTCCGCCATGGCCTGTGCCGCCAATTTTGCCTGGGCCAACCGGCAGATCATGCTGCACCGGGCCCGGCAGACATTCATGGAAATCCTGTCCATCAGCCCGAACAATCTGCGCATGAACCTGCTGTATGATGTGTGTCACAATATCGCCAAGAAAGAGATCCACCAGGTGAACGGAAAAAAACAGACTGTGTGCGTGGTGCGCAAAGGCGCGACACGGGCATTCGGCCCTGGACAGCCGGGCATTCCCGACCGGTTCAGGGCTGTGGGCCAGCCCATCCTCACCCCCGGGGACATGGGCCGGGCCTCCTATGTGCTGTGCGGCACCGACACCGCCATGAAAGAGACATTTGGATCCACCTGCCACGGGGCCGGGCGGCTGCTGAGCCGGAAAGCCGCAAAAAAAACGGCCAGAGGCCGTTTCATTCAGCAGGAACTGGCAAAAAAAGGAATCCTGGTAAAATATACCGGCCGATCCACCTTGGCTGAGGAGATGCCGGACGCATACAAGGATGTGTCCGACGTGGTGAACGTGGTTCATGGGGCCGGCATATCCAGCAAGGTGGCCAGGTTACGGCCCATGGCCGTAGTTAAGGGATGACAAAGTTCTAACCTGCTTCTGATGGTTTGCTCACACGAATATGCGATATAATTGACGGATTGATATTTATGGCAATCCATGTTATGGTCTACGAAATTCAACCCAAAGGAGTATTGCGAAATGGAAACAAAATATATCTGCACCCAAGTGGATTGCAGTCATCCCGGTACCAATCGGTTTGTAATGTCTTTCAAGGCGGAATCCATCATGGATGACAGGAACGTGGCCACGCCGTTCTGTCCTTTCTGCAAGAAAGAAATGCTGCTCGCACCGGATGCCCCCAGTGACTGCGTTCAACAGACCCCTGCTGATTGCCATGCGGCTGACTGATCACTGATTCTTTCTTATCTTTTTTTCTTCCCTCTCTTTCTGCATCAGCCGCGGAAGAAAGAAAACAAGCACGCATTAATATCCTTTAAAATCTGTTTTCCCGGTGCTATATTCAAGGATGTCACTCTGATTGCCGGCGGTATCCCCGCCTGCAATCAGTCAGCAAAAGGACTTTGAGCATGCATGATGATACCCCCATAACGGAGATGATTCCTTTTACCATCACCCGTTACAGGAACAACAAGCTGTTTGCGGAAGACTCCCGTGTCGCGGCTGAAGTGCCTCTGACCTTTGAGGTCAACGGCCGGGAAATCGCCACCCTCATGTGTACCCCGTCTCATCTGAAAGGGTTTGCCTATGGGTTCCTGTTCACCTCCGGATTCATCACATCAGCGGACGACATCATCTCTTTTTCTCTGGATGAAACCAGATGGCGCGCCGACATCGAAGTCAAAAAGCTGGTGGATCCGGATCTTTTAGGTCAGCGGGTATACACGTCCGGATGTGGCAAAGGCGTGATGTACACATCCATGATGGAGCTGTCATCCCGCCACCCCGTTCAAAGCGATATTCAGATTCATGGATCCGACATTATCGAGGTGATACACTGGCTCCAGCACTGTTCTGATCTGCACCGGATCACCGGCGGGGTCCATTCTGCGTCTGCCAGCATCGAAGGACGGATCCCTGATTTCTTTATCGACGATATCGGCCGGCACAATGCTGTGGACAAGGTGCTGGGCACCCTGCTGCTGGAAAAAACCGACTGTTCCCGGGTCATGCTGGCCTGCACCGGCCGGATCTCCTCTGAAATCCTGCACAAAGCCAGACGTCTGGAAATTCCCGTTCTGGCTTCCAGGGGAGCCCCCACCCACCAGAGCATCCTGTTGGCCAAAGAGATGGGCATCACCCTGGTGGGATTTGTCAGGCCGACCAATTTTGCCGTATTTACCCATGCCCGAAGAATCTTAAAAAATGGAGATAAAACATGACGCAATCCGAAAAAATTTTCACCACCGCCCTGGTCTATGAAAAAAAGATCCGGGATCTTTACCGGTCAGCAGTGGAAACCATTGATGATCCCCGGGGGAAAGAACTTTTTCAGGCGCTGGCTGATGACGAACAGAACCATGTGGCATTTCTGGAACACGGCCTGACCCTTTTAAGTGCTGACAAGGACCAGGAGCTGGAAAAGCCCGGCACTTCAATCCCTTTTCCGGCCCGGGACCTTGAAAAAATCAAGCAGATGGCCGATCAGATCCCGAAAAACATTTTGGGAGATCTCAAACGGGTGCTGAATGCGGCACTGACCCTGGAGCTGGAAACCAGCCGGTTTTACCGGGATGCCATTCAAGAAGTGGGTCAGGGCCCGGTCCGGGAAATTCTGGAAAAATTCTATGACATTGAGCAGCGCCATGTGGAAGTGGTCCAGATTGAACTGGATTTTGCCTCCAACAACGGGTACTGGTTCAATTTCATGGAAACCGACATGGAAGACTAAATGCACGCGGACCTGCTGTCGTTTCTGCCGGCCGGCATGACCTGGGAAATGCTGGCGGTCTATGGATTTCTGCTGGGTGTCATTCTCCTGTTCGCATTTGACGTGGTGCGGGTGGACATGGTGGGGCTGCTGGTCATCGTGCTGCTGCCCCTGTCAGGACTGATCGCCCCGGCAGAAGCCATCTCCGGGCTGAGTTCCAATGCCGTGGTGTCTATCATCGCTGTGATCATCATCGGCCACGGCCTGGACAAGACCGGGGTGATGAACCAGGTGGCTGCACGGATCATAAAGCTGTCGGGAAACAGCCAGACCCGGATGATGGCCCTGGTGGCGGGCACCGTGGCAATGATCTCCAGTTTCATGCAGAATATCGGGGCTGCGGCCCTGTTTCTGCCGGTGGTGAACCGCATATGCCGGCAGCTGAACGTGCCCATCTCCCGCATCCTCATTCCCATGGGATATGCCGCGGTCATTGGCGGATGCATCACTCTGGTGGGCTCCAGCCCGTTGATCCTGCTCAATGACCTGGCCGGATCCTGGTGGCGCGCCAACCCGGAGCTGGTGGCCCATCAGCCTTATTCCCCATTTTCCTTGTTTTATGTGGCACCCATGGGAATCGCCCTGGTCGTGGCGGCCCAGGCCTATTTCATTCTTCTGGGACGATGGGTGCTCCCCAAATCCGCACCTGTTCAAGATGCCTGCAACCTGATGAACCATGATCTGGAATGCACTTACGGCCGGGAGGTAAGCACGGTGTTTGAACTGGCCGTGCCCGGTATTTTTTTCACCCGCCGGCTGGAGGAACTGGAATTGCGGCCGAAATACCATGCCACCGTGGTGTGCATTTCCAAACGAAACGGCCGGTACCGGGTCACCGAACCCGGAAGGGCCGATGTGATCGAACCGTTTGACGTGGTGGGCATTGTGGCCAACGAGGAACATGCCCGGGACCTGGCAAATGATCTGGGATGGACCCTGAGGACTGAACTGAATGACCTGTCCGGGATTCTGTCTACGGATAACGCCGGCATCACCGAAGCGATTGTCACCCCCCGTTCCGAACTGGTGGGAAAAACCTTTCACGAATACGGGTTCCGCAAGAAACTGCGGGTCAACCCTCTGGCCCTGTACCGCCAGAACCAGCTTATCCTGGAAAACATCTCTGAAATCAAGCTTCAGCCCGGCGATGCCGTGCTGCTCCATGGGGAATGGGAAAAACTACACCTGCTGAAACAAAAACACATCCTGGCCTTTACCGAACATTTGAAAGGGGAAATCCTGTATCCGGAAAACGCCCTCAGAGCCCTGGGTTGCCTGATTCTGGCCCTGGTACTGGCGCTGGGGCTCAATATCCAGCTGTCCATCTCTCTTCTGGCCGGGGCCGTGGGCATGGTACTGACCCGGGTGATGACCCTGGACGAGGCCTACCGCAGTGTAGACTGGATGACGGTGTTTCTTCTGGCCGGGCTCATCCCTTTAGGCATTGCTTTTGAAAAAACCGGGGCTGCCGGATTTCTGGCCACCGGCCTGACCCGTCTGCTGCACGATTTTCTCAATCCTATCACTTTGTTTCTGCTGATAGGGGCACTGACCTCGGCTTTTACCCTTTTTGTTTCCAACATCGGGGCCACAGTGCTCATGATTCCCCTGGCCATGAACATGGCAGTGCAGTGCCAGGCGGATCCGAGAATGTCGGCCATGCTGGTGGCCATTGCAGCATCCAACACCTTTGTTCTGCCCACACACCAGGTCAACGCCCTGATCATGCGGCCCGGGGGCTACCGGGTCAAGGACTATGTCCGGGCCGGTACCGGCATGACCCTGATCTTCATGGCCGTGGTCATGGTCATGTTCCTGACCGTATACGGCATCACGGCCTGATCCCACATGAATCCGCCGACTCGGAAAGTTGCGTCCTTTACAAATTGTTCCGGATGACTATTGTGAATGTCAGGGATGCCATTGATTCTGACACCATACACTTATAGAGGAGAAATCATGAACGCATTGAAATTCTATTTTGAAAATACCAAAGGTACCGGCGTACTGGCCACCGCTGACAACAGCGGCAAAGTGGATGCCGCGATTTATTCCCGCCCCCATTTTCTGGAAGAAGACCAGCTGGCGTTTATCATGAGGGACCGTCTCACCCATCACAATCTCACCACCAATCCCCATGCCACGTTCCTTTTCATAGAAAACGGCCCGGGCTACAAGGGAAAGCGCCTGTTCCTGAAAAAAGTCAAAGAAGAGGAAAACCCTGAACTGGTGGGAAAAATCAAACGCCGCCGCTACACCGATGATAACCAGGAGCCCCGGTTTCTGGTGTATTTCACCCTGGAAAAGGAACTGCCGTTGATCGGGGCGGCTAAAGAGTAACTGTTACGATAACTTCTGCCAGGCAATCAGTTTCTGATATCCTGCCGGGCATGGCTTTCTGTCATGCCCGGTTTCAATTTACAGGTTACCGTGATATCCTATTCTTTCAGAACCTGGATACTGATCCTGCACCTCTGGTTTTTTCATATCTTATCCAAAATTTGCTGACAGCCAGACTTGACAAAAATCGTTTCCAGATGTAGCATGTGAATTGTGAATCACAATTCTTTATCGGAGGTATCTTATGCCGGCACCCAAAACACAAACCCTTCAGCGCCAGGAACAGATCACCCAGGCCGCCCTTGACCTGATCAATGTCAGCGGGGTTACAGGACTGAGCATTGCCGGCATTGCCCGGCGGGTGGGGATTGTACCCTCGGCTTTGTACCGGCATTTCAACAGCAAGGACGCAGTGCTGGATGCGGTACTGGATTTGATCCAGCAACGCCTTCTGGACAATGTGACCCATGTCCGGAAAAAAGTCCGGGTCCCGCTCAAGCAGCTCAAACTGCTGTTTACACGACATATTGCCATGCTCAGTGAAAGCCAGGCCATCCCCCAGGTGGTGTTTTCCGATGCCGTATACAACGGTCAGCCCGACCGAAGGGCCAAAGTTGCACAGATCATCACCACTTACCTCAAAGAGGTTGAATCCATCATTGAATCCGGGCGTCAGGACGGCACCATCCGGAAAGAGGTGGCCCCTGCCACCGCCGCAGTCATGTTTCTGGGCATGATCATGCCGGCAGTGGTTCTCTGGAATGTGTCAGGAGGAACTTTTGATATGGCCGCCCATGAAAGAACCGCATGGCCGGCATATGAACGAAGCATTGCTGCACACCCCTCGGAAGAGACATCATGAAACAGATCATCTACAGACTGGGAAAAGTGCTGCTGGTAATGTTGCCGGTGGCTGCGGCCTTCGGGGTGACCGTGTATCTGGTAACCCACAAACCGGGCCCGTCACAAAAACCGGCCACAGAAGCAGTCCAGACCCTGCGGGTGATCCCGGCCCCGGTGGTGGACCTGGTGCCCCGGGCCGAAGGATACGGGGTGGCGGAACCCGTGCGGGTCTGGGAGGCGGTATCTGAAGTCAGAGGCCGTGTGATCGCCACCCACCCGAACCTGCAGACCGGGCAGTTGATAAAAAAAGACAGCCTGCTGGTACACATCGACCCCACGGAATACCGCCTGACAGTGGCCCGCCTGGAAGCGGCCATTGCGGAAACCCGGGCAAAAATCGCAGAGCTGGATCAGAATGAAGCCAATACCCGGCAGATGGTGGCCATTGAAACCCAGTCCCTGGCCCTGTCTCAAAAAATGCTGGAACGAAAGCAGCAGGTGGTGTCCCGCAATGCCGTATCCAGAGATGAAGTGGACCGGGAAGAAAAAAATTTTCTGGCCCAGAAACAGGCATTGCAGCACCTCAAAAACACCCTGGCCCTGATTCCTTCCCAGCGAAAGGCCCTGCGCGCGGCCCTTGATCTTAACCAGGCCGGCCTGGAACAGGCTCAGATCGATCTGGAAAAAACACAGATCCATGCCCCGTTCGACTGCCGTCTGGCGGATGTCAATATCGAACCCGGCCAGTTTGTGGGGGCGGGGCAGGCCCTTTTCAGGGCCCATGGCATCGATGCCACCCAGATCAATGCCCGGTTCCGCATGGAAACCCTGCGGCATCTGCTGGGAAACCAGTCTGAAACCCAGCTCATGAGTCCGGGAATAGACACAGACATCTTCCGGCAGTTGTTTGGCGACATCACCGCAAAGGTCACCCTGCATAACACGGACTGGTCTGTCACGTGGGAGGCGCGGGTTGACCGACTCAAAGAATCAGTGGCCTCCGGCACCCGGGAAATCCAGGTCATGGCCGTGGTGGACCGGTCCTATGAGGATGCGGTCCCGGGCAAACGTCCGCCCCTGATGCCGGGCATGTTCTGCCATGTGGCACTGACCGCCCCGCCCCGGCCCGGACAGGTGGTGCTGCCCCGGATGTCGGTCCATGACAGCGCCGTGTATCTGGTGGGCCCGGACAACCGGCTGGAAAAAAAAACCGTGACCGTGGGATTTGCCCAGTCCGAATTTGTCATCATTTCATCCGGCCTGTCCGGCAAAGAACGGGTGGTGGTGTCGGATCCGGCATTTGCCATTATCGGCATGAAAGTACAGCCTGTCATGGATGAAGCATTGCTGGAACGCCTGAAACACCTGGCCCGGGCACAAGACATCACACCATGATCCGCTTTTTTGCCGACCACCCCACCGGGGCCAACCTGCTGATGCTGGCTTTTCTCATTGCCGGATTTTTGAGCCTGCCAAATATCCTGAAAGAAACCCAGCCCGATTTTGCCCCCACAGAAGTGGAGATCCGCATCAAATATCCCGGGGCAACGGCCAGAGAAGTGGAAGAAGTGATCTGCCAGCGGGTGGAAACCGCCATTGACGGTATTAATTATGTCAAAGAGATCCGGGCCGATGCCAGAGAAGGCTTTGCAGCCATTGTGGTTGAAATGGCCCCTGCCGGCGATATTCAGACATTTATCCGCGAAATCGATACCCAGATCAATGCCATTGATGATTTTCCCAGAGAAGTGGAACTGCCGGTGATACAGGAGCTGGGCCGAACCGATCCCGTGCTGTCGGTGCTGGTGTCCGGCCCCATGGACCTGCCGGATCTCAAAGCCTATTGTGAAGATGTCAAAGACCGGCTCCAGGAAGCCGGTGTGGCCCTGGTAACCATCCAGGGGTTTTCCGATCACCAGCTGCGGATATCATTGTCTGATGCAGCCTTGCGAAAAACCGGACTGACTGCGGCCCGGGTGGCGGAACAGATCACAGCCAAAAACAAAGATATCCCGCTGGGCCTGCTGGAAACCCGGGAAAGAGATATCCTGCTGCGACTTGTGGACCAGCGCCGCACCGTGGCATCTTTGGAGAACCTGGTAATTTTCGCCACCCCCGAAGGCGGGGAAATCCGCCTCAAAGACATCGCCACCGTGACGGACCTGTTTGAGTTTCCCGAAGAAAAAATCATGATGAACGGGCAGCCCCAGGCCCTTCTGGCCATAGAAAAATCCAAGACCCAGGATGCCGTTCAGGTGGCCAAAAAAGCCAAGGCGTTTATATCTGAAGAACGGGACCGGTTTCCACAGGTAACCCTCACCCTGACCCAGGACCACACACAGATTCTCACAGACCGTCTGAACATGCTGGTGAAAAACGGAATCCAGGGGATTTTGCTGGTATTCGCCTTCATGTGGCTGTTCTTCAACATCCGGGTCTCGTTGTGGGTGGTGATGGGACTGCCGGTTTCCTTTCTCGGGGCCTTTATCCTGGTGCCGCACCTGGGATTGAGCATCAACATGTTCACCATGGTGGGCATGCTCATGGCCATTGGTCTGCTCATGGATGATGCCATTGTGCTGGCGGAAAACATCATGGCCCACCGACAGACCGGCAAACCACCCCTGGCCGCAACCGTGGACGGGGTCAGGGAAGTGGGTGCCGGGGTGATCTCCTCGTTTATCACCACCATCTGCATTCTGGGACCCCTGGCCTTTATCGGTGGACAGATCGGCCGTGTTCTCAAGGTGGTGCCCATGATGCTGATCCTGGTGCTGGCCATCAGCCTCATTGAAGCGTTCTGGATTCTTCCCCGGCACCTGAACCATGCCATGCATCAGTTTGACCTGAATCAGCCCAACCGGTTCCGCGGGTCGTTTGACCGTTTTTTCGACTGGGTGCGCACCCATGTGCTGGGACGGATCATCCAGGTGCTGCTCACCTGGCGGTATCTGGTGGTCACCGTGGTGATGGGCCTGCTGATTCTCTCTGTGGGCATGGTGGCCTCCGGGAAAATCAAGTTTCAGGGGTTTCCGGACCTGGAAGGAGACCTGGTCACAGCCCAGCTGTTAATGCCCCAGGGAACCCCGCTGCCCGTCACCGAAAACACGGTGGCCCGGATCCTGGATGCCCTGTCCCGCACCAACGAACGGTTTTCTTCTGCACAGCCCGGTGGCCGGGACCTGGTGGAAAACACCTATGTCCAGTTCAACGTCAATACCGAAGCCTTTGAAAACGGCCCCCATGTGGCCACCATTTTTGTGGACATGCTCACGGCGGAAAAACGGTCCGGCACCATTGATGCGTACCTGGCGGAATGGCGCAAACAGATCGGGGATCTGCCGGACGTGGTCAGTCTGACCTTGAGCGAACCCGGATTCGGTCCGGGTGGACGGCCCATTGAGATCCGCCTGCGGGGAAAAGACCTGGAGCGGTTGAAACAGGCGGTAACTGACTTGAAAATCTGGTTCAACCAGTTTGCCGGGGTGGTGAACCTGGCGGATGACCTGCGACCCGGCAAACCCGAGCTGCGCATGCAAATCAAACCCGGCGCCCACGGCATGGGGTTGGATGCGGCCGAGGTGGGCCGCCAGCTGCGGGCTGCATTCCAGGGCATTGCCGCCGATGAAATCCAGGTGGGACCTGAAGCCTATGAAATCGATGTCCAACTGGCGGACATGGACAAAAACAGCCTGCAGCAACTGGAAGATTTCCATCTGATCCGCCCGGACGGCACAAGGATCCCCCTGCCTGCCGTAATGACCTGGGAAATGAACCGGGACTGGGCCAGAATCGCCCGGTTCAACGGCATGCGGGCCGTGACCCTGCGAGGGGATGTGGATACGCGCCTGGCCAACACCAAAGAACTCATGGCCCGGTTCAACAACACCTATCAACCGGAATTTACAAAAACCTATCCGGATATCCGCCTGACCATTGCCGGGTCTCTGGAAGAAACCACCTATGCCCAGAAATCGATGTTCCGTTCCATGATGATCGGGTTTATCGGCATTTTTATACTGTTGAGTTTTCAATTCCGAACCTTTACCGAACCGGTCATCGTGATGCTGGCCATCCCGTTTTCTTTAATCGGCGTGATCTGGGGCCACGGCCTGATGGGCGTTCCCATCTCCATGCCCAGCCTGCTGGGATTCATTGCTTTGGGGGGCATTGTGGTCAATGATTCCATATTGCTGGTGCTGTTTTTAAAAAATGCCAGAGAACAGGGCAAATCCATTTATGAGGCCGCGGCCCGGGCCAGCCAGGACCGTTTCCGGGCGGTGCTGCTCACCTCCACCACCACCATAGCCGGGCTTTTGCCTTTACTGCTTGAAAAAAGTCTTCAGGCCCAGATCCTGGTGCCACTGGTCATCAGCACCTCGTTCGGCCTGATGGCCAGCACCACCATGGTGCTGCTGGTCATTCCGTGCATGTATATGATTCTGGGCGACATGGGCATCGTGGAAAACATTTCCGTGGATCCGGATGCCGGGCCTGGTGAAGATACCGATAAAAAGCAGGAGACAACCCGCACAACCTGAAGGAGGAGGACCCATGAAACTCAGTGCGTTCAATGAATGCCGACAGACCATTACGGATGAGGACATTGTCACGGCCATGAAGAAAATCCCCGGATACCTGGACATCACCCCGTCCGATTTCATGGAAATCTACCGGGTGGCCTACGACCATGCCCTGCACCGGCTGAAACATGCCATCACCGCGGAGCAGATCATGACCAGACAGGTGATATCGGTTCCGGAGACCGCCCCGCTTGCCGAGGTAGTCCGACTCCTGGCCGACCATGACATCTCCGGGATGCCGGTGATCCAGCCGGACCGCACCCTTGCCGGGGTCATCTCTGAAAAGGATTTCCTGTCAAAAATGGGGGGCGGCGGATCTCCTTCTTTCATGCATGTGATCCTGCAATGCCTGGAAAAAACCGGGTGCATTGCTGCGGATATCAAAAAACTGACAGCGAAAGAGATCATGTCCACCCCTGCCGTCACCATCTCCGGCACCACCCCGCTGTTTGAAGTGGCAGACATCATGGACCGCCACGCCATCAACCGGGTCCCGGTCATTGATGATGCCGGACGACTGGCAGGCATCGTTGCCAGATCCGATCTGATCCAGACCATGTGTTAATCTGAAAAAAAAAGGATGATACTGTGTCAGCATTTTTCCAAAAAATGAAAGGGGGCAGCCAGAGTCCGCCGGGTGTGGGATTTTCCGAAATTGCATGGTCCTGGCTCGGGGCGTTTCTGGGGATCATCCCCGTGGCTTTACTGCATTATCATTTTTTCCCTGACGGCGACCTGGTGTTTCTCATCGGGTCTTTCGGGGCTTCGGCTGTGTTGATATACGGGGCCGTGAGAAGTCCCCTGGCTCAACCCAGAAACCTGGTGGGAGGGCACCTGATATCCGCAGTCATCGGGGTGGCGGCCTGGCAGCTGCTGGGATCCGCTCCCTGGCTGGCTGCAGCCTTTGCCGTGGCCACGGCCATTGCCGCCATGCATGCCACCAAAACCCTGCATCCGCCGGGCGGTGCCACGGCCCTGATTGCGGTGATCGGCAGTGAAAAAATTCACAGTTTAGGTTTTTTATATGTGTTTTTTCCCGTGCTCACAGGTGTCGCCATCATGCTGATCGTGGCACTGGTTGTCAACAACCTTGCGGGATCCAGAAAATATCCGGAATTCTGGTGGTAAAAAATTGACGCAATTCAACAAACCGGGTTACAAGACATGTCAAAAAAACAGTTTAAAAAAATAATTTTTAAGATTAATATACTAACTTGATCCATATCAAGGAATTAACCATTCATCTGTACTACTTTATCCTCGAACTGAATGTCCGCCGGCTCTAAAAACCAACCGACCGGCTGGCAAAGACAGCAACTTAAACGCTACATATAACAAGGAGGCAACACCATGTTCTGTTTTCAATGTCAGGAAACCGCCAAAAACACCGGATGCACCGTCAGGGGCGTCTGCGGCAAAGAAGAAACCACCGCCAATCTTCAGGATCTGTTGATATTCAACCTCAAGGGCATTGCCGTGCTGGCCAAAAAAGGCAAGGAAGCCGGCGTGGACATGACCACCGAGGCGGGCCGGTTTGTGACCAAGGCGTTGTTCACCACCATCACCAACGTGAACTTCAATGACGCCAACCTGGTCAAGTGGATCAAAAAAGCCCAGGAATTCAAAAAAAGCGTCAAGGACAAAGTGGAAGGCAAAGTCCCCGGTGCCCTGCCCGAGGCCGCTCTGTGGTTTTCAGACAATGAGGCCGAATACCAGGAAATAGCCAAAAGGCTCGGGGTCCTTGCCACGGAAAACGAAGATGTGAGGTCTTTAAGAGAACTGCTCATCATCGGAATCAAAGGAATATCCGCCTATGCCGACCATGCGGCCATTCTGGGCGTGGAAAAAGACGAAATTTATGACTTCATCCTCAATGCCCTGGCTTCCACCACCGAAGACCTGTCCGTGGACGAGATGGTGGGCATGGTGCTCAAAGCCGGCGAATGCTCTGTGAACACCATGGCAGCCCTGGACCAGGCAAATACCGGTGCATACGGCAACCCGGAAATCACGGAAGTCAACCTGGGGGTGGGCGCCAACCCCGGTATCCTCATCTCCGGCCATGATCTCAAGGACATGGATGAACTGCTCAAACAGTCCGAAGGCACGGGCGTGGACGTCTACACACATGGCGAAATGCTCCCGGCCAATTACTATCCGGCTTTCAAAAAATACAGCCACCTCAAGGGCAATTACGGTGGTTCCTGGTGGCACCAGAACGAGGATTTCGAAACCTTTAACGGTGCGATCCTCATGACCACCAACTGCATCATTCCCATCAAGAAAAAAAACACTTACCAGGACCGCATCTTTACCACGGGCGTGGTGTCTTATCCGGGTCTGACCCACATTCCGGACAGAGAAAACGGCAATGCTAAAGATTTCTCCGCGGTGATCGAATGCGCCAAAAAATGCCAGGCCCCCCAGGAGATCGAGACCGGTACCATCGTCGGTGGGTTTGCCCATAACCAGGTACTGGCCTTGGCCGACAAGGTGGTGGAAGCGGTGAAATCCGGCGCCATCAAACGATTCATTGTCATGGCCGGATGCGACGGCCGCATGAAAGATCGTGAATATTTCACGGAAGTAGCGAAAAAGCTGCCCAAAGACACTGTGATCCTCACGGCCGGATGTGCAAAATACCGGTACAACAAACTGGATCTGGGCGACATCGGCGGCATCCCCAGGGTTCTGGATGCAGGTCAGTGCAACGATTCCTACTCCCTGGCGGTTATCGCCCTGAAGCTCAAGGAGGTGTTCGGTGTGGGTCACATCAACGACCTGCCCATCTCCTTTGACATCGGCTGGTATGAGCAGAAAGCCGTGGCCGTCCTTTTGGCCCTGCTGCACCTGGGCGTCAAAGGCATCCGCTTAGGGCCCACGCTGCCGGCATTCGTGTCCCCCACCGTGCTCAACGTGCTGGTGGAAAACTTTGACATCAAACCCACCGGTGATGTGGATGAAGACATCGCCGCCATGATGGCCGGCAACTGATCCGGCCCATCTTTGACGGATCTGTGTGTTTCCGGCCGGTACCGGAAAAAGGCGACGGCCGGAAACACATCATTCTGCACCGCCATCTTTTTATTGAATCGATCAGCTGTACCGTCAGAAAAAAAAGAGGATCTATTCCGAGGAGCAACCCATGAAATCCATTGATCAACTGAAAAATGAGCATGAAGGGATAAAAGTCGTTTTTCGTGTACTCAGAAAAATGTGTGGATCTCTTCAATCAGATCAAATCCTTGATACCGGCCATTTTGATGACATACTGGAATTCTTTGAAATATTTGTGGATAAATGCCATCACGGAAAAGAAGAAGATCTGCTGTTTCCAGCCATGGAGCAGGCCGGCATTCCCAGACAGGGTCCCATCGAAGTCATGCTGTCGGAACACACCACCGGCCGGGGCCATGTCAAATCCATCCGCCAGAAGTTTGCCCGATTCCAGTCCGGCGACACCTCTATATCCGGGGCGCTTGCCGATGAATGCGAACAATACATCCTGCTGATGCTCGACCACATCTACAAAGAAAACAACATTCTGTATCCCATGGGAGAGACCCGTTTTTCAAAGGAAACCGATGAAAAACTGTATCAGGACTTTGAGACCCTTGAAACCGAGAGAATCGGTGCCGGCAAACATGAAGCCTTTCATCAGATGATCGATCAATTGACCCAAGTCTATCTGGACTGATCCAGATCAGGTTATTGGCATGGAAAAAACTTGACTTGGATCAAATCCATGCAAATTTTGAAAGAGGACAAAGAAAGTGAATGTTAAATGGCGCTCATGGTTGGATACCACCATGAGCAGATATGAGAATCCCATCAGAAAAAGGAGGGATCATGAAAAAAGAAATTAAAGATGCCCGCTTGAAAGTGTTTATCGAAAACGCCCGGATTGTTCCTGAAACCGAAATATCCGACCTGCCCGCGGCAAAACGCGAAGCGGTTGCCGGTAAAGCAGGTGTTTGGCTCGAAGTGGCCTGTCCGGACGGATCTTGTTCCTTTGATGAAAACAAGATCACCCTGCCGGCCGGCGGTGTCGTTCCAAAAGAGACCAAAGGCCTGTGGCTTAACCTTTTCTGCCCGGACGATCAATGCGAAGTGCAGCAGGCCTCTCAACTTCCATAACATCCTGAAACCTGTTTCATAAAACAGAGAGCACCCTTGATTTCAAGGGTGCTCGTTTCACCATTTGAGTATAATTTTTTCTGACCAATCATTCCCACAATCAAAGGAGAGAATCGATCATGAGTAAAAAGGTGTTCATCGAAACTGAAGACTGTATCGGGTGTGAGAGCTGCGTCGAGCTTTGCCCGGATGTGTTCGGATTTGACGAAGAAACTGAAAAAGCCTTTGTCATCCTGGCCGAGGGAGGCCCAGAGGAGTGTATCGACGAAGCCATTGATACCTGCCCGGTGGAATGTATCCACTGGGAGGAATAGTGATTTTATCTGTTCCCGGTCGAACTGGCCGTGTCCCTGCGCTGGATCGCCATCATGGCAAACAAGGTGGACTGTGACCTGGCTACAGGCACATGAGTATCAGTCTTTTAACGATTTCTGCGGCAGATTGAGCCAGGAGACTTACAAAATGTTGCGCCCCGAAGGGCGCTGGGCATCCGGGAAAAGTCGCGGCTCGGTCGTCCGGCACTACACAACCAATCAGCGACACGTAAGAGAGGATATATAAATGAAAGCATTACCTGTCAAAAACCTTTTGGTCCTGGTGATCATCGGACTACTGGGAGTTTCGAGTGGTGTTGCATGGGCTCATTGCGACACGGAAAGCGGTCCGACCGCCGTTGATGCACGCAAAGCATTGGAAACCGGGAATTTCAAAACAGCAGCTATCTGGGTAGGCGAAGAGCAAACCCCGGAACTGCAGGAGAGTTTTGAACAGTCTCTTGCCGTTTACGTAATGGGCGGAAAGGCCAAAGAGCTTGCAGAACGCTATTTCATGACAACGACCGTGCGGCTTCACAGGCAGGCTGAAGGGATGCAGTTTACCGGCCTCAAACCCGCGCAGCCGCTTCCCCCGGTTGTTGCCAAGGCCGAAGAAACTTTGGAAACCGGAAATCTGCAGCCAATTACGGATCTGCTTGCAACAGAGATGCAAAAAGAAACTCAAAAGTGGTTTCAAAAAGCACTTGAGGCAAGAAAAAAATATGATGGCACCAGTGTGGAAGCCGGAAGAGAATGGGTGGATGCCTATGTCAAATATGTCATTTTTGTCAACGGGTTACATAAGACCATAAAGGCAGGTCCTGCCCACGGCGTTGGCGAATAGACAAAAATGAAGCGATTACCCAAGCAAGCAGGGAGTTCAATTCACTTAACACTCCGGCAATATCTTTCATAATACGCGGGTGCCCTTGTTTTCAATGGTGCCCGTAACCTTTATGCATTTTTTTATCAGATGGGCGGTGCGATCGTAACCAGGATCCTCATCTGTGTATCCGCTTCGACCCCATGGGGTTCCCTGATCTCTGAAATCAGGATATCCCCTTTTTCCGCGGGGATTTTTTCATCGTTTTCTGCCAGAAACCACCCTTTTCCCTCCAGCACCTGGATGGACAGCTCCCCGTCCAGATCATGAGAATGGACCGGAAACACCACCCCGGCATCCAGGTTGAAATTGATGATCTTGAAATGCTCTGACGTTTCCACCAGAAAAAACCGGTTCATCACACCGGGTTTGAATTCATTGGTTTCACTGAGTTTGATCACACGCATGATTTTTGTCTCCTTGATTTTTCACGTTTTTGCTTGATCCAGTTTCCCCCGCAAAGGGTATGACCGAACCGGTCTTGCCACAACAATATTCCCTTATAAGCAGGATTATGACTGGAAATGCCTTGCGTTGTCAACCCTGCTGCCACCACGCTCAATCATTGGGTACTAAACGGAATAAAGGCAAAAAAAACATTCCTTGACTTTTCTAAGTATCATCCCTTTAATTCATCTATTAACGATTCATCTATAAAAAGGAGGCAGTCATGCATTTCAAAATCAAGGATCATATCCATTGGGTGGGAAAAATCGACTGGGAACTGCGGCGGTTTCACGGGGAAGAATATTCCACCCACCGGGGGTCCACCTATAACGCCTATCTGGTGAAAGATAAAAAAAATGTGCTCATCGACACGGTATGGTCCCCGTTTTCCAAGGAATTTGTGGAAAATCTCAAAAAGGCAATCCCCCTGGATCAGATCGACTACATCATCGCCAACCATGCGGAATCCGATCATTCAGGCGCCCTGCCGGAACTGATGCAGCACATCCCGGACACGCCCGTCTACTGCACGGCCAATGCAGTAAAATCCCTCAAAGGCCATTACCACCAGGACTGGAATTTCCAGGTGGTCAAAACCGGAGACACGCTCAATATCGGTGCCAGAGATCTTGTCTTTATCGAGGCCCCCATGCTTCACTGGCCGGACAGCATGTTCTGCTATCTCACCGGCGACAATATCCTGTTCAGCAATGACGGGTTCGGCCAGCACCTGGCAACGGAGCTGATGTATAATGATCTGGTGGACCAGGGAGAACTGTTCCAGGAGGCCATCAAATACTACGCCAATATCCTGACCCCCTTCAGCGCCCAGGTCATCCGGAAAATAAAGGAAGTCCTGGCTCTGAACGTGCCCGTGGACATGATCTGTCCCAGCCACGGCGTGATCTGGCGGCAGGATCCCATACAGATCGTGAACAAATATATGGAATGGGCCGATGCGTATTCGGAAAACCAGATCACCCTGATCTACGACACCATGTGGGAAAGCACCCGGAAAATGGCGGAAATCATTGCCAGGGGTATTCTTGCGGCGGACAGTTCAATCACCGTGAAACTGTTCAATGTGTCCAAATCCGACAAGAACGACATTATCACCGAAATATTCAAGTCCAAGGCAGTTCTGGCCGGGTCTCCCACCGTGAACAAGGGGATTCTGTCCGCGCTGGCAGGACTCTTCGAGGAGATCATCGGGCTGCGTTTCAAGGGGAAAAAAGGAGCAGCATTCGGGTCCTACGGCTGGAGTGGAGAATCCGTGAAAGTGCTCTCCGACAAACTGGAACAGGGCGGATTTAATCTGTTGAACGAAGGATTACGGGTACAATGGAACCCGGATACCCAGGCAAAAGAGAATTGCTTCAATTTCGGGAAATCCATTGGCGAAACGCTCAAATCATGACATTTCCAGCGGCTCCTGCGATTCCTGTTGCCTGGAGGACGCCCTCATGTTGCACTCCAGCCCGAAGCCGGCAGGCCGGTACCGGGAATGATGTTCAATCAATCTTTCCCATTACAGGCCTTTGGCGTGTTCAGACAGGAGCTTGTCCTGGATGCCGAACGGGTCTGTAAATTCCTGTTCCGGCCTGAAATTCAGTTTTGCCTCGCCCCGGTTGTTCAATGTCTCTCCTAAATCCAGGGCCACTTCCAGGCCCGGATTTACGCCCGCGCCTGCCAGCAGTTGCCGCAGCAAGGCTTCGCTCCTGCCGGCAAAGGCGATGGAATCCCCGAGCACCCGGCCGGCTTCCGCAGCGTTGTGAAAGCCGACCGAATTTTCCGCATTGATGAACACCACCCTCAGGAATGCCTGCATATAATGGTCTTTGGCTTTCTGATATACCATCTTGTCCACGGCCGCACCCTTTGCCTGTGCTTCATGCAGGGTTTCAAACAGCCTTGCGCAGGTGGCGGTGCCGTATCCGGCCCTGAGAATCAGGGAGGTGGTTCGGTCCTGGGTATGAAAAATCTGATCCGTCAGCCATTCTTTGGACTGGGTATGACACTGAGCACAGGCCCTGAGATCCGCTTTTAACGGGCTCGTCACATCATGATCGGAAATTTTGTATCTGCCGGACCGGGTAAACGGCATGTGGCAGTCGGCACAGGCCACCCCGGCCTTGAAATGCACGCTTCCCCGGGAGAACAGTTCAAATTCAGGATGGCGGATGAACGGCATCTTGAACCCGGTAATCTCCTGGACCCATTCCAGCCGGAAGTCGTCGGTCAAAAGCACATCGATGATACCTTCAATGGAAATATCCCCCCATGTGCCGTTCCACCAGGGCATGGTGACGTCTCCGGCCACCTTGTTATTTTTGTCCTTGGGCACTGAATAGGTGATATGACACTGGGCACAGGCCAGAATGCGCAGTTCCTGCCGGGACGGATCTGTTTTGCCGATCATTTCCAGCCCTTTTTCCAAGTGAGCTTTTTTGAAAGTCAGTTCCAAAGGATCCTGCAAGTGGCAGTCATAACAGGCCGGTCCCAGTTCCCGCAGTTTTTCCGGCAGCATGTCCAGGGCTTCCAGATACGGTTTTCCCAGGTAATCCAGGCCATGGGTCTCGGTCATTTTCCTGTGAAACGGAGTTTTGCAGGCCAGGCAAACCCCGCCGGAAGCCACCCGGGACGAATCGATCTCGATCTGATCGGTCACCGCGTAAAAATGGCCCCTGGGTTCATTGTATTCAATACCGAATCCCCATCCCTTGTACAAAACACCCAAAAACGGAAATTCACTGAGTTTGTCATACACCACCTCATTCTTGTCCCACCCCCGCTTGTACCGGCTCTTGCCCACCGGTTTCGGTTCTTGGGTCTTGAGCCAGGATTCATTTTGCAGGGGGTATGCATCCCCCCATTTTTCTGGGTCATATTCATTTTTATCGATCTGGGCCGCCAGATAGGTCTCCGGTTTGGAATCACACCCTGCCAGAAACAGGCACACCACCAGCAGGCCCGTTAACATCATCACGGCGATCAACAGCATTTTATTGCGTGCCACACGAAAAATCCTTTTTAGATGCAATGTTCATAGACAGCCCGGTCACACGGTCGCTGGATGTCTTCAGATCCACCATCCTCTTTCCGGTTCCAGGGTATCAAATTTCACCGGGTCCTGGAATCACGAATTTTCAAACAATGTCTTGACTTTTATGTGCAGGGCCACTTTAATTTATCCGGAGGAGGCTGTCATGCATTCAAACATAATGGACCGGGCCCCCGCCCCCCATGGTCTGCCGGGGCGGGTCGTCTGTATGAACACTATTTTATACTGTGAAAAATGGCCTGAAACCGTGGCCTTTTACCAGACCGGGCTCCAGCTGCCCGTGACCGTGTCCACAGACTGGTTTGTGGAGTTCCGGCTCACGGACACGGCCCGCCTGAGCATTGCCGATGCCGGCCGCACCACCCGGGATACGACCCGGGGACAAGGGCATCTTATTACCTTTCAGGTCAAAGACATCGAAGAAACCCGCTCCCTGCTGTGCCGGGCCGGGCTGAACCCCACGCCGGTCACCACCCATGCCTGGGGCGCGGAAGTGATGTATCTCACCGATCCTGAAGGCAACTGCCTGGAATTCTGGCGCTGACCGGGTGGTATTGTGTATCACCCATCCTCATCAGAACAAGAAGAAGATCAAATTGAAAATATCTACATTCCTTTGCCGAAAGGACAATGGGGATAGACACATTCCGGGCAGTCCTGGCACAGCCCGCCGTGGCCCAGGAACGCCAGTTCTTTTTTGCCGATATGTTCGCCGGTCAGCAGCCGGGGCAGAATGAGATCCAGCACCGTGATCCGGTGGTGAAGCCCGCAGGCAGGCACCCCGACCACGGGAACGTTTTTGATATAGGCCACCATGAACATGGCTCCGGGCAGGGCGGCGGCCCCGTAATGCATCTCATCGGCACCGGCCCGGTGTATGCCTTTCCGGGTGACATCGTCTGGGTCCACGCTCATGCCCCCGGTCAGCAGAAGTAAATCACACCCGTTCTTGAGATGGGTCTCAACGGCCTGTTGAATCAGATCGGCGTCATCCGGCGCAAAAGAAATACCGGATACCACCGATCCTAAATCAGCCAGCTTGTTTTCCAGAATCTGAGCGAATTTATCGGTGATCAGGCCGCTGAATACTTCATTACCCGTGATCACAATACCCGCACTCCGGGAGATCAAGGGAAGGACTTTTAAAATACCCCCATTTTGGGAGGCAATGGCTGCAGCCCGCTCCACCGGGGCTTTTTTCATCACCAGGGGAATAGCCCTTGTGGCTGCCACCTGGCGGCCCCGGGTTACCCGGGTATCGCTGTGCAAGGTTGCGCACATCACCTCATCCACCATGTTGAACGCGGCCAGGGCGGCTCTGTCTACCTTCAGAAGTCCGTCCTTTTCCGCATACAGGCAGATCTTGCCCTCTTTCGGGTCATCATGCCAGGTGACCCCTTCTCCGGCCAGACCCTGCGCCAGGATGGCGGCCGCCTGGTCCTCATGAATTTCATCTTCGTCCAGGTCGATGAGGTACAAATGGTTTTTCCCCAGTTTCTGCAAAAGGCAGATATCTTCATCACATACGGTGTGGCCTTTTCTGAACGCCGGGCCCTTGAACTCTCCAGGCCTGATTTCCGTAATGTCATGGGCCAAGGGTTTTCCCACCGCATCTTTGACACGAATTTTTTCCAACATACTGTGCCCTCCTTTTCAGTTGACCGGCGACTGGTCCATATCCGGCCAGGTGATCTCCCTGGCATGGGAAAAATACCCCTGGCCTGAGCAAATTTTGCACACAGGCCGGCCGCTTTCCATCCTGTGCCGGCCGTCTCTGACCACCTGGCCGCAACGGCTGCACGTCACCTTCTGCCGGGTGGGACCGGGCAGGTCCAGTTCATCGACGGCCACGTGGACCGACTGCACCCGGAACAGCACGCTCTCAGGCATGCGCTGGTAAGCAGCCATCTGCTGTTCTCTTTGATCAGCAATCTCCGGGGCATAGACATCACACAGATCCCGGGAGTCTTCCGTGGAAAGCACCCGAAAAGACTGTCCGGTTTCCAGGTTGACAAATGTGGCGGCCATGATCCCGAAATCCATGAATTTGAGGCTTCGCCGGCCCAGTTTGACGCCCGTGACATGGGCCACGGCATCGGCCGTACACCGGTCCATCTCCACATACACCAGCAGTTTTTTGATCTGCTCCCGGCAACCGGGGTTGTCCAGACCGATCAGCCGGCATCCGAGCATGGCCATTCTCACCCCCACCACCTGGCCCGGACACAGATGCCCGTGGGCTGTGGCCGAACGTTTCAGCAAGGTTTCAAAAACGTCCATAGGGATCCTCGATTCAATATCGGTTTTAAGATTTTAAGAAACGTCCTGAGTATACAGGCACACCAGAGGGTTTGTCCTTGATATAAATCAACTCTTGTAATAAAATCAATCCATCGGCTGAAAAAAGGGAAAATATTTCACCAAAATCAGGAGGAATTACCTGGACTTCGGCCACCCATCGTCGCACCTGCTCCAAAAAAAGTGGTAGATTCTTGATCTGAATCAATTTTTGACAGCTTATTCTGTGGTATGCAGGGATGTAACACACGGGCATATCTGAAATCATCAAGCCAAGGGAGGAGTCATCATGGGTGTCAACCGCCGTGAATTTATCAAAACCAGCCTGGCAGCCGGGGCACTGACGTCCCTGGACCTGAAGTTCATGCGGTTTGCAGGGTCTGCGGCCGCCTCTGCCGGGCCTCAAGGAGAAACCGTCACCCGGACCACATGCTCTCCCAACTGCACCGGGGCCTGCGGATTCAACGTGCATGTGAAGGACGGCCGCATTGCCACCCTGATCCAGGCGGCGGACTATCCGGACGACAGTTACAATCCCAGGGGATGCCTGCGGGGACTGTCCATGATGAACCTGGTGTACGGCAAGGACCGGGTCAAATATCCGCTGATCCGCACCGGCCCCCGGGGCAGCGGCGAATTCCGGCGGGCCTCCTGGGACGAAGCCCTGGACTACACGGCGGACAAACTCAAGAAAATCACCAAAAAATACGGGTCCCACGCCATTGCCACCACGGTCCAGGTGCCCGGCACCGGGTATGTGCACAAAGGCGCGTTCGTGCGCCTGACCGGGCTGGCCAACTGGACCATCCACCACGGGTATGACCAGAACGGGGATCTGCCCATGTTCTGGCCCATGACCTTCGGGGTCCAGACTGAAGAGCTGGAATCCCTGGAATGGCCCAATGCCGGGTATACGATTGTGCTGGGGTCCAACCTGGTGCAGACCCGGCTACCGGATGTGCACCATCTCATCGAAGCCAAGAAGACCGGCAAGGTGGTGGTGGTGGACCCGGATTTCTGTTCCACCGCATCCAAGGCGGATGAATGGGTGTCCATTAAACTGGACACGGACGCGGCCCTGGCCTTAGGCATGGCCCGGGTGATCATTGACCGGGGGTTGTATGACACGTCATTTCTCCAGGATTTCACGGACATGCCGGTGCTGGTGCGAAAAGATACGGGCAAACGGCTGCCGGCAAAGCAGGTCAAGGCCTTGAAAAATCAGGCAGATGCGATGAAAATTCCTGATTACCGGGACCTGTTTGTGGTGACCCGGGACAAAGGGCTTGTCATCCTGGATCCCGAACACCTGGCCTCCACCAAAGCGGACCTGGAGGGAACGTTCATGGTCGAGCTGACCGACGGCACCACGGTGGAAGCGGTCACGGTATTTTCCCTTCTCCAGGAGATGCTGGCTGAATATTCTCTGGAAACCGTTTCACAGATCACCGGGGCTCCGGCCCAGACCATCGAGCGCATCGCCGTGGAGGCGGCCACAAGGACCCCGCTGCACATCGTGTACGGGGCCTCCAACTACCAGTGGTACCACGGAGACCTCAAGGGCCGTGCCCTCTCCCTTCTGCCGGTGCTCACCGGCAGCATCGGCGTCAGCGGGGGTGGCATCTCCACCTATGCCGGCCAGTACAGAATCAGGTTTGATGTGAGTGAATGGTGGCTTCCCAAGGAGGGAAAACTAAACTGGGTGCCCTACCTGCATTTTCTGAACGGCGGCGGGCCCCGGTATCCGGAAAAGGGCATCAAGGCCATGATCGGGGGATGGGGCAATCCCTTTGACCAGCACAACATGTCCAATGCCCTCAGGGACCGGGCCGCCTCCGGAGACATCGAATTCGTGGCCACCTTTGACTTCAGCATGACCACCTCCTGCCAGTGGTCGGATGTGGTGTTTCCGGCCACCACCTGGTATGAAAACCATGAACTCACCGCCACCATCCTGCATCCCTATCTCCAGCTCCAGGAACCGGCCATTGCCCCGCTGTTCGAGGCCCGCACCGGGCTGGCACTGATGCGGGGACTGGCAAAACGCCTGAATCCGGACTGGGAAGCGCTGTTCTACCCGGACCTGGACGACACTGCCGCATCCATTGAAATCATCGACCTGCTGCTGAAAACCGGGGGCATGGAAACCGAAGGGATTACCCTGGACATGGTCAAAAAAGGCCCGGTGCGGCTTCACTCCACCGCGCCCGGGGACCGGCAGGTGCCGTTCTACGAACAGGTCCATGACCGGGTTCCGTTTCCGCCCCCCAGCTATCCGGCCCCGCTGCCGGCCACGGCAAGGTTCGTGAAATCCGGCCGCATCGAATTTTACAAGGATGAGGACCTCTTCCTGGCCGAAGGAGAGCAGCTGCCGGTGTGCAAACCCACGTTTGAAGACACCGAATACCGGGAGGACCCGGAAGCCAGAACCAAATACCGGCTCCGGTATGTCACCAAAAACTCGCTGTACCGGGTCCATTCCACCCATTCGAACAATGTGTGGCTCAATGAACTCCAGGGCCATAAGCCCAAGGTGTTTTTGAACCCGGCGGACGCGGCCGAACGCGACATTGCCGCCGATGACCTGGTGGAAGTGTACAACGGCCGGGGAAAAACCCGGGCCTATGCGGTGATCGACCCGGGCTGCCACCGGGGCACCCTGATCTTTGAACAGGGATGGTGGGCCAAATATCTCCAGGATCATTCCTATAATTCTTTGACCCGGGCCTGGATCAAGCCGCTTCACGAAATCTATTTTGTCCCGGGCATCTGGTCCCCCACCACCGTGTGGAACGAATGCCTGGTGGATGCAAGGAGGATCATCTCATGAGACGCGGAATGGTCATCGATCTGGAAAAATGTATCGGGTGCCGGTCCTGTGCCGTGGCATGCAAACAGCACAATGCCCAGCCCGCCGGCAGCTGGTGGAACCGGGTGGTGACGCCCGGCAGCGACCGCCACCTAACCGCTTCGGCCCCGGAAAACCTATATTTTCTGCCCATCCACTGCCAGCACTGCAACAACGCTCCCTGCGTCAAGGTGTGCCCGGTGGGGGCCACCTATCAGACGGACGACGGTACCGTGCTCATCGATTTTGAGCGGTGCATCGGGTGCCGCTACTGCATGGCGGCCTGTCCCTACGGTGTGCGGCAGTTCAACTGGGAATCGTCCAGACACGGCATCGAACGGTATGAATACCAGAACGGCTACACTTACGGGTATCCGGACTCCTTCCGACTGGACGGCCGCCTGGTGTATTCACCGGTGCGTATCAAAGGGGTGGTGGAAAAATGCCATTTCTGCGCCCATTACCAGGCCCGGGGGCTGGATCCGGCCTGTGTCAGGGCCTGTCCGGGAAAAGCCCGGCATGTGGGAGACCTGGATGATCCGAACAGCCGGGTGTCCCGGATGATCCGGCAGATGAACGGGTTTACTCTGCTGCCGGAAAAAGGGACCCGGCCCAATGTATATTACCTGCCCCCCAAACGAAAGGAGGTATGAAAATGGGTGTTTCCAAAAAAGTCAGCCTGACCGTTTTCGGCCTGATCATGGCCACAGGGGCGTTGATGTGGCTCATCCAGCTGTGGAGAGGCCTGATTCTAACGGACATGAACAATGCCTATTCCTGGGGGCTGTATGTATCGGCCCTTGCGTTTTTCGTGGGCAACGCCGCAGGCGGCCTGGTGCTCAGCTCCATGATCTATCTGTTCGGGGTCACGGCCCTCAAGCCCTTTGCCCGGATCGGGGCTCTGTGCGCTTTCGCCAATGTGGCGGCGGCCATGCTCATCGTGCTGCCGGATTTGGGGCGGCCTTTCCGGGTGCTCAACCTGCTGCTGCATCCCCAGATCATGTCGCCCCTGGTGTGGGATGTAATCGTGCTGAACCTGTATGCCGGCTTGTCTTTGATCTATCTGTACCTGCTGATGCTGCCGGACCTGGCCGCCCGAAACGGTTTCCTGAACAAAATCGCCCTGCCCGTGCCGGATCCCGCCGGATTCTCGGACAAATGGGCCCGACGCCTGGCCCCGTTTTCCCTGGTGGCGGCAGTGGGCATCCATGTGGTCACGGCCTGGATTTTCGCCACCCAGGGGGCCAGAGGGTGGTGGCACACCGCGGTGATGGCCCCGGATTTCGTGGCTGCGGCTCTGGCTTCCGGCACGGCTGTGGTGATGTTTGTGGCGGTGCTGTGTTACGGCACAACAGACAAGTTCCAGAGTGCTTATCGCATCATGGCGATATTTATCGCCACTGCATTTTTCATCCATATTTTTCTCATGTACAACGATTTTGTGATCCATGCCTGGTACGGCACGGATCATGCCAAAGAGATCCTGGCCATCACCCTCCAGGAATACGGCCTTGCCCACGCCTTTGAGGTACTGGCACCTTTGCTGGGAGTGGTGCTGCTGCTCAACCGACATGTGCGCAAAACCATGTCCGGTATCATGGCAGGCTGCCTGTTGATGATCGCCGGCATCTTTGTCCACCGGCTCCTGCTCATGCCGGCCGCCTTCAACCAGATGCCCCTGACCCTGGCGCCTCTGGGAAGCCAGAACACCCACTGGTCCGTGCCCATTGCATCGGGCCGGTATGTGCCGCCTGCAGACACCTTTGTCTCCCATCACAGCTATTTTCCCACCCTGGTGGAGATGTTGATTTTTGCCGGGGTACTGTCCTTTGTGTGCGCCCTCATCCTGGTGGCTGTTCACAAACTGCCCGTGGTCAAGGAGGGATAGGGTCATGGCTCAGATTCCCGAAGGTCAGTTTTCTGCAGACCCGGAAACCCTCATGGCCCTGTCCCGGCTGTTTACCTACCCGGAACAGCTGCCCGATGGCAGGGATCTGGCTCGGGTGTTTGCGCCGGCAGGGCCGCCATCTGCCGGCACCTCCTCCCTGACCGGGCTTCAGAACCGGTATGTATCCCTGTTCATCAACCGCCTGCCGGAAGTGCCCTGCATCCCCTGCGGGTCCTGGTACCTGGAGGGCACCCTCATGGGACCCTCCAGTGTAAAACTGGCGGATCTGTACCGGGAATACGGGTTTGAATCCACTGAGGTTCCGGATCACATCTGTGTGGAACTGGAATTTCTGGCCATCCTGTCCACTCTGTTGTGCGGTGCTTTTGGTTCTGAAAACAGGGCCCGTCTTATCGCCGACCTGAAATTTGTCTCCGATCATATGGCTGCCTGGGCACCGGAATTTTTCGACCGGGTCGTCTCATGGGATAAAAAAGGATTCTATGGTGCCCTGGCCCGGATGTGTCAACCCTACTTTTGATTTTTTCCCGGCTGGTTATTTGAAAATTTGTCTCTGATCTCAAACCGGCCATATCAAAATCCATTCCGAAAAAGTCTTGACTATTTCGGAATGGATGACAAAATAATTATCTCAACATGACTTCATCCGACTTTCAAACAGCTGTCCAGCTGAACCGGCTGCATCTGTCCTTTAACGGACAACATGTCTTGAATGATCTGTCTTTAAGCATTTTTCATGGGGACAAGGTGACCCTGACCGGTCCGTCCGGTTCCGGAAAATCCACGGTTCTCAGGTGCATTCTGGGTCTTGTGATTCCTGATTCCGGAACCATAACGATCCTGGGAGCGCCTGTCACCCGACACAATATCTGGCAGAAAAGGCGGCACATCGCCTATGTGGCCCAGGAACCGGATCTGGGTACCGGCCGTGTCAAAGAAGTGATTGAAACCCCGTTCACCTTTCGGGCCAATGCCGGTCTGCGTGACAATCTGGCCCGTCTCCCGGAACTCATGGAGCGGTTCAATTTGCCACAACCGTTGCTGGACAAGCAAATCACCCGGCTTTCCGGCGGAGAAAAACAGCGAATCGCCCTGACCATCGCCATTTTGCTGGACCGCCCCATTGTGCTGCTCGATGAAGCCTCTTCCGCCCTGGACAAGACAAACCGGCAGGCAGTGGCTGATTATTTCAAACAGGCGGAAAACACCACGGTTCTTTCTGTGTCCCATGATTCCGAATGGCTGGGATTTGCCACAAGGGTTGTTGACATGAAAGAGATCCATCAGATGTGAGAGGAAAACCCGATGAACCCGATTATTGATATCAGTTTGCTGAGCCTAGCGGCCGGGTATCTGCTGCTGATTTTTCCTCTGGCCATCATGCTTTATCTGCATGTGGGCATGCTGAAAGAGACAGCGGTCGCAGTGCTGAGAATGACCGTGCAGCTGCTGTTTGTCGGGCTGTATCTGCAGGTGGTGTTTAAACTGAACAACCCTTTTTTAAACCTGGCATGGGTGGCTGCCATGATCCTGGTGGCGGATCTGTCAATCCTCAAAGGCTGTAGACTGAAACTGAAGCGGTTTCTGCTGCCCATGTTCATCGCGCTGGTGGTGGGCACCCTGCTGCCCATGATATTTTTTGCCGGCATCATTCTCAGGCTGCCTGGATGGTTTGATGCCCAGTATGTTATCCCGCTGGCCGGCATGATTCTGGGCAACTGCCTGCGGGCGGACATCATCGGGCTCAACAGTTTTTATCAATCCATCCACAAAAACGAAAAAGCGTATCACCAGTCTCTGGCATACGGGGCCGCTTTGACAGAAGCGGTGAGTCCTTTTTTCCGGGATGCGCTCAGGTCCGCCCTTGCCCCGACCATTGCCTCCATGGCAACCATCGGCCTAGTGTCTTTGCCCGGTATGATGACAGGTGTCATTCTTGCCGGAGCCGACCCATTTACCGCTATCAAGTATCAGATCGCCATCATGATCGCCATTTTTTCAGGCACCGCCGTCACCGTATTTCTGGCGATCCGGCTGACAGTCGCAAACAGCTTCAATGCTTTCGGCATTCTTCACCCGGATATTCTGCGTGATCAGTGATTTTTTTTCATTGATTGGGTGTTTTCCCGGATATTTTCTGTCAACCGGATACCTTTTTGCCTGACAGAAATCCTCCGGATGCCGTCTTTTCATAAAAAAAAAACAACCGACTTTTTTGAAGAAATTGACCTGAATCAATGCATCCTGCATCCGACCCTGTTATAAGTGGATAAATGACTCCTTAATTATGAACAGGATTTAAAAACACTTATGACAGGCAAAAAATCTCTTTTGGTTTCATTCTTATCCGTCAGACGGTGGTTTCAGCTGATATTTCTGGGAATCGTCCTTGCCATGGGGATTCAGTTCACATGGTTTGTCATTCACCTGGAACAAGGGGTTGTGCCGGATTTCAACCGACCCCCCGGGGTGGAGGCGTTTCTGCCCATCAGTGCGCTGGTGAGCCTGAAGCACACGATATCCACCTGGACCATCAATGATATTCATCCATCCGGGCTGGTGATTTTTCTGATCGTCTGCGCCACAGCCCTGGTGGTCAAAAAAGGGTTCTGCAGCTGGGTATGCCCGTTTGGCCTGTTTTCCGATATCCTGGCCAAAGTTCACACCCGGCTGTTTCACCGGATCCTGACGTTGCCGAAATGGATCGACAACCTGTTCAGAAGCCTGAAATATCTGCTGGCCGGATTTTTTATCTATTACATATTCTACAAAATGCCGCGGCCGGCCATCGAACAGTTCATCAACAGCCCTTACAACCGGTTTGCCGATATCCAGATGCTTACTTTTTTCACGGACATCTCTCCTTTGGCCCTCAAGGTGATGCTGGGCTTGATCGGGCTGTCTTTTGTGATTCCTTATTTCTGGTGCCGGTACCTGTGCCCTTATGGCGCGGTGCTGAGTGTTCTCGGGTTTCTGAGCATCGGAAGCGTTCAAAGAGACCCGGATCTTTGCACCCGGTGCGGCGCATGCGAGAAACACTGCCCCGGACGGATTCAGATCCGGCAGAAACAAAAGATTCGATCGCCTGAATGCTCTGCCTGCCTGTCCTGTGTCACGGTGTGTCCGGAAAAAAATGCCCTCCGGTTTTCACTGCCGGCTGTCCGGCCGCCCTTCCGGCATGCCCTGCCAGGCATCGTCATCGCCCTTTTTTTTACGGTCGGCATTGCCGCGGCCCGGGTGTCCGGCAACTGGCAAAACAGCATTCCCAAGGAAGCCTACCTGGCCCATGTGACCCGGCCCCCATCCGTTCAGACAGGCGGGCATCCGGAAATCGATGTTGAAAAAATGAAGAAAATGATTCAGGCTCTGAAGACAAGACGCGCTCAAACAGCGTCACTCATTGAGATGAAAGGAGAGTGACATGACCATTCCCGGAAATCTTTTGACCACGGCCATGGCGGTGATGCCACACAGGGACGTGGGCCCGGCCCTGGACGCAGCCCTGTCCCTGGATATTCCGTTCTGGCCACAGCTGCCCAATTATTCCTATTACGAAGACATGTATGTCCAGGCGGCCGAGCATTTTCCCGGAATCATTCTGAATCTGGAAAAAAAAACCCTGCGGTTTTCCATGGACCGGTTTGTGGAAGAATTTGAAGCAGCCATGGCCCATTTTGACGATCCGGAATATTTTGATGTCAGCAAAACCTATTCCGCGGTGTATCACCGGTTTCTGGGCCTGGACCTGTCGGACCGGCCGGCCATCCGGGGCCAGCTGGAAGGCCCGGTGAGCTTCGGGTTCAACATCCTGGACCAGGACGAACGGCCCATTCTTTTTGACGACACGGTGCGGCCGTTCATGTTCGAGTTCATGGCACAGCGCATCAATGTGCAGCTGTCAAAACTCAAGCAGAAAAACCCCAACGCGTTCATGTTCATTGACGAACCGGGCATGCAGTTCGTATTTTCCGCCATGTCCGGATACGGGGAACAAAAGGCCAGACAGGATCTGGACCTGTTTTTCTCCTTCATTGACCGGCCCCGGGGGATTCACCTGTGCGGCAACCCGGACTGGGATTTTCTTCTGGGCCTGGATATGGATATCCTGTCCCTGGATATCTATACCAATGCCGATATCTTTGGGGCCAGCACCCGGTCGGTGAAACGGTTTCTGGACAGAGGCGGCATCCTGGTGTGGGGGATCGTACCCACGGGCATTGAGACCTTTGAAACGGAAAACCTTGACCTGCTGACGTTCCGGCTCAAAACCGTGTGGCAGGCCCTGAACAAGAAAGGAATCCCTCTGGATCAAATCCTGGCCCAAAGCCTGATATCACCTGCCACCTGCTGCCTGGTGAACAAGGACAAAGAAAAAACCGTGGAAAAGGCGTTTAAACTGACCCGTGCCATGTCACAGGCCCTGCGGGAGGAATACCACCTGACATAAAGGAGGGGAAGCCCATGCACGTCACCCGGGTGTTAATCCAGGAACATGTTCTGATCAAACAGGTGCTGCTGCTTCTGGACCGGTCCCGGCAGGCCCTTGAAGCAGGTGATCCGGTGCCGGGCCTTTTTTTTGAAAAAGCCGTGATCTTCTGCGAGGAATTTGCCGAC
>JAVVEQ010000022.1:0-53758 GCA_032250905.1 Desulfotignum sp. | reverse complement strand
TCGAAAAAATCTCAAGTTTGTCAATTTAATGTGAAAAATTAGGCGGGATTTGATTCAGAACATTTCGGAATATAACAATAGGCTTTGACTTCAACCTCAATTGTCTCTGAATCGCAAGTTCCATCCGGGATATATGGTTTTCCGCACTCAGGGCATACCGGATCTTCCGTGAACTCTACACTTTCATGTGTCTCCAGCAGATCCGGTCGTTCTGTAAGCCCGTGCCCTTCGCTGCCGGGTTGTTGGCCACGCGGTCGTTTAGGATTCGGGGATGTTGACTTGCCTTCTCCTTTTTTGGTCCCTGTTTTTTCACTTTGCTTTGAAAATACCCGTTGTTTCAGATCCCTGATTTGGCCTTCCAGTACCTTGATTTTATCTTTCAAGGATTGTTCACGCGCAACCGCTTTGGCGTGCATGGCCTTCCAATAACCAACTTCGGATTTTAATTCAAGATAGTCTTTCTCAAAAATGGTAGTTGTAGGAGATTGCCCGGCGAGCAAATCAAGGATTTGATCATTGACTACAGATGGGTCTAATGGCCTTTTTTTTGCGCAAGAAGCATCCATGCTTCTCGTATTAGCACAATATTTCCGTTGTGTCCCGAACTTTTTTCAAATATCGAAAAAAAAATTGCTACCCCGAATATTTACATTTCGACATATTATACCTACCACATCAATATAGTGAAGCAGGCTATGTAGATATTGAAAAAACTCGACTTGAAAATCACTCACAGTGCCTGCAAAAAGTTTTTTCCCGTCGATTTCGATTGATGAATGGAATTCCCATCCATCACTAAGCTTTTGAAAAAATTCATATATTGGATCAAAATATGGTAGGGAGGTAACGTCTTGATTATCCCATTCTTTGAAATTAATATCGACTGTTATACAGTTATTATATTTATCAAGCTGGTGACGATTGATTCTACTTTTTATCGTGATGATACTTTCGCAAGCACTCCCCTCGAATGTCAAAGAGCTTTTCCCAATTGTAGCTTTGCAGATGACATCGTAGAGTTGTATCTTTTCAGAGGATGCCGGATTTTTCACCCATATCTTTTGAATAATTTTTTTGTCTATGCTTTTAGTTACCTCAAGGCGGCCATTTTGGGAAAAAATTTCTTTTAAGAGAGGTGATCCCTCCATTTCGAACTCTTGAGTATCAACAACAAGTTTCTCCCCGTGTTCATCAAAATTTTTGTATTTCTGGGCAAAATCATTTGTATAATCTTGTTTAATAATCATTTTAGCATCAACAGGTTCCTTGGCACTAAGTTCAAAACTTGTTAACCCGTTGACATAATTTGACTTTATCGAAAACCTTGGGTCTAATCTTTCAAGGGCAATACTACTGGCTTTACCCGAGTTGGATAATAATTTTGGCAGGAATATCGATGATTGACCGCTAAACGCTGCAGAAATAGATTGGATCACATAATTGTCATCTGGAAGTTTTTTGCCAATCTCTTCCGAAGCTTTTTTCTCAGCAACTTTTTTCCACTCCCGAAGAATATCAACTCGGTATTTATCCGGATCTCGATCGATTATATTTGAACAGTTAGAACATAACCATATTGCATTATTAATTGACTTTCGTTCTTTCTTGCTCATAGATTTTTCATATCTAGGCCCACCTGGAGAAGCAGCAGTTATATGGGCTGCTATTCCGATATTATTAATCTTTTCTTTATCTGTTGTCGGCCCGGTAGTAGGAACCCTGCAATTTGGATTTGAACATCTGTTGTTAACTCGACTTCTCAGAATTTCTATTATCTTTTTGGCAAAATCATCTCTATTTGACATATTTAATACTCATGACCAAACAAACTAACATTTTAATTTGTATACCTTTAACTTAAAATGATATAGCACGAAATCTCTCTGGCTCAAGAAATCCATATCAATCTTTCTATCCCCTGTAAACCTATTCCTTCAATTTCGAATAAGCATCGTTCTCTAAGACCCTCATGGCATCATCGAGATCCTTCTGAACAAGATGTAAATAAATTTGTGTTGTTGAGACGTTGGCATGTCCCAGCAGTTTGGACAAAGTATACAGGTCGACTCCCTTTTGAATTTGTCTGGATGCAAATGTATGCCGGAGGGCATGGAGTTTGAACTTACGATCCTTGATTCCCTTTTTTCTGTAAATCCGAATGATCCTCATTGCCTGCCCTATCCCGTTATCAAGTCATTGAAGCCATCTTCAGATTTCATTTCAATAAAAATTTCTTTCCAAGAATCTTGAGTGCATCTGTATTTTCCAGGAATATGGTCTTGAACCAAATCAGGTAATCCCAAAAGTTCTTCAAAGGTTACCCAATTAATTTTTAAAGAATCAATTCTGTCGATGAGAGTTGAAATATCATATTTTAAAAACGATAAAGGACATAGCTTGAGGTCTTTTTCCAAATTTTTTCTATTCGATTTGTAAGATTGAAATTTATCCCAATATATTCTTCGCGAAAACTTACCTATTTGATTTTTGAAATATCTTGGAGTTATTAAAGTAACATAAACTCTTTCAGGAAATTTGTCTTTTTGGTCATGTAGCAGGAGTGCATGTTCAATTAACTGAGAAAATTGATAGATTTCAGGAAATTTAGAATTTTTATGAATATCATCGAACCATTTAGATTCTGCGATGCAAATCCAATCTCCATTGGCGCGTAATTGAGCATCCTTTCCTTGAACCATTTCCAAACAACCAATCGCTAAATCAGCTCTACTTCTCCACGATATAATTTCTTCTTTCCAATTTCTTGTAGGATCAAGATATGCTTCAAGCCAAATTTTGGCGTTTGGAGGTAATTTTTCATCAAAACCGCATAATATCTTTGTAAGTTCAGATAAATTATTTTGATACTTTCTTGCTACAAGATATGTCCATACAACTTCTGAATTTAAATTGTTTTTCTTAATATCTGGAATTATTTGTTTTTTCCTATAAGGAGCCGGATGTAAAATATTGAGCATTTTTTCTTCTAAAGACATAAATCTCCTTTCAATACGATAAAGGACTAATAAATTATTATGCAGATCTGTGAATTATACAAATATATGCCATGGGGCACCAAGTCTCTTTTTTGACAAATTTTGATATATTGTGACAATAAGTTAGCAGGTTGAAACCAAAATATTAACAACAAAATCACCAAAATTATAGAATCATTTGATATTAAAGGGATCAGCCGGAATATGACTTGCCAACTATTGTGTTAAAGTTAGCGAGTTGTCATCCCCAGGGAGACCACACCGGGACCATACTGGAGTAAAACGACACACAGGAGCACTAAAGACCCAGAGGACCAGGGCAGGAAATCCAGGGAGGGTTGCTGTTATGATAGAAGGTTCGTGACAGGTTAAGACTGGAGAAGGCTGGTGATTACAGAGGGGCACCGGGGGGAAAATCGGATCACATGACGTATATATGAGGTCTCAGAAATTTATGCCAAAAAAATACCCCTTGATTCGGGGGCAATCCTTTGGTACAAATTGGGCTAAAAGTGAGTTTCGGAAAAAGGCTGAAACGGTCGAAAACCTTGACATTAGGGGCTTTAAAACGCGTTCCCCCTCAGCTCCACCAATTCAAGTTTTCCTGAATTCAAGCCGTTTCAAAGTCAGGTGTTTTTTTTAACCATGTAAGGTTCTCTGGCTGTAACCAGATAAAAAACCCTTCCTGCAGTACAGGAAGGGTTTTTCTTTTTCAGTCAAAAAGTGGGCCGTTATTTTTCAAACCGGACCACATATACATGACTGTTGCCCCGCCTGAACAACAGCTGGGCGGTCCGGCCTTTTTCAATGGAGGCCAGGACCTCATGATATGACTTGAAATCAGTGACACGATGACGGTTGAGCTCCAGAAGCAGGTCTCCGGCCCGTACCCCTGAACTCTCTGCCGGGGAATCCGGTTTCATTTCCGTCACGAGCAATCCTTTGATTTCTGAAGGATACCCCAACTGAGCAGCGGTGTCGGGATCCAGTTCCTTGAATTTGAACCCGAAACTGTCAAAGTCTTCCAGGGATGCCACCACATCGGGATCCTGATCCGGGCGTTTGCCCAGTTTAACCTTGAAGATTTTTTCTTTGCCTTCCCGGACGATTTTTACATCCACGGTTTCATCTACCTTGAGATTGGCAATGGTGATGGTCAGATCCCTGGAAGTTTCTATCTTTTCACCGTTTACCTCAACAATGATATCACCGGTCTGAATACCGGCTTCATGGGCAGGGTTGTTCTCATACACCTTGGCGACATACACGCCGCCCTCCCGGTCGATCCCGTAGTATTCCGCCAGCTCCGGGGTGACGTTCTGAATCGCTACGCCCATCCAGCCACGGGAAACCTGCCGGGTGTCGATGAGCTGATCGATAATACCGGTGGCCAGATCCGATGGGATGGCAAACCCGATGCCCTGTCCGGATCTCACAATGGCGGTGTTGATCCCGATCACTTCACCGTCCAGGTTCAGCAAGGGACCCCCGCTGTTGCCCGGGTTGATGGATGCATCGGTCTGAATGAAATCGTCATAGGGTCCGGAACCGATGATCCGTCCTTTGGCGGAAATAATGCCGGCGGTAACGGTCTGCGACAGCCCGAACGGACTGCCGATTGCCACCACCCAGGAACCGATATCCGCCTCACTGGATTTACCGAATTTCAACGGCTGTAAATCTTTGGCATCCACCTTGATTAGCGCCAGGTCTGTCATGGGGTCGGTTCCCACGATTTCCGCATCATGTTCGGTTTTATCGTGAAGAATCACCTTGATCTGGTCCGCCCCCTTGATCACGTGATGGTTGGTGACAATATACCCGTCTTTGGAAATGATAAACCCGGAACCCAGGCTCTGTTCCTTCCGGTTCTGGGGCTGGGGATTTAAAAACGGGCCAAAAAAGTCTTCAAGCCCTTCCCGGTTCCCGAAGGGATTACCGAAAAAATGCTGAAAAACCCGTCCACCGCCCTGAACGGTTTTGACGGTCTGGATATTGACCACCCCGGGTTTGGCCGTTTCCGCAATAGCGGAAAAACTGGCCGGAATCATCTGCTGAGTCCGGGCCGCCCATACCGGCAGAGAAGCCAGCAGAAAAACACCCACCATCAAAGTGATAATCAGGTGCCTTTGTTTTACGTTTTTCATGATACTCTCCTTTTAGATATTGAGGTTGGAACAAATCAATCAACACAGAGGTTGAACAGATTTTTTCCTTTTGATGGGTATTATAATACCGAAAGATGATTTTTAAATGACCTGAAAATTACAATATGGCAATGTCAGTGTAAAACAGGCGCCTTCCCCGGGGCTGCTTTGAATCTGAATGTCTCCACCGTGTTCTCTGGCAATGGCCCTGGCAAAAGACAGACCCAGTCCGCTGCCGGGACTGGTCCGGGAAGATTCCGCACGGAAGAAACGATCAAAAATCCGATCGTGAAGCGCCTCAGGTATTCCCGGGCCGGTATCGCTTACGTGAATATCCAGAACAAGGTCATTTTTCCTGATCATATCAACCGTGATCCGGCCGCCCGGGTCCGTATATTTGATGGCATTGTCCAGGAGGTTGGAAAATGCGCGCTGAAGCATGGTCACATCCGCCATCACCCCGAACCGGCCTGGCACCTGGCACTGGAATGTAATGTCTTTGTCTTCCGCCACCGGCGCAAACAGATTGCAGGCTTCCTGGATCATGCGGGTCAGGTTCAGGGGTTCAAAATGGAAATCTCCCTGTCCGGCCCGGGTTCTGGAAATTACCAGCATGGTGTTGATCATGTCCAGCAGCCGGTCTGCTTCTTCGATGGTATTGGCTGCCATGGCATGAAACTCTTCCAGGGAATCGCCCTGCAGCAGGGTCATCTCAGCCACTCCCCGGATCCGGGTTACCGGGCTTTTCAGGTCATGGGCCATGTTGTCTCCCATCTCCCGGATGCCGCTGACCAGCGATTCAATCCGGTCCAGCATCTGGTTGAAGGTGCTGGCCAGGTGATCGAGTTCATCCTTGCTGCCGGTAACCGGGACCCGTTTCTGAAGGCTGGACCCGGTGATGCTTTTGGCGGTCCGGGTGATGGTATCCACCCGGGACAGGGCCTTTTGAACCAGAAACCATCCGGACAGGGCGGAAAATCCGACAATAAACCCCATGGCCACCATGAAAACCCGCTTGAACGCACTGAGGAGCCGGGACTGGGATTCCATGGTGATCCCGGTCTGTAAAATGGCGTTCCGGGCCACAAAGGCATATAAAATGCGGGCCTTGTGAGCGTTGTCCATCATGCGGGTGTCAAATACCGGCGTTTTATTTTCCATCAACCGGTCCAGCATGGCATGATCCACCTGAATATCCTTCCAGTAGGACATGTGGGAAGAGGCAAACACCTCGCCGGTGGGATACAGCAGCCTGAAAAAAATCATTTTTTCGCCGGCGGCCTTGGATTCGATCACAGCAAGATTGCCGGCACCCCTCATCCCGCTCTGGCGGATCACCGACGAAAACTGGGACGCTTTGTCCAGCAGTTCCTGATCGATCTGGTCCTGGAGGGTCTGGACAGCCAGGTAATAAAAAAGGATAAACGCCACAGCAGCGGATACGGAAAAAATGCCCGTAAACCAGAGCGTGAGGCGGAATCGGATGGTCCTGAACAGATCAGGCATCCGGATCCCTGATCACATATCCGGCCCCCCGCACTGTATGGATCAGCCGGATGGGGTAGTCGTTGTCGATTTTATCCCTCAGCCGGCAGATCCGGGCTTCCACCACATTGGTCATGGGATCGAAATTATAATCCCATACATGTTCCATGATCATGGTTTTGGATACGACACGGTTTTTATTTCGCAGCAGATATTCCAGCAGCGAAAATTCCAGGGGCTGGAGTTCAATGACATTCTCTCCGCGATAGACCCGCCGTTTCAATACGTCCATTTTCAAATCACGGCATGTCAGCACCACCGGATCGGTCAAGTTGCCGGCCCGCCGAATCAGGGCCTGAACTCTGGCCAGCAGCTCGGAAAACGCAAACGGTTTGGTCAGATAATCGTCCGCACCGGCTTCCAGTCCCTTGACCCGGTCATCCACCCTGCCCCGGGCACTCAGAACGATAATGGGGGTGTTGTTCTGATGTTCACGTATCTTGCGAATCAGGATGAACCCGTCCATTTCCGGGAGCATGATGTCAATGATAAAGGTATCATACGCGCTGTCAAAGGCTTTATCAAACCCCTGAGGCCCGGTGGCGGCCGTATCAACGGCAAATCCGGCGGAATGGAGCCCTCTTTCCACGAACCGGGTGATTTTTTCATCATCTTCCACCAGCAGGATTCTCATGAGTTTGATTTCTCCCTGAGTTGAAACGGTTTGCATATCTGTCTGATTCATATTCGTCTATATAACACATTATTATAGAATCCCCGGATGAATAATCAATATTGATTTGATTTTTTTTGCTTCAACCGGTAAGGTGTGCATCAACTTTTTTGTCAATATTCTTCAGGGATGGGTGTTTGGTTCACTTAAAATTTACATGGTGGATATTCCAGGTAGTGCTGTTTCTGGTGTCGATATTTTTTTTCCTGTTCGGCCTGGATCTGCTTTGGGCGGCATATCGTCTCAACGATCCGTTTACCTTTATCATGACTTTTTTTGCCGCCAGCTTTGTGCTGTTGATCAGTGCCGCCCTTGCAATCACCTTTCTGATCAAAATGATCCGGGTATACCGGCGTATTCGAAACCATTCCTGATATCAGGTGTTTTATGACCGTTTATATTACCTTGTCAGATATTTCCAAAACCTATGGGGACGACACCCTTTTCTCCAGTTTGAATGTGGATTTCAAGGCCGGCGAACATCTGGGTCTGATCGGCAGCAACGGCAGCGGTAAATCCACACTGCTCAAACTTATTGCCGGAAAGGCTCAGCCGGATACCGGGGAGATCACCATCCAGAAAACCTGCAGGATCGTTTATCTTCCCCAGGAAGATCGGCTGAACCATGATCAGACCGTGGAGGCCGTACTCTTTGAGAGCTTAGCGGATCTGCCCATGGATGACAGGGAAAAACACCGCCGGATGAACCAGGCACTGGGCAAAGGAGGGTTTGCAGATACAACCGTCCAGGTCGGCACCCTTTCCGGAGGATGGAAAAAGCGGCTGGCCATTACCCGGGCACTGTGCATGGACCCGGATTTGCTGCTTCTGGACGAACCCACCAATCATCTGGATATTCACGGCATCCTGTGGCTGGAACACATTCTTGCAACCGGCGGTTTTTCCTTTATACTGGTGAGCCATGACCGGGCATTTCTGGAAAACACCTGTACCGGCACCATGGAAATTGCCAAGTATTATCCCAAAGGATATTTCAAGGTTCAGGGCGGGTACCGGGTATTTGAACAGGAACGCAGCAAATTTCTGTCTGCCCAGGAAAAACAGCAGGCCTCTTTGACCAGCAAAATGCGCCGGGAAGATGAATGGCTCCGCCAGGGCGCCAAAGCCCGGTCCACCAAAGCCAGATTCCGCATCGACCAGGCGGAAAGACTGCGTCAGGCCCTGGATGCGCTCAGGGAAAGAAACCGTTACACCGCCCGGGTCGATATGGATTTTACCGGCACCGGCCGCCAGACCCGGAAACTGATCCAGGCACACAACCTGGCCAAGGGGTTTGATAATCACCCGCTGTTTTCTGGTATCACCTTTGAGCTCGGACCGGGGTTCTGTTTAGGGGTGGTCGGCGTGAACGGGTCTGGAAAATCCACATTTCTGTCTTTACTGGAAAAAAAAATCCTCCCGGACCAGGGCACTGTGAAATGGGCGGAAGGATTGAAAATTGCGGTGTTTGATCAGCACCGGTCCAGACTGGACCCGGACAGCCTGCTGCGGGAAGCGCTGAACCAGGCCGGCGGCGATTCCGTCAATTACCAGGGGAAAAGCGTACATGTGGTCACCTGGGCCAAGCGGTTCCTGTTCATGCCGGACCAGCTGGACATGCCGGTGCATCGTCTGTCCGGCGGTGAAAAAGCCAGGATCGTTCTGGCGAACCTGATGCTTCAGCCTGCAGATGTAATGCTTCTGGACGAACCCACCAATGATCTGGATATCCTGTCCCTGGAAGTGCTGGAACAGCGCATTCAAGAATTTCCGGGCGCTGTGGTCATCGTTTCCCATGACAGGTATCTCATGGACCGGGTCTGCCATCGAATGCTGTTTCTGGACCCTGATTCTCCGCCTGCATTTTACAAAAATTTCAACCAGATCCTTTCGGCTGTGGCCTATCAGCGGGCAGGTTCTGAAAAATCAACCCCGGATGACAGCACCGCTGCAGGATCCCGGCCCGCAGCAGCCTCCCAGTCCCCCCCGGGTCCCGGCCTGGCTTTTTCCTTTAAAGACAAATATGAGCTGGAACATATGGAAGACACCATTCTGCAAGCCGAAGACAGGGTGGCAGAATTGACCGCCCGGGTCCAGGACCCGGACATCATGGGCCATCCCGATCAGCTGGCCGATATCTGCCGGGATCTTGAAAAAGCGGAAAACCGGGTCCAGGCGCTGTATGGCCGATGGGAAGAGCTGGAACGCAAAAAAGCAGATGCCGGTAAATAATCCGGGCAAATGTCTCAGACAAACAATCGGGAGATCAGGCTGGTGACTGCGGTTTCCACCGTTAAAATCCGGGGCCCCAGGCCGCACGGGACAAATCCGATATCCGCCAGTGTCTGGACTTCCAGATCGATCCACCCCCCTTCCGGCCCCACCGCCAGGGTCACCGGCTGGTTTACACCCGCAGGGCACACCCCGTCCGTTTTGGGATGTGCAGTGATACATTGGGTGTTCCGGCAAATCTGGGGCAGTTCATTTTTGACAAACCGGCTGAAAAACCGCTTTTTGTAAATCCCGGGCATCACTGTGTCTTTTGCCTGTTCCAGGCCCAGCCGGCAATATGTCACCAGTTTGTCATCCGCCAGCAGGGGGCTCTGCCAGAAACTTTTTTCCACCCGCCAGGAATTCACCAGAAATATCTGCTTGACCCCCAGGGCCGTGACATTCTGGATGATCCGGCGAAGCATCTTGGGCCGGGGCAGTGCCAGAACCAGAATTAACGGAAGTGCAGGCGGCGGTGGCTGGTCCAGGCTTACCTGCAGTACCGCTTTGCGTGCATCCATGTGCTGAATCCGGCCGGTTCCCAGGCAGCCGTCGACCAGGCCGCAGGCAATACTGTCTCCGGGTCTGGCTTTGAGCACGGTACGGATATGGTCATACCGCCGGCCGGACAGGCTCACGCAGTCAGGTGAAATAAAATCCTTTTGGGACAGCAGAACCAGGTTCACAACTAAAACGTCACTTTTTCCACAGAACCGGTCAACTCCTGGAGCCGCCGGGTTTTCCATTGACTGCCGTCCATTGCCAAGGCCAGCGCTTCAGCCAGATGAATCGGTTTCACCCGGGAGAGCCGGCCCAGGCCCTGAACGCAGGAAGGACAGTTGGTGAGCATTTCTGCGGGGGCGTCCTGCCCGGAACTGTCTGCATGTGCCAGGGATTCCTGCTTGCGAACGAGCATGTTATGACTGATATCGGGCCGGGAAAGCGCCAGAGTGCCGGCCTGGGAGCAGCAGTGCGGCACCGGGGTCACATCGAATCCATGGGTTTTGAGCAATGCAGCCCCCCGGTCCTTTAATGAATCATGGCAGGGCGCATGGTAAAAACAGGCCGATGCAAAAGAGGAATCCGGTGTCCATCGGTCAAGAACATATTCACTGACATCGATCACCGGGCTGTCAAATATCTGGTCCACATCCAGGTGGTTCAGAGATTCCATGCAGGTACCGCAGGACACCACCAGCGCATCAAAGGCCAGGTCATTGAACATATCCCGCAACTGGGTCAATACAATGATGTTCTTCAAGGTCAGTTCTTCAAATTTCCGGGTCTGGGCATTTACCAGAAACGGATATCCGCAGCACAGAAACGGCGGCGGCAGGATCACGCGGTGATTCTTGGACAGCAGAATGTAAAGGGCGGCTCTGGAAATCCGGGAATAGATGCGTTCGCTCCCGCATCCGGGAAAATAAAACACTGTGGAGACAGCGGATTTCAGTGGTTCCAGAACCAACGCCTGGTTTTTCATCGTCATGGGGACATGGGACCGGAGCGTCGTCAGGTCCGGCCAGGGCATTCTGGATCGCAGCAGCTGAAGGGGCCGAACCTGTGAAACCGCCTTGGTACCGGCAACAGGAGACAGGAGTGTGGCACCGGTCCGCTGAAAAAACGTGCCGGCATTCAGCAGCCACGGCCGGGTCAGCTGGTTGGCCGCCGGCCGCTTGTCTGCCAGATACCCCAGCGTGATCCGGGTGGATACCGGGGTATGTTTGAATGCCATATTTTTGAGAATTTTCCGGGACTCAATGGTAATATTCCCTGAATCGATATTCACCGGACATTTTGTCAGACACCGGTGGCAGATGGTACAATGATCCGCAATTTCTTCGAGATTCTGCAGAATATGAAACCCGGTGGACCGGGTCCTCTGGGTAATATACAGCAGGGCTTCGATGAGTGCTCCCAGTGCCAGATTACGGTTCCGGGGATGAAAAAACATGTTCCTGTCTGGAAAAAACACCGGGCACATGGGCTTGCATTTGCCGCACCGTACACAATGGGCAATGTTCATGGCCAGGTCAAACAGGGACCCGTGTTTCAGTATCCGGGCCTCCAGTTTCAGAAGGTTGAAGGAAGGGGTGAACACCTTGTCCAGGATGTCCGGTTCAGACAGTTTTCCCGGATTCATGATCCGGTCCGGATCCACGCGATTTCGGTATTGTTCAAAAGCCTGAATCGCCGGTTGAGAGAGATATTTGAATTTGGTGATGCCAATGCCGTGTTCACCGGAAACCACGCCCTCCAGATCCATGGCCTTTTCCATGACCCGGTCCGCAGTCATGGCGGCACGGGTCATCATTTCCCGGTCATTGGACAATACCGGGATGTTCACATGCACATTGCCGTCCCCGGCATGCATGTGGGTGGCCACAACGATCAGGCGGGCACGGGTGGTATCATAGATCGTTTCCAGATTTTCCAGAACCTGGGTATAGCCCCGCAGGCTTTCCGTGACACGGGTATAGAAATTTCTGGCATGAATCCCCGCCTCCAGAGCATCCCGGGAGGCAATGGGCAGCTTTTTTTTCGTGGCCCAGGCCAGGTCCTTGGCCTGCCCCACTTTTTTTTCCAGCCACTGGGGATCGGACAGCGGCACGGCCCGGTCCAGATATGCCACCAGATTGTCAATGATCCGGGCCTGATTCACTGCTTTTTCCTCCAGGTTGATCTGGTCCACAAATTGGACAAAACGGGCCAGAGAAACCAGAGGCAGGACTATGTCTTCATTGAGCTTGAACGCATTGGTATGGGCTGCAATGGCCCCCAATCGCTTGCGGTCTTCCCAGAAACGCCGGGCCTCTTCATCGGTTTTGGCAATGGTCAGCCCGGTTTTTTCAAATGGTTCCAGAATGGAAGCCAGGATATCCATCCCCGCATCCAGCAGGACCGTATCATTTGATACCAGATCCACCAGAAGTACGGCCTTGAGCCGGTTGCCCAGTGCATTCTTGGTTTTATAATCAATGGCCTGTATATAGGCTTCGTCAAAATGTTCCAGAGCCATGACGGCCGGATCGGTGTGGGAAAACGTGCCGGATATGGCGGTGATGGCCTGTCCGGCTTCTGTCATGTCATTGCCGAAAAATTCGATACAGCAGGTTTTTTTAAAGGTAAACTCCGGATACAGGATGAACCGGGCCGAAGTGATGATTCCGTCACACCCTTCTTTCTGAATACCGGGAAGCCCGTTGAGGTATTTATTGGTGACATCCTTTCCCAGCCCCTTTTTACGGATTTCTTCTCCGGTCAGTGCAATGGTTTGAATTTTTTGACCGGCTGCATCCAGCACTTCAAATATCACCTGATCCGTGAACAATATTTTCCGGCCCGGATGATTTTTACGGAATACCGTATACTCCCGGCCGTCCGGCATGACAATGTGATAGGACAGTACATTATCCAGGGCGGTACCAAACAGAACCGCGGTTTTGCCCCCGGCATTTTCAGCCAGGTTCCCGCCGATGGTACAGGCCCAGGCTGAGGTGGGGTCTGTGGCGAATATCAACCCCTTTTCCCGGGCCGCATCCTTGGCATCCTGGGTGATGACCCCGGCCTGCACCTCAATGGCGAAACAGGTGCCATCCCCCACTTCTTTCAACGATTCGATGGCATAAATGCGGTTGAGTTTTTCCGTGTTGATCATGACACAATCCCGGGTTAACGGGGTGGCCCCGCCGGTCAATCCGGTGCCGCCCCCCCGGGGAATGATCTGCAATCCCAGTTCATGTGTTTTTTTTATCAGTTCCGGTACCTGGGATTCATGGCTGGGACGCAGCACAGCTCTGGGAAGAAACCGCCGCCAGTCAGTGGCATCTGTGGCATGGGCGGTCAGGGTAAACGGATCAAAATAGATATTGTCCCTGCCGACAATCGGTCCCAACGTCTGCATCATTTTTTTCTGAAATGCGGCCTGGGTGGTCATTTGGCAGCCCATATCACCCAGCACCTGCCGGCAGGCGTCCAGAACCTGGAACACTTCTGAATGCCGGGCCGTCTTTTCAATGATGTTCAGGTCGTTTTCAAATTCGGAAAACAGCTGCTTTCGACGGCCCGGATGGGATACCAGTTCCTGGAAAAGAAACGGATTCCGCCCGATGATGAACAGGTCTCCCATGAACCGGTACAGCAGCCGGGCCGACCGCCCGGTCCCCTTTTTGCCTTCCAGGTCCTGAACCGTCTTCAGAATGTCTGATCCGAAAAGATGAAGAATGATCTGGTCATCAGCAGCAGAGGTGTAATTGTAGAGAATTTTTCTTTCCGGATCACGCATGTCTATAGTTCAAATGTTGTCATACTCACCACCAGCGGAAGGGCTTCAATTTCTTCAATGACTTCCGCCGGCACCGGGGTATCGGTTTTCAAAAAGATAATGTTGCGCTGTCCGTCCTCTTCCCGGCCCACCATCATGCGGGAGATGTTGATCTGATGCTTGCCCAGGGTGTTGCCGATGGAACCGATGGAGCCGGGTTTGTCCACATTGTGGATCAGTCCCAGGTGCCCCTCGGGAATCACTTCCAGCCGGAATTTGTTGATGCGCACGATTCGGGCCGTTTCCTTGCCGAAAATGGTGCCGGCCACCATATCAGTACCCGTATCGGTCACCACGCTCATGCGGATCAGGTTGATGAAATTGCCTGAATCCTGGGCCGTGGATTCGGAAATTTTGATTCCTTTTTCATTGGCCAGGGAAATGGCGTTCACGGAATTGACCTCATAAGGGATGAATTCATTGAGCAGACCCTTGATGGCTGCAATGGTGAGCGGTTTGAGATCCAGGTCCGGAAATTTGCCGATATACTCGATCTGCACCTCTTTGATACCGCCTGAAATGAGCTGGGCCTGCATCTTGCCCATTTTTTCAGCCAGATACAGAAATGGTTTGAGCTGGCGCAGCACTTCGCCGGTGACCGAGGGCACGTTCACGGCATTGATCACCGTGTCAAACAGCAGATACGCGATGATCTGGTTGGCGGCCGCCACCGCCACATTGGTCTGGGCTTCCTTGGTGGATGCCCCCAGATGGGGCGTGGCCACCACCTGGTCCAGTCCCAGCAGTGGCAGGCCCCCGGGAGGTTCGGTGGAAAACACGTCCAGGGCAGCGCCGGCCACTTTTCCGGACTCAATGGCATCATACAGGGACGGTTCATTAACGATCCCGCCCCGGGCACAATTGATCACGTATACCCCGGTTTTCATTTTCTCAAACGCCTCGGCATCCAGCAGATCGATGGTGGCATCCATCTTGGGAACATGCACGGTGATATAATCGGCCTGGCTGTAGAGGCTGTCCAGGTCCACGTACTCAAATCCCTGTTTTTCGATGTGTTCTCTGGAAATATTGGGATCAAACACTATGACCCGCATTCGCAGTCCTTTGGCCAGGTTGGCCACAATGGAGCCGATATTGCCGAATCCGATAACACCTAAGGTTTTGTTGAAAATTTCCCGGCCCTGGAGCAGTTTTTTTTCCCACTTTCCCGCTTTCATGGAGGCGCAGGCCCTGGGGATATTCCGGGTTAATGACATCATCATGGCAATGGCATGTTCGGCTGTGGTCACGGTGTTGCCGCCGGGAGTGTTCATGACCGCCACCCCTTTGTGGGTGGCCTCGTCTATGTCCACATTGTCCAGCCCGATGCCGGCCCGGGCAATCACCTTCAGGTTGACCGCCGCATCCAGCAGGGCCTTGTCCACCTTTGTGGCGCTCCGGATGGCCAGCGCATCATATGACCCGATGATATCGCGAAGTGCTTCAGGAGAGAGTCCGGTATTTACATCCACATCGATCCCGTCCTGATTTCTGAAAATATCTATGCCCGCCTCGTCCATTTTATCGCTGACCAGTACTTTCATCATCCATTCTCCTTTTCAAAAGTGACCATGAAATCCTTGAGCGCCTGTATTCCATCCCGGGTGGCGGCATTGTAGATGGATGCCCGGCATCCACCCACGGACCGGTGCCCTTTGAGGCCGCCCAGGCCCTGTTTCAATGCATCGGCCACAAACTGTTTTTCCAGGTCTTCGGTGGGCAAACGGAAGGTCACGTTCATCAGGGACCGGGAATCTTTGCGGGCAGTACCCCGGTAAAAGTCGGACCCATCGATCACATCATACAGCATGGCGGCTTTTTCCTGATTGAACGCCGCCATGGCGTCCAGTGTGCCGAACTGGGCCTGGATCCATTTGAAGACCAGGCTGATGGTATAGATCCCGAAACAGGGCGGGGTGTTGTACATGGAGTTCTTGGACGCATATGTGCCGTATTTGAGCATGGAGGGCAGAGTCTCATTGGCGGATTCCATGAAATCCTTTTTGATGATCACCAGACAGGTACCGGCCGGGCCTAAGTTTTTCTGGGCACCGGCGTAAATCAGACCAAATTTTTCCATGGGCAGGGGCCGGGAAAAGATATCCGAGGACATGTCCGCCACCAGGGGGATCCCGCCGGTTTCGGGAAACTGTGCATACTGGGTGCCCTTGATGGTGTTGTTGGAGGTGAGGTGCACATACCGGGCGTCCGGGGAGCAGGGAATCTTCTCAGGAATATAGGAAAAATTTTCGTCCTCGGAAGAGGCGGTCACCTGGATGGTCTTTCCCAGAATCTGTGCCTCCTTGATAGCTTTGGTGGACCAGGTGCCGGTGTTGATATAATCTGCGGTCTGCCCCTGGCCCAGAAAATTCATGGGGATCATGGCAAACTGCATGGAAGCGCCTCCCTGTATAAAGAGCACGTGCCAGGTATCGTCCAGGCTCAACAGCTGCCGGGCCCGGTCGATGGCATCATTGATCACTTCGTCAAACTGTGCGGACCGATGACTGATCTCGGTGATGGACATGCCGGAGTGATTGAAATTCAGAAAAGAGGTCTGGATCTCTTCTAAAACCGGCAGGGGCAACGCTGCCGGTCCGGCGTTAAAATTGTGAATTCGGTTTGCTGTCATGGACACTCCTTTCAATCAGTGTAAGTTATATGTTGTGCTCGCGAGTCTTGTGGAACTGGATGTCCGGCCACTCTTCCATGACAAATCCCAGCTGGTAGTCACTGGTGGTCATGAAGGTCAGACAGCCCTCCGCATCCAGGGCGAGACTGGATTCATTCTTTTGCCGGAACCGTTTCAGAATCCTGTCATCCGCACAGGTGACCCACCTTGCCACGGACAGGTCAATGGGTTCGTACCCGGCATGGACATTGTATTCCGCCTTGAGCCGTGCCATGGTCACATCAAACTGCAACACCCCGACGGCCCCGATCACATGCATATTCCCCAGCAGCGGGCGGAACACCTGGATGGTCCCCTCCTCCGCCAGCTGGGTCAACCCTTTGTTCAGGGATTTGGTCTTGAGGGGATCCTTGAGCAGCACCCGTCGGAAATGCTCAGGCGCAAAACTGGGTATGCCCAGGAATTTCAACGGTTCTTTCGTGGTAAAGGTATCACCGATCTTGATCGTGCCATGATTGTGAATCCCGATGATGTCTCCGGGATAAGCTTCTTCCACATGACTGCGTTCCTGGGCCATGAAAATGGTGGCATTGGACAACCGGATCTCCTTTCCAAGGCGGTGATGCTTCACTTTCATGCCTTTGGTGAACTTACCCGAACAAATGCGGAAAAATGCGATCCGGTCCCGGTGTTCCGGGTCCATGTTGGCCTGGATTTTAAATGCGAATCCGGAGAAATCCGATTCAAAGGGACTGACATCCCGGGTCGACGAGGGTCTTACTCCGGGAGGAGGTGCAATCCGTACAAACGCATCCAGCATCTCCCTGACCCCGAAATTGTTGATGGCCGATCCGAAAAATACCGGGGTCTGGGTACCGTTTAGAAACAAAGTCATATCAAAAGGGTCTGCCGCACCCATGATCAGTTCCACATCCTCTCTGAGCTGATCGGCGCGGGAGGCGGATATCAGTTCATTCAGACGGGGATCGGACAGATCCTGAATAACCACACCGTCATCATCCCTGGGGGTATATCCGGGAGTGAAGATCCCCATTTCCTTTTTTTCGAAATTGTACACCCCTTTGAATCGTTTTCCCATGCCGATGGGCCAGGTCAGCGGCACGCATTCGATCTGAAGCTTGTCTTCAATATCTTCGAATATCTCCAGCGGTTCAAGCCCTTCCCTGTCCAGTTTGTTGATAAAGGTGAGGATGGGGGTGTTTCGCATGCGGCATACTTCCATGAGTTTTTCAGTCTGGGGCTCCACCCCCTTGGCATTGTCGATGATCATGACCGCGCAGTCCACAGCCGTGAGCACCCGGTAGGTGTCTTCCGAGAAATCCTGGTGGCCAGGGGTGTCCAGCAGATTGATTTCATACCCTTTGTATTCAAATTTCATGACAGAAGAAGACACGGAAATGCCGCGTTCCTGTTCAATGGAAAGAAAATCGGACAGGGCCGCCCGGTCGGTTTTCCTGGATTTCACCGCACCGGCCTGTTGAATAGCCCCGCCAAACAGCAGCAGTTTTTCAGTCAACGTGGTTTTCCCGGCATCCGGGTGTGAGATGATGGCAAAGGTCCGGCGACTGTTGATTGCCCGGACCCTTGCCTTGTCTATGGTTTCAGGTTCCATTCATGGACATCCTTGTTGATGAATCTGTAGTTGCACATACAAGTGTTTTCTGTTTTTTAAATTTACCATATTCCTGCCCATCTCACAATTTATTCCTGAGCCGTTTTTTCCCGGCCGATCCCATGGTATTCAAACCCGAGCTCCGCCATCTCTTTCGGGTCATACTGGTTTCTGCCGTCAAACAGGACAGGGTATTTCATCATGCCTTTCATCCGCTTGAAATCCGGCTGGCGAAACGCTTTCCATTCTGTTATCAGCACCAGGGCATCGGCGTTTTCCAGCACCTGGTAGGGATCTTCCACCAGGGTAAACTGTCGCGTTTCCAGCCATTCCCGGGGCACCTTTCCGGCAGCCTGGGCCATGGCCACGGGATCATAGGCCTGGACCGTTGCACCGGCGGCAATAACCTCCTTTAAAAACACCATGGATGAGGCCTCCCGCATATCATCGGTACCGGGTTTGAATGCAAGGCCCCACACGCCCAGACACCTGCCGGAAAGATCCTGTCCGAAACGGGACTTGACTTTGCCGGCCAGCACCTGTTTCTGAAGGATGTTGCGTTCTTCAACCGAAACCAGTACCTGGGGATGAATTCCGGCATCCCTGGCGGTTTTAATCAATGCCTTGACATCCTTGGGAAAACACGACCCCCCATACCCGCACCCCGGATAGATAAATGAATACCCGATACGGGTGTCCGATCCGATCCCTTTTCTGACATTTTCCACATCCACACCCAGGCGCTCACAGATATTTGCAATCTCGTTCATGAACGAGATCCGGGTGGCCAGCATGGCATTGGCCGCATATTTGGTCATCTCTGCATCCCGCACGTTCATGACGATCATTTTGTCCCGATTCATGGAAAAAGGAGCATAGATCCGGCGCATGAACCTGGCAGCCCGGTCCGAGTTCACCCCGACAATGATACGATCCGGTTTGAGAAAATCATTGACCGCCGCCCCTTCCTTGAGAAATTCCGGGTTGGATACCACGTCGAACGGGTGGTTCACGCCCCTGCGGTCCAGCTCGGCCTGAACCACCCGGGTCACCTGGTCCGCCGTACCCACCGGTACCGTTGATTTGTCCACGACCACTGCGTAATCGGTCATGTGCTTACCGATCTGCCGGGCCACTTCCAGAACATTGCTCAGGTCAGCCGACCCATCTTCCCCGGGCGGGGTACCTACGGCAATGAAAAAGATTTGACAGTCCTCTGCAGCGTCAGCCAGTCTGGAAGTAAACTTCAGGGTGCCGTCGGCCAGGTTTTCCCGAACCATCCTTTCAAGGCCCGGTTCATAAATGGGCAACACCCCCTGGTTCAACTGTGCAATTTTTTCCGCGTCAATATCCACGCACGTGACCCGGCTGCCGATTTCAGCAAAACAGGCCCCGGTGACCAGCCCCACATATCCGGTGCCTATAATCGTCAGTTTCATATGAATTTCCTGTCAGTCGGTTTAAAAAGTGTTATTGAAACAGTGATCTCACTGTTTAATACAAACCGGGCCGGAATTCAACCCGGGAGTGTCCGGGAACCGATATTGACAAGCCGGGTCTTTGACTTTATTGTGTCAGTATTATGAGCACACACCCCCCTATCCAGTTGAAAGACTATGATCCGCCTGATTTTTTAATCGATCAGGTGACCCTTGTTTTTGACATCCAACCCGACGGTACAAAAGTGACTTCCACCCTGGAGCTTCGCCGGAATCCGGAAAAGACAGAAATTGCCCCTGTATTAACCATGGACAAGGGAGACTATGACATCCTGTCTGTTTCTCTCGACGGCCAGGCCCTGAAGGGAAGCCAGTTTCAGGTGGACGACACCCATTTGACCCTGCCGGATGTGGCGGACCGGTTCACCCTGGAAATCCGCAATGTCATTTTTCCGGAAAAAAACACCCGTCTGGAAGGGTTGTACCGATCCAACCATATATACTGCACCCAGTGTGAGGCGGAAGGCTTCCGCCACATCACCCCGTTTCTGGACCGGCCCGATATCATGGCCCGGTATTCATGCACCATTATAGCGGACAAAGCCCGGTGCCCGGTCCTGTTGTCCAACGGCAATCCCGTGGAAAAAGGGGACCTGACGGACAGCCGGCATTTCGTGCGGTGGGAGGATCCTTTCAGAAAACCATGCTATCTGTTTGCCCTGGTGGCCGGCAACCTGTCCTCCATTGAATCTTGCTTTGTGACCCGGTCCGGAAGTGAGATCGCTTTAAAGATCTTTGCGGAACCGGAAAATATCGACCGGTGCCACCATGCCATGACCTGCCTTAAACAGGCAATTAAATGGGATGAAGACCGGTTCAATCTTGAATATGACCTGGATCTATACCAGATTGTGGCCATCAATGATTTCAATGCCGGCGCCATGGAAAACAAAGGACTGAACATTTTCAACGCCAAATATGTGCTGGCGGACCCGTCCACCGCCACAGATGATGATTTCATGAATATTCAGCGGGTGATCGGGCATGAATATTTCCACAACTGGACCGGCAACCGGGTCACCCTGAGAAACTGGTTCCAGCTCAGCCTCAAAGAAGGGCTGACCGTGTTCCGGGACCAGGAATTCACATCTGATTTGAACTCCAGGGCCGTGGAACGCATCAGTAACGTGAAAAATCTCCGGGCTTTTCAGTTTCCGGAAGACTGCGGTCCCATGGTCCATCCGGTGAGACCGGACGCCTATATCAAGATGGACAATTTTTATACCATGACCGTGTATGAGAAAGGTGCGGAACTGATCCGCATGCTCCATCAGCTGCTGGGTGAAACCAGGTTTCAAAAGGGAATGGCCCTGTATTTTGAAACATTCGACGGCATGGCCGTCACCATCGAGGATTTTCTGTCTGTCATGGCCCGTGCCGGCCACGTGGACCTGACCCGGTTCAAGCGCTGGTACACTCAGTCCGGAACCCCCCGGGTGACTGTTACCCGGACCTATGATTCAGACACCCGGACCCTGTCCATCACCTTTTACCAGCAGACGCCGCCGGACAGAAATCAATCTGAAAAACAGCCCCTGATTATTCCCATCCGCATCGGTTTGATTGATCCTGAGGGCAATGACATCATATCTGAACAGGCGTCTTTGATTCAGATGACGGATGAGACCCACACGGTGACGTTTCAGAATGTACCGCCCGGTACCCTGCCCTCGGTATTCCGGCAGTTTTCCGCCCCGGTCAAGATATCAACGGATCTCACAGACCCGGAACTGGCATGTCTCATGGCCCGTGACACCGATGATTTCAACCGGTGGGATGCGGCCCAGACCCTGTTCAACAAAGAAATTCAACAGCTGGTGTCCGCCATCACACAGCACCGGCCTCTGACCGTATCAGAAAATCTGGTCCGGGCCTTTGAAGCCGCGCTGTCTGACCGGAATGCAGACCGGGCCTTTCTGGCCAGAGCACTGGCCATCCCCCAGGAAACTGAACTGGCGGACCTGTTTGACCTCATTGATGTGGATGCCGTGCACCAGGCCCGGCTTCATTTAAAAATCCATCTGGCCGGCACCCTTTCCCATCTGTTTTTACAGATCATCGACCAGTGCAGCCGTTCCGATCCCAAAAGCCTGTCCATCCAGGATATTGGGAGCCGCAGTCTGAGAAACCTGGCCTTGTCGTATGTGGCAAGCCTTGGCACCCCATCTGTCTTTACGAACGTGTGGGATTCATTTGTGACTGCACAAAACATGACCGATGAATTTGCAGGATTCAAAATCCTGTGCACCACCACCCCTGAATTGAAACAGAAAAGCACTGCCCGGTTTTACAAAAAATGGTCCCATGATCCTCTGGTCATGGACAAGTGGTTTCAGGCTCAGGCGGTGTCTCCCCTGCCCGGCACCCTGGCGTCCGTGATCGATCTGGTGAATCATTCAGACTTTACTATGACCAATCCCAACCGGGTCCGGTCGTTGATCTTCGTATTTGCCATGAACAATCCCATCCATTTTCACGAAAAAACCGGCAAGGGATATGCGTTTGTCACAGACAAAATCCTGGCACTGGACAAAATCAACCACCAGATCGCGGCCCGGCTGTCCCGGTGCTTCAACCAGTGGAAAAAATATGACCCTGACCGGCGGGCCTTGATGAAACAATCCCTGGAAACCCTGGCTGCGGCCCCGGATCTGTCCACCCACGTGTATGAGATCGTGAGCCGGGCCCTGGATTGATCTGTTCCTGAACCGGCGAACCGGCGGTGTCTCAACCGTCGGACAAATGGTTTCCGGGCCGGGTCTGTCGGCTATCTGCCGTAATAATCCAGGTACCAGTCCACAAACTGTTGAATGCCCCGGGCCACAGGCGTGGATGGTTTGAATCCCGTATCCGCAATCAGATCGCTGACATCCGCATAGGTGGCTGGCACATCTCCGGGCTGAAGGGGCAGATATTCAATCACCGCCTTTTTTCCCAGGGCAGTTTCAATGGCTTTGACAAAATCCATCAGCGCCACCGGCTGGTTGTTGCCGATATTGTAGAGCCGGTATGGAACACAGCTCGAAGAGGGGTCCGGCCGGTCTGAAGACCAGTCCGGGTTTGCTTCAGGAATCCGGTTCATCACCCGGATGACCCCTTCCACGATATCATCGATATAGGTAAAATCCCGTTGCATGTTGCCGTTGTTGAAAACCTGGATAGGCGTGTTGTTTAAAATCGCCCGGGTGAACAGGAACAATGCCATGTCCGGTCGCCCCCAGGGGCCGTATACGGTAAAAAACCGCAACCCGGTGCAGGGTAGATTGTACAGATAACTGTAGGTGTGGGCCATCAGTTCGTTGGCTTTTTTGGATGCCGCATACAGGCTGATGGGATGATCCACATTCTGGTGAACGGTAAACGGCATATGGGTATTCAGTCCGTACACCGACGAGGAAGAGGCATATACCAGATGTTTGACCCTGCTGTGGCGGCACCCTTCCAAAACATTGCCGAACCCTGCCAGGTTGCTGTCCACATACGCTGCCGGGTTGTCTATGCTGTGACGCACCCCGGCCTGCGCGGCCAGGTTTACCACGCAGTCAAACAGGTGTGCCTCAAACAGGGCTGCCATGTTCTTCCGGTCTGCCAGATCCAGTTTCTGAAACACGAATCCGGTCTTTTTTTCCAGCCGGGACAGCCGGGCACGCTTCAGGGTCACATCATAATACTCATTGAGATTGTCAATCCCGTAAACCGAGTGCCCTGAATCCAGAAGCCGGGCGCTCAGGCTGTAACCGATAAATCCGGCGGCACCGGTGACAAGAACATTCATGATTTTTCCTTTTCATGTTTGCGGATATGGTACAGTGTCGCCCCTACCGGGGCAAACGAGAGTGTCAGTATATTGAGCCAGGGAATAATGAGCAGCAGGCCGAACCCGATATGAAAGGCCAGATTACGCCGGAGAAACTGCAGTCGGTGCCTGAACGGCTGCATCTGTCTGGCCGGTACCAGATCGGTGTTGTCCCAGGCCAGAAACACCCCGGCCGTGACGGCGGACAAAATCAGGATGACCGGACCCAGCGGAGTGAAAAATCCCGCTGCCATGACCCCCAGTGTGATGGCCATGGGAATCACGGCCCGGGGGATTTCCTGAAGGACCAGATACGCAGCTGTCCTGAACCAGGAACCCTCGACAGTGGAAATCTCTTTTCCCAGAACAATTTTTTCCGTGATCCGGGACATATAGTCCATGATGAACACATTAAAACACACCTGGGCCACCAGGTAGGCAACCACCACGCTCAGAGCGGCCAGCACCAGAGACAGCAGCCAGGATGCCAGGTGCCAGACATAGACCAGTACACCGCTTTCCGGCAGCGTCCAGATCCTGGAAAGGATCGCGTCATGGTTCAATAAAACCAGGCCGGAAAACAGCACCGTTAAAATCAGGATAACGGCAAACCGCAACAGCCCGAGCCACAGGAGCTGTGGATGACGCATGGACAGGGTTATCCCTTGAATATTGTATTGAACACCTCGAAAAAAATCCATGATTTCCCCCTTGCGCGCCGGGATCCAAGCACTAACTTATGTTTTTTAATTCAATCTGGACAGTATAAAACGGATATGTTCAAATTCAAGGAGATTTTTCATGCCTGTGTATTACGTGGACGGCACGTTTTTTCCCGCTCATGAAGCAAAGATCCCGGTGGATGACCTGGCAGTGCTCCGGGGCATCGGTGTCTGCGATATCATGCGCACCTTTCAGGGCCGGCCCTATTTTGTGGATGAACATATTGACCGGCTCGTGGAATCCGGAAAAAAAATCGGACTGTCCCTGCCCTGGAACCGGGCTGACATCAAACAGGTCGTGTTACAGACCCTGGAAAAAAATCCCGGACTGGCGGAGGTGAACATCCGAATCGTCATCACCGGGGGATCCAGTCCTGATTTTATCACTCCCACCGGCCGTCCCCGGCTGATCGTGATGGTCACTGAAATCAAAAAACTGCCGGAAGAATGGTATTCCAAAGGGGTCAAGGTCATCACCCTGGTCCAGGAAAGACCACTTGCCGGAGCCAAAGTCACCGCTTATATCCCGGCGACCCTCGCAATGAACCAGGCCCGGGCATCAGGTGCCATGGAAGTGATTTATATCAACCGGAACAGCCATGCCATGGAAGGCACCACCAGCAACCTGTTTGCGTTTTTCGGAAACACCCTGGTCACCCCGCCGCCGGAAGGCATTCTCAAAGGCATCACACGCAAAGTGATCCTGTCGCTGGCCAAAAACCGGTTTGAGGTCTCTGAAGCATCCATCCCCCTGGAAAAGCTGCTCACGGCCGATGAGGTGTTCATCACCGGCACCAACAAAGGGGTGGTCCCGGTCGTTCAGATCGATGACACCCCCATTGGAGACGGAAGGCCCGGTTACCGGACAGAAACACTCATAACCGCCCTGGCCGAGCATTCAAAGAATTTTTGACAATCAAACGGGACACCTGAAATTTAAATACCCTTCGTCTGCGCGATTACGGCCGGTCAAAAACGGATCAGGTCATCGTTGAGAGGATCTGTTTGGTCTTGACCAGGGCCTTGGACGTCTGGTTGGCTTTAAAGCCCAGATGAAACTGAACACAGTCTTTTTTGAGCCATTTAAACCGGGCTTCCTGGAGCCATTTTTTCTCCAGTTCAGGCAGAGGCAGGGTCAAATGCGGCAGAGAAAAGGTCAGCACCAGGTTGGCTGGATCCAGATCCAGCCGCTTGACACCGCACTGAATGGCCAGTACCCGAAGCATGATTTTCAACAGCATGTTTTCCGCAGGTCGTGGCAGCCGGCCGTAACGGTCTTTCAATTCTTTTTTGATGTCCGAGATTTCGGACAGGGTGGTCAGCCGGGATAACCTCCGGTACAGGGTCAACCGCTGAGACACGGATTCGATGTAGTCCTCAGGAAAACCGGTGGACATGCCGGCATTGATTTCCGGATCCAGCGGTTCAACATGGGTATCGCCTTTTAAATCATGAACAGCCTGATCCAGCAGTTTCAGAAACAGGTCATACCCGACAGCGGCGATGTGCCCGGACTGGGAAGCACCCAGCGTTGTCCCGGCACCTCTGATCTGAAGGTCCTTCATAGCGATCTGAAACCCGGATCCCAGGTCCCGGTATTCCATGAGCGCGGCCAGTCGCTTTCTGGCATCCTTGGAGATTTGAGATTCATCGGAAACCAGCAGGTACGCATAGGCCTGGTGGTCCCCTCTGCCGATCCGGCCCCTGAGCTGATAGATCTGGGCCAGGCCGAACCGTTCGGCCCGGTCGATGATCATGGTGTTGGCCGATGGAATGTCCAGGCCGGACTCGATGATGGTGGTACACACCAGCAGATCAATCTCATTTTTCACAAACTGCATCATCACCCGCTCCAGCTCGGTTTCGGACAACCGTCCGTGGGCAACACCGATGCGGGCCTCCGGAACCAGTTTCTTCAGGTTGTCCGCCAACTTGACAATGGTTTTGATCCGGTTGTGAACAAAAAACACCTGACCGTTCCGGGCCAGCTCTTTTTGAACGGCATCTTTGACCACCCCCTCTTCATAGGGTGTGATATATGAGACAATGGGCTGCCGGTCCGCCGGCGGTGTCTTGATGACGCTGATATCGCGCATCCCGGTCAGAGACAGGTGCAGGGTTCTGGGAATGGGAGTGGCACTCAGGGCCAGAACATCCACGGTGCTGCGTTTCTTTTTCAACACCTCTTTGTGCCGGACCCCGAACCGCTGTTCCTCGTCAATCACCAGCAACCCCAGAGATTTGAACACCACATCCTTTTGCAGCAGCCGGTGGGTGCCGATCACGATATCCATGCGCCCGTCCGCCATCTGCGCGAGAATGTCGTTCTGTTCCCTGCGGGACCGGAACCGGGACAATCCGGCAATGTTGACGGGATAGTTCCCGAACCGATCCCTGAATGTGGCCAGATGCTGCTCCGTCAGAATAGTGGTGGGAACCACCACGGCCACCTGTTTGCCGTCAGTCACCGCTTTGAACGCAGCCCGGATCGCCACCTCGGTTTTGCCGTATCCCACATCTCCGCACACCAGCCGGTCCATGGGGGTATCTGACTCCATGTCCAGGTGAACCTCATCAATGGCCTTGAGCTGGTCCGGGGTCTCCTCATAGGGAAAGGTGGTTTCAAAATCCTGGTAATACCGGTCTGGCCGGCTGAAGGCAAACCCCTTGTTGATGCGCCGTTTCGCATACAGGTCCAGCAGGTCCGCCGCCATTTTCTCCACTTCTTTTCTGGCTTTGGCCTTGGATTTGACCCAGGCTTTGGACCCGATTTTATCCAGCACCGGCGCATGACCGTCCACACCGATATATTTGCCGATCATCTCCATGCGGTCCACCGGCAGATACAGGGTGTCGTCGTCCTGGTAAATGATCTTGATGAAATCCTGGGAGATTTTGCCCACATCCAGGCTCACCAGGCCGTCGTACCGCCCCACTCCGTGTTCTGCATGTACCACAATGTCGCCGTTTTCCAGTTCCTCAGGGGCGATCATTTCGGTTTTCAGGTCCCGGGATGCGCGCATGATCCGGCGCATCCGTTTTTTGCCAAAAATCTCCTCTTCCGTGATCAGTACCAGGTTCTGATCCGTCATCACAAATCCGGAGGACAGATCGCCCAGGATAGTGTAAAGCCCCGCGGAATGACCGTGCGCATCGTGGATCGTTTTCAACGGAAACGGTATCAGACCATACGGTGCCAGCAGCGAGACCAATCGCTGCACCTGGGCATTCTGGTGCAGCACGCACACAATTCTCCCACCTTCGGTCACACGATGTTCGATCCAGTCCACCAGGGGTTTCAACGGGATGTCGGACCGATTCTTCATTTCCAGCGCCACAGGCAGGATATCGATGGATTTGATGGGCAGTGAAACCGCAGCGACATCGGTTTCAGGTTCGGTAAAGGGCAGGTCATTCAATACCAGATGCGGGCTTTTTCTGGCAAGGGCCTCGGCCTGGTCAAACAGTACCAGGCACTGGTCCGGATTACCGCCCAGCCGTTTTTCAGCGGTCATGGTCTGATAATTCTGACGAACCCTTTGTTCAAAGGCCTGGGCTTTTTCAGCCAGAAGCCCCGGAGAATCCCAGATCACACACGTGTCATCCGGAAGATAATCAAACACGGTATCCAGGTTGTCATACACAATGGACAGCATGGCTTCGATGCCGGCGATTCGCCCTGTTTCCCTGACCTGGGTGACATATTCCCGGATTTTGGCATCATCCAGGCCGGCCGCTTTGGCATGGGATCGGAGTCTGGCCAGCACATGGGGCTGATCCTGATTTGTAATCACCGCTTCTGTGGCCGGCATCACGGCCACTTCAGACAATTCTCTGATTCCCCGCTGGGTATAGGGAGAAAAACTTCGGATTGATTCCACCAGGTCTCCGAAAAATTCCATGCGCACCGGCCGGGGCCATCCCGGTACAAACAGATCCAGAATATCGCCCCGCACCGAATATTCCCCGGGATCTTCCACCAGGGACACGCGGTGATACCCCCCGGATTCCAGCTTGAGAATCAACGCATCCCGATCGGTTTCTTCATCGGTCATGATAAGATCCGCATACCCATTCAACCGGGTTTGGGGCACCAGTTTCCACAGCAGCGTGTCAATTCCGGTCACCACCAGGTGCGGAACCGGCAGGGACGCCGTCAACCGGGACATCACCGCCATTCGGCGCAATGATGTCTGGCGGTGATGGGACAACGATTTAAACGGCAGTACATCATAGCCGGGTAAAAACAGCACCTGGTTTTTCCGGTCCGTCATGAAAAACTGCAGGTCGTTCACCAGGGTGTCGGCCTGTCCTGAATCCGGGACCACCACCAGCAGGTTCCGGTTCAATTGCCCAAACAGCCGGGCTGCCAGCCAGGCCTTGTGGGACCCGTGCTGATGCGTGAGTACAAAAGCGCCTTCCCTGGAAAGCATCTGATCAATAATGTTGGATATCATGGAATCGGTTTACTTGAATTTTCCTGCCAGACCATGGTCAATGACATATATGCAGACCTCATTGGCTCCCTGGGTCGTATAGCCGAACTTGGCGGAAAGATTGTCAATAAGAAACGTCACGTCTTTTTTGATCCGCTTGTCATGGGTCTTGAATTTTTCAGTATCAAAGTCCTTAATCGCGTTTCGGAAATTTTCATTGTCCACAAACGGGACCAGCACCTGTTTTTTAAGGTTGTGAATGTATTTTTCATGCAGGGATTCAAACAAGCGGGTGTCTGTGATCTTTTTACCCTGGATCATGATTTCCTGGGTCAGGGCCCTTGTGGTAAATTCCTTGAGCACATCATTGCGGATCTGCTCACGGGCTTTGGCATCCGGTTTTCCCGACAGAAACCGGTTCTCGATACTTTCCAGAAACGCTTCGGTCACATGCAGGGATTCACCCGTGAAAATACAGGTCACTACGGAATTGATTTCATGGGTCACCGCGGAAATATAGTGCTGAATATCCAGGGTGATCTGTTCTTCATTGTAATAATACAATGATTCCTTGACCTGCTGAAGCACCGAATAGTCATACATGCGCAGCAGGCACTCCAGAAATCCCTGGGGCAGCAGTTTGGTGGACCGGCTGTCCAGGTTGTTGAAAAATGTACACAGATCGGTCATGTTGATCAGCCGGTCTTCCCTGGCATATTTGGAATAGAACTCATCAAAAATCTTGATGGCATCCCGGCCGGACAGTCCTTCCTGTCCGCACAGTTCCGATTCTGCAATGATCTGTTTGAGCAGTTTGTTGTCCAGGCGTCGCACATCATCGTCATCCAGCCATTTGGGAATGTTGCCTGAAAACAGCTCCAGTTTCAGGAGCATGAGCTGATCATCACAGAAATTTTGATATTTTTCCCGCTGGGGGATCAGGGTTTCCAGGGCCGGGGATTTCTGCCGGCTTCTTGTACACACGATGATTCTGGCAAAATTGTCCAGCACCATGGGCAGAAAGCTGCCGTCAATGTGCCGGCCGAAAATATCCATATAGATTTTGACTTCGGTCTCCCAGTCCAGGACATAGGGAATGTCAATATACCGGATCCGGTCTTCAAACGACGGGAAATCCTTGAGGTTTTTCTTGTCTTCCGGATTCATCAGCGCAATGAAAAGGGCATCCACCCGTTCCTCCATATGTTCCACCTTATGGATCCCTTCGGAGATGATGTTGTGCAGCTCCACCAGACGGTCCACATTATGGGATTTGATATCCATGAGTGCATACACCCCGTTGTTGATTTTGGCATAATGGGAATAGGTGTACTGAATGAGATTGGAGTCCTGAAACAGGGAATTGATGCGGCTCTGAAGCATCTGGTTGGAGATGATGTTGTTCTTGGCCGGCGGATCCCCGGGATTGAACACGGAAATCCCGTTGCCGATCCGCCGGTTCACGTAATACGGCCTTGCATAGAGCATATTGAACACGGCACTGGGGTTCTGCAGCAGCTCCAGCAGGGTGTGATATATAGAAGAACACACCGTACAGGTATCTTCAGTAAACACCCATTCATATTCTTTTTCCGTAAACAGGCGCCATTTAAATTCATCATTTTTGATCAGTCGGTCCAGCACCCCCCTGCGCTGGTCCTTGGGTATCACCAGAAACGGGTTGTCATGGGCCATACAGGGCACTTCAATGAAATCACCTTCCTGGACCCTTACGAACCGGTCGGCCACATCCTTTTCCCTGGCTTCTTCTGCTTCCCTGGTTTCCACGTAGTGCATACACTTCTCAAATGCGGACGGGGGAAATGAATGACATTTTTCCTGAAGTTTTTTGATATTCAGGCGCCACACCACTTCATACCGCAGTCCTTCTTCGGTGTTGGCATATTGTTCAAATTTTTTGAGCAGATTGTTCAAAAACGTGCTTTTACCGCACCCATGGGGCCCGTGAAAAATATAGATCCGATTCTGCTGTGCCCCGTGACGCAGATATTCCATCTGCTTCATGAACCGGTTGGCAAACAGCATGTCCGGAAAATAGGGATTGTCCGACCCTTCCACAAAAAGCCTTGTGCAGTCATACCGGGTAAATCCGGTTTCGTTTCCGTCGCTGCCCAGGGATTCCTCATATTCGTCCACATGGGCTTTGACCATATCGTGAAACGACTGGAATATATTTCTCAGAATCCGGGACGGATTGACCGTGAGCATGTTCAGAAAGGTGTCAAAAGAAACCGGCTGAAGACGCTGGTAATCCTGAATGTTTTTATCCAGCAGTGACAGGACCTGATCTGTGGATCCAGTGGCGGGCTCAGTGTGTTTCATCATCGGTCATAACTCCTGCCTGTGCAATTTCCGGTCTTTCAACACATACCGGACCCGTTTCCATTGAACAGGGGGTGTCCGGGCGTCAATCTGACTGCTCCCGGCCCTGGGATCCCAGAAATTGGGGTACTGGGATCCCGGCTGGGGCAAGGCGGCCGGAATACTGGTTTCCAGATGAACCGGCCCGCCCCATAAAAATTCGATCCCGATCATGGTGTTTTCAATATAGTCCTGCTTCAGGGATTTGTTCTCAAACCGGTGGTCCAGATACAGGATTCCATCCCGGGTCTTTTCACCGACCACCCGGATATCGGGTGGGTGGTACAGGGTGTCGATGATCATCTGTCTGTAGTCATCCAGTTTTCTGGACTTGATAAAGAACTGCCAGGCGTTGCGCTGAGGATTGAAGCGCTTCCCGGCCACAAACAGCTGATGCCGGTCCATGAATTCCTGGTCCACAAAGGTGTTGATGAAAGTGAAATCATCCATGTTCTCCCTAACGGAGAAGAGGGTATCCCGGCCCGTATTTTTTTGACGGTCATATTTATTTCTGGCAACGGCATCGGTGAGCTGGAAATACGCATAGGAATACCGGCCGTGATTCTCCATCTCCTCGATATGCTCGAACAGTCGAAGGCCCAGGGCATAAGGGTTGAGCCCCACTTTGGGCATGGCGGTCACTGTGGCATTGACCTTGGCGAAATCGGTTTCATGCCCCCGGATCCGCTCATCGTTAAGAAACAGATTGGCATGCCAGAAGGACGCCCACCCCTCGTTCATGGTCTTGGTACGGATCTGGGGCTGAAAATACAGTGAGGTATTGCGGACGATATGAATCACCGATTTCATCCATTCATTTTCTTCTTTATGCAGAAACGGGGAATGCCTGAGAATATATTCCATCACATCCAGCTTCACTGGTGCGGATTTCTTTTTTTCTTTCTGAAAAAGTTCTTCAAATTCCGGATATTTTTCCAGCACCTGTGCAAAAAAATCGGTACGGTTTTTTTTACACTGGTTATACCGTTCAATCTCCTTTAAATAAATGTGTTGTGGTACGGTTTTGATTTTCTGGAGAAACCGGTCAAAATAGAAATCAGTCTGATCCGGCACATGTCCCAGTTCCTGATGCTGTTGACGGGTGAGGGTCCGGTTCAGATCCCGGTGAAACCCCACCAGATTGTCCAGCCCCCTGGCAAACTCGATCACATATTCCACCCACCTTCCTTTTTCACTTCTCAACTGGGCGATGAGTCGTTTGTCCGCCAGGGCCTGGCCCGCCAGATCCACATCCCAGGTGTTCAGGTAATACAGATTGTTCTGAAAAAAATCGATGTGGGCCAGCACGTGGTAGAAAATCATCACATTGAGCCAGTCCGGGTTGTTGTCATTGTAAAACGAGATGGCCGGCCGGGTGTTGATCACGGTTTCATAGGGGTTGGATGGATATGCCTCATACATACCCCGGCCGGACAGGACCCGGACATCATGCACCCAGTAGTCATACAGGGTGGGAATCATCACCTTGGGAGACAATTCGATCATGTCCCGGTTGGTGACAATATACTCCAGGGTTTCATCATCAAATCGCAGCCCGGCATCCCTTGCCCGGAGCTTGCATTCTTCCATGATGCCTTTGACATGCTGACTGACAAGTTCCATATACGGCTCGCCTTGTTTCCGTAAACCTGATGCCTGAAAGACTCAGGTATCAGGATATCAACGTCTTGATTCCCTGAATGATTCTGGAATCATCCACATTTTCACCCATGACATCCATTTTGATCAAATGACTTTGCCGGTCCAGCACCCCGGAGGCCTGGATATATTTTTCCACTTCTGTTTCCTTGGATCCGGTATAGGTGTGTTTGACCACTGAGATGCCGACCCGCGCGGCATAGGATAGAATCTTATCGATTTCAGCCAGTGTCTGCTTCCCGTCCTTTTCCCAGTCATCCCCGTCGGTGCCGTAAAACACATAAATATTGTAATCTCTGGCAAGTTGTTCTTTTTCAACGATCTCGTTGACCATCTGAAAGGCGGTAAACACCTTGGTGCCGCCGGCTACTTTGTATGAATAATATTTCTGAAAATCCGTCACCTCCCGGGCTTCGGTGTCATGGAGGATAAATCGTGTCTCCACCTGTCTCTCATACTGGTATAACAGCCATGAATAGAGCATCACATGCTGGGACACCACGGTCTGGGTCACCTTGCCTCCCATGGAGCCGGAATAGTCCCGCAGAAAAAATACCAGGGCCTGGGATTCATATTCTTTTTCCCGGGACAGAACCCGGTAGATCAGATCCCGGGGAGAGACCACAAACCCGGTCGAATCGATATGGGTCACATCCGGAATCCGCCCCAGGGCCAGATTGGTTTCAACGATTTTTTTCAACGTGGCTTTTTTGTCCAGGATCTGCCCCACCCCCCGGTTCTTGTCGGTCAGATCATACACATATCGGGCCAGGGCTTTTTTCTTGCCCTTGTCTTTTAAATTGGGCAGTTCAAAATCCTGGGACAGCACCTTGCCCAGTTCATAGGCATTGGCTTCCATTTCATGTTCACCGCCCTTACCCTCCCCAGGACCCTCTCCGTCTCCTTCGCCCTGTCCTTCACCCTCTTCCGGCCGCACCGGCTGTTCTCCGATGACATCGCCTTCTTCTCCTTTACCCGTCCCGCCGGTGGGTTCCCCTTCTCCGGGCTGCTGGTCCAGCACTATCGAATCATCGTGGACAAACTTCTCCTCCACCGTGGTGGGCACCACAATGATTTTTTCCTTGCCGCCGGCCCCGGGTTTTACAATCCGGCCGATGCGGATTTTCCGCTTGAACCCGTCCTGCTCCCTTTTTTTGTCTCTTTCAAGGAGTTCGTCCAGGGTTATCATGAACACCCCCTTGTCCGGCTAGTTGTCATCTTCCTGGCTGCAGAAATATTCAATGGTTTTCTGAGCGCAAGTCCGGCAGTAGCCGAGTTTGTCGTTCATGGTGGTGATCATCCGGTCATACAGCTTCTGGTTTTCCTCGTTGGTCCGGTTGGCCAGGGCCCCTACCAGAGAGCCGGCGCCCGCGATATCCGATTTGAGCCGCACGTCGGTAATGGCCTTGACCAGTTCCAGGTTGTCCATGAAATCATAATTCGGATCCACAGACAGTTTCTGGCCATAGATCTTTCGGACGGAATTTCTGAAAGACGCCCGCTGTTCCTCTGTTTTCAGACCCAGACGCTCCTCCACGTTCTTGATATACCGCTCATCGATCTTCAGGGCCTTGAGTTCCCCGGTCTGGGGATCCTTGTATTTCCACATCATGTCCGGACCCAAATGTTCCGCATCCACACCGATGATCATGTTCACGTAATTGAGCACATCCCTTTTTATGGCCAGGGGCTCATCCATATAGGCGTTGAACATCTCAGTCATGATCCGTTCCCGGTACAGGCCTCTGGCGATCTTGAGATCTTCCATGTATTTGGCCCGGTCCCCGGGTTCGTGCACATAATCAAGGACCGTGCGTTCCAGGCATTTGAAAATATCCAGGGCAAACATGCAATTGCCTTCATTGGTTTCAGAGGATTCCAGGAGGAGCTGGATCGCTCTGCCCAGATTCCGTTGCCCCATCCCTTTCTGCCCGAACCGTTTGGTGATGTCGGTATCCTGGTTCAACGTATCAATGAGTTCAGCCAGGGTTTTCAGGCTTTTTTCACCGGCCACCTCTCCGGCCGCCAGTTTCATGGTCTCCACCGGGGTCAGTTTTTCCGACCGGGGCAGCCGTGTCAGCACCACAGCCACAGAGGCGGCATAATTCAGATTGGGGTCCTGATGAAGGATTTCATGGTCTAAAGACCGCTTCACATCCTTGCCGATGGCGTATTCGGTCAGGGTTTTCTGTATTTTGTAATCGGTGTTGTGGGCCACATAGCAGATGCGGCACCGGTCCACAATCGGGGCTTCTTCCCGTTCCGACAAAAAGGTGTCAAACTCAGAATTGTTGCTGGTTGCGATAATCAATGTATCTATAGGCCACTTAAAACCGTCCAGCTCGATGGTCCGGTTCTGAATCACCCCTAAATACACCTGTACCAGGTCTTTTTTGTTCTTGTAGATTTCATCGGCAAAATGGATGCCGCCGCCCGCCACCCGGGCAAGGGCCCCGCGTCTGAGATCGAATCGGTAAGGGTTGTTGGTATCGGTGATATGCAACAGTCTTTGGATGGATTCTTCACCGATCAGATCCACGGCTGAAGAGGTGATTTTATCCTTGGCCGGGTATTTCCCGGTGATGGTGCCCAGGCTTTCAATGAGCGGCACCGGAGTAATCTCTATGAAAGAGAGCATTTTGTCGATATTGTTGTCGCACAGTTCCCGAATCTGGTTCCAGATATAGGCGGAACAGGCTCCCAGGGGACGGTATTTGGTGTAGATACTTTCGATCTGGCGATCGGAAAACTTGAATTTTTTCGCCAGGTATTCCATGGAGGCGTCTCTGGTGGCATCCAGGCTCATGGCCAGGATCATGGGATCTTCATAGGTCTGGGACTCAATGAAATGAATCTGACCATATCCCCCCACCTGATCCAGTTGGGTGAACCGGAAGGTGAATTTCCTGTTTTCTGGAATGGACAGAAATTCCCGGTACCGGTCACACAGATAATCCACAAAAAAGGTCTTGCCGTTCCCCGGCTCGCCCACCAGCACGAATGCCATCTCCCTGGATGACCCCCCTTCGGACGCATCCTTGACAAACGAGACAAACGCGTTGATTTCGTCGTACATGCCCACCAGGTGTTTCGTGCCTTGACTGAACAGATTGAATTGATAGGTGGATTTTCCCTTGACCGTGATTTTCTGGATTCCCGCATCCAGAATCATTCTGGAGACCCCCTGGAAAGCATCTTCAAACGACCGTTTTCCTTTTTTCACTGCATCGACGTGTTCCAGTAAGGCATTTTCCTTTTTTTTGGCAGCCATGTCATCCTCCCCGGGTATATCCAGTGCCAGGCGCGTGCCTGACCATAAATTGAAAAAGATCTTGGTTTGAATGAAAAAACTATACCAACCTGTAAATGGGCTGTCAAACGGTTTGAGTTAAAATCAAGTGTCGGGCCAGGGCCAGGTCATGGGAGGTAGTCAGCTTGATGTTGGCGGGATCGCCGGGAACGGATGTGACTTCAAACCCGGCATGCGCCATCACCGATGCGTCATCCGTACCGAAAAATCCTGTGGTCTCCGCATGGTCCAGGGCCCGGGATATCCGGTCCAGTCGGAACACCTGGGGGGTCTGGGCCTGGAACAGTCCTTTCCGGTCCACGGTCGCAATGATCCGACTCTGATCATCCACCTGCTTGAGGGTGTCGGTCACAGGCAGCACTGGAATACAGTCCCCGGCCTGAATGGCGGTGTGTGTGAGCCGATCCAGCAGTTTTCCTGATACAAACGGCCGGACCCCGTCATGAATGAGCACCAGGGTTCGCCGGGGATCATCCGCCAGGGCCAGGGCCTTTTGAACACCGTTTCGCACGGATTGCTGGCGGCGACTGCCCCCGGGGATCAGATGAACGGTACGCAAGAATCTCCGGGGATTGAGGATCTGTGTTCTGCACAAACCCATGTCTTTTTCGGGCACAACCACAATGATGCAGGCCATGTCCGGATGCCTGTCAAAGACGTCCAGTGTCCGGACCAGTACCGGCAGGTTGTCAAGCATCAGATACTGTTTTCTGATTTCCCCGCCCATTCGGGTTCCCCGGCCGCCTGCCACAACGATGGGGATGAATTGAATCGTGTTCATGTGTCAACTCAGGTAGGACAGCTCTTTGGGCAAGGGAATTCCTTTGCCCATATGATCTTCGCCGTAATTGACGGATGCCAGCACCTTCAGATCGTTCAATGCCCTGGAATCCCCTGTGAATACCACGGTTTTGTAATTTTCCTTCTTGATCTTGCCTCCAGCCCATTGAATATCCAGCACAGACGAGGCATCAAACTGATCGTCTCCAACATGCAGGATCACCTCACCCCCGTAATACTGAACAATTTTGGCCACCAGGAGGCTGGGACGGCTGTGAAATCCACGATCCATGGGAATGTTTACTTCAATGGACCCGGTTTCCATGTTCTGGTTCATGATCTGCGATGCCACCTGTTTTCCAGAGGACAAAAACTTCCACACGTAAAATAGACAGAAATTCACGGCCCGGTCCAGTACCACATCCGGATCAATCAGTTCGGCCAGAGACTGCCGCACCCGCATATACACATCCTTGAATCCCACGTCATACAGATGCCGCTCATAAAAATGCAGCAACCGCCCCATGACCTGAAGGATATGAAACACAATGGAAAAATGACTGCGCATCTGTTCGAGCAGAATGTTTTCTTCTTCAGACAGCGTTTTCACCACATAGGAATCAAACGAGGACTGAATATTGTGAATCCGCATTTCAAAACTGCGGATCACCACTTCGTTGATCTTTTCCGGTACGAGTTTATGAATAGTCTTCAAGTCATACCGTTCATAAAATGAAAATGGATCAAACGCCTTGATCACATCCAGAAATTCGCTGGAAATCCGGGTCAGATTTTTTTTCTGATTGTCCCGAGCCGTGAAATCATCGATGTTGTGATCCAGCTGTTCCATGGTGGTGATGCCTGGAAAAAAATTCAGGCTGTACCGGGAACCGGGAATGGTGACCCTGAGCCTCCGCGCTTCGGCCAGAATCACAGGCGCGGTCAGTTTCAGGGAATCCTGAAGAATTTGAAGGGTATCTGTGGCTTCCTGCTTGAACAGATCCAGCGAATGCCCCTCCAGCCGGTAAAACGGGAGCCGGTTCAGGACATGGCGCTGGGAATAGCAGGCCAGTGACAGGTGCCGGACCAGGGCGCACAATTCCCGGTAATACAACCACTCGGAGTTTTTTTTGGCCCCGTGAAAATCCAGGAAATCCTCCAGAATATGGGAGTTGGTGATCAACTTGGAATATAGTTTTTTGGTAAACAGATAGGTGTCATCATCAATGGAATCAATGAACCGTATGCATTTGAGAAAATCAAAGGAAAAAATATTGGCTTTTTCCAGAAAGGTAATATCACAGGTTTCCATCATGGGTATACTGTTCCGGCAGTTTCTGTATTCTGAATTTGAAAGTTTCGGCCTGACCGGCCCGTAAGCCGAATTCTGTTACCCGGTCCGGTTACCCGGAACCGGGTCAACGATCATTCATCTAGGAGTGTACGTTGCCGTACCCCTCAAGCGACCTACCCGGAAACATCGGACGGACCGTCCTCAAGCGTTTCCCTATTTGGTCTTGCACCGGACGGGGTTTACATAGCTTTTCCAGTCACCTGGAAAACTGGTGCGCTCTTACCGCACCGTTTCACCCTTACCTGCATGCGACCGGTTTCCCGATCACTGCCGGCGGTCTGCTCTCTGCTGCACTTTCCTTCACGTCACCGTGACTCCACGTTATGGAGCGTCCTGTCCTGTGGTGTTCGGACTTTCCTCCCGGTCGACATTCCGACCCGGCGATCGTCTGGTCCAGTCAAACCGAAACGTTTCATTCCTCTTTGATATGGTAAAGAATGCGGCTGCACTGGGGACAGAAAATCATCTGATTCCCCCGCTGCACCTCGATACACAGCTGGGGGGGTACATTCATGAAACACCCCATGCAGGTTTCATTGCTGATACGGGCAACAGCCTGTCCCTGATTCATCCTTGCGATCCGCCGAAACCGGTCCATCAGGGCTTTATCCAGGGATTCACCAATAGATTGCTGCTGGGCTTCCAGCGCCGCCAGCTGTTCCCGGTCCGCCAATGTCAGCTCATCGATTCTGGCCTGCTCCGCCTGGATCTGCGCTTTGAGCTGCAGATACTGGGCCTCGGTTTCCTTGACCCGGATCTCCGCCGCTTCCCGTTGTTCATACACCGTCAGGGCGAGATCCTCAAGGCTGTTTTTCCGTTTCTTGTTGTCATCCACTTCCCGTAACAGCACCTGATATTCTTTGTTGGTTTTGACCATTCTCAAGGTTTCATTGCTCTTTATGATCCGGTCATTCACCACCCGGATCTCCTCTTCCAGGTCACTGCATTGCTGATGGAGCTGTTCCAGCGCCTGCCTGTCCGCTGACAGGACGGATTCAAACGCAGCCAGCTGGGCGGCCAGCCCTTTTTTTTCATTTTCGACCTTTTCCACTTCCTGCTGCAGCCGAATTATTTCCAGTTCGATCTGCTGGAGGCGGACCAGGGTGTCAATCTCTTTTTTTAACGTCTCGTTCATACTATGTCCTTATACCGAAACAAATGGATCTGTTTCCCCGGTAAATGCTTGAATTTCCAGGGTGAAGCCTGCCCGGGACCCCGCCTGGCCCAACCGGCGGGTCAACAGGTCCACAGCAATGATTTCCGAAGCAAAATGTCCCACATCAATCAATGCTTTGCCTTGGGATTCAATCAAGCGGGCCTCATGATACTTGATATCTCCCGTGATAAATACATCTGCCCCGGATGCCAGAAACGCCGGGATCAGGCTCCCTCCGGAACCGGAACACACAGCTGCCTCACAAATCTCCAGTTTGACATTTCCCACTACCCGGACCGGATGCACACCTAAGCGCAATTTGATCTGGTCCGCCATTTGAGCCAGAGAAAGGGGTGCCGGCACAGGCCCGACACGGCCCAGCCCCGTCAAATGTCCTGTCATTTCCGCCGCATCCGTGTCGATTTCCATAATCCGGGTGTCCTGGATATGAAGCTGGTGCGCCAGATAATCATTCAACCCGTTTTCCGCCTTATCAAGGTTGGTGTGGGCACAGACCACAGCGATTTTTTCAGAAGCGGCCAATGCGATGGCAGACCCTGGCATCACACTGAAATCAATGGTTTTAACAGGTGTGATAAACAGGGGGTGATGGGTCAGTACCATATCTGCCTGCCAGTGCCGGGCCGCCTGAAGCAGGGGCATGTCAGCATCAAGTCCCACCAGCACCCGCCGCACCGGCCACTCCGGATTTCCTGCACACAGCCCGCAGTTATCCCAGGATTCGGCCAGATGCCACGGGGCAATATCCGAATCAATCAGCGAAAGAATCTGTTTAACGGTCGGATTCATGGATTCGCCTGGCTGAAAACTAAAAAAGCGTGGCTGGATGCCACGCTTTTTTGATTTTGTGCTGCCCGGGTGCCTTTTTCCGCTGGGATGTCACACTGGACCTGCCCCCTTTTGCTGCATTCTGTGTTTTTCTTTTTATCCAAAGGGTTACACCACGGTTAATTTCAGTTTGTGTCTGGTGGGCCCACCTGGATTCGAACCAGGGACCGACCGGTTATGAGCCGGTGGCTCTGCCAAACTGAGCTATAGGCCCATTGCTCAAAGCAATCAAACAAACTTTAAATATTTATAGCAAACCCACACACAAGTCAATATTTAATTTTCAATAAAGGTTTTCAGTTTCTTACTCCGGGTGGGGTGGCGCAGTTTTCTCAATGCCTTGGCCTCAATCTGGCGGATCCTCTCCCGGGTCACAGTGAAATCCCGACCCACTTCTTCCAGGGTATGATCAGATTTTTCTCCGATCCCGAACCGCATCCGCAGCACTTTTTCCTCTCTGGGCGTCAGTGTGGCCAGAATTTTGCGCGTCTGTTCGGCCAGGCTGAAATCTATGGCTGCGTCAGATGGAATGGAAAACTTCTTGTCCTCGATAAAATCCCCCAGATGGCTGTCTTCTTCTTCTCCGATGGGTGTTTCCAGAGAAATGGGTTCTTTGGCGATCTTCAATACCCGACGGACCTTGTCGATGGGGATTTCCATTTTCTCTGCAATTTCTTCGGGAGACGGTTCCTTTCCCATTTCCTGCACCAGGTACCGGGAGGTTCGAATCAGCTTGTTGATGGTTTCGATCATGTGCACCGGGATTCGAATGGTCCGGGCCTGGTCTGCAATGGCACGGGTGATGGCTTGACGGATCCACCATGTGGCATAGGTGGAAAACTTGTACCCTCTGCGGTATTCAAACTTATCTACCGCCTTCATCAAACCGATGTTGCCTTCCTGGATCAGATCCAGAAACTGTAACCCCCGGTTGGTGTATTTTTTGGCAATGCTCACCACCAGCCGCAGATTGGCCCGCACCAGTTCCCGTTTGGCGGAATCCGCATTTCTCCGACCTTTGTCAATTCCGTCGGTAATGGCCCGCAGATCGTCGGCATCTCCTTTTATCAGCGCTTTTTTAGACGCCACCTGATCCATGACCGCCTGAATATCCTGGTGAAGCAGCAGGGCCCGTTCCGGGGTCAGATCGGCCCGGGCTGTGACCCATTGAACAAACTTCTCAGGACCCGAGGCCTGCTTGAGCATGGTGTCTCTCATGACATTGAAGGTTCTGGCACATTTCTCCAGCAGTCTGTCCACAGTATCGAACCAGACGATGGTGTTGCGGATACTTTTTTCAATGGTATCCATGACATTGGATTCAAACCGCCAGCGCTTCAGTTCCTCGAATATCTGCTCAGTGCCCTCATGGATCTCCTGTGTCAGTGTCTGGTATTTTTTGGTGGACTTTCTCAATCCGTAGATCTGATCCCGTTTTTCCTGGTTGGACTCGTGAATGGTTTTGATCACTTCCAGGGATTCCAGGAATTTTTCCTGTTTTGACACCTCATCCACCACGCCGTCGCCTTCATCCACATCCCTGAGCACATGTTTGGGCCGCATGGCCCGGCGCTCCATTTTTTTCCCATACAGAAAAATGGTGTTCAGGGCAATCGGACAATCCAGCATGGCCCGCAGCACATCCCGTTCCCCCACCTCAATTTTCTTGGCAATCTCGATCTCACCTTCCCGGCTCAGCAGCGTGACCATACCCATTTCCTTGAGATACATCTTCACCGGATCCGTGACCGCGCCAAACTCCAGGTCTGCCCGTTCCCGGACCGTGGAAAGCAGATCTTTCTTATCTTTTGGCGGCCGTTTCCGGTGTTTGAGATCCTGCCGGATTCTGTCTTTTTTGTCTTTGGGTTTGACGACAGCCCGGCCCGAAGTCCGTTTTTCTGCGGGTTTGTTTTTGGGAATCTCAAGATCCACCAGAGTGATGCCCAGATCCTGGAATTGATCCACAATATCTTCAATCTGTTCCGGGGATGTCAAATTTCCGGAAATGGCATTGTTTATTTCAGTAAAAGAGAGTGTGCCGGTCAGTTTCCCTTTTTCAATGAGCTTTTCCATCTCTTCCTTGCCGATCATCACACTCTCTTCAGATGTTATGGATTTATCTGCCATAAAACGCCTCCCTTAAGGCTAAACGTTATTGACCATTATATATCTGTCGGATTTCCTGCTGTTTTAATTTCAACAGTTCCATCAAATCTTTGTCGCAGGATTTTTCCGCTTGTTTTATTTTTGCCGTCAGACCGCTCTCATTTTTTTTCCGTATCCGGATAATCCGCTGAATAATCGCACCTGCCGCATCAGACAACGGCTCATATTCATCATTCTGTCCGTCAGCCATTGCCAGGGCCGCCACCAGTTCCCGGTCCTCATCGGTTTTCATGCCGCCCATGACCCGGGTGACAAACGCCTTGGGATCCGGTTCCACCTGAACCATGATCCGGCCGATACGGCACAGCCGCTCTGAATAGAAACAATCCAGCACACCGGAATCCTTGACCTGGAAAATGATATCGGGATTGTGAAGCATCAAAGACAACAGCTGGCGTTCCCGGGGATCCGAAGACCGTTCAGGATCATCCGGTTCTATTTCAGAAGGCCGGTTCACAGGAGGGCGCCCTTTCATTACCTGTTCCCGCACTTTTTCCAGCACAGCGGCCTCATCGATGCTCAAAGTTTCTGCCAGCTCATTGATATGCAGAGACCGCAGCGCACTGTCCTGGATATCTGCCAGAAACGGCACCATCTCCGTCAGAATCCGGGCCCGGCCGGTCACGGAAGATCCATGGGTATCCATGGCCAGCCGGCGCAGAAACGGCATCACAGACCGGGCGTTTTCTGCCAGCTTTAAAAACGCGTCCGGCCCGTTTTTCAACACATAGGTATCCGGGTCATCCCCTTTGGGCAGAATCAGAATCCGGGTGTCCACCCCTTCGTTCATAAAGGTTTTGATGCTGCGGCGTGCCGCGGCAATACCGGCCGCATCCGAGTCAAACACCAGTATCATGGCCGGCGCGTATCCCTTGAGAATCCGCACATGTTCAGGAGTCAGGGCAGTGCCCAGAGTGGCCACCGTGTTTTTGATCCCGTTTTGATACAAGGTGAGAAAATCAAAATATCCTTCTACAATATGTACCACACCCTTGTCTCGGCAACAGGTCTTGGCCGCATGCAGACCATACAGAATCCTTGTTTTGCTGTACACCGGTGTTTCCGGAGAATTCATGTATTTGGGCATGCTGTCATCCATGACCCGGCCTCCGAATCCCGCCACCTGCATGTTGATATCAACGATAGGGAACATGATCCGGTTTCTGAACCGGTCGTAAAACCCGGATTGATTTTTTCTGGGCACCACCAGCCCTGAATTCAATGCCGCCTGCCGGGAGATGCGGGCCTTTTTCAGAAAACCAACCACATCTTCCCATTGATCCAGCGCAAACCCCAGGCGAAATTCATCCAGTGTGGCGGAAGAGATCCCTCTGTTTTCCAGATATTCCCGGGCCGATTGCCCGGAACGGTCTTTTTGCAGGTGTGTCTGATAAAGTGCCATCACTTTCCGGTTGATTCGGAACAGGGTTTCCTTGAGATCCAGCTGTTTTTTTCTGGCCGGATCCAAAGGCCCGGTGTCGATAACGATATTGTATTTTCTGGCCAGCATTCTGGCGGCCTCCGGAAACGACAGCCCATGATATTTCATCAAAAAAGACAGACTGTTACCCCCGGCACCGCATCCGAAACAATGAAAAATCTGTTTGCCGGGATTCACAGAAAATGACGGGGTCTTTTCTGAATGAAACGGGCACAGCCCGAAATAGTTCTGCCCTGATTTTTTTAAAATCACCGATTCCGATACGATATCGACAATGTCGGCAGTGTGCAGAATTTCTGAAATTTTCTCTTCAGGAATAAACATGAAATCAGGGTATGCTCCAAAATACCAAAACAGTGTTGCAACAGTACCTGAAAATAAGACCGTAACCCGGTTTGTCAATTACCGGAAACGCGTATGGCTTCCTTCAGATCCAGAGTGCCTTCGTAAAGAGCCCGTCCCGTGATCACCCCGGTGACTCCCAGGGGCTCGATTTTGCGTAGATTTTCGATATCGGCCAGCGTGGCCACTCCCCCGGATGCGATTACCGGAATGGAAATTGCCCGGGCCAGGGCCGCCGTTTCCTCGATATTGGGTCCGGTCTGCATGCCGTCTCTGTGAATATCGGTAAAATTGATGGCTGCCACACCGGACGTTTCAAATTCTTTGGCCAGATCCACAGCCCGGGTTTTCGATGTTTTGCTCCACCCTTCCACGGCCACCATGCCGTTTCTGGCATCAATGCCCACCACGATCTTTCCTTGAAACCGCCTGCAGGCCTCCTTGACAAATTCCGGTCGGTAAACCGCCTCACTGCCGATGATCACCCGGGTCACCCCGGCTTCCAGATATGCTTCAATGGTTGCAATATCACGAATGCCGCCACCCACCTGAATCGGCACAGACACTCGGTCCAGGATAGTTTTGATGCTGCTGGCATTCACCGCCATTTTGGCAAACGCGCCGTCCAGGTCCACCACGTGGATCCATTGGGCACCCAGGGATTCCCACTTCAGAGCCATAACAGCCGGGTCAGCCGCATATTCTGTGACCTCATCCATTCGTCCCTGACGCAGTCGGACACATTTTCCCTGCTTGATGTCAACAGCCGGTATGATGATCATATTACAAAATTCCCTTGCTGGAAAGGGCCTGGCCTTCGAAATCCAGGGTTCGGGTGGCCTGGTACAGGGACCGGCCCATGGCCTTGAATATCGATTCCAGAACATGGTGTTCGTTATCCCCATAATACGCATTGATATGGAGATTGAATCCACCCTTGATGCAGAATGCCTGGAAAAACTCTTTGGCCAGATAGATGTCAAAGGCGGTGCCGGACCGCAAATTGTCCGGAAAATGATACACCAGATATGGCCGGTTGGACAGATCGATGGTCACCCGGGACAATGCCTCATCCATGGGCACACAGCTGTCCCCGAATCGCTGAATCCCGGTTTTGTCCCTTAAAACGTCGGACAGCGCCTGTCCCAGAACCAGTCCAGCATCTTCCACAGTATGATGCAGGTCCACATCCAGGTCCCCGCTAGCCATCAGTTTGAGGTCAAACCGTCCATGCACGGTAAAGGCAGTAAGCATATGATCAAAAAACGGAATCCCGGATGAAATGTCTGCCTGGGCGGTACCGTCCAGGTTCAGATGAATTTCAATTTTGGTCTCCCGGGTCTGTCTTGAAACGGCTGCGTCCCGTGTCATGAGCAGTTCCTTTTAACTGTTTTAAAGACCGATATCCGGTCGAAGTCCAATGTAGGGTGTTTTAAGGTAACAATAGTAAAATAAACACCTAATATAATTCGAAACATGCGGTGTCGTCAAACGAATTGTTGATTTTTAAAGGCAATTATTTGATCAATTTAATGATTTGTCTGAATTCATCCCCCCGGGCCCGTTGCAGTAATTCAAAAAATATCATTTCCACCGACGTAATCTGTGCTCCGGCCTGAACACTTCGCTGGAGCCCCAATTCTTTGTTCTGTCTGGTTCTGGACGACACACAATCAGATACCACCTGGACCTCACACCCGTTCTGAACCAAATCCCTGGCTGTCTGGAATATGCAGATATGGGTTTCTATGCCGGTAATCAACACCTGATTTCGAGACAATTTATTAAAGGCCTCCATGAAAACCGGTTCATTGCAACACGAAAAACTTTCCTTTGGAATCGGAGCTTCTCCAGACATCAACGGCCGTATTTCATCTACCGTAGGACCGAGTTTTGATGGAATCTGTTCCATCCAGACAATGGGGATCTCCAGTATCTGCATTCCCTTAATGAATATTTCCAACGAATTGAACAATGTTTCCTTATCATACATCATCCGGGCCAAATTCCCTTGAACATCCACCAACAGCACAACGGTCTTGTCAGTAAAAAACATAAGGCATCTCCTTTTTTAGAAATAAAAAAAATTTGAAAACCATTGATAGATTAAAGGTATCAATTACATATCATATCCTGATCTGGGAAGGCAGACAGTGAAGTGAGTGCCCTGGCCGGGTTCGGATTCCACGTGGATGGTCCCATGGTGGGATTCCACGATGCTTTTGACAATGGCAAGGCCTAATCCGGTACCGTTGATGTATCGGGTCTGTTCGTTTTTCACCCGGTAAAACCGGTCAAAGATGTGATCGATCTCCTCTTCGGCAATACCCATGCCGGTATCTGCCACGTGAAGGTTGACGCAGTCGTCGGTCTGATCCCCCCACACCTCGATTTTTCCGTTGGCCGGGGTATACCGGATGGCATTGGAAATCAGGTTGGACAGCACTTCTTCGATGTTGGTGCGGTTGGCAATGACACACAGCCTCTCCGGAACGGTTTTTTGGATCAGCTTCAAAGATTTGGCATCGGCTTTGTCCCGGAAAAACTGCACCTGTTCTTTAATCAGCTGTCCCGGGTCCAGGGTTTCCCTGTCCTGGTTGATGAGCCCGGATTCTATCTTGGACAGATCCAGAAGTTCCGATGCCAGCTGAGCCAGTGACGAGATCTTGTCAGCGCTGCGCAGCAGAATGCTGGTCTGTTTCTCGGTCAGGTCACCGGCCAGGCCGTCCAGGATCACTTTGAGCTGCATGAGAATGGAGTTCAAAGGACTCTTGATCTCATGGGCCACCATTGAGACGAAATCGGATTTAAGCTGATCCATTTTCTTTAATGCCGTAATGTCATGAAACACTGTCACGGCCCCCAGGTTCCGGTCCATACGGTCCCGGAAAGGAAAACAACGGATGCCGATGATTTTCTCTTCTTTGCTGTCTTCCGGGATCATGGCCAGTTCATCGGTGAGTTCCGAAAAATGGCCGGATGTCTGGGCCAGTGCCTGATCAATCATTTCCAGGATCCGGGAATTTTTAACGATCTCTTCGACCTGCCGACCGATAACGGACCGGGTTTTGACACCGATCATATTCAAGAAAGCGGGGTTTGCCAGAACAATGGTTTTCTGGTGATCCGAAGTCAGGACCCCTTCCTTGAGGGTATTGACCATCACGCGCATTCGGGTTTTTTCACTGGCAATATCCTGCAGGGTCCGAATGAACTCAATGGCCTTGGAAATGACTACCCGGAGTTCCTGGGGAGAAAACGGTTTGGACAGAAAATCAAACGCGCCTTTTTTCATGGTTTCAATGGAGTGTTCCAGGGTGGCATATCCGGTTATCACGATGATGACCGTATCCGGATGGCGGGCCTTGATTCCGGTAAGAACGTCCATGCCGGACATGCCAGGCATCATCAGGTCCAGCAGCACAATGTCAAAATGGGCGTCCTCAATCATTTTCAGCCCTTTGATGCCGTTGTCCGCCAGGGCCACTTCGCATCCTTCCTGGGTCAATAGCCGGTGGCAGGCTTTCTGGATCCGGTCTTCATCATCCACCACCAAAACCTTCGGCCGAAAAGAAAACGTTTCGGCCACGTTTTTCATTCCCTCATTTGCTGTCTGTTTTTTATCCGGCGATTCCGTACCTGTATCTGTATTGGACATCAATTGCTTCATCCTGTTGTTCAAATAGGTTTCATATCACACACATGGTCATGCCGATCCCGGGGGCTCACATAAATGGGGACCGTCTTCACTGGGTACGTACATGGGAAATTCCAGAATAAAAGTGGTGCCTTTGGCACCGGTTTCCTTGACCGAAATCCGTCCCCCGTGTTCTTCGATAATGCCGTAGACAATGCTCAACCCAAGACCCGTACTTTTGCCCACCTCCTTGGTGGTGAAAAACGGATCAAAAATCTTGGACAGGTTTTCCCTGGGAATACCCTCACCGGTATCTTTCACCTCTAAAAATACCTTTTTGTTGGGTTTGTCCCGGTAGGTGTACAAAGTAATTTTTCCGGTGCCTTGCATGGCGTCCGCCGCATTCATGATCAGATTGATGATCACCTGATTAAGTTTGCTGACATCCGCATGAATGAGCATCATCTCATCATCCAGAATCCGGCGGATCTGAATGTTGCGGAACTTTTTCTGGTCTCTCATCAGCTTGAGGCTCTGTTCCACGATCTCGTTGATCTGCACGATCCGTTTGTTGGAATCCGTGCTCCGGCTATAGACCAGAAGGCTTTTCACGATATTCTTGCACCGGTTGGCATCTTCCAGGATATAGGAGAGATCGGTTCTGGCATCCTCATCCAGGTCGTCCCGTTCCAGCAGCAGGCTGGCATAAAACAACACACCGGTGAGCGGGTTGTTGATCTCGTGGGCCACGCCGGCGGCCAGCTGTCCCAGAGAAGCCATTTTCTCGGACTGGGCCAGCTGCTTCTGGGTCTGCCTGAGTTCCTTCTCCACCTTATTTTTGTCCTTGAGATCGTTGTATATGGCCATGGTGGCGGATTCATTACCGTGCTCATCATAGATAATGGCCGCTGACATCTCCACCTCCACTTCTTCACCTTTGGCATTGACGATGGTGGTCCTGGGAATGATCAGTTTGCCCCTGCCTCCGATCTTTTCATCCCTGAGCATGCGCATGATCTCCTTGGCCCGGCCCGGCGGGTACAGCTGTTCCGTGTGGATGATGGTACCTTCCCCGCCGTTGTATGCTCCGAACAGTTCTTTGGCCACGGAATTCATCAGTTCGATACGACCGGACCGGTCTGCCGCCACAATGGCACTGGCTGAGGCGTAAATAACCCGGGTAATGAACTCCTTCACGCCGATGAGCTGATTTTCAAGCGATTTGGTCCGGGTGATGTCCCGGATGCTGGACAGCACATACGCCACTTCCTGGTGATCGTCAAAAATAGGAGAAAACACCCGCTCTTCCCATTTGTACTGCCGCTTCAAAGTGTAGGTATGGACTTCTTTGTTGCCGATCACCCGGGAAACAGGGCAGTCTTCGGATTTGCACGGGGTGTTTTTATACAGAAAGGAATGATAGCATTTTTTTCCCAGGATATCTTCCGGTGTCAGATTGTACGTGTCATAAAATTTTTTATTGGCACCTACCACGCTCTTTTCCAGATCGATAATCACTGACGGATAGGACAGAGAATCAAAAATACGCATCCGCCAGAAAAAATCTTCCGGACGTAAATTGTCAAGGGTCATGGGGCTTCAAATCCTTTTGCCAGAGCGGTTTGAGCAACGGCACCCTCTCCTGCCGGAAAAACCAGGCTGATACTGGCACCGGCGCAGGCGGCAGCCCTCAGGGGAATATGGTCAATCTCCAGGCAGTTCAGGGCCGACTGAAAAATCCGGTAACGGTCTCCGAAATGGGGTCCGTGAAATGTGATCAGATCACCGGACTCGGCACCATCGGTCCTGTCTGCGTCCAGTTTGAGTACAAACACGGCATCCAGTTTCCTGCCGGCGGTCTGGATCACGGATACCAGATGAAACTGCGTATCAGATTCCACTGCCGAGATCAGGCGGTGCCTCATCTGCATCAGCCGGCCTTGATCTTCCTGCATTTGAAGCAGCGTCACCCCCGGGATCAGCTGAATGCCATAGGTTCTGATTTTTTCCTCCACATAGGTGGAACGGGTTTCAGGATATTTTTTCAACAGTGCAGAGATTTCCTGATCGATCTCCTGTATATAAGGGGTGTGGGATGCCGGCAGGTCAAACGTATCTTCCAGCAACGCGATCACCTGATCCTGATACCGGGTGTCAATGATCACACTGATGACTGCGGAGGAGGACACCAGGTGATAAAACGGAATGTCAGCCGTTGCAAGCATTTTCATCAGAACCGCGGGCACATCGATACGGTAGCGATGGGGGTAGACAGATACCTGTATCACGTCCGCCGGCGTGGACACGCTGCCGTCTTCATCCGCCAGCCGGGCCACCACTTCCCGATACCGGGACTCCACGCAACAGGAAAACCATTCATGCTTTCCTAAACGGTGGAGCCCGGCGCAGACCATGTTGATCCGCTGGGTCGACAGGGCCTGACACACGGGGAACAGAGGGCTGGGGCGCGATGAGTCCTGGCCGGTCCATATCACTCCCGGCCCCAGCCGTATACCGTTGATGGGAATCGGTTTCATGGTTCAGGCACTCACCGGCAAATTGCAAAACCGTCTGGATGGCGGAATAACCGTCCGGCTTTTCCGCCATCCAGAATCAGTGCTGTTTGTGCAGGTTGAATAGACAAGGCAGATCGATCAACCGCAATGATCTGTCACAATCTCCATCAATTCATCCAGATCGATCGGTTTGGGGATATAATCATCCGCCAGGGTAGTTTTGCCGTTATGATGGGTGTAACTGGTCGTTTTCACTGAATCCGCCACCGCTGTCAACAGCACGACTGCGATATCTTTCAAGGTGTCATTGCTCTTGATTTCATCGCAGACATCCCACCCGTTTTTGCGGGGCATCATGACATCCAGTATCACCAGATCCGGTTTTTCTTCCTTGATGCGATCCATGGCTTCCACGCCGTCATAGGCTTTGGCTACCCGGTAATTTTTGGCTTCCAGCTTCATGGACACCGCTTCCACCAGATCCGGGTCATCATCCACAACCAGAATGAGTTTTTGTTCGCTCATTTTTATGATCTCCTTATCACTGTTTTAGTCACCTGCATCTAAACCTTGGGCCTGGGATACAGACCTGCCTGTTCCACGATCTGGGGCACTTTTTCTTCCCATTCAATGGCCATGATGTGGAACCCGTGTACCCCTTTGACCTGTTTGAGGCGTTCAATGGCTTCCACAGCCATTTTTATGCCTTCTTCCGACTGCTGTTCTTTGGGTACCCCTTCCAGCCGTTTGATCACCGCGTCAGGAATATCCATTCCCGGCACCTTGTTCTTCATGTACCGGGCCATGCCCACTGATTTCATGGGTGTAATGCCGGCCAGAATGTGAACCTGTTCATCCAGGCCCCGGTCGACAACCCCTTTCATCCATTCTTCAAATTTATCAAGGTTAAAAATACACTGCGTCTGAATAAAGTCAACACCTGCCTTGACTTTTTTGGCCAGGCGCATGACCCGCAGTTCAAAAGGATCGGCAAACGGGTTGGCCGCCGCTCCGATAAACATTTTCGGGGGCCCGTCGATCTTGGCACCGCCCTGGAACAGTCCTTCATCCCTCATCTGGCGGACCATCTTGATCATCTGAACCGAATCGATGTCAAACACGCCCTGGGCCATGGGGTGGTCCCCGAACTTGGCATGGTCTCCGGACAGGCACAGCATGGTGTTGATACCGAAGGAATACGCACCGAGGATTTCGCTCTGCATGGCCAGGCGGTTTCTGTCCCTGGATACCATCTGAATGATGGGGTCCAGCCCCATCTGTTTAATCAGGATGCCGGCGGCACATGAAGACATTCTGACCATGGCGGTCTGGTTGTCTGTCACGTTGATGCCATCCACGTGATCCTTGAGCAGGGCCGCTTTTTCCTTGACCTTTTCCGGACGGCACCCCCGGGGAGGACCGCATTCCGAGGTCACTGCGAGTTCACCGGATGCCAATACCTTTTCCAGTCTGCTGTCTGTCTTCATTTTGCCAAATCCTCCCTGATAATTGTCCCAGGTCCGCCGGCGCCACCAGGTCTCCAGTCCTTTGCTTCCATCAATTCCTCATACCGGGACTCCAGTCCCAGTTCCTTGAGCCGTTCCCAGATCAGGCGCCAGGCACAGTCAATGTCCGGGCTGACTTCGCACTGACCGTTGGACGTGCCGCCGCAGGGGCCGTTGAACAGGTGCTTGGAGCATCTTGCCACCGGACACACGCCGCCGGTGATGCCCAGAACGCAGTCGCCGCAACCCTTGCACCGCTCCGACCAGATGCCCTGGCTGATGGACGCGCCCATGAACCGGGTGTTGACCGCCGGAAAGACCGGGGTTCTCTTGTACCGGCCCGCAATGGTCTGGACACCGCAGCCGCATGCCATGGACACCACGGCATCCACGCCGTCGATATAGGGGGCGAGTTCTTCCACGTATTCGGGATCACACTGCCGTTCCAGGGTGATTTCCTTGATATCGATATTTTTGCCTTTTTTCAGGTGATTCAGGTGCAGGGCCGAGGCCAGCAGGCCGACTTCTTTTCTGCCGCCGGCCGCACATACTGTCACACATTCATTGCAGCCCACCAAAAGGATGTTGCGGTAGGGGGCAATATATCCGATAATTTCCTGTATCGGTTTCTGTTCCGCTGTAATCATTGATTTGTCTCCGAAAGAATTATGTCCACATCAACTGGCTGCCTTGTCTGCCGCTCCGGCTCTGCCGGTGCTGGGGCCCAGTTCTCTAATGATCTCTGTAAACTCTTTGGCCACCCGGGCAAAGGCTTCTCCCATGCCGGCGGACATGTTGTACATGGCCACCCGTTCAGGTTCCCAGCCCAGTTCCGAGAGCATTTTTTTGATCCGGTTCACCCGGGCTTCGGCCCTGAGATTCCCGTTTTTAAAATGGCAGTCGCCTGCCAGACACCCTGCCACATATACTCCGTCTGCCCCTTTTTCCAGGGCTTTCATCAGGTGAATGGCATCCACTTTGCCCGAACAGGGCACCCGGATGATCTTCACGTTGGTGGGATAGGGGATCCGCTTGCTGCCTGCCATGTCCGCCGCCGTATAGGCACAGTAATGACAGCAGAATGCGACAATTTCCGGTTCAAAATGTTCCATATCGGTTTCTACCTTTCAAATAAGCCGTCTAATTTTGCCATAATCTGGTCGTCTTCATAGGCCAGCAGCTGAATGGCCTTGGCCGGACATTCACCGGCGCACACCCCGCAGCCGTGGCATTTGTCCGCATCGATCTGGGACACGCCGTCCGCGTTGATGAACGGCACGTCAAATGGACAGGCCCTCACACAGATCAGGCAGGACGCGCATTTTTTCTCGTCCACCACAGCCACGCAGGCACCCAGATTGATCTCTTTCTTGGACAGAAGGGTCTGGGCCCGGCCGGCCGCAGCCTGGGCCTGGGTGACGCATTCTTTGATCACCTTGGGCGAATGGGCCGTGCCTGCCAGGAAAAATCCCCGCTGGGACATGTCCACGGGCCGCAGTTTCACATGGTCTTCCAGAAAATAGTGATCTTCGGTTCTGGGCAGGTGAAACATCAGGGCCAGGTCTTCGGTATTTTCATCGTCTGCGATTAAGCCCGTGCTCAGCACCACGCAGTCCGCATCGATATCAATGTCACTGTCAAGCACATAGTCATGGGTCCGGACCACCAGGCCGCCGTCTTCTTCCCGGACTTCGGGGCGGTTTTCCAGAGAGAACCGGATGAACTTGACACCCAGGTCCCTTGCCTTGCGGTAATAGTCTTCCAGAAATCCATAAGTGCGCATATCCCGGTACAGGACAAACACTTCCGTGTCCGGGCTGATTTCTTTGATTTTCAGGGCGTTTTTCACGGCCGCCTGGCAGCAGATCCGGGAGCGCTGGTTCTGCGCACCAACTTTTTCGGATGGAGCGCCGGCTCAAAAACAGGACTCTTCGAATGGTTCTATCAAGGACTAAGCGCTGGAGAATCTCGACACGGATTTCGAGAT
>JAVVEQ010000021.1:0-53917 GCA_032250905.1 Desulfotignum sp. | reverse complement strand
GGGTCCGGTCAATAACTTTCATTTCAACAAAATCGGTAATGGAACGGATCTGAGACGGAGAAAGCTCTCTGTCAAATACGAGCATGGTGGCATGATTCTGAATGGCCCGGATCACCAGGGAGGACAGTTTGCCTTTTCCCACCACAAATTTGGGATCAATGTTTTTTCTGCGCTGAATGGCTTCACCGGTAACCGTGATCCGGCTGGTTTTGCACAGCTCCTTGAGTTCTTCCATGGATGCGTGTGCCGCATCGTCATCCTGGGTAACGGCATTGATGAGAAATGCATTTTCCAGGCCGGAAGCCGGTTTGTGCAGCGCGTTTTTTCTGGAAAGTTCCGCTTCTAGGGCCAGGATTTGAGACAGGCAGTCATTGTCCAGATCATAAAGGGTGGCTGGTGGCAGCACCTGGTAGGGTTCCCGGGTTTCATCCGGAAGCACGTGACCGGAATACACCGGGCCGGGCCGGCCGTCGGGTGTCAGACACACGGCAGTGATATAATCCAGACGGAGCAGGGCGAGATCGGTCAGGTCATCCCGGGTCAGGGGCTCATCCTTTAAATGGGTATGAACGCACCGCAGGCCCTTGAGCCGGCCGGGAATGGCCATATGATCCGGGGTGACCGGAATGACGATGCGGTGGGGTTCGCCGGCAATGACACAAACGATTTTTCCGTTCCGGTCCACCAGCACCCCGACCTGGCGACGGATCTCATGGCTGATCTGTACCAGTTCCACGGCGATGTCCGGGGTGATGATACATTCGGGCGGTGATTTCAGGGAGTACAGGTTTTCAATGCGCTTGAGCTGGGTGTTGCGAAGGCCCGTCAGGTTGCCGTAGACATGTTTGTTCATTGAAATTCCTGAAAACTGTCCGGGGCCAGTTCTTCAAACCGGGTGTATTGTTCATGAAAATGCATCAGCGCGGTCCCGATGGCACCGTTCCGGTTTTTGGCCACAATGATTTCAGCCGTTCCCTTTTTGGGATTGTCCGGTTCCTTGTTGTAGACTTCATCCCGATAGATGAATGCGACGATGTCCGCGTCCTGTTCCAGTGCTCCGGATTCCCTGAGATCGGACATCATTGGCCGTTTGTCACTGCGCTGTTCCAGCATCCGGTTGAGCTGGGACAAAGCCATGACCGGAATGTTCAATTCTTTGGCCAGGGATTTGAGACCCCTCGAAATTTCAGCAATTTCCAGATCCCGGCGCTCGGAATGGATCGGGGCTTTCATCAATTGAAGATAGTCAATGATGACCAGCCCGAGATCTCCGTGTTTTTGAAAGAGTTTTCTGGCTTTGGCCCGAACATCCATGACTGAGATATTGGGGGTGTCATCGATGAAAATCGGTATTTCGTTGAGAATGCTGGCGGCATCCGTGACATTCTGCCAGTCTTCCTGACTGATGAATCCGGTGCGCAGCCGGTTGGAATCAATGCGGGCTTCAGAGGTCAAAAGTCGCATGGAAAGCTGTTCATTGGACATTTCAAGGGAAAAGAGTGCTACGGGTTTCTGTTCTTCCATGGCGACGTTTCGCGCAATGTTCAGGGCAAACGCGGTTTTTCCCATACTGGGACGGGCCGCCAGAATGATGAGATCTGATTTCTGAAGCCCGGAGGTGATTTTGTTCAGCCGCATATATCCGGTGGAAAGCCCGGAAAGTCCCCCATCCTTGCCCTGCTGGTCTTCCAGATGATCGATGTTTAAATTGATCAGTTCTCCCAGTGGTCTGAATGCACCCCCGGATTTTTTTTCAGAAATCTGGAATATGCTGGACTCGGCAAAATCAATGGTATCAGTCACATCCCCTTTGTCTTCCAGGCACCGCTGAATGATTTTTGATGCGGTATCGATCATCATGCGCAACGATGCCTTGCCCTGAATGATCCGGGCATAATGCACCGCATTGACCGCCACGGGTGCAGCGTCGGATATGGACGCCAGGTAGGCGGCGCCGCCGATGCTTTCCAGTTCATCTTTCTGTTTCAGGGCATGGGCAACCGTCACCAGGTCTGCCGGTTCTTCCAGGGATGCCAGATCCAGAATGACCCGGAAAATTTTTTTATGCGCCCCCTTGTAAAAATCATCCGGTTTCAGGATATCGATGATATCAAAGAGCACATCATTGTTGATGAAAATGGCACTTAACAGCGATGCTTCCGCATCCAGGTCATGGGGCGGGGTCCGGTCCAGTAGCGGGTCTGATTTTCTGGATTGTTTCGGGGGCACAGGGGTTCCAGCTGGTTGCATACCGGTGCGGCCCGATGGGTCATCCCATCCGGTCGCACCGGTAAAAGGTTTAGTTCTCTTGTTTTTCTTCTGCTTCGACAATCACGGTGATTTCAGGTTCCACATCCTTGTAGAGCCGGATGGGCACTTTGTACTCACCGGTTTCCTTGATGGGTTCGGCCAGGAGAATGGCACGGCGTTCCACCACGATGTCCTGGCTGTTCAGCGATTCCTTGATGTCAAGAGTGGTGATGGAACCATAAAGATGAATCTCTTCACGAACCTTGGCTTTAAGTTTGCAAACCACGCCTTTGACCTTTTCCGCCATTTCCTGGGCCAGTTTTTTCTCTTTGGCGATCTGCAGTTCCAGTTTGGCACGGGCCTGTTCCATGACCCGACGGTTCTGCGGCGTTGCCAGCATCGCCTTTCCCTGGGGAAGCAGGTAATTGCGGCCGTATCCCGGTGCAACTTCGCACTCCGTGCCTGCAATTCCCAGAGTATCAATGGTTTCTTTTAATATGACTTTCATGTAAAACCTCCAAAAGGATCAGCCCGTTTTGCAGGGGCTGATGGGTTTTTTTATCATTTTTTCTGTGTTTCCAGTTTTCTGAAATTGATCCAGCTGTCAAAGAATCCCAGACCGATAACCAGAATTAGAAAGTAGATCTGCACAGCGATCAGACCATAGCAGACAACTTTCAAAAAGGTCGGAGATTCTTTTTTCTGGAAATAAAATGATATAACAGCAATTCCTTGAAAAAAATAAATCAGCATTAAAATGATCAGACAATTGATGCCCACATATTTGACAGATCCCACCGGCAGGGCCAGAAGCACCCCAAAACCAATCACTGCCCAGACAAGTCGGTCCGGTGCCCTGAAACGGTTCAGGGCCGCCAGGTTTTTCAGCTGTATCCCGATCCGGGCCAGCAGTCTTTTGATGAGCAGCATATTCAGCCAGACCGTGGTCATGTATGAAACAATGAACAATCCGGGCATGACAACCACAAAAGCCTCATTCAGGGCATCTATCTGTGATTGTTCAATCCCCATGTCCCTGTAGAGCTCCGAGGTCAGAATCAGGTACTGCGCGATATAATCGCGAACCATCTCCCCGATGCTCTGGGTCTGAAAAACGGCATACACGCCGAATACAGTCAGTGACAAGGCAAGAACACCGAAGACGGTCAATACCATCGTTTTTTCGATGCTGCATTGCTGCTCGATGCATTCGCCCAGAAACAAACCGGTCATGAGAAACGCCCCGAAATACAGGGTGTCAAAAGCCATGCCACGGCTCATCACCAGGAAGACCAGTAAACTGGCCAGAGCAATGATGCCGCCGCTGTTTCTGCCCAGTTTCAGACGAAAATACAGCACCGGCAACGGCAGCAGCAACATCGCAAACATCCCCAGCAAAGGCAGCGTGTAACTGATGGCAAAGGTCAGGATACACAGACAGGTTCCCAGAACGATGTCCTTGATGGCTGATGGATGCGGAATGATGGGGGGCACCTTGGAATAACTCCGGCTGTCTGACCTATTGCGGGGGTCTGCCCACAAACGGGAGCAGTGCGATCTGGCGGGCCTGTTTGATGGCCAGTGACAATTTGCGCTGGTGCTTGGCACAGGTGCCCGTGATCCGTCTGGGAATGATTTTCCCCCGTTCGGTAATGAACTGCTTTAATGTTTTGGTGTTTTTGTAATCGATCACCATGTCGTTGTCCACGCAGAACCGGCATATTTTACGCCGCTGGTAGAATCTGTTTTTGGCGCCACCTCTTTGGGCCTGGTCTCTATACATAATCAGTATCCTCCAATCCTAAATTCAGTTCTGATCGTCTGTGACGGTTTCATCGGATTCTTCTGAATCCGCATCCGACGCTTCGGTTTCGTGGTCTGTTTCGGAATCCGTCGTTTCGTCAGCATCCCGGGCTGCAGATGATTCAGCCCTTGCCGCTTCAACATCCTGGGCCTCTTGGGCCAGAGATTCCGCAGTCTCATCCGTGGAAAGAAGGATGGTCATGTATTTCATGACATCATCACTGAGTCCCAGGTTTCTCTCAAGTTCCTTGACCAGATCCCCGGTGCCGCCATAGGTCAGGCAGAAATAGTGACCCCGCTGTTTTTTATTGATTTCATAGGCCAGTTTTCTGCTGCCCCAGTCATCAACATACAAAAGAATACCGTTTTCTCTGGCAATGATATTTCTGACTTTATCAAGCAGCTCGGCGCGTGATTGATCTTGAAGATCAGGGTCAGAAATAATGACGCTTTCGTACTTCCTCATTTCATCTCCTTGCGGATATAAAGCCCCGGGTCCACCCGGAGCAAGGATTAAATTAAATACATCAACACCTGCCATTCAGGTGTTATTAAAACTACTTTATATATCATTCCAGGTCTCCCGGGTCAAGCTGAAAAAGGGTCGCGCCGACCGCATTTCCCGGAAAAGCAAAAGCGGAATGCGTCGGGAAAAGGAACAAATTCATGAAAATCATTTCTGTTTTCTCTATCTCTTGCTATTTATATAAGGTTGTGGCATCTATTGGGTTTTGATGAATGAAACAGATGTTCAGGATGCATTTGAAAGGATACGACAACCATGGAGGAACGGTACAACCCGGCCGATGTGGAGCCGAAATGGCAGACATACTGGAAGGATCAAGGGCTTTTCAAGGTAACCGAAGATCCGTCTAAGGAAAAATATTACCTGCTGGAGATGTTCCCTTATCCGTCGGGAAAAATTCATATCGGTCATGTGCGCAACTATACCATAGGCGACGTGGTGGTGCGGTACAAGCGGATGCAGGGATATAACGTACTTCATCCCATGGGATGGGACGCATTCGGCATGCCTGCGGAAAACGCGGCCATCGACAACAACACCCACCCGGCGGCCTGGACCCATGACAACATCCGCACCATGCGTGCCCAGTTGAAAAAAATGGGGTTTTCCTATGACTGGGACCGTGAGATCGCCACCTGCCGGCCTGAATATTATAAATGGGAGCAGTGGCTGTTTCTGAAGATGCTGAAAAACGGCATGGCCTACCGCAAGGAATCTTTTGTCAACTGGTGTGAAAAATGCCAGACCGTGCTGGCCAACGAACAGGTAGAGCAGGACAGGTGCTGGCGGTGTTCTCAGCCGGTCCACCAAAAGAAACTGTGGCAGTGGTTTTTCCGGATTACCGATTATGCCGAGGATCTTCTCGTGCATTGCGATCAGTTGCCGGGATGGCCGGAAAAGGTCACGGTGATGCAGAAAAACTGGATCGGCAAAAGCGTTGGATCTGAACTCAAATTTCAGGTGGCCGGCATGGATGAGGAAATCGAGGTGTTCACCACAAGGCCGGACACGGTTTTCGGGGCCACGTTCATGTGTCTGGCACCGGAACACCCCCTGGTGGAAACCCTGTGCCGTGGAACCGGCCAGGCCCTGGCTGTGGCAGATTTTTTGCAAAAGGTGGCCACCCAGGAACGGTCCCTGGAAGGACTGGAAAAATACGAAAAAGAAGGGGTGTTCACCGGGCGCTACTGCATCAATCCGGCCACAGGCGAAGAAATCCCCATCTATACGGCCAATTTCGTGCTCATGGGATATGGCACCGGCGCGATCATGTCCGTGCCCTGTGGAGACCAGCGGGATTTTGACTTTGCCAGAAAATACGGACTCGAGATCCGGGTGGTGGTCCAGCCTGAAGGCGAACGCCTTGACCCGGACACCATGGAACAAGCCTACACCGGCCCGGGTATCATGGTCAATTCAGGTCAGTTCAACGACATGGACAATGACGCTGCCATGGAAGCAATCACGGACTGGCTGGCAGCGCAGGGCCGGGGTAAAAAAGCGGTCTCCTTCCGGCTGCGGGACTGGGGAATCTCCAGACAGCGTTACTGGGGAGCCCCCATCCCGGTGATCCACTGCAAGGACTGCGGGGTGGTGCCGGTGCCGGAATCCGATCTGCCCATCACCCTGCCTGAGGATGCCAATCTGATGGAAAAAGGCGGATCCCCTCTGCCGTATCTGGATGATTTCAAACAGACCCCCTGTCCGGCATGCGGCCGGCAGGATGCCAGACGGGACACCGATACCATGGATACGTTTGTAGAATCTTCCTGGTATTACCTGCGGTATTGTTCCCCCCGTTACGAACACGGCATGTTCGACCCTGAGGCTGTCAAATACTGGGCCCCGGTGGATCAGTACATCGGGGGGGTCGAGCATGCGGTGCTGCATCTGCTGTATTCCAGATACTTTATGCGGGTGCTGCATCATTTTGACATGATCGATTTCAAGGAACCTTTCACCCGGCTGCTCACCCAGGGGATGGTGTGCAAGGAAACCATGACGTGTCCTGAGCATGGATACCTGTTTCCTGAACAGGCGGAAAAAAAAGGGGAGGACACCTTTGTCTGTCATCTCTGCGGCAGGGATGTGGAGGTGGGCCGGGTCATCAAGATGTCCAAATCCAAGAAAAATGTGGTGGATCCCAACGACCTGCTGGCAAAGTACGGGGCAGATGTCACCCGTCTGTTCTGCCTGTTTGCGGCCCCGCCGGAACGGGACCTGGAATGGAGTGAGGACGGGGTGGAAGGCAGCAACCGGTTCATCAACCGGGTCTGGCGCCTGGCCATTGACTGCATGGAAAAGATCAACATCCGGCAGATAGAACGGTTCAGCGGTCCGGCCGGTGATTTGAAAAATCCGGATGCCAGGGCACTGTACATTAAAACCCACCAGACGATTCAGAAGGTGACGGCGGATATCGATGAAAGCTTTCATTTCAACACTGCCATTGCTGCGGTAATGGAACTGGTGAACGCCGTGTACAGCATTGATCTGGATGCGGCCGATTCTGAGACCGCGGCCGTGGTGCTGGCTGCCATGGAAAGCATGGTGCTGCTTCTGAGCCCCATCATCCCCCATTTTTGTGAAGAGCTGTATGAAAAGATGGGGGGGCAGGGCAGTGTGCTGGAACACTCCTGGCCTGTATACCGCAAAGACAGCCTGGAAACCGACGAGACCCTGGTGGTGGTTCAGGTAAATGGTAAACTGAGGTCCAGATTCAGCGTGGCTGCCGGCACAAGCGAGGCGGTCATCAAGGAGATGGCGCTGGCAGATGGAAAAATCGCCAGACATATTCAGGATCAGCCGTTAAAAAAGATCATTCTGGTCAATAAAAAACAGATTCTTGTAAACATTGTGGTGTGACATGATCCATTTTAAGCAGCCACTGATTCAGTTCGTGACAGGGTTACTCGTGACAGGGTTACTGCTGTTGTTTTCGTCTGCCTGCGGCTATCGCCTGGAAGGCGGGGGACTGGTCCATCCGGGGGTCTCCCGGGTGGGGGTGACGGTGTTTACCAATCGAACCGCCCAGACCCATGCCGGCATCGATTTTACCAATGAACTGATCCGGGAAATTCAGGACCGGACGCACACACAGGTCATGGACCCGAATGACGCCGCCTATGTGATCAAGGGAACCATTACGTCCATCACCTTTGCGATCCTGTCCCGGTCTTCCACGGAAAATGTGACGGAACGCCGGGTCACTGCGGTGGTGGATGTGCAGTTGCTCTCAGCGGACAAAAAAGTGATCTGGTCGGTGAATAATTTTTCCGTGATGGAGCCGTATACCGTGGGTTCGGACCGAATCGATGACACGGCCAATATCCGGAAGGCTTTGGAAGTCATTGCCCGCCGGATGGCGGAACGGATCGTCAGCCAGATGACGGCTGACTTTTAAACAGTGGCGGGTCGGTGATTGAAAGACAAGACAGGATCTACCCGGGTAAATCCTGTCTTTGTTTATTCAGGCGTGCACAAGTCTGGACAGTCTGGAAATTTTTCTGGAAGCAGTATTTTTATGAATAATGCCTTTTTGAGAGGCCTTTTGAAGTGCGGACTGATTTTGCCGCATCAATTCCATGATCGAATCATCTCCCGATTCCTTGGCCGCACGCAACTTTTTTTCCAATGTTTTCAGTTTGGTTTTGACAGATCGGTTTCTCTGTCGTCTGACCAGGTTCTGTTTTGCCCGTTTTTTTGCGGATTTGTGGTTGGCCAATTTACATTCACTCCTTGTATTCGTCGGTTGAATTTTAAAAAATTTGATATTTCAAAACCACATATCTACAAAAAATACCTTTTTTTGTCAAGGATAAAATTGTCATGGCGCTGATCAAACAGACCGCATCAGTCAGCGCTTTGACGCTTTCAAGCCGGATGCTCGGGGTGGTTCGGGATGCCTGCATCGCCATGATCCTCGGGACCACGGCGGTGAGTGATGCCTTTTTTATCGCATTCCGTCCTTTTGACCTGCTCAGGAAGATGTTCAGCGATGGTGTCTTCAGCATTTCCTTTATACCGCCGTTTTCCAGGTATGTTCAGACCGGACGACAGGAAGAAGCCGTGTCAATGGTTACCAGCGCGCTGGGGATCCTGTCGGTCATGAGTGCGGTTTTGATTCTGGCCGGATGGTTCCTGGCTCCCTGGGTTCTGCCTGTCATGGCACCCGGATTTTCACCTGGCGGGGATCAGCTCTCGCTGACACTGACGCTTTTCAAGATCATGATGCCTTATCTCTGGGTGATCCTGATGATTTCCGTGTGTATGGGGGTTTTAAATACCTTGGGCAATTTCTGGGTACCCGGGTCCACGCCGATGGTTTTCAATCTGGTGGTTATTCTGTGCGCCCTTATGGCAACGGGATTTATGAGTGAACCGGTGATTGGGATTGCCATGGGAGTGATTGTGGGCGGCGGGGTGCAGCTGGCATTTCAGATACCGTTTATGGTCCGGAACGGTATGGTCAAACCGGCCCGGTTTGTCTGGTTTCATCCCAAAGTGACAGACAGCCTCAAAAAAATGATTCCCTGCATGGTGGGGGCCTCGCCCTATCAGGTGAACATGCTGGTCATTTCTTTTATGGCCTCTTTTCTCGTAGACGGCAGTGTTTCCTGCCTGTATTATGCCGACCGGCTGATACAGTTTCCAGTGGCCCTGATCGCCGTATCGGTCTCTACGGTGCTGCTGCCGTTTTTTTCCAGAAAGGCTGCAGCCGGAGAAATCACGCACATCCGTGATGTGTTTGACAGCGGTATCCGGCTGGCGGTGTTTGTGGCCATCCCTGCCATGGCCGGACTGATGATTTTGAATGAGCCCATTGTTAAACTGCTGTTCGGCCAGGGTGAATTTGACACCCCGGCCGTCATCCGGACTGCAGAGTATCTGCTTTATCTGGCACCGGGAATGGGAGCATTTATCGGCACCCGCCTGCTGGTCACCCTGCATTATGCCCTGGACAGCACCTGGTATCCGTTTCATGCCGGACTTATAGCCATGGGGTTGAACCTGGTCTGCGCGCCGGTACTGATGTCTTTCATGGGTGGACAGGGACTGGCCCTGGCTGTGACGGTGTCATCGATGGCCGGGTTCTTTTTTTTGATGGGCCATTCCCCGGCCGGCATCAACCTCTCAACCACCGGCATCCTGGTTTCGGGTTGCAGGGCCCTTTTCTTATCTGCTATAATGAGTTTCTTCATCCAGGGGGCGAAACAGTTTTTTCTTTTTGATGGTGAGAGCAAGCTGTTGCTGGGAGCCCAGGTGATGGCCTGTGTGTTGCTGGGCATGGGCATTGTGTTGATCGGGGCCAGGATGCTTCGTCTGCCTGAGGTGACCATGGCCGGACAGTTGTTGAGGAAACGGTGTGTAACAGAAGAAAAAGGAATTTCTCATGGACCGCATTGAAAAATCGGGATTTTATCTGACGCTTTTTCTAATGGGGATGTTTTTGATCTACATTATTTTCTCTCCTCCGGGCATCAGAGATTATCGTCAACTCAACCGGCAGAAAGCATCTGTGCTGTCCCAGATCGATATTGTGACCCAGGAAAACCGGCACATTGAAAATCAGATTATGCGTTTGAAAGAGGATATTGAATACATCAGGCATCTGGCAAAACATGAACAGGGGATGGCAGAGCCGGAAGAGTTGATTTTCAAACAGAAAGATTAAACATGGGGACCTTTTATGGACCAGGCATATCATACCCGGGAACTGGCAAAAGCTTATGAGACCCAGGGATACTTCAGGCAGGCACTGGATATCTATACCCTGCTCAACCGGAAATGTCAGGGAAACGATACAGATGTGCTGGCAGCATGCCGCCGGCTGGAACCCCTTGCGGCGGATCAGGAAAGCAGCAACAGGCAGGCCCGTCTGGCCGTCCTTGTGGAAGACTGGGTGACATTATGGCGGACGACACACTCCCTGACAACACTGGACAACCTTTTATCACAGGTGAGGAGCAGAAAATGAAACAAAAGGAAAAACCGGCCTCTAAAATTCCCACCACCCAGACCAATACCAACCGGAAAAAAAAGACCGGGAACACTACCGGACCCTGGGGAGTCAAATCATCCTTGTTCAAAAAGAATGATACCACCCTGATCATTGCCGGTGCACTGATTGTGACACTGCTGGTGTTTTTTATCTTTTTCCGGTCCTCCGGGTCCCGGACGGAAGCCGTGCCGCCTGATTCTGAAAACAGCCGGTTTCAGGGCCTGGAAATCCGTATCACAAGCCTGGAACAATCGCTGGCCGCCCTGGAATCAAAACTAAATGACATGCCCCGTTCAAACGGGGAAACCGATCTCTCTCAAATTCGCAGACAGGTGGCCACCCTGGAATCCGGTATTCGGGTTCAGGTGGATTCATTGAAACGGCAGATGGCCAGACTGGAAGAAAAATTAACACCCCCGACCGTAACGGCAAATTCTGAAATTCAGGAAAAAAAGGCGGCTGAAAAAAGCACACCGCCCGCAGGGACCACGGGCACCGACCGTCTGTTTCATACGGTTGGAAAAGGAGAGACCCTGTGGCGCATTTCCCAGAAGTATGACATCACGGTGGAGCGGCTGCGTCAGTTGAATGGCCTGGCACCGAATGAAGATATCTATGCCGGCTCAAAAATACGGGTGAGGTAATCCCTGTTTTTTTCCATTTTTGAGGGAACAAAGGCCAGCCCGAAATTTTTCATTTCATAAATCGGCCGCCCATCCACGCAAAGGGCGCCGTCCGCCACCACCGCATATGTGTCATCGGTTTGCACCATTTCACGGATATGGGTGTGAACAACGATCGTCTGGTTGGCGGGAATGATCTGTCCTCTGTAAACCCATTCATGCGTTTGCCCGTCAATGAGCATCGGCGTATGGGTGGCCGGGTCAATGGAAAAGGTTGTGAGTAAATAATACCGAAGGGTCTGAAGAAACGATTCAACACCCAGAGATCCCGGACAGACCGGATCCTGATAAAAATGGGCATCAAAGAACCACGCGTCGGGGTCCACTTTTTTTTCAGCACGCATATAGCCTTTGTTGAATTTCCCGCCCGCTGGATCCAGAATATCGATGGTATCGATCATGCGCATGGCATCGGCCGGCATGCCGGTGTCCGGGCCGTCGGAAGTGTCATCCGGTGTCAGGGGGGGATGCGCTGCAAACACGTGTTCAGGCCCCCGGTCCAAAGGGGGTGTGTCTGAAGCCAGCGTACAGTTACGAATGCCTTTCTGACCGGCCAGGGCCGGGCCGGTGAAAAAACCGAAATGGGTGTTTCCTTCATAGATCGCCTGTCCATGGGTGTGCACCTGCATGTCAAAGGTTTGAAGAATCATACCTCCGGCCCGGGATACATCGGTCATTCTCACCCGGACCGTCAGTGTCCCGGCATCCTGAAACACGCTGCCCAGCCACCGGGCTGAACCACCCAGATTTCGAAAGTGCAGTCTGGCATCACTGTGCAGTGCGGATCCGGCATAGGCGGCCAGCCATCCGCAGGGCTGCAAAGCGATTTCCAGCAGAATGCAGAATGGCATGGTACGGGTGTGGTTGGCTTTGAAATACCAGGCATCTGAAGGAACATCATATTGGGTTTCAATCCACCCGCCCGGCTGCATCTTCCAGGGGACATGGTCTGCCCTTGTCACCCGGTCCATGAAAAAATAAGGGGGTTTAGGCAGACGGGCGATCCGGCGTTCCTGGTCAAACGGCCTGTATTCAGGACCAAACGCATCCGACGGATTGCCCTGGGCAAAGGCCAGGATGGATTGTCTGTCAAACAAGGGCTGCGGCTTGAATCGGGTGTGAAGCGTGTCGTCCACCACCGCTTCAAATCCCATGATGCTGGCCAGCACGTGGCCCTGTTTATCGGAAAAAGTGAAATACCCCTTGATCCGATGATCGGTGTTTTCATTGACGGTAAACAGAATCTGGACCCCGTCATTCTCATCCAGAGGCCGGCGAAACGATGAATAGATCCGGAATCCCCCCACAAAGCTGGGCAGACAGACCTGCTGCCGGGTTTCCCAGGTCCAGAGAATGGCGGCCTGGAATGCGGCATCCATCAGCAGAGGATCTGTGGTCCAATGCGGCTGAAGCGGCGTCTTGAGCCAGTGGTCTGGAGAAGGCGCCGGGGCGGCGGTCACCTGGATGCCTTTGTCGGAAATCCCGGTGATGGCGATGATGGCCTGAAGATCTCTGCCATGGAACAACACCTTTTCATAGGCTGCCTGGACATTCAGTTTACCGGGCCTCAGATCCATGCGGTTCCATCCGGACAGCACCGGCGGATCCGCCAGACAGTCTTTCAGTACTGCCGTGGCTGTGGCATGGATACAGGCCGGTCCGGTTTCCGGAGTGGATGTCAATGAGATCTGAACCCTGTATTGGTTGTCAGTGCGGTTACACCGGCCCAGATTTATTTCCAGAAAGACCGCTGCATCTCTGGGCTGAACCCCTTTCAGCAGCCTGAAGTCATCCAGCCCGGCAAACACCAGGCCCGGGTGATTTTTTTCCACTGTCTGGGCCATGATTTCAGCCATCAGGGCAAACGGCATCACCGGTTCATGGTTGATCTGATGGGCCGTGAGGACCGGGACGGTTTCCCGGCTGATCTCCACCCTGGAAACCTGTGACAGTCTGGGCGGTTTTTTCCTTTTCTGGTCCCGGGACAGGGCAGTGATGACAACTTCTTTATGTTCCCGGTCCGGATTCGCCATCTCCTGGATCAACTGCCGGGCTCCGACAGATAATGGAATCAGGCCCACCCCTTTGTCTGTGAACAGCTGTTTGAGTCCATCATGAACCATGCCCCCGTCCCAGGGGCCCCAGTTGATGGCCAGACATTTGCATTCCGGTCTTTTCTCAGCGATCTGTGTCATGCGTTTGTTGAGCACCTCATTGGCCATGGCATAGTCACACTGTCCTTGATTTCCGGAACGGGCCGCAAACGATGAAAACACGATTACGTATTTCAATGGATCGGCTTTCGTGGCTTCAAGCAATGCATTCAACCCATCCACCTTGGTGTCAAATACCCGGTTGAACTGGCCGGGATTTTTGTCCACAATACTTTTGTCCTGCAGGACCCCTGCACCGTGGATGATGCAGGTGACAGGGGCGTTGAACTGCAAGCGAATATCATTCAGAGCGCTCTGGACCGCTTCAGGGTCACGGATGTCTATGGACAGGTAGACACCGCTGGATCCCTGTGAATTGATCTGTGCCAGGGTCTGCTGAATCTGCCGGTTGGCACAAAGGGCCTGATATTTTTTTTCAATGTCCGCCGGGGTTGGTTTTTTTCCGGCAAATTCATGGGTGAGAAGCGCTTTTTTCAATTCACCAGGTTCTGACAGGGGGGTTGCCCAGTCCGGCTCATCAAACGGGGCGGGTGATCTTCCCAGCAGAACAATCCGCAGACGACGGTTTTTTGCCAGTTCGATGGCACAGGCAGCTGTCACTCCCCTGGCACCGCCGGTGATCACGACCACATCTTGAGGGGCCAGTGCCAGGCGGCCGGGTTTAACCGGTGTCGCCGCCAACGTGGGGACCTGGCAATGATCTTTTTTCAATCCCATTTCCACGGGACCCCTGGTCATCATCAAAGAGGTGGCAGCCTCGGAATAACTATGGCAGACGTCCACATCACCCGGAAGATCCAGGGCATGGCACAACACGTCCGGCCATTCCAGGGCCGCTGTTTTGGCCAGGCCGGCCAGCCCGCCATATTCCGGAAGGGTGTCAAACCTGGAGGGGGGAACCCCAAACCCACCGCCGGAAAAGGTGATGGTGGTGAGAAAAGCACCTGTGTGTGCGCCGGCTGCCTGGAGGTGTTTTCCATTTTGATGAACCAGGGCAAAGGCTTTTTTCAAAAACGCAATGGCATGCTCTGTGTCAGGAGGAGACAGCTGATTCTGGATAATCACCAGGCCGGCCATATCCGGCAGATCTGGAAGGGCGTCAAATGCCAGATCCAGAAGAACCGGGCTGTATCCGTGTTCCTGGAAAGCCCGTTCCAGGGATTGGGCAACCTGTGCCTGATCCTGTGTGATATAAATTTTTCCGGTATCGGGTAGCTGAATACGGGAGCCGTTGAAAAACCGGACCTGCTGAATAGGCATTTTTTCCAGATAAAGGGTCTGGCGGATCAGATCCGGCTTTTCAACGGGTTTGGGATCATCATCCCGGTGTGACGTGTTTTTTTTTTGGTCCGCCTTGGGCGAAACGTCTGTCTGTCCGAGAAATTGAACCATGTCCCTGATGGTTTTCAATCGGGCCATGTCATCCCCGGACAGGCCAGATACTTTGTCTCCCAAGGCCTGTTCCAGACGGGACAGAATTTCCACCCGCTTGATGGAATCCACCCCCAAGTCAGACTCCAGGTCCATGCCGGGTTCCAGCATCTCCTCGGGAAAGCCGGTCAGTTCACTGATGGTTTTCACCAGCACTTCCATTACGTGGGAAGACGCCCCAGGCGCTGGGTCAGATGATTCAGCGGCAGAGATTTCCGGTGTGGATCCATTTGAACCGGGATGCAAGGCAGACCCGGCGGATTGCGGCCGGACCCTTTCCGCAGAACCCCTGGCAAGGGTTTGGCAGATATCGGTCAGGGTCCGTGCGGTGCCGATATTTTCCGCTGTCAGTCCCTGGGTCTCAGGCAGCTGTTTTTCCAGTTCGGAAATGATTTCCACTTTTTTGATGGAATCCACCCCCAGGTCTGATTCAATATCCATCTCCGGTTCGAGCATCTCTTCGGGAAATCCGGTCAGGCGGCTGACAATCTCGAATAAAATGGCCTGCACATCTGTTGCCTTACGGGCAGGGGGTCCAGGTTCTGATTTGACTGTTGGTAGAGGTTCTTTGGCCGGTAACGGGTCTGAAGCCCGCAAAGTATCAGTAACTGCCAACGGCTCTCTGGCGGGCAATGGATCTGAAGCCGGCACCGGATCTCTGGCCGGCAGGGTATCCGTGACTGGCAGCGTTTCTGAAACCGGCAAGGGGGGGGTGTTGTCAACAAATTGCCGGGTTTGTGTCATCATGGCAGCCAGTGTCCGGGAAGCCTGGGCCTGGGTGTCAAGAAATTTTTCATGGGCCCGGGCGGTCTGGGCCTGCAATGCCTGCATGGCTTCCAGTCCCTTTTGAACCAGGTGCATGGCGGTCTCTGTTTCTGTGTTGCGTTGGAATGAAGGCGCTGCCGGTGATGATGACAATGGGTGCATATCAGATCCTTGTGAATACGCCGGGCGGGTTTCCGGCAGATGGGGTTTTACATTTTCTGCTGAACAGGAATTGGATGAAGATCTTACACCGGGTCTGGAGCCCTCACATCCGGTCCGGGCAACGTCGGAACGATTCCTGGTTTGCGGGGGTGTTTTCCGGATTTCCGGTTTGGGGTTGGCGCCGGAGAGCATCACACGCATCCGTTTGGACACCGGCGGTGTCACAGGATCCTCCCACTGGGTCAGATCCACGTCAAATCCTTTGACCGCCAGGTGGCACAGGGTATAGGCCAGATCCAGAAGCCCGGATTTTTTTCCGCTGGAGGCATCCAGGCTGACAGCACTGAATGGAGCGGAACCCAGGATTTTTCGCGTCAGGCCCGTTAAAACGCTTTTAGGACCCAGCTCCAGGAAAAAATTCACCCCGTTGTTGTGCATGGTTTCAATGTTCTGAGTGAAACGCACCGGATGCTTGAGCTGGTTGCCCAGCAGGGATTTTGCCACATCCGGATGGGTGTCATACAGGGTTCCCGTGGTGTTGGACAGCACTGGAATGTCTGTGGGAGTGAACAGCTGATCTGCCACAAACCGGTGAAACGGGGCGGCCGCATCCGCCACCAAAGGGCTGTGAAACGCTGCAGCCACAGGCAGCTTGATGGATCGAACCTTGTTTTTCCGACACCATGTCACGGCCTGATCGATTTCCGGAGTCGGTCCGGACAAGACACCCTGATCCGGACTGTTCCGGTTGGCCAGCACCAGACCGGGAAACCGGTCCTGAATCCAGGTTTCAATATCTGTCAGAGGGGCCTGCACCGCAAGCATACTGCCGCAGTCAGACCCGTTGTTCCCGGCGTCAGCCATCAGTTTTCCCCGGACGGCAGCCAGGTTCAAGAGTGTGGTGTCATCCACCCATCCGGCCGCATACAGGGCGGGGAGTTCCCCGAAACTGTGACCACAGGTCATGTGGGGGGTCACATTGAACCGTTTCAGCACATGGATCATGGCCAGAGACAGCGTGCCGATGGCCATCTGGGAAGCCCGGGTATGCCGCAGCCGGGCTTCGGATACCGATTTTTCCTGGCGATGCGGCGGCGGTGCAAACATGAGCCTTGACAGATCAGCAGATGTTTCCGGATCTGTTTTTTCAGGGGGATGGGTTTTAAAGATCTTCTGTGCCTGATCCAGGACGGCCATGGCCTCGGGAAAAACGGTAAACAAGTCTTTTCCCATGTCCGGATACTGGCTGCCCTGTCCGGGAAACAGAAATCCCAGCCTGCCGTTCATCGGGCCGGAGTCATAAAAAACAGGGCCGGAAGCGGGCTGGTTTTTCTGGACCATGTCACAGGCAGCAGCAGTCATTGCAACCGGATCATCCGATTTGTTCAGCACCATGAGCAGCCGGAGGGTATCTGCCGGTTTAAAGGAGGTTCGTGATTCGGCGCATGCCAGCGCAATCAGATGCTGCGTTTCTTCCTCATCTGCATGAAAATCCGGAATCAGACGGTTTTTAAAGGCGGTTAGGTGTTGCAGCAGTGTTCCAGTGTCCTGGGCTGAAAATGCGGCGATCTGAACCGATCCGTCCCAGGAGACATGATTTTTTTCAGGTGCATGTTCTTCCATAATGACATGAAAATTACTGCCACCGAAACCAAATGCTGACACACCGGCCCGGCGGGGAACACTGTTTAAGGCCGGGGAAACCCAGGGCCGGGATTTCTGGTTCAGATAAAACGCGGTCTGGTTGATGTCCAGATCCGGGTCCGGTACATCCGCCTTGAGGGTAGGAGGGATCACTTTGTGGTGAAGGGCCAGGGCCGCCTTGATGATACCGGCGGCGCCGGCCGCCGCCTTGGTATGACCGATCATGGATTTCACCGAACCGATGGCGATCTCATGGGGCTGCAAAGGGGCGCTGAAGCAGGTTTTTAACGCGGTGAATTCCACCTTGTCCCCCACCCGGGTGCCGGTGCCATGGGCCTCCACCAGCCCGACACTGGCCGGATCGATGCCGGACTGGTGATATGCGTCATTGAGCGCCTTGAGCTGGCCCTGTGAATCAGGTGCGTAAATGGCCGATGTCCTGCCGTCACTGGATGTGCCCACACCCTTGATCACCGCATAAATCCGGTCATTGTTTTTCCGGGCGTCTGCCAGCCGCTTGAGCACCAGCATGCCGATGCCTTCTCCCAGTACTGTGCCGTCTGCATCTTTTGAGAAAGGCCGGGCATCACTGGTATGGGACAGGACCCCGGTTCGGGCGAAACACATGTGCATGAAAATATCGTTCAGACAGTCCACCCCGCCGGTGATGGACATGTCGCATTTGCCGGCCGTCAGTTCCATGACCGCGGAATTCAGCGCAGACAGAGAACTGGCACAGGCAGCATCACTGACACTGTTTGTGCCGGACAGATTGAACCGGTTGGCGATACGGCCGGCCACCACATTCCCCAGCAATCCCGGAAAGGAGTTTTCCTGCCAGGTGGCATAGGAGGACTGGATCTGATGGCAGATTTTCTCTTTCTGTTCCGGAGGAATTCCTGCCGCATCCAGCGCGTGTTCCCAGATGGGATGTCCCAGCCGGGCGCCCAGGGGAATCACCAGCTCCTGGGTACCGGTCACCCCTAAGATCACGTTGACTTTCGCTGTGGTCAGAAACGGATGGTCCTTGGGATATCCGGCATCTTCCAGTGCCATTTTAGCCACCTGAAGTCCCAGGAGCTGGGCCGTATCCGTGGCGGTGATATTGTTGGGGGGAATACCAAAGACGGTGGGATCAAAATTGATTTTCGGAATAAACCCGCCCCGGGAACAATAAACATGATCCGGCCGGGATGGATCTGTATCAAAATAATCTTCAACCGGCCAGTGGGTATCCGCCGGAATCTCCCGGATGGCATCCACACCATTGAACAACAGGTGCCAGAACGCCTTCAGGTTGACGGATCCGGGAAAGATGCATCCCATGCCGATAATGGCGACGTCGGTCTCTGTCTGGTGATGTTTCATAAGCTAAAGTCTTGTGCGGTTTAGGGGTTCAGGGCGAAATATAGGGATCTGAAGAAAAGAAATCATGCGCCGACAAAGGATTTGACAAAACTTTTACATGGGATCGACTGGGCCAGCCAGCGCCAGAATCTCCTCTTTTTTCATGGGATATACCGCGGTTGCGGCCGGCGGCAGGGTCACCCCCTGCAGTGTCAGCATCATGGACCGGAGTTTGACACTGGCGCCGAACAGCAGGTTCAACGCCAGTTCCGGGGCTTTCCGGTGTTCAGGGCCTGCAAGAAAACTGTTCTGAACCCATTGGTTGAATGCGCCCATGGCCGGTCCGCACCAGATCTGATAATCCATTTTGCGCCCGGGACTGCCCTGGATGGCCCACCGGGAACTTTGACCCAGGTAAGAACGAAAGACCAGCGCCATTTTGTGTTTGGGATCAGATTCGGCTTTATGTACCTGTGCCGGCTGGTTTCTGGATTCGAAAAACGCTTTGGTGGATTGCCAGGCCGGGTCAAAGTCGGTCTGGAGAAATTTGGTTTCAATTTCCCGGCGTATTCCGGCCGGAATATCTTCAAACCGGTCATGGGTCCGGTACATCTCATACAGTTTCCGGGCACGCAGGGCAAACAGGGTGCCACGTTTCAACACCTGGACCTGGGCGCCGATTTCAAACATGTCCGCTGCCGGCGCCATGGCCATATCGGCCTGTTCCGCCTGGCACAGCAGCTGCTTTACTTCCTGGCTGATACCGGCTTCCACACAGGACTGGTTGATGGAACCGGTAAGGATATAGGCCGCACCCATGGCAAAGGCGGCGGCCGCGGATTCCGGTGTGGCAATGCCGCCGGCCAGGCCCACACACAACGGTTCTGCATATTGAAATTCATCCATGCACTGCTGTTTCAAAGCCAGCATGGTGGGAAGCAGGGCCAGCGCCGGACGGTTGTCGGTATGTCCACCGGAATCGGCCTCTGCCGTGAGATCCTGGGCCATGGGAATGAACCGGGACAGCTCCGCTTCTGTTTGGGTGATCCATTTTTTTTCCAGTAATGCCTGGACCAGTTTTTGAGGAGGGGGGGCGAAAAACTGCCGCGCCACCTCGACCCGGGAAACTTTGGCGATGACCTGGTTCGGGGCGACCACCCGCCCGTCATTGTCCCGGTGAATTCCCTTGACCCGATAGTAAACCAGGGCTGGGGTCATGCGCATGAATGCTGCGGCACTGATCCGCCGGATGCCGTGGTCCAGGTACAATTGCACGGTGGCGGTCTCAAGGTCTGAATCGGCGGGTGAATGGATCAGGTTGAAACCAAAAGGCGCGTCTTTCAGTCGGGATGTCAGGGTGATCACCGCGCTTTTGATTTCCGGCAAAGACAGTCCGCCGGCGCCGAAAAAACCGATCATGCCGATTTCTGACATGGCCTGGACCATTTCCACCGAAGAAATACCGTTGGCCATGGCTCCGGCGATGTATGGATATGTCAGGTGGTGCCGGTGGATAAATGTGCGGTCTCCCAGAGCGGACAGGGGAATGGCCGGTGCATATGCATCAAAAGTGAGAGTACCGGCAGGCGGATCATGCGAGAGATTCAGCCCGGTGTTTTCCCGTGTCACAAATAACGGCCGGGAAATCTGAAAAACTGCAGATCGGATAGGGTCCGTTTGGGTCATGGGTCATTTTTCCATAAAGGTGTTGGGTTGTTGTCAAGCGCCTCTCATACCATACTTGTATTTGAACAATCAAGCCCCGGTCGCTTATCGACAGGCTATCGCCGGGGATGACATCTCTCATGCATGCGCATCAGGTAATCCCGGGAAATATGGGTATAAATCTGGGTGGTGGAGATATCGGTGTGGCCCAGCATGATCTGGACGGATCTGAGATCCGCCCCGCCCTCCAGCAGATGGGTGGCAAAAGAATGCCGCAGGGTGTGGGGGGTGACAGTGCGGGAAATGCCGGCCTGCACCGCACATTTTTTGATGATTTTCCAGAAACCCTGGCGGGTCATTGGCTTACCGGCCCTGGCCACGAACAGGTAGGGGCTGGTGACGTTCCTGAGCATTCGGGGCCGGCCCTGGTCTTTCCACTGGCGGGTGATAACTGCGGCCCTGGTGCCCAGCGGCACCATCCGTTCCTTGTCCCCTTTTCCCGTTACCCGCACCAGGTTGGCATCCAGATTGACATCCTGGGTATGGAGGTGAATCAGTTCAGATACCCGAAGTCCTGCGCCGTACATGATTTCCAGCATGGCAGCGTTACGCAGTTCTCTGGGATGCGTCGTGGTGTCAATGGAATCCATCAGGGCCGCTGCCTCTGGCACAGTGATGATTTCAGGAAGGGAGCGCCCGGTTTTGGGAATGCTGATTTCCTTGACCGGGTTGGCCGGCACATATTTTTCATTCACCAGAAAGCGATACAGGCCCCTGAGGGTGATCAGGTGTCTGGCCCGGGATTTCGGAGCCAGATTGTTGCGGGTCAGGTGAACCAGCCATGCCAGGATCACGGTGATATCCACATATTCCAGCGATTCAATTTCCTGGGATTCCAGAAACACCAGAAACCTTGAAATATCAGCGGCATAGGCGGAGATACTGTTTGTGGACAGTCCTTTTTCCACCACAAGAAAATCAAGATACGCCTGAACCATGTCCTGGGCTCTGGATGTCAGTGCCAACCCGGTCTACCTCCCTGAAAAACATGAACCATTATGCACAAAAAGGATTATCAACCATTTCAGGGATTATTTCAATCAGGCAGTGGATGGGGATTGATCTTTTTTCAAATTGTGTTACAAGAGACAGATTATGAGTACGATTTTGACAGTTTCAGGGCCGGCAGGCGGGATCGGCAAAACCACCGTGGCCGTCAATCTTTCCGCTGCACTGGCATTGTATGAAAAAAAGGTGCTGCTGGTGGATTGCGATCCCCGGGCAAGTGCCAGCACCTGGATTCAAAAAACAGAATCAGCCAATGGTTCGAACCTGTCATCAATGTTGAAAAAAACCGCGGCACCTGAGGATGTCATCCTTCCCACGGGCCTTCCCTATATGGATCTGGTTCCGGCCGGCTTTGACCTGTTCAACACGGCACAATTCCTGTCCAGAGGGTGTTTCGGCGAAACCCTGTTGAAACAGATGGTTCTGCAGTATTTCTGCCCGCAATATGAATACATCATTATCGATGCACCTTCTTCCTTCGGGTTTCTAAGCGTGATGGCCCTGACAACTGGCGACTGGCTTCTGGCCCCTGTCTGGCCGGAACGGATGTCAAACACAGACTGTCAGTGCTTACTCAAACTGATCCATTATATCCGGAAAACCCATGAGACACGGTTACGGATCGGGGGATTTATTTTCAACGGGTGTGAATCATCACAGGATATCCAGATGACTCTGGAACATAAAAACAAATCCCGGTTGTCGGGCCTGGTGTTTGATACGTTTATTCCCCGGGATTTTACCGTGAGCCAGGCCATCGGCCATCAGGTGCCTGTCGTTTTAGAGGATATCAACGCTCCTGCGGGAAAGGCCTTTTTGCAGTTTGCAATGGAAATCGATTCGATTTTCAAATAACGGGGCTTTTGCCATGAAACTGACCGAACCCGGCGTCATTAAAAAAAAAGAAAATGAATTGATGGAATCAATTCGCACCGCCCTTGACTGGAAAATGGTCAGAAAACTGATCACGGAAAAGTATCTGAACAGCTCGGAAAACCCGCTCAATTTCAAAAACGGGGACCTGGTGGTGCATAACAACCGCATTGTGTATCAGTTGGATTTTGAAATCCAGGTGCCATTGTCCGTTGTTTTCAGTCGTGAAGGAGACTGCCTCGATATCATAACAGATCAGGAAGACCGGCTCGAAAAGGAAAAAATACCTCAGGACATGATGGAAATCCGGGCGCACGGCAGTGAAAAAGTCGAACAGCTGGCCGCAAGCATTGCGGACATGATCAATGAAATCAATCAGAGCGAATCGTCACAATGATACAAAAATTCGGATAAGAGGCATTGATGGACCCCATATTCATGGATGAACGCCTTGCGCAGATATCTGCCAAGGTCAGACAGGGTACCCGTCTTTCAAAGGAAGACGGGATTTGTATTTATCAAACTCCGGATCTGCTGGGTGTGGGCAGGATCGCCCATGCAGCAAGATGCGCACGGCATGGCAACACGGCGTATTATGTGTATAACCAGCATTTGAACTATACCAACATCTGTAAAAACCGGTGCCGGTTCTGTGCCTATGCCAGAGACCGCCAGGAATCCGGTGCCTATGCCTGGTCCATTGAGGAAATTGCCCGGCGGCTCATGGAGCGGATCGACGAACCGGTGGATGAGCTCCATATCGTGGGCGGCCTCAATGAGGCACTCGGTTTTGATTATTACATCGATCTGTTGAAAACGGTGAAACAGATTCGGCCCGATGCCGCCATCAAGGCGTTTACCTGTGTGGAGATCGATTATCTGTCCCGGATATCCGGGCTGGGCGTGGATGAAACCGCAGCAACGCTCAAGGCGGCCGGTCTGGATATGATGCCGGGCGGCGGGGCCGAGATACTCAATACCCGGATTCATGATACCCTGTTCCCGAGAAAAATCGATCATACCCGGTGGATTGAGATTGTCAAGGCCGTGCACAAAGCCGGTATCACTACCAATGCCACCATGCTGTACGGACATATCGAAACCATTGAAGAGCGGGTGGACCATTTGATCACCCTGAGAGAGATTCAGGATGAGACCCATGGCTTTTCCGCGTTTGTGCCGCTGGCTTTTCACTCAAAAAACACCCGGCTGTCCGACCTGCCGCCCACCACGGCGGTGGATGATCTCAAATCCGTGGCAGCGGCCCGGTTGATGCTGGACAATTTTGATCATATCAAAGCCTACTGGGTGATGATCGGAGAACCCCTGTCCCAGGTGGCGTTGAGTTTCGGGGCCGATGACATGGACGGCACCATTATTGAAGAACGCATCACCCATACGGCCGGGGCCAGTTCCGCCAAAGGCCTGACCCGGGAACAGATGGAAGCCATGATCCGCAAGGCCGGGTTTGTGCCGGTACAGCGGGATTCTTTTTACAATTCCAAAACTGTTACAGGCAGATGAGATATGAACGGGTTATCTGAAATCATAGAAAAAATACAGCACCATCAGCGGATCGATACGCAGGAAGCCGGTCTGCTCATGAAAGAAGCCGACCTGCTGACCCTGGGAAGCCTTGCCAATGCCAGACGGTTTCATTACCACCCCGAGCCGGTGGTCACATACGTAATTGACCGGAACATCAATTATACCAATATCTGTGTGTCCGGGTGCCGGTTCTGCGCGTTCTTCAGAGCCCCCGGCCAGGACGGGGGGTATGTGATCACCCGCAGTGACCTTGCAGATAAAATTCAGGAAACCCTGGACCTGGGAGGCACACAGATTCTGCTGCAGGGTGGCATGAACCCGGACCTGGATCTGGGATTTTACGAAGACATGCTTCGGTTCATCAAAGACCGTTTCGCCATTCATATCCATGGATTTTCTCCCCCGGAAATTCATTTCATGGCTGAAAAATTCAACCTGTCCATGGCAGACACCCTTCAACGCCTGAAACAGGCGGGCCTGGATTCCATTCCCGGCGGCGGGGCCGAGATTCTGTGCGACGAGATCAGGACGCAAGTGTCCCCCAACAAATGCAGTAGCAACGCGTGGCTGGACGTGATGCGCCAGGCCCATGTTTCCGCCATGCGGTCGTCTGCCACCATGATGTTCGGTCACCTGGATACCATGGATCATGTGATCCGGCACCTGGACCGTATCCGACAGCTCCAGGATGACACCCATGGATTTACCGCGTTCATTCCCTGGACGTTTCAACCGGAGAATACAAGGATTCAGGTGGAGAAAAAAACCGGGGTGGAATACCTGCGGGTTTTGGCCCTGAGCCGGATTTTTCTGGACAATGTGGACAATATTCAGGCATCCTGGGTGACCCAGGGAGATAAGATCGCCCAGACCGCCCTGTTTTTCGGGGCCAATGACATGGGCTCCACCATGATCGAGGAAAATGTGGTGGCTGCCGCGGGCGTATCGTTCATGATGCCGTTAGACGCTTTGCAGCGCCTCATTATCACCGCCGGGTTCACGCCCTGTCAGCGGGACTGCTTCTACAACCCGGTATGATATCGCACACCATTCCCGGAGCGGAACCGACGTCTCCTACCGGCATCCGATATATCCGGCATACCGGGGAACCCATGGTTTACACAGCCGGATGGGTGATCAAAGACCCCTGGACAATCCTGGAAAATGCCGGCATTGCTGTGGCCCGTGGTCGGGTTACAGATATTTTGAACACCGTTCCTAAAGACCGGCAGATTGTGGACTGCGGACCCGGGATTCTGATGCCGCCGCTGGTCAATGCCCACCTGCATCTGGAACTGTCCGCCCTGGCAGGCCGCCTGCCTGTGGGAAAGGGGTTTGATCCCTGGGTGAAAGCCCTGCTCAGGGAACGGGACACCATGGGCATCCCGGCCCTGATCCAGGCAGCCCGCCATGCGGTCCAGGCATTGACGGGGCAGGGCACCGGCCTGGTGGGAGAAGTCTCCACTTTGGGGATCACCCGGTCTCTGCTGTCGGATCAGGGACTGGCCGGGGTGTGGTTCCAGGAATATCTGGGAACCGGACATCCGGATGCAACCCTGGTGACAGATTTCCCCTTATCGGTGTCCGCAGCCGGCCACGCTCCCCATACCACATCCCCGGATCTGCTGGTTTTTCTGAAAAAATTCACCCAAAAGCAGGGTCTGGTGTTTTCCATCCATGCAGCGGAATCTGATGCAGAGACCCAGTTTCTGGCCGGCAACAACAGACCATGGCATGATTTTCTGGTTCAAAGAGGTATCGATCCGGGTGACTGGCCGGTGGGAAACAAAACCCCGGTGATGTATCTGAACGATCTGGGCATACTGGGACCTGGGACTTTGGCGGTGCATCTGCTCCAGACAACAGGTTCTGACCTGGATGTTCTTGCAGATACTCAGACCCGTATCTGCCTGTGTCCGAGAAGCAATGCCATCCTGCATGGCCGGCTTCCTGACATTCCAGCCATGTTGAACCGGGGTCTGAACCCGGCGCTGGGCACGGACAGTCTGGCATCCTGTGATTCTTTGTCCATATTCGATGAAATGACGTTTGTCCGGCGTCATTGTCCGGCTGTGTCTCCGACCGATATTCTGGCCATGGCCACGAAAAACGGGGCCATGGCCCTGGGTCTTGCGGATCAGTTCGGCACACTGGACCCGGGGAAACATGCTGAATTTATTTACCTGGATTCGGGAGCATCTTCCCGGGATCAGGTGCTGGAAAAGGTGACCTGTTATGGAACCTGCTAATCTTCGTATGGGGAGAATCAGCTATATCAATGCATCCCCGGTTTATTACGGCCTGGACCACAGCCTGACCCCTTCCTGGCTCACACTGGTGACGGATGTGCCAGCCGCCCTGAACCGCCGGATCGTTGAAGGAACGGTGGATATCAGCCCCATATCTGCGGCCCATTATGCCATGAATCACCAGGAACTGTTACTTTTGCCGGATCTGTCCATTTCCTGTCACGGCCCGGTGATGAGTGTGCTGTGTGCGTCAAATGTCCCCCTGGACGATCTCACGGGAAAGACCGTGATGCTGACAAGGGAATCAGCCACAGCCGCCTCGTTTTTAAAGATGATTTTTGCCCAGCGGGGGGTGACACCTGAATATGTGATTGGGGATGTGGGAGATATCCATCACCTCCCATTGAATGTGGATGCGGTTCTGGTCATCGGGGATGCCGCATTGACGCAGCCCTGGAAAGAACGGTTCGCGTATTGTTTTGATCTGGGCGACATCTGGTATGACATGACAAAAATGCCGTTTGTGTTTGCCGTATGGGCCGTGCGCAGAGATGTCGCGGCGGCGCACCCGGAAACCGTGACCCGGGCCTTACACCTGCTGTGGGCCAGCCGGAAGTCTGGCACCCGCCACATGGATGAGGTTATAGACGCGGGACAGAAAAAGCTGGGGTTGCCGGTATCCATGATCAAAACCTATTACAACTGCCTGTTCTGTGACCTGGATGCGTTTAAAGTCCAGGCCATGACCCGATTTTTTGATATCCTGTACCAGAAAAAAATACTGACATCTCCGGTAGGTGTCTGCTTTTTTCAGCCGGATTAACCGGCGGAACAGTAAGGTCGCTTCAGTTCAATAAATGTATCATTCAGTGAAATTAAAATGCAGTAACTGACGGGCAGGAAGATCTTGTGAAGTGTGGTCGGGATGAGAGGATTTGAACCTCCGACCCCAGCGTCCCGAACGCTGTGCTCTACCAGACTGAGCCACATCCCGACTCTGAAAAACCCGTTATGAATATACTAAAAATTCATAAAAGTCAAATCATAAAATTGATTCTTTGATAATGGTGGATTCCCGACCCGGCCCCACCGAAATAATCTTGATGGGCACTTTGGAAAGGGTTTCCAACCGGTCAAGATATCTTCTGGCATTTTCCGGCAGATCCTCATACCGGGTGATGTCGGAAATTTTCTGTTTCCAGCCCGGATGGGTTTCATAAACCGGTGTGCAGTGGGACAGCATGTTAATGTCCGGGGGAAATTCATACAGGGTGTTGCCGTTATCCTGGTATCCCACACAGATCTTGATTTCATCCAGATCGTCCAGCACATCCAGTTTGGTGACCACCAGCCCGGTCAGGCTGTTGAGACGGGCCGCATTTTTGATCATGACCATGTCCAGCCAACCGCAGCGTCTTTTGCGGCCGGTGGTGGCACCGAATTCCGCACCGGTTTTCTGGAGAATATCTCCGATTCCGTCGAACAGTTCCGTGGGAAACGGGCCTTCGCCTACGCGCGTGGTATAGGCTTTGACAATACCGAGGATCTCTTTTAAACACCCCGGCCCGACACCGGATCCACCGGCCGCATTGCCGGCAACCGTAGATGATGAGGTGACAAACGGATAGGTTCCGTGTTCAACATCCAGATGGGTTCCCTGTGCCCCTTCAAACAGCAGGATCTTTCCATTTTGATATCCCTGGTGCAAAGCAACGGAAACATCGTCAATGTAGGGAAGTAACCGGTCCCGAATGGACATCATCTGGCTGATGACCTGTTCCGGTGGGATCGGGGGGGTTTTGAAGTAATGTTCCAGATAGAAATTCTTTTCTTCCAGAATGGTTGTGATTTTTTCCTTGAGCATGTCCAAGTCTTTCAGATCACAGACCCGGATGCCACGGCGGGTGGCCTTGTCTTCATAACAGGGTCCGATGCCCCGACCCGTGGTTCCGATTTTCTTGTCGGCCTTCTTCTCTTCTCTGGCTTTGTCCACAGCCCTGTGATATGGCATGATCAGATGAGCCCGGTCACTGATCTTCAGCATTTCCGGAGACACATCAATCTGATTGGAGACCAGATAGTCGATTTCCTCGAGCAGGACAAAGGGATCCACCACCACACCGTTGCCGATAAAGCATTTTTTGCCCTGGAGGATACCGGAGGGAATCAGGTGGCTGATGATGGTTTTTCCGTTGACCACCATGGTATGACCGGCATTGTTACCGCCCTGGAACCGGACCACGTAGTCCGCATGCTCACTGAGCAGGTCCACGATCTTGCCCTTGCCTTCATCCCCCCACTGGGTACCGATTATGACTGTATTTAACACTATCTGCTCCTTTTGTCCTTGAAAAAATGTTTGATAAGGTTCCTGTTCTGTTCTTCACATACGCCGGACACCATTTCCGGGTGATGGTTCAACCGGGGATCTTCCGCCATTCGGTACAAAGAGCAGGCCGCCCCCCATTTGGGGTCAGCTGCACCGAAAACAACCCGGTCAATCCGGGAATGGATGATGGCACCCATGCACATGATACAGGGTTCAATGGTAACATACAACGTAGTGCCGGTCAGCCGGTAATTGTTCACTTTATGTGAAGCCATCCGGATGGCTGTGATCTCTGCATGACAGGTGGGATCACAGGTGGAGATCGGCGCATTAAACCCCTGTCCGATCACCCGGTGATGACTGTCTACAATCACGGCGCCCACTGGGACTTCATTTGCAATCTGCGCCTTTTGTGCTTCTTTGATGGCCAGCATCATGTAAAATTGATCATCCATAATTCGAGGTATACTTATATAAACCTTTTGGAACAAGGTCAAATATTTATTCCATATAAAGTTCTTGAAATATGAATTATATCCTGATATAAACATCGGGTCTTATGGGCGCCCGTAGCTCAGCTGGATAGAGTACTTGACTACGAATCAAGGTGTCGGGAGTTCGAATCTCTCCGGGCGCGCCACTTTTCACCGGTTCCAGGTTTCCTAAAGAAAATTTTTTACGGGGTTCTTAATGTGTTTTTTGAAATTATTCTGTTGAAAACTTGCTGGAAGAATGGAGTGCCGGGGCAAATCCGGAGCACAGGGGACGTAATACAGATTTTTGTAAGCTTTAGAAATATAATCACAAAAAGGTTTTTTGCTGCTGTCCGGCCATGATGCATATATTGGTTGTTTAGAATTATTCCTGGTTCACATCCACTCCGAAAGCTGACATCTTTTCACCGGATTCTATGTAATGCTCTCTGATGACATGTTCAACAATGAAAGCATCTCTTGTTTTAAGAGCATCGACTATTTTTTTATGTCTCTGGTAAACCTTCATCGCTGGAAATAATTTCAACCAATGTTTGTAAAGTAAAAATTTTGAAATCCCCTGGCAGGAACGGCGGCAAAGATTTTTGATCAAATCGTTGTCTATTCGTGAGAAGAGGACATTATGAAAAGAATTATCCAATTCTGCCAGCTTCGATAAAGTTTCCCCTTTATCAGCAATATCCTTCATTTGGAAAAGAATGGATTCTAATTTATCAATATCCTTATCTGTATATCGATTTAGCACCTTGGCGACGGCAGCCGCTTCAAGAATGCCACCAGTGAAATAGCTGTCTTTAATTTGCTTGGATGTGAGTGCAGTTACATGTTTCACTTTTTGAGGATGTGATTCTATAAGGCCTTCCCGAAGCAATATCTGCATGGCTTCACGGACAGGGGCACGGCTTATCGATAGCTCTGAAGCAATGGAAATTTCCATAACCGGTTCACCAGGAGATAGAGATCCATTGAGAATGCGCGTTTTTATATAATCAACAACCTGTTCACTATATGTGTTTCTTTTAAAAGCATTCATTTGTCAAAGACACCTCTACAGATTCCGAATCAAAAGTTCTATATCTATAAATAAAACAACAGACCAAAGCAATGAGTTTTTTCATGTTTTCTCATGCCCATCATGGATGGTGGTTATTTTGGGAATCGATATTGTGCTGTTATCTTAAAATCAATTGCTCAATCTCTTCAGTTTCGATAGAATTTTGTCGACTGCGACTCAGATATGACTGGGCATTTTCGAGATCCTCAGACAAAATTCTCAATGCATTTACTATAATGTCGAGATAGTGTCCATTATCATTTGCTGTAAATTCAGGTATTTTATACCGGTCAATATTTTTTTTTGAAACGGTCATAGAAAGTACCGCTGTCATTCCCGGAATGATACCGGCACCGGCAAAATTCTCGTGTACTCTATCTGTCATATAGGTTATTCCTCCGGCATCCTGACTTACCAGTAAGGATAGTTCGCCAACAAGAGAGACTTTTTCCGAGGCCGTGCGGGCACTTTTGATTTTTTCAGCGATTTCAATGATCCGTACTGCAAATTCATTGGTCGTCTTGAGCATTTCACCAGAATACCTTGGGTATGCCGTATCAGAATGCAGTAGTGGTAATCCAAGATTCTGGGCGGCGGTGATGAGTGCCTTACCGACTGCCGGGTTGTCAAACTCCCGATTATAGCGTATCCAAAAATGATCTTCATCCAATGTGTCGCTTACTGAGGGAATATATGCCTTGGTTTCCAAAACGATGGTAGGGACAACATCCAATCCAATCTTTTTCATCAATTGGCCCTTTTGAAGGAAATTCAAGTTACCCTCCAAATCTTCGACTGGACCGAGGCCCCCCTCGGTGGCATTCAATACCGCCATGGCTGCGACGCAAAGGCCGTCAACATCGATAACAGCACCCATACACGCGCCGACATTACCTTTGATTCCCTCCCCGGAGGTGATGATGTCGTCCGGATAACGACGCGAAAAAGTGTTGATGACCGCCAGACAAATTGCTGTCTGTAATGCCACAGGCACTTCCATGACACCCTGCCCATATATCCGTCCCATACTGCGGAATGCCGCTGCTTGACTGTATAACCCATCAAGGCCGATGGCACGTTTCACAAGCTCTGATTCATATGGAGTGAAGCCTCTCCGGGCTGTGGCACGACCGGTTCCACCACCACAGGTATGAACTTCAACAGTATCCGATTCGATGGATACATTTTGAATTATGGTGTCCACTGGGTAAGCCATGCCGATAAGAGAAGAAACTGCAGCGAACCCAGCTGAATCATCCTGGATGAACCCTGAGTGACTGTGCACATGTCCTGCGCCGGCATGACCGCTGACGCCCAAAACCGGTTTTTGGGTGCTTGGGGTGACATTCATTATATTAAGCTCCAATTATTTACATATTTCTTTCAATGTTCGAAAAAGCTTATGACAATCCGGGCAACCACAGTGCAAGAGAGGGGACATATGTTATCACAAGCAGCGCGATCAGCAATGTAAATAAAAAAGGCATGACAGCCTTACTTAACTTTTCAATACTGATGTTTCCGATACTGCAACCCACAAAAAGATTCACCCCAACGGGTGGAGTCAAGAATCCCATTGAAGAACAGGTGATCATGATTATCCCAAAATGGATAGGGTGGATGCCTAATTTTGTAACAATAGGCAGGAGTAAAGGGGTTAAGATCAGAATATTGGCCAAAGCGTCCATAAATGTTCCCATAATGAGCAAAAATATCAGAATGATTGGAATTAGAACTATTTTGCTTTCAGAGATGGATAGCAGTATATCGACAAGCATATCCGGCACATTATGAAACAGCAGTATCTGACCTAATGCCGTGGCGGTTGCGACAACCAGAAAAATGGAAGAAGTTGTCAATGCTGTCCCCCGCAGTATCAGCCATATTTTTTTCCAGGATAGTGTGCGGAGGATTATCCCTTCAGCGATCAGTGAATAGACAACAGCGATGACACCGGCTTCCGTCGGCGTAGTAAAGCCACCATAAATTCCCCCTAGAACGATCAAAGGGACCATGAGGGCTAGAATGGAATCCTTGAGAGCGATCAGCAGTTCTTTGAGAGGAACTCTTTTTCCCGAGCCGGTATAGCCATATTTCCTGGATAAAACATAACTGCACACCATCAAGCAGAAACCAATGAACAACCCGGGAAATACCCCGGCTATGAACAGGTCACCCACAGAAGCACCGGCGGTGGTTCCATAAATAATAAGCGGGACGCTCGGGGGAATGATAACACCTAATGTGCCTGCAGAGGTATTGACTGCGGTTGCAAAAGACCTGGAGTATCCTTCCTTTATCATGGAAGGTACCATAATACCGCCAACAGCTGCCACTGTCGCAGGAGAAGATCCTGAAAGAGCACCGTAAAACATACTGGTCAAAACTGAGATATGGGCCATGCCGCCGGTAATATGACCGACCAGGGCTCGGGAAACTGCCAAAAGACGTTCCGCCATGCTGCCTTTCTGCATAATTTCTCCAGCCATAATAAAAAATGGAACGGCCATGAGAGGGAAAACATCCAGTGAAGTGAACATTTTTTGTATAAGAAAGGCACTTGGCAAAATATCTCCAAAAACGATTCCCACAACCACAGAAAGTCCAATGGCAATGCCAATTGGTACGCTGAGAATTAAAAATGTTCCCAAGGCGATAAAAATTAAAATAATGATGGGATCCATAATCGAACCTATTCCTTATATCAATTAGCAGGATGGCGTTTATCTGTTAACAATAACCATAGCCGTTCACATGTGCGCAATCCCATAAGTCCCATTCCAAGCGGGATGGCGATGTATATCCAAAACATCTTTATTTCCAGGGCCTGGGTTTTCTGACCGGTCTCGATGAGAAATATGACCATTTGTGTTCCCCAGACCGCAACACATCCGCAAAAAACAATGGTTAAGATGTAGGAAATCGCTGTGATCGGTTTGACATATTTCTCCTTTTTAATATGGCGAAGAATTGTCACTTCCAGATGGCGGTCTTCTTGAGTTGCGAAGCTACACCCTATATAAACTGACCAGATAAAAAAATAACGGGCCAGTTCCTCAGACCAGTCCAAAGAATTCTGAAGCACATACCGCCGAAACACCTGCACCGAAATGATAACTATCATGGCGGCAAGGCATGAACTGGAAAAGATCTCTTCTGCCTTTGATATGATGGTTTTACCTGACAGCATGTTTCCTCCCTGCAAAAACACCTGGACAAGAGCAACCCTCCTGCCCAGGTGAACGCGGCATAATGATTATTTTCCGGCAGCGATAGTTGCCCTGACTCTTTCTATCAGTTCTTTACCAATACGTTCTTCAAACTCTTCGTATACTCCTGATGTGGCCTTGCCCCATTTCTCACGTTCTTCCGGGCTGAGAGTAATGACGTCAACACCTTTTTCTGGCAGTTTGCTCAATATCTCTTCTTCACCCTCACGAATCAATTTGCGTTCATAGAGTTTAACTTCCTGGAATGTATCGAGGATCATCTTTTTGTCCCCGTCGGACAGGCTGTCGAGAAATTTTTTCGATATCATCACCAAGTGCGGGCTGTATAGACTGTTGACAATAGTGACATAACTGTTGACTTCCGGAAAATTGTTAAACCATGCCAAGTTTAAATCGATGTCGATTCCGTCCACCGTTTTTTGCTGGAGTGCTGTATAGACTTCTCCCCAGGAAATGGGTGTCGGGTTCATTCCCAGAGCCCTCAAAGTGGCAATATGGGCTTTGGAAGGGGTTGACCTAATTTTCAATCCTTTTGCATCCGCCATTGTTTTAATGGCTTTTTTGTTGTTCCATAGATTACGAAATCCAATTTCAATATAGCCGAGTCCGATAATACCGCTTGATTCCAACGCTTTGGCTGCTTCCATACCGATGGGACCATCTGTGATAAGGTCAGTGGATTCATAGTCCGGAAATAAAAATGGCAAATCATAAATTAAAAAGGAATCGGAAAATGGAGACAAGTTGGGAGTGGATGCAGACCCCATTTGGAGCATGTTGTACTGCAGGCCTTGAACGACGCTGTCAAAATTTCCGAATTTGGAACTGTCATAGATGTCAACACGAAATTTTCCATCAGATCGCTGCTCGACGAGTTCCTTAAATTTTTCAAAACACTGGCCCATCGGATGTTGAGGCACATTCGGGTGGGCGATCTTGATAACTGTAGGACCAGCCATTGCGACTGAAAACAGTAACATGGTCAACATAACTATCATTGAAATTTGAACACAAAACTTTTTCATGGACAAAACCTCCTTTTAAAATGGGGGAACAAAAAATTGTACCCATCATAAATAATTATCAACCCAAACCATATCTGGGTTCAAATCAATGCGATTTCAAAAACCGCATGGCATGCTTATCTAAAACTGTCCAAATATGCATAAAGTGCTGGAGCACCACCTGTATGCAGAAAAAGGACATTCTCACAATCATCAAAAAAACCCTTTCGAGATAAATCGATCATACCTGCCATTGCCTTTCCGGAATAAACGGGATCCATTAATATGGCTTCTGTGGATGCCAGAAGTTTAACGGCTTCTATCATTCCCCCGGTAGGCAGGGAATACCCCGGACCGACATATTCATCAAAACAGGTGACATTACTCCTGCTTACTGTTCCTTCGGCACCCACTCTTTCTGCAGTTTGAACGGCGAGATTGTATACCAAATCTTCCTGATCCTGTTTGGTTCGGCTCACGTTAATGCCGGAAACCGGAATTCCGGCATGAGTACCCTCAATGCCTGATAAAATTCCGGCATGGGTGCCGGCCGAACCGCTAGGCACAACCAAATGATCAATGGACAGGCCCATCTCAAATAACTGCTGCAGCATTTCCTGGGCACAGGCCACGTAGCCGGTAGCACCAACAGGGTTGGAGGCTCCTCCTGGAATGATATATGGAGTACGCCCTTCCGCCCGGAGTTTGTCTGAGATCTTTTGCATTTCCTTCATCATATCGGAACCACCGGGAACCACTGTGATGCTTTTTACTCCCATGAGTTGAAACAAGAAATTATTACCGGAGGCGTCGGCATTGTAACTGCCTTTGACACGCTCCTCCAATACCAGATGGCAGTCCATACCCTCTTTGACTGCCCAGGCCAATGTCAACCGGCAATGATTTGACTGGACAGCACCACAGGTGATAATAGTATCTGCTCCTTGAGCGATTCCATCCGCAATGCAGAAATCTAGTTTTCGTGTTTTATTCCCCCCCCCGCATCCCGGAAGAAGATCATCTCTTTTCATCCAATAATTAACCCTTCCACCCAGCGTGGCAGAGAGTTTCTTCAACGGTTCAATCGGCGTCGGGCCCTGGAGGTATCCTCGCCGTGGAAATTTAGAAAGATTCATTACCCGTCACTCCTGTATTTTTTTAAAAAGAAACCTTTCGGCATTTGCCTGTTGCCGGATAGGGGATTAATAAAAATAATGTCGAATATCGAATGTCGACATTATTTTTAAGACCGTAAACTCAAATGTTTTCATTGTCAAGCCTTTTTTATTTTTTTTATATCATGTCTGAGGACAGGGTTTTCATCTGCTGGGGGGAGGGCATTTTTTTCGTTTCACATCTCTTCAACGATTATCTGAGGGGTATCGGCCTTGAATTTACTCAGTTTCAGGCGAAAGACCAGCTGGTCATAAAAAGTCGGCAGTTGAAGGGGGTGCGGTACATTGAATTGAAACGCATCAACGGTGGGACCGGTGGTGTCGTGAGCACTCTGGAGCTGCATTTTTCTGTGGGACCGGCCGATAATCCGGGAAGATACCACTTTCAGATGTCTTGCAAGGAACAGCGGTTCCGGGTTGTCCGTGCCGAAAGGCCGCAGCCGGTTCAGATCCAAGGCCAGGTCCCGGCAGATATCTGTTGGATCCAGGGTTGCATCAATGGTCAGGGTTTTTGAAAAATCCTCCGGGGCATAATGGGTTTGCAGGTGGTGCTGGAGCCCGGTTGCCAGATCGTCGAGCCGGTCCAGGGCGAGGGTCAGACCCGATGCCATGGCATGGCCCCCGAATTTTTTCAGCAGATGGGCATGGGCGCTCAATGCCCGGTGGATGTTGATGTTGTTAATGCTCCGACCCGATCCCACAGCCGTTTGATGGTTGCAGGACAGGAGCAGGACCGGGCAGACATATTTTTTGGACAGTTTGGATGCGGCAATGCCCAGCACACTCGGGTTCCAGTGTTTGTCCCACAGCATCAGCAGCCGCTTTTTGAGCAGGGAGGGGTTGTCACGGATACGGCGTTCAATTTCAGTGATGATTTCCTGTTCTATGGTCTGGCGCCGGGCATTGAGATCATCCAGCAGGAACGCGATTTTTTCCGCGTCCGCCAGGGTCTGACTGGTGAGCAGGGAAACACAGATGCGGGCGTGTGACATGCGGCCGGCGGCATTGATCCGGGGTACCATCTTGAAGGAGACATCATCGGAATCCAGCCGACTCACATCAATGCGGGCGGCTTTTGCCAGGGCCTGAATACCGGGCCGGGCGTTTGTCTGCATCTGACGGATACCGGTCATGCTCAATACCCGGTTTTCGTTGATCAGCGGCACCATGTCTCCGATGGTTCCCATGGCAAACAGATCCAGAAACGGCACCAGTTGCGGTTCTGAATAAATTTCCCAGAGTTTTTTTTCCCGGAAGAATTTGCGCAGCCCCATGACCAGGAAAAACGCCACCCCGACGCCGGCAAGAAACGACAGGCCGGAAGGGCAGTCCGGCTGTTTCGGGTCGAGTATTGCCAGGGCCTGAGGTAGTAAAGGACCTGGCTCATGGTGGTCGGTGATGATGACGTCCATATCCTCTGCTGCCGCCGCGGCAACTGCGTCTGCGCTGCTGATTCCGCAGTCCACCGTGATGATCAGATCAACAGCCTGATCCGCCGCCATCTGTATATGGGCCGGAAACAGGCCGTATCCTTCCTTGATGCGGTGGGGAACATACCAGGAGACCCGCGCGTCCACCCGGGACAGAAATTCATAAATCAGTGCGGTGGCGGTCACACCGTCTGCATCAAAGTCACCAAATACCAGGATTTTTTCCTTGTTGATCACAGCCGAATAGATCCGTTCCACAGCTTTTTGCATCCCTTTCATGGCATACGGGTCGGTCAGGCGGGAAAAATCCGGGTTCAGGAAAAACCGGGCGGATTCCACCGTGGTAAATCCCCGGTTCCAGATCAGGCCGGCGGTCACCGGATGGCATCCCAGCGCCTGTGCGAGCAGACGGACCCCGTCCGGGTCGGTTTCAGCATATGTGATTTTCGTGTTCATGGACATTTGATGGATTTTATATAAGGTATCGGGACAATTGTCAATTGACACCCTCCGGGAGCAGTCACAGACTGCCCGGCTGCTGGATCATGGGACCGCTTTTAAAAATGTTTGAGTAATTCCTGCATTTAGTGGTATACTCCCCATTTTGAAAAAAGGGGATTCTCCCTATGACAATGATGATGCTCCGCAAGGAATTCCGGGTGGACAAAACCCGAATCGGATTCATCAAATTTATATTTGAGGCCTATGAAGGCGTTGCCGTGGTGACCACCCTGGATGCAGGGACCGGCCACATACGCCTGACCATTGCACCGGATCTTGCAGAAGAGGCATTTCAGATCATTGCGGATTTGAAAAAGGATTTTGATTTTCATGCATTATAGCGGTTATGCCCATATTCATACCATTGGATGCCAGATGAATGTGTATGATTCTGAAAAACTGGGCACTGTGCTCCATGCGCTGGGGTATCAACTTACCCGGGATCCGGAGCAGGCGGATGTCATTGTCTGCAACACATGTGCTGTCCGTCATAAGGCCGAAGAAAAAGCGTTCAGTTTTCTGGGGCGGTTTGCCAGGGAAAAACAGAAAAGACCTCACCTGATCACCGTGATGGCCGGGTGCGTGGCCCAGCAGGAGGGAAAAAACGCATTTCAACGACTGCCCCATCTGGACCTGGTCCTGGGCACCCGGGCGGTTTCCCGGTTCGGCCGGCATATTGAATCATTGAAATCCGGTCAGCGTCAGATCGTGGACATTGATTCGTCAAATGCCATTTTCGATGCCCTGCCGGATGAGACCGCATTTGAGGAAAATCCGGTGTCAAAATTTGTCACCATCATGCAGGGGTGTGACAACTACTGCACCTATTGCGTCGTGCCGTATGTCCGGGGCAGGGAAAGAAGCCGATCCTGGCAGTCCATCGTCCGGGAAATCGAAATACTGGCTGAAAACGGCATCCGGGAGGTGACCCTGCTGGGTCAGAACGTGAATTCCTACGGGGCAAAGGAGAAGAGCCTTTCATTTGCCAGGCTGCTGGAAAAAGTGGCGGAAATCGACAATATCCACCGTATCCGTTTTGCCACCTCCCACCCCAAGGATCTGTCCGAAGACCTGATCCGGGCCATGGCAGATCTGGACAAAGTATGCAACCATCTGCATCTTCCGGTGCAGTCCGGTTCCAATCAGATTCTGAAAAAGATGAACCGGGGCTACACCAGAGAGGTCTACCTGTCCAGAATTGACGCGTTGAGATCCGCCGTTCCAGACATGGGACTGTCCACGGACATTATTGTGGGTTTTCCTTCAGAGACGCCTGAAGCATTTGAAGAAACCATGGCCCTGGTGGAACAGGTGGGGTTTGATTCCATATTCGCCTTTGCCTATTCGGACCGGTCCTCTGCTCCGGCGGCAAAATTTTCAGATCCTGTGGAAGACGCGGAAAAAATGGCCCGTCTCAACCGGTTGCTGGCATTTCAGGACACCATTACCCGGAAGAAAAACCACGAGATGACAGGCCGGGTGGTCCAGGTTCTGGTGGAAGGGGTCAGCCCGAAACAGCATGACGGGTTTGTCAAAACCACTCCCCATACCCGGCAGATGACCGGCCGGAGCGCGACCAACAAAATCGTTCATTTTCCATCCGACGTCCTGGCCGCCGGCGATCTGGTGGATATCAAAATAGAAAATGCATATCCCCATTCCCTGTGGGGACGGGCCCTGGAGCAGTAATTCCATGAAAACCAAACCTGTGAAGATCGGCAGAAATGATCCGTGTCCCTGCAGCAGCGGAAAGAAATACAAACACTGCTGCCGGAACCGAAAAAAGGAAATATCAGTGAAAGACACCTACAGGAAGCAGTATAATATTATTTTGAAAACCCCGGCCCAGATTGAAGGCATACGGCGGGCAGGCCGGCTGTTGATGCAGATTTTAGATGGCGTGGAAAAAATGATCCGTCCGGGTCTGGTCACCGAAGAGATCAATACCTTTGTCTACAACCAGACCATCCAGGCCGGAGCGATTCCCGCCCCTCTCAATTACCGCGGGTTTCCCAAAAGCGTGTGCGTGTCCATCAACGAGGTGATCTGTCACGGCATTCCCGGTGACCGGGCACTGAAGGACGGCGACATCGTGAACGTGGACATCACACCCATTCTGGACGGGTATTATGCCGATGCCAGCAAAACCTTTTTTGTGGGCACCCCGGGACCGGGCGCAAAAAAAATCGTATCCGTGGCAGCCCAGTCTCTGAAACAGGGGATGGAAGCCGTGGCCCCGGGAGCGACCCTCGGGGATGTGGGATATGCCATCCAAAATTATGCCGAAGCCCAGGGGTGTTCCGTGGTCCGGGAGTTTGTGGGCCATGGCGTGGGCCTGGATTTTCATGAACAGCCCCAGGTGCTGCATTTCGGATCACCCGGCAAAGGGGTGGCACTGGTGCCGGGCATGGTGTTCACCATCGAACCCATGATCAATCTGGGAAAAAGAGATCTGCACATTCTGCCGGACAAATGGACTGCCGTCACCAATGACGGATCATTGTCCGCCCAGTTCGAGCAGACCATCCTGGTAACCGAAAACGGATATGAAAGCCTGACACCCTACGATCTGTAATACACAGCTATCCCCGGAAGAAAAAGACCCTGGGGTCAGGCCCCGGGGCAGGGCGGTATTACCCCGGCGATGGCGTGCGTTTTCACAGCGTCTGCAAAAACCCGGCACAGATCCGGGTCGGTTTGGTGCACATAAACCTGCCCGGCCTGATCCACCCCCCGTATCCTGTAGTCAAACAAGAACCACGCAAGCAGTTTTTCACTGGCGGTGTCCCTGTCAACCCCGGGATCGAGCGCCGGGTTTTTCTCTTTTGGGGCCGGCCGCGGATCCGGCAGCCCCAGCCCCACATCCACACGATGTTTCAGATAGTTGAGCACCCGGCACAGGCGCAGCAGGGTCACGGCCTGAACCCGGGTGGTGGTATGATCCAGAGGGAATGCCGTGGACCGCATCTGAGCACTGTGTGCCGGAAGGATCCCCATCTGCCGGCACACCGCGTAATCCCGGCTGCCGGGCGCGGGATAAAAAATGGACAGCCCTGCCAGCGTGGGCCGGGTCGCCAGATACAGCAGGTCTGCCAGCGAATCGAACGCATGCTGGCCCGGGGCTGCAGCAATCAGGTAGGACACACACGCAAGCCCCTGTTCTTTTGCCCAGTCAAGGGCCCGGTCATGGGCGGCCCGGACATCCGGCCGCTGAAACCGTTTGAGCTGAGCCGCGGACATGGATCCCACCGACAGATTCAGGGTCTTGAACCCTGTTTCTGCCATGGCCTGGATCATATCCCGGTCCAGAGACGGGGGAAAAAGCCCGTTCATGGCCCGCAGTTCCACGGGCGGCCGGCCGGCGAAAATCTGTGTGATGCCATCCAGCAGCGCCAGAAACCAGGTCCGGTCAAAACTGATATTCTCATCTTCAAAATCGATAAACCCGATATCCCGTCCGTCCGCCTGAATCCGGATCTCCTCCAGCACATGGGCCACCGGGCGCCTGCGGTACCTGCCATGGCTGGAGGCGGCCGATACCGCACAATACGAACACGGCATGGGGCATCCCCGGCTGGACACCACCATGATGGCATCCTGATGTTTTCTGCGGTAATGCGGGAGATCCATGGGTTCGGGCAGCGGCAGCCGGGACAGATCCGGGGTCCAGTATGGGGGCTGGATCACCGGATGACCCGGATCCTGACATTGATCCGGTCTTTGAAAAGCGATCCCCGGGACCTGTGCCACGGAATTGTTCTCCTGAATGGCCCGGCACAGCAGGGGCAGGGTGTCTTCACCTTCGCCTCTGATCACATAGTCGATGTCTGGAGAGGCCACGACCTCTTCAGGAAACAGGGTGGGGTGGTGGCCGCCCATGACAATGACAGCTTCTGGATTCCAATGCCGGATGGCGGCGGCCGTTGCCATGGCGATGTCATGATAGGCGGAAAACAACGAGGAGATGCCTACCAGAAAAGGCGTATGCTTTACCACTTCCAGCGCGATGTGATCAAGGGTATACCCGAAATGACGGTATGCATGAAACAGGCCGAACAACGACCGGTCCGGCCGGCCGTAAAATGCATCCATATGGGCAAACAGGTCCGGCCGGGCCATGGGTCTGGATTTCCGGGTGGCCAGCCCGTCGATGACAGCGGTTTCAAATCCGCAGGCCCGCAGTGAGGCGGCAATGGACATCAATCCGTAGGGCAGGGTCCGTTTACGGGTCAGATAGTAATCTTCAATGGGCGGCTGGACCAGGACCACCTGTGCCATGTCTGATTACACCACCTTTGGAAATCTGGCAATGAATACCAGGCTGATCAAAGGAATGAATGCCATCACATACAGCACGTTCTCGATACCGTAGACGTCAGCCAGGCCTCCCACCAACGGTGAGATGGCGCCGCCCAGTCCATAGGCCAGGCCCATCATCAGGCTGGACACCATGGCCCTGGAACGGGGAACCAGTTTCTGGGCCATGACCACACCCAGCGGCAGGGATGCCAGTACGAAAAAACCGGCGACAAACGCGCCGATAAAAACGAACGGACCGGGCAGGTACAGATAAAGCAACAATGCCGGGGTCATGAGAAAATGTGAGATGAAAAAGATTTTCTTGAACCCGGTACGGTCTGCCAGGTAACCGGCCAACAGCCCGCTCAGGGTCCCTGCCACGATGAAAAACGCCACAATCAGTCCGACACTGGGAAGGGGATGCCCCGCATCCTTCAGAAAAATGGGCATGAATGTCATGAATGCCTGGCCGGTAACGGCCCGCAGAAACATGACCAGCCAGATGAGAAAAATGGTTTTGTACACATCTCCCATGGTGACTTTCAGGGATTTGAAAAATCCCAGGTGGGCAAGGCTTTCACTCTGGGGCCGGGGCAGGAATTTGAGACAGAACAAAAACGCCGTCAGTCCCAGTATGCCGGTCCAGGGCATGGCTTCCAGTCCGAAATGCGCCACATACCAGGTGATGAACACCGGGCCTATAGCAAAGGCCAGTGTGCCGCCGGTGTTGTAGATGGACAGGCAGAACCCGGTGCGGTTTCCGCTGTACAGCGGCACCATCCCGGTGGTGGCGGGATGAAACATGGATGATCCCAGCGAGCCCAGGCACAGTATCAGCAGCAGCACATAGAAATTAGGGGCCAGTCCTGAAAACGGAATGCAGAAAAATGCCAGGAACAGGCCGGTGAACACAAACCACCGGCTTTCATAACGGTCGGACAGATATCCCACCACGGGCTGGATCATGAAGGCCAGGAGCCGGATCAGGCCGGTGAGCAATCCCACCTGGGTCAGGGTCAGGCCCAGTTTGTCCACAAACGCGGGCAGAAGCGGTGCAAAAAACGAGGAATAAAAGTCACCGGTGAAATGCACCAGGGTGATCACCAGGACAATCCCGTATTGAACCCGGGTGGTATCCGTGGAGTTCTGGGTCGAATATTTGCCTGGGGCGGCTTCCCGGAATGCTGATTCAGGCATGGGTTTAATTTTTCAGGCTGTGGATGGGGGCCGGGATCCGGCCGCCGTGATGTACAAAAATACTGGTGTCTGCCATGTGGGGGACGGCCATGATTCTGGCTTCTCCCAGCAGCCCGCCGAAATATACGCTGTCTCCGGCAGCTTTGCCCGGAACCGGAATGATGCGGGTGGCGGTTGTTTTGGCATTGATCATGCCGATGGCCATTTCATCGGCAATCATGCCGGCCAGGCATTCTTCGGAGATGTCTCCGGGCACCGGCACCATGTCCAGACCCACCGAGCACACCGAAGTCATGGCTTCCAGTTTTTCCAGGCTCAGAAATCCCTGCTGGGCCGCCAGGGCAATGTTGAGGTCTTCACTCACAGGGATGAATGCCCCGCTCAATCCCCCTACATGGGACGAGGCAAACGCCCCGCCTTTTTTAACGGCATCATTGAGCATGGCCAGTGCGGCCGTGGATCCGGGCACCCCGATGTGACTCAATCCCAACGCCTGAAATATTTCTCCGATGCTGTCACCCACGGTGGGGGTCGGGGCCAGAGACAGGTCCACCACACCGAACCGTACATTCAGATTTTTTGCCACTTCCCGGCCGATGAGTTCTCCCACCCGTGTGACTTTGCAGGCGGTGCGTTTGATCACTTCCGCAATGGTGCCAAGGGTCATGGGGCCGTTTTCCAGGTTCCGCTCGATGGCCCGTTTCACCACACCCGGGCCGGACACCCCCACATTGATCACGGCATCGGCCACGCCGACCCCGAGATAGGCCCCGGCCATGAACGGCATGTCTTCAGGAATGTTGGCAAACACGCACAGCTTGGCACAGGCCAGGCCGTCCTGGTCTGCGGTCAGTTCCGCCGCCTGTTTGATGGCTCTTGCCATCAGCAGTACTGCATCCATGTTGATGCCGGCCTTGGTGGTGGCGACATTCACGGATGCGCACACCCGCTGGGTCTCAGCCAGGGCACGGGGCAGGGCCTTGATCAGGGCGGTGTCGCCGGTTGCCATGCCTTTTTCCACCAGGGCGGAAAATCCCCCGATAAAATCGATGTCCACCGCTTTGGCAATATCATTGAGTTCATGGGCGATCTCCACCATCTGATCTGCTGAAAACGCGGCCCCCACCAGGGCGATGGGGCTGATGGAGATGCGTTTGTTCACCACCTGGATACCGTATTTGTCTCCCACCTCATCACACACGGACTTCAGGGAGTCGGCATGACCGGTGATTTTTTTCCTGATATTGTGCCGGAATGTATCCAGGTCATGGCTGATGCAGTCAAACAGGTTGATTCCCAGGGTCACGGCCCGGACATCCAGATGTTCATTTTTCACCATTTCAATGGTGGAGATGATTTCATGATCTTCAAACATGTCGGTTCCTTGCAAATGGTTGGCTATATTTTGTTGATGGCATCAAAAATGTTTTTGTGCTGGATGCGAATATCCAGGCCCAGTTCGTCCGCTCTTTTCCGCAGGTCAGCAAACAGGGCGGCCGTATCCATGTCCGGGGTCACCCACACCTGGTAGGACATGACATTGTTTCGGGGGTCCGGTCCTCCTTTGAACACCGCCTTGAGATTGACGATGTTGGCCCCGTGTGCGGCGAGAATTGCGGAAAATCCTGCCACCAGACCTTTTTGATCCGGTCCGATGGTGGTGATCAAAAAAATATCCCCTTCCGTGTCCATGCTTGTACCGTGGGTTTTTTCCAGTGTATTGACATGGATCACCAGTCCCAGATCCCGGGACTGTTCGGTCAGAGTCTTGTTCAGGTGATCTTTGTCCAGAGCGGCCGGGGCCTCCACCAGGAAAAGTCCGGCAAACTGGTCCTGAAGGATCATCTGGTTGACGTTTTCCAGATTGCAGCCCAGCTCAAACAGAACCCGTGTCACATGGGCGATAATGCCGGGCCGGTCCTTGGTCAGTACCGTAATGATGAATTTGTTCATGGGTTACCTTTCAGCGTCATTGCGGAGCCCCGCAATGGTGTCATCATAATTGGGAGTATTGAAAATGGCCGAGCCTGCCACAAAGCAGCCCGCCCCGGCCCTGGAAACGGATGCAATGGTCTCTGAATTGATGCCGCCGTCCACCTGGATGATGGCCGGTGATTGTTTTCTGGCCAGCAGATCGGACAACGCCTTGATTTTTTCAATGCTGGATTCAATGAATTTCTGTCCCCCGAATCCGGGGTTGACACTCATGATCAGGACAAAATCCAGCTGATCGGCAATATACTCGATGGATGACAATGGCGTGGCCGGGTTGAGGGCCACGCCGGGCTTGACATTGAGCTCACGGATCTGCTGAATGGTGCGGTGCAGGTGAGGACAGGTTTCTGCGTGCACGGAAATGTAGTCAGCACCTGCTCTGGCAAAATCAGGAATGATCGACTCCGGTTTCTCAATCATCAGGTGCACATCCAGCGGCAGGGAAGTGGACCGTTTACAGGCCTCCACAATGATGGGGCCGTAAGTGATATTGGGGACAAACCGGCCGTCCATGACATCGATGTGTATCCAGTCGGCACCGGCTTTTTCAACCGCTGTCAGTTCCCTGCCCAGGCAGGTGAAATCAGCGGATAATATGGAAGGAGCGATGAGCGCCATGAGTGATCTCCTGTGTCATTCAATTCATTTTAAAAATGCATACCATAATGGGTATCCGGTCAACAATCAACTGTTTTTATGATCCCGTTTACGGGGCTGATTTATGGGCGGATCCGTTTCAGGCGGGCCGCAAAAAAACCATCCATGTTCATGCCGTTGGGAAAGGTTTTGAAATACCGGTCCATTGGCAGGCCGAAGCAGTCCTGGATCGGGTCCAGTTCATAGTCTTTGCGTTTTTTCAAGAACGCCGTGATCACCTGTTCGTTTTCTTCCGGCTCTCCGGAACACACGGCATACACCAGGATCCCTCCGGGCGTTACCCGGTTGGCGGCGGCACTGAGCAGTTTTTTTTGACGGCCCGCCATGCGCTGTATGTCCTGAAACGAGCGTTTCCATTTGGTGTCCGGGTTTCGTCGCAGCACGCCCAGGCCCGTGCAAGGGGCATCCACCAGGACCCGGTCAAAATAAAGGGGGAAATCGGTATGGTCGGCGTTCATCAGATCCAGTGCCCGGCATTGAACAGTGTCAACACCCAGCCGGATGGCTTCGATTTCCAGCTGCTTCAGTTTGTACGGGTCGGTATCCATGGCGGTAATCGGTCCCTGACCTTTCATGAGCTGGGCCATGTGCAGGGTCTTGCCGCCCCGTCCTGCGCAGGCGTCCAGCACGGTGTGGTGCGGTTCTGGATCCAGAATCAGGGACACCAGCTGGGCCGCTTCATCCTGAACCGCAAACAGGCCATGGTCAAATCCGGGCAGGGCATCGATACGGATGCCGGCATCCATGACATAAATGCCTTCCGGACTCAATGGGGTGAACTCCACTGAGTGACCGGCCGCCTTGAGCGTATCACTTAATGCAGACCGGGTGATTTTAAGGGTGTTGGTCCGCAGTGTCAGGGGCGGGATCTGATTGATGGTCCGGCACAGTTCAAGAATCTGGTCCGGTCCGTACCGGGCCAGCCAGCGTCTGGCCAGCCATTCAGGGATGGAATGAACAACGGTGATATGGCCGGGAAGGTCGGTCTGGGGATCCGGCAACGTCAGCGTATGGAACCGCCGCACGGTGTTGCGCAACACCCCGTTCACAAACCCGGCGGTTTTTTTTCCGTTCCGGGCCTTGATCAGGGTCACGCTGGTGTCAATGGCGGCAAAATTCGGGATCCGGTCCAGAAACCGCAACTGGAACAGGGCCATGCGCAGCACTGTCAACACCGGCAGATCCATGCGGTTCAGCGGGATTCTGGCAAACGACTGAATAATGAAATCCAGAAAATTACGGTGACGCAGCACACCGAACACAATGGCATGGCACAGGTTTTTGTCCGGTTGGGACAGATGGGCCAGGCATGGAGAAACCGCATCCAGTGTCCGGTCCAGTGTGGCGTGTTTTTGTTCGGTTTGCAGCAGAATTTCCAGGGCTGCTTCTCTTGTATCCCAGGCCATGGATTACACGAACCGGTCGGAAAGCGACAGGGAATGGCCCCGCAGAAACGCATCCGCAGACAGGCGTTTGCCGGACTTGCCCATCAGCTCCTGAATGATGACGGTTCCGGTGCCGGCGGCCACGTGAATGCCCTGTTGATCGATGGCACACACGGTTCCCGGCGGGGAATGGAACTTTTTTTTGCCCGGGGCGGCGGTGAACAGTTTGATGCGGCGGTCCGACAAATCAGTGAACGCACCGGGCCAGGGATTCATGGCATGGATATGCGCCACCACATCCAGGTGAGAACGTGTCCAGTCGATGCGGCCGTCCTCTTTTTTGAGCATGGGCGCGTACGTGGCTTTTTCAGGGTCCTGGGGCGTCGGGGTCAACCGGCCGGCATTGATCTGGTCAATGGTGTCCAGGATCAGGGTTGCTCCCAGGTCAGCCAGCCGGTCGTGCAGGCTCCCGGCCGTGTCCTGAGGATAGATAGGGGTGTCTTTAACCAGCAGAAGATCACCCGAATCCAGTTCCCGGGCCATGACCATGGTCGTGACCCCTGATTTGTCATCCCGGTTGCAGATGGCCGCCTGGATGGGAGACGCACCCCGGTATCTTGGTAACAGCGAGGCATGGATGTTGATGGGATATTTTCCGGGGATTTCCAGAATCCGCCGGGATAGAATCTGACCGTATGCGGCCACCACATAATAATCCGGGGCCAGTGCGGTCAGTTCCTGCACCATGGCGTCGTCATTGAGTTTTTCCGGCTGGGATACGGTCAGGCCCAGGTCCAGTGCCATGACTTTCACCGGCGGTGGGCTGTATTTTCTGCCACGGCCTTTGGGCCGGTCCGGCTGGGTGATCACCCGACAGATCTCATAATCGGGTCTGGCTGCCATGGCTTTCAGGGGAGGAACCGCAAAATCCGGTGTGCCCATGAAAATGATTCGGGTCATGATGATGCCGCTTCCTTGAGCTGTTTCAGCCGCTTTTTTTTGTACAAGGTCCGTTTCAAAGAACTGATGCGGTCAATGAACAGAATCCCGTCCAGATGGTCGATCTCATGCTGCATGATCACCGCCATCAGGCCGTGGGCTTCGAATTCCAGCGGGTTGCCGTCTATGTCCTGGGCCCGCACAGTCACCTGTTCGTACCGTTTGACATCTGCCCGGAAATCCACCACGCTCAGACATCCCTCGTTTTCAGAAAGATAACTGCCCTCGGCCTGGATAATCTCCGGGTTGATCAAGGCGGTAATTTCCTGTTTTGAACCGTCATCATCCGGATCTTCCGCCCGGGCATCATATACGAGAATTCGTTTGTTGACACCCACCTGAGGGGCGGCCAGGCCGATGCCGGATTCATGGAACATGGTTTCTCCCATGTCCCGGATCAGCTGTCGGACTTCGTCATCGATGATTTCCACCTTGTCCGAGGGTATGGATAAAGATTTTTCAGGATATGTGACGATCTGTAACAAAGCCATTTTTTGACAATATTTCCTTTGCGGTCTCAATATCTTTCCGGATCTGATCAGACAGTTCCTCCAGGTTTGCAAACTTTTTTTCATCCCGCAGCCTGGCCACCAGGTTCACCCGGATCCGGGTGCCGTAGATTTCATAATCAAAATCCAGGATATGGACTTCAATGGTAAAGATGTGGTCATCAAACGTGGGCGAGTATCCGATATTGGCGACTCCCATGAAATTGCCGTGAATGGTTTCCACAGTGACGGCATACACCCCGAATTTGGGGCACAGCTCATCATGCAGTTTGATGTTGGCCGTGGGAAATCCAAGCTGGCTGCCGCCGCGTCTCCGGCCCTGGACCACCTTGCCCCGGATCTGATAGTGCCGGCCCAGAAATTCACGGGCCTTTTCCACCTGGCCGTCCATGACGATCTGACGGATCCGGGTGCTGGAAATTCGATGGGTCCGGCTGGCCGGGTCCTTGATCCAGTCCGCCACAACGGTTTCAAACCCCAGGACCTTGCCTTGTTCCTTGAGCAGGTCGATGTTGCCGGTCCGGTCTTTGCCGAAAGTATAGTCCGGACCGATGATGATCGATTTCATGCCGATGCTGCCCACCAGGATGTTCTCGATGAAATCCCGGGCGGATAAGGCGGCAAACGCTTTATCAAAATGCAGACAGATCACCACGTCGATGCCCGACGCATCCAGCAGTTCCATTTTCTGGTCATGGCGGGTGATGAGCGGCGGCGTGTCAATGCCCAGGGCCCGCAGCGGATGGGGTTCAAACGTCAGGGCCACAGAGGTGCCTGATATTTTTTTTGCTTTGGAAATAACCTGTTTCAGCAGGGCCTGATGTCCCTTGTGAACACCATCAAAATTGCCGATGGTGATCACCGCATTTTGAAAAGGGCGGCTGATCTGATCCAGGGATTCTACAAGTAGCATGTTTTCCTTTATACCCGCATAAATGTTCTTGACAAATGTTCCAAACATATATATATATCCCAACCATCGTTTGAACGCAATCTTAAATTGCGGCTGAAAAACGGTTCAAAAGATGTGCCGAAGTGGCGGAATTGGTAGACGCACTAGTTTCAGGGACTAGCGAGCGTACGCTTGTGGGAGTTCGAATCTCCCCTTCGGCACCATCTCCTTTCACCCCCAGATCCAAAGCCGAAGTGGTGGAATTGGTAGACACGCTAGACTTAGGATCTAGTGCCGCAAGGCGTGGAGGTTCAAGTCCTCTCTTCGGTACCAAGCTTTAAAAACGGGCCTTTCAAGAGTTTCATCGGAATTTTTGGAAGGCTCGTTTTTTTGTTGGGTGAAATATAGGTGACAGCAGGGCATTGTTCCCCGCAGAAACACTACTGCATTTTTTGGGGGCATCTCCCGTAATTATCGCATCCCGGATGCAAAAAAGGACTCTCCATTTTTTGGGCAGTCTTCTCGTCATTGTTCGATTCCTTTCCTGTTGATTTATTGTTGGCAGCTGATTTTCTGGCACTCTTCTTGACAAGAAGCGGGGTTTTGGATTAGATTTTATATAAAAATTTCAACGGGTAAAGAGAAGTGGGTTCAGGGAACTATGGATAAACTAGGTGAATTGAAAAATCAATTGTATAATTTTATGAGAAACCTCTCACATGAGAAACCTTCCGATGAAAAGCTGGACAGCATGCTCAAAATCATGGGGCAGATGGAAGATGTGCTCTACGAGATTAAAAAGCCCACGGTATGCGAGCTAAGAAAGGCCAATATAAAAATGATCCAGCGCCTGAGAGCCCAGCCCAGCAAAAAAGCGGGATGATACGGACGGTATCCTTTCCTATATTAGTTCATCCAAATCTATAGAAAAGACGTTCCTGCCTGACCTGGCGAGCTTCACATTGACATGGCGCCGCCGGCACATACCGGCGGCCAAACCGTTCGCGGTAGCAGGGTTTTTCTGCGGGTTCTGGACGACCGGGCTGATCCTGGAGCTGTCTACCATTGAATTTTCCACCCAGGTTTTCTGGGTAAAGTTTCAAGCTGTCTGGCAACTGCCGATTGCCGCCATCATGACCTGCTTTGTTTTTGAATATGCCGGCCTGGGCAGATGGTGGCGCGCATCGGATATGCCATAGACAAATTAGACATGAGTCAGATCGGACCCGGTGAATCAGCACTCCTGACCATAGGGGTGGTGGGCCTGGCCTATGCCGTGGCTTTTTTCCGGTTTCACGCCATTGATCCGGTTGCGGCGGCACGGGTGGCAGCCCTCCGGCAGATGCGCGAAGGGTTTGTGGTACTTGATCTCGAGGGGGGCATCGTTGATGCCAATCCCATGGCGTCGGCAATGCTGGGGGTTCCTGAAAAGGACCTGCGCAATAAACGGTTCACAGACATTGCAGCCGTCGTTGAGGAAGACTCACCTCAGCTGGAAACCAGCGGCACCGGCCAAAGCGAAATAACTCTGGGAAAAGCGCCTTTTTTCCGTCAATACCGATTGAACGTGACCGATCTTAAGGGGCGGGCACGACGCTGACACTGGCTATACCGCTGCAAAAAAACGGAAAGGACACACAATGAAAGTACTCCTGGTGGATGATAACCGGTTAATGCTCGAAGGCCTTCAAAACCTTCTGGCAGCCCACCAAATCGATGTGGTGGGTACCACCGGCGACGGGACCGCATCTGTAGACCCGGCAGGGGGGTACCGCCTTTTTCGCCGGGGCTGGCCGAAAAGCTTCTGCAGGAGTTTTCGCGTCTCTCCAATCCGGATGGTGAACCCTGTTCAGAAAACAGACTGGAAACCGGTACAAAAAAGCTACAGGAGGTATTGACACACCGGCAAATCCAGGTGCTAAGGCTCCTGGCAGACGGACTTTCATACAAAGAGATCGGGGCGCGATTGTTTTTGAGTCCGCGTACGATCAAATATCACATGACAGAAATCATGGACCGGCTGCATTTGGAAAATCGCACCCAGGTACTGGCCTTTGTCGGCCAGATGGGGCTGACACCCCAAAAACCCGGCCAATAAAGCATTTTCCCATCTGTGCTGTCCAAAGGGACAGTCTCTTTTTTTTAAAGACTGTCCTTTAACTGTCTTTAGGGACATTGTGGCGAGAGTTTCTTCCCAATATTATGGGTATCAGGAAAAAAAGGAGGTTTTGTGAAAACAAGCAAGCGGATTCTTCTTTACGGTAAGTCGGTCATTCTCGGATCGATCGGGGCCTGCTTGGGAAGCCATCCTCAGCTTGAAGTGACCAAACTGGTGGCGCCGCTGAAAGAAGAGCAGAAGCCGAAAGTCGCCCAAACCGATATAATTCTCTTTGACCTGGAAACCACCCATCCTGAAGCGATTTTATCTCTTCAGGCAGCCCTGGACAAGGAAGAGGAGCAAACAGCGATAAATCTCCTCAACGACCTGATTGCCGAAGCCTGGAATTTGATGGAAGATACTGAAATAAAACAGGATCAAGCCGTTTTTTTTTGTTCAGCAGTGTAACATTATAATTTTCTTGTTTTCTCGACGGCCCTAAAGGAATATGATTCAGTATTAACTTTTATTTTTTTAGTCTCAAACTTTAGAAAAGGAGAAGTACTATGGTTTTCCAAAAACATAAATTCATCGGACTGTCTTTGTTTTTGATCTGTTTTTTTTCAATGCATGCTTTCGCTGAGTCTGGAAATCAAAAATCTCTCCTGCAGGATGAAATTACTCAAAACGAAATCGGCATGAAATATTTTAAGCATGGGTATTATAAGCTTTTACCCAAAGGTCACAAAGCTGAAGCAAATCAAAATCTGGATTTAGCTGAAAAAGCATTCAAAAATTCAATTCAAATCAATAAGAATTATATTGAAGCCCACCGGAACTTGGCACGTCTCTATTATCTCCGGAAACAATTCGAACAAGCAGCTACGGAATATGCTTCTGTTATTGAACTTGTCCCCGATGATATTGATATTTATGTGAGCATGGCTGTTGTTCAAACGGAATTAGGAAATTTTAACGAAGCAGTCATGTATCTGGAAAAAGCCAAAACCCAAACAAAAAATGAACAGGTTATTCAAAAATTGGATGAACTCATTATAAAAGCCAAACAGGCGGAATAATCAGTCAAAACCAAAAGGAGGTATATACTATGTTTTTTCATCATATCCGATTTTTTTCCAGGTTATCGGTTTGTTTTGGTGTTCTGATGCTCCTGTTGGCTAACAGTGTTTTGGCAGCAAGTCCCTATTCTGCTTACTATTCGTCGAAAAGTGATAACATTTTCTGGTTTATTCTCATTACTGATACCCATATTGGCGCGAGAGATTCCCAGGATTCCGACAATCTGAGCTGGGTTGTAACAGAGGGTAAAAATGTGGTCATGCCTGATTTTATAGTGGTCTCCGGCGATTTGACCGATTCTACAAATGGAAATTGGTTGGGGATGCCTCAATGCGGGCCATTTCTTTCAGAATGGCAGGAGTATAAAGATATTTTAACGGGAAATGTGGATAAAACAAATTACTATGATATCCCTGGCAATCATGATGCATACTGTGACCAATATTTTGATTTTTATCTGGCAAATTCAGTTCAGGGCCAAGCTACCGGCAGTAATCAAATATCATGGACCCGCGAGTTTCCTTTTGGTAAATATCATTTTTTAGGGGTTAACACAGCTGATAATACTGGAGACGCCTTCAGTGTTTTTTGGCCCTGGGGGGATTACGCAGGTCTCGATGAAAGTGAGCTATCTTTTATCCAAGCCGAGCTTGAATTCAACAATGATACTGATCTGACCTTTGTGTTCGGCCATCATCCAATCACAGACACTGGCGATTATAATGATACCTGGTTGTATTACGGTGCAAGCGAATTTGTGAGCCTGCTGGATCAAAGCGGTGCTTCCCTTTATGGGTATGGCCATACTCACCGCTATAGTGAAGTGCTTTTCATGGGTGATTCTTATACCGGGTATACATCTGGAGGCGGAATCGTCTATTTCAATATCAAATCATTGGGGAAATCTGACGACAATCAATTTAGCGTAATCGCTATTGACTGTAATGGTGTTTCATCAAAAACACAGACGATTGGTGCCTGGCCCCTGGTATTGATTACCTCACCGGTAAACCATGAAATTGATATTTCCAACCCATACGCCTATTCTATACCAGATATAACAGACAATCCGCTTCGGGCGCTAGTATTCGACACCAATGCTGTATCACAGGTGCAATACCGCATAGACGGTGGGGACTGGCACGCTATGCAGCAGAATCAGGCAACCCCCAAACTTTGGGAAGGATATATGGATAATACCGGTACATCTGAAGGATTGCATACTGTCGAGGTCCAGGCCACCGGCTCCAGCACTAAATCAGACACCATTTCAATTTATATACTCAACTTTCGGGATTCAGTTGGACAACATTAAAATGGACATAACTATTTGAATTAATATCAAAAAAACTTGAAGAGCCCTACTGTTTGATATATACTGGATTCGACAAAAAACACAA
>JAVVEQ010000020.1:0-54260 GCA_032250905.1 Desulfotignum sp. | reverse complement strand
AACGGGGTGGAGGAAAATGCACTGCACGCGGCGTTCAATGATGCCCGGTTTGAGCCGGTGACGCCGGAAGAACTGGCAGAGATCGATATAGAAGTCAGCCTGTTGACGGTTCCTGAAAAACTGCGCAATTCAGACCCTGAAGAAATACTGAAACAGATCACACCGTTTGAAGACGGGGTGATTGTCCAGAAAGGGAATCAACGCGCCACTTTTTTACCCCAGGTCTGGGAACAGCTCCCGGACCCGGAAACCTTTTTAGCGCAATTGTGCCAGAAAGCGTGTCTGGATGCCCATGCGTGGCAGACCGGGGATCTGACCGTGTTCACCTATCAGGTAGCGTCATTTAAGGAGACCAGGGAATCCCATGGTCATTAACCGAGAATTGCTGAATGTCATATCCGGGATCAAGGACACGGATGAACTGGAACGGCTTTTCAGGGATCTGTTTACACCTGCGGAGCTAGATGACCTCACGTTGCGGTGGAAGTTGCTCAAAGACCTTCACAGGGGCATTCCCCAGAGAAAGATTGCTGAAAAATACCGTATCAGCCTGTGCAAAATCACCCGGGGATCCAAGGTCTTGAAAAAAAAAGACGGTATGGTGGACAAGATCCTGAACCAGATCGATGATCCAGGCGTCTGAACCGGTTATTGCCGGCTGAGCAGCAGTTCCATGGCCAGGCGGGACCATAATTCCATATTTAATGAGGAGAGCTGGCGGCTTTGCATCCATTGAAACCGGTTCAGCTCCGGCCCCGGTACATAGGCCCCCGGCGTGGAGGTATGAATCTGAAAAACTGCGCCCAGATGGACCTGTCCCACATCCGTGATCATTTCATTGATCATCCCGCAGAACACCGGTGTATCCGTGGCCGGGCGCTCTACCAGCTCTTCATCGAGTTCCCGGGCCATGCCGGAGATCAGAATTTCCTTGAATGACGTATTGGCTGCTGACCGGTCCTGTAAATTGATGTGACCGCCAATGCCGGATGACCAAAGGTCATGAAGCCTTGCCTCACTTCCCTGGCGAAGATAGACGGCTGTCTGATCCTGATCCTGTGTCTGGAGCACAATATAGGGAATCACCTGCTGCCATAGGGGATCCTGTTCTGCCTCGGCCCGTTCCACGAATTGGTAACCGGCCTGAGAGCAGATATCGACAAAGGCTGACAGCGTCATGGATTCCACTGCGGTCCGGGCCATCCAAGCAGTCGGCAGCCGGTTCTGACGGATACACAATATCTTTTCTTTTGTCTGCAAGCAGGGCTCCTTTTTAACATGAAGGGTCAATGTGTGTGGCATTTTGACCATCCATATGTTAAGACAGCGTAAATTGCAACCCCTCCATGGGTATTCAAAATGAACTAATGGGCGGAAGGGGGATCACTTTGGAAATAAAATGAGGCATTTATGCGGTATTTCAATCAAAAAACCATTGACCGCGTTCCACTGGACATCATTCAGAAAGCGGTTGAAAAGGCGTATCAGTTCCAACGTACAGGGACCTGCCATATGCCGGATCGGATCCATGTGTCTCACCAGGGAAACATGCTGCTGCTGATGCCCTGTTTCACTGACGCATATCTGGCTACCAAACTGGTGACCATTTTCCCCCAAGCACCTGAATCCGGTCTCCCAGTGGTGAATGGAATGGTGATTCTGGCGGGCAGCCATACAGGACAGCCCCTGGCCTTACTGGACGGCGCTGCGTTGACCGCCCGGCGAACCGGGGCTGTCGGTGGGTTGGCCGTATCCTGCCTGTCTCCCGAAGCAGTGCACACGGCCGGCATCATTGGTGCCGGTGTCCAGGGCCGCAGCCAGGCCGCATTCCTTCTGTTCAACCGAAAAATCAAGACCCTGTGGGTGGCGGATTCGAAACGGTCCTCTGCTGAAAACATGGTCCGGGATATTGAATACGCCTATCCTCAGGTGACCTGCAGGGTGGCGGAATCCGCCCGGCAGCTGATGATGGATTCCCAGGTGGTGATTGCCGCCACCACCAGCCCTGACCCGGTATTCGAAGCCACAGTGTTGGACATTAAAGGCAAGACGTTTATCTCCATCGGGTCATTCACACCGGAGATGAAAGAATTTCCGGATGCCGTGATCAAAGGTGCTGATGCCGTGTATGTCGATACCTTGTTTGCTGCAGAAGAATCCGGAGACATCTGTCAGCCGCTGGCCGGGCATGTGGTGACAAAAGACAAAATACACACCTTTGCATCCGTGCTTCAGCACCCCGCGGATATCAGCGGCAGCACCGTGTTTTTTAAATCTGTGGGTATGGCCCTGTTTGACCTGACTGTGGCGGCGGCTGTGTTTGAATGGGGAAACCGGGAAAACCAGGGTCAGTTACTGAGTGTTTGATTTTACAGGAGAAAAAGGATGGAGCGGGAAACGGGATTTGAACCCGCGACTTCGACCTTGGCAAGGTCGCACTCTACCACTGAGTTATTCCCGCTCAGCAAAAAACGGGAATTATCTACTGTAAAATACAGGCGTTGTCAAGTGGGTAGTTTAAAAATTCATTCAAGAAAAAAATATCGTGTGGACAGGTGGACAATGGAACAGGTTCTTGTGACAGGCGGCGGCGGATTTCTGGGAAGGGCTCTGGTGAAAAAACTGTTGAAGGAAGATGTTGGGATCACCTCTTTTTCCCGGCATCATTACCCATTCCTCTCACAGATGGGCGTGCCTCAGATTCAGGGAGATCTGATTGATGCCGATGCCGTCAGACATGCGGTCAAAGGAATGGATACCGTATTTCATGTGGCCGCCAAACCCGGGGTGTGGGGATCCTATGAAAGCTACTATGCCGTGAATGTGACCGGCACGCAGCATGTGGTGGAAGCCTGTCTGTCTGAAGGGGTGAAACGCCTGATATATACGAGTTCCCCCAGTGTGGTGTTCGATGATTCAGACATGGAAAATGTGGATGAATCGGTTCCTTATCCAAAATCATATATGGCGCCATATCCCGAGACCAAGGCGATCGCGGAAAAACGGGTGAGAAAAGCGGCGGAACAGGGCCTGGATGTTATCATTCTTCGGCCCCACCTGATCTGGGGCCCGGGGGACAACTATCTTTTGCCCGGCATCCTGAAGCGGGCCAAACGTTTGAGAATCGTAGGTCGAACCGATGACCGGATGGATACCATCTATGTGGACAACGCGGCCTCAGCGCATGTCCTGGCGGCACAAAAACTTGAAGAGAACCCGTCGTTATCCGGAAATATCTATTTTATCAGCCAGGATGACCCGGTGTCCAAATGGGAATTGATTAACGCGTTTCTGTCAGCAGCCGGAATGCCACCCATCCGGAAGCGGATCTCCCCAAAGACCTTGTATGCAGCAGGCTGGTGTTTTGAAAAGATCTACCATTTGCTGGGCATCAGCAGCGAACCGCCCGTGACCCGGTTTATGGCCAGAGAACTGGCAACCTCCCACTGGTTTGATATCAGCCGGGCCAAAAAGGATCTGGGATACTACCCGGAAATATCTACACAGGAGGGGTTGAGACGGCTTAAGGCCTGGCTGTCCCGAAACGGTTGAAAAACACCTTGTCATGGTCCAGGGACTGACGGGTATGCCCGGGTTTGACTTCATCCGGATATCCGATCGCAATGATCGATTCCACGGACATGGGGTCGGGAATATCCAGCAGGTCTTTGATATACCTGTCTGCCGTCTTTCCCGGGGAAGATTCCCGTTTACGGATCTGGATCCAGCAGGATCCAAGCCCCAGATCCTGGGCGGCCAGGTGAATGAAGGTGGATGCAATGGCGCAATCCTCCACCCACACATCACTGGCTTGTGTGTCACCGCAAACAACAATGCCCAAAGGTGCGTTTTTCAGAAAAGACGCACCATGGGGTTTGGCCTCTGCCAGTTGCTTCAGCAGCAAGGTGTCATCCACCACGATAAATCGCCAGGGCTTGAAATCCCGTGATGAAGGGGACCTCAAGCCCGCTTCGATCAGCCTGTCGATCTTTTCTTTTTCTACCTTCCGGTCGATGAATTTTCTGATACTTCTGCGGGCTTCAATTTGCTCGAAAAACATGGCCACTCCTGTGAAAATAGAGATTGACAAATCGTGTGAAGCTGTTTTTTACATTGCGTCCGCCGGGGCAGGGCGTTAATGATACCGGGTGATATTGATGCTGCCTTTTGCCTGCATTTCATCGAATTTTTTCCTCAGAAACCGTTTGAACCGGTTGCGGGTCACCGGCCACAGCAGCAGCAGGCCTGCGACATCCGTTATCAGTCCCGGGGTAATCAACACCAGACCGGCAATGAGTATGATCAGACCATCGATCAGTTCCTCTGCCGGCATGATGCCCTGCTGAAGATTCATACGGACCTTGAGCATGGTAACCATGCCCTGCATTCTGGCCAGCCAGGCACCGGCAAATCCGGTGAGAATCACCAGCAGAATGGTATTGAACCCCCCGATCACTGTGCCCAGTTTGATGAGCAGATAGAGTTCCACGATGGGAATCAGCGTGAAACACAAAAAAAGTTTGAGCAGCATGACGCATCCTCCAAAATAAATAATATAATTCACACTATGGGGTTGAATTCGACTTTGTCAAGACGATCCGGTCGTCACATGGATGGAATGGATTCACGCCTCCAGACCCCGGGATCGGGCTGCCGAAGGATGGCGCGGCTCAGAATATCCAGGAACCGGTGACGGGGGATTTCAACGGCACCCATCCGGCACAGGTGATCCGTGGTCACCTGACAGTCAATGAGATCAAAACCATGCGCCTCCAGATGCCGGGTCAGTGCCACCAGAGCGGCTTTGGAAGCATCGGAATGAAAACTGAACATGGATTCCCCGAAAAATATGCACCCGATCCCTACGCCGTATAATCCACCCACCAGTCGGTCCTGGTGCCAGGCTTCTACAGAATGAGCATGCCCTTTGTCATGCAGTTGAATATAGGCATCCTTCATCTCATTCACCAGCCAGGTCCCTTCATCCGGATTTTTTCTGGGCTGGGCACAGGCAGTAATGATCTGTTCAAAGGCCTGGTTAACGGTAATGCGGAAAAAATTTTTTTTTAATTTTTTCCGCAGGCTTTTTGAAATCCGGATATTGGATGGATACAACACCAGCCGTGGGTCGGGAGACCACCATAGAATGGGCTCATTGTCTGAAAACCAGGGAAAGATCCCGTTTTGATACGCCAGTAAAATCCGCTCACAGGAAAGATCCCCGCCGATGCACAGCAGCCCGTCGGACCGGGCCAGCCATGCCGGCGGAAATTCCAGGCGGGAAGACAATCGAAACAGGGGCATTCAGTTTTTGAAGTGGAACGTCAACTGATCGTTTTTCAGCCTGATAACGATTCTGCCGCCTTTGGCCAGTTTCCCGAACAAGATTTCATCAGTCAGCCGGTCCTTGATCCGGGTCTGAATGAATCGGGCTAACGGCCTTGCCCCAAATTTGGGATCGTACCCCTGCTTTGCCAGCCAGGTCCGAACACCCGCGGAATAACTCAAAGAGATCTTACGAACCTTGAGCATCTGCCTGAGTTCTTCCATGTCCTTGTCCACAATTTTTTCCATGATGGTGGTGGACAGATGGTTGAACTGCACAATGCCGTCCAGACGGTTCCGAAATTCCGGGCTGAATGTCTGTTCCACCGCTTTGAGTCCACGGGTGTCGCCGATGGTCTGCTGCGCCCCGAACCCGATGCTGTTGGCATTCATCTCCCGGGCACCTGCATTGGAGGTCATGATGATGATCACGTTACGGAAATCCGCAGCCTTGCCGTTATTGTCCGTCAGCGTGGCATAGTCCATCACCTGAAGCAGGATGTTATACAGGTCCATATGGGCTTTTTCGATCTCATCTAAAAGCAGCACGCAATGGGGGTGTTTGCGGATGTTGTCGGTGAGAATCCCGCCCTGATCAAAGCCCACATATCCGGGCGGGGCTCCGATCAGACGGGACACCGCATGTTTTTCCATATACTCGCTCATGTCGAACCGCAGGAATTCGATGCCCATGTTGGCGGCCAGCTGTTTGGCCACCTCGGTCTTGCCCACGCCGGTGGGGCCGGTGAACAGAAACGAGCCCACGGGACGGTCGGGGGCTGCCAGACCAGCGCGCGACCGCTTGATGGCTGTGGTCAGGGTCTGAATGGCATCATCCTGCCCGAAAATTACATGGGCAAGCCGTTCCGGCAACGATTCCAGGTTGGCCCTGTCTGCGGTGGTCACGGAAGTAACCGGAACCTTGGCAATTTTGGCCACAATGGTCTCTATGTCTTTGGGTGTGACGTTTTTGCGGTTGGCTGCTCCTTTGAGGCGCAGAAACGCACCGGCCTCGTCGATGACATCAATGGCCTTATCGGGCAGAAACCGTTCGTTGATATACTTGTCCGACAGGTAAGCAGCCGCTTCCAGTGTCTGGTCAGAATAGTTCAAACCGTGATGCTCTTCGTAATAGGGCCGCAGACCCATGAGAATCATACGGGTGTCTTCCACACTGGGTTCGGCCACCTCAATTTTTTCAAACCGCCGGGAAAAGGCCCGATCCTTTTCAAAATGGTTTTTGTATTCTTCATAGGTAGTAGTACCGATACATTTGATATCTCCGGAAGACAGGGCCGGTTTCAAAATGTTGGATGCATCCATGGAGCCGGAGCTGGTGGCACCGGCCCCTACCACTGTGTGGATTTCGTCGATGACCAGCAGCGCATTTTCCTTTTCTTCCAGGGCCGTGATTACGTCCTTGAGCCGTTGTTCAAAATCGCCCCGGTATTTGGTACCGGCCAGAAGGGCCCCCATGTCCAGGGAAAAAAGTTCACTGTCTTCGAGCAGTTCCGGTACTTGTTTGTGATGTATTTTCAAGGCCAGGCCTTCGGCAATGGCTGTTTTTCCCACGCCCGGGTCTCCGACAAGAATGGGATTGTTTTTCCTGCGGCGGCACAGCACCTGCATCACCCGGTCCAGTTCATTTTCCCGGCCGATAAGCGGATCGATCCGGTTGTTTGCAGCTTTTACCAAAAGATTGGCGGTAAACAGTTCCAATGGATCCTTTTTCTTCTGCCGCTGGGTTCTCCGGTCATCCATTTTAAACATTTTCTGGGCCGGATCCAGACCTTGTTTGGATTTTTTCCCCTCAGCTGTGGCATGTGAAATCTGTCTCAGCACATCCAGGCGGGTAATTCCTTCCGATTCCAGATAAAATGCGGCATGGGAATCCTTTTCCTGAAAAATGGATGCCAGGATGTCTCCAAGATTCACCTCGCTTTTTTCAGCAGACCGGGCATGGTTGATGGCCCGCTGAATCATGCGCTGGAACCCGATGGTCTGCTGGAGAACATATTCTTCCTGAGTATCGATCTTGGTCAGTTTTTCATCAAAAAACTTTTCCAGTTCCTGCTTGATCTGTTCAGGATTTCCCCCGCATTTCTGAATGGTTTCAGAACCGGATTCATGGTTCAGGATTGCATAAAGAACATGCTCTACACAGACATATTCGTGTCGTCTTTTCTTGGCTTCCCTTACGGCAAACCCGAGCGCAGTGCTCAGTTCTTTGCTTATCATACTTGCCTTACTCCTTTTCCATGGTACTTTTTAAAGGAAATCCCCGGCTGCCGGCCAGGTGATGCACCGTCTCAACTTTGGTTTCCGCGATTTCTCTGGGATAGATACCACACACTGCGGTTCCTTTATAATGTATATTAAGCATAGTTTGTGTCGCTTTTTCAAGTGGTTTTCCAAAAACCGTCATCAGTATTTCCACCACAAAATCCATGGTGGTGTAATCATCATTGTGAAGAATGACCTTGTATAGCGGCGGCAGATCCTTCCGGGTTTTCGAAGAGATGACCGCCTGGGTTCGAAAATCAGTGGTCGCCATTGCTGTACCTCAATTCATACAGCATTTCTTGTATTTCTTCCCACTGCCGCAGGGACAGGGATCATTGCGCCGTACTTTTTGGGCTGCTCTTTTCACCGGTTTTTTGACGGTGTCCTCTGAGGCATGGGAAAATGTCAGTTCTTGCCGTGATTTGGGTTGAAGCTGCTCCGGCGGCACCGCAGCCGTGATCTGGATTTTGAACAAAATATCCACAATTTCATCCTTGATCCGGGCCATGAGCCCTTGAAACATGTCAAAGCCCTCTTTCTTGTAAATTCTCAGGGGATCCTGCTGGGCATACCCTCTCAGCCCGATTCCTTCCTTGAGATGATCCATGGCCAGCAGATGTTCCTTCCATCTCGTGTCAACGGTCTGGAGCACCACAAACCGCTCCAGAGAACGGGCCTGTTCTGATCCGATCATGGCTTCTTTGGTTTCATAAAATTTTTTGGCCTGTTCATACACATCATCCGCCAGATCGTCAACGTCGGCAAGTGCCTCAGGCCGGAAGGCCAACTCCGGATCAAAGTTGAACACCTGTTTGATCTCTTTTTCCAGACCATCCAGGTCCCATTCTTTTTTCGGCGTGTTGTCAGAAGCAAAACCGCTCACCACCTCCCATGCCTTGTCCGCTACCATGCCCATGACCACTGATTTGAGATCTTTTTCCATCAATGCCTGGCGGCGCTGCCGGTAGATCACTTCCCGCTGCTGGTTCATGACATCGTCAAATTCCAGCAGGTGCTTTCTGATTTCGAAGTTGTGGCCTTCCACCTTGGACTGGGCATTTTCAATGGCTTTGGAGATGAAGGAATGTTCAATATGTTCCCCTTCTTCAATGCCCAGTTTGTCCATGACCTTGTGGATGCGGTCTCCGCCGAAGATTCGAAGCAGGTCATCTTCCAGAGACAGATAGAACCGGGAAGATCCCGGGTCTCCCTGGCGTCCGGCCCGGCCCCGCAACTGGTTGTCGATGCGCCGGGATTCATGGCGGGAGGTACCCAGAATATGCAGTCCCCCCAGTTCAATCACACCCTCTCCGAGTTTGATGTCCGTCCCCCGGCCGGCCATGTTGGTCGAAATGGTGACCGCACCCTTGTGGCCTGCATTGGCTATGATTTCTGCCTCTTCCTTGTGGTGCTTTGCGTTCAATACATTGTGAGGAACCCCCTTTTTTTTGAGGGTTTTGCTTAACTCTTCAGATATATCGATGGAAATGGTGCCCACCAGCACAGGTTGCCCTTTTTTGTGCAATGCTATGATTTCTTTGATGGCGGCATCGTATTTTTCTTTTCGGGTCTTGTAGATCAAGTCCGGCAGATCATTGCGGATCATGGGTTTGTGCGTGGGTATCACCAGGACGTCCAGATCATATATCTTTTTGAATTCCGGCGCTTCGGTTTCCGCGGTACCGGTCATACCTGACAGTTTGTCATACATCCTGAAATAATTCTGAAACGTGATGGAGGCCAGGGTCTGGTTTTCATTCTCTATTTTGACCCCTTCTTTGGCTTCCAGTGCCTGGTGAAGACCTTCACTGTATCGGCGGCCGGACATGAGCCGTCCGGTGAATTCATCCACGATCACCACCTGGTTGTTTTTAACGATATAGTCCGTGTCCCGTTTGAACAGTGTGTGGGCTTTCAGGGCCTGATTCAGATGATGCAGGATTTCGATGTTTGCGGGATCATACAGATTGTCCACAGTCAGGAGTTTTTCCCCTTTTGCAATCCCGGTTTCTGTCAGGGTGGCGGTTTTGGACTCTTCATCCAGGGTATAATCCTCATCTTTTTTAAATCCGGGCAGGATCGCGTTCACCTGGGTGTAAAGATGGGTGGATTTTTCTGCCGGACCGGAAATGATCAGCGGGGTTCTGGCCTCATCGATGAGAATGGAGTCCACCTCATCTACAATGGCAAAATTGAGTTCCCTCTGGGCCAGGCTGTCCTTGTCGAATTTCATGTTGTCCCGCAGATAGTCGAACCCGAACTCGTTGTTGGTCCCATAGGTAATATCTGAACCATATGCCTGCTTTCGGTCCTGGTCGGTCATGTCATGAAGGATGACACCGGTTTTCAGTCCAAGAAACCGGTAGATTTCATCCATCCACCGGGCATCCCTGTCCGCCAGGTAATCATTGACCGTGACAATGTGAACCCCCTTACCGGACAGGGCGTTCAAATAGGCGGCCAGAGTGGACATCAATGTTTTTCCTTCACCGGTCTTCATCTCTGCAATCATGCCCAGGTGAAGCGCGATGCCGCCGATTAGCTGGACATCGAAATGACGCATTCCCAAAGTTCGGACAGATGCTTCCCGGACCAGGGCAAACGCTTCCGGCAGCAGATCATCCAGGGATTCTCCGTTGGCCGCGCGTTGTTTGTATGCAACGGTTTTTCCGGCCATATCCGTGTCCGACAGCCGCTTGATTTCCGGCTCCAGATCATTGATGCGCTGAACCATGGGGGACATTTTTTTTAAAATCCGGTCATTACTGGATCCAAAAACCTTGGTGAAAAAATTGAGTATCATTTATTCTTTTACCTGCGTGTTAATGTTGATTTCTGCCAGTGGGTATTATGGTTATACATATAATCATTCATTTCAAAAATAAAATGGAAAATTGAAAAAACAGGTAAAACCAGCGTCAGAGTCCCTTATTTTTTGGGTAAATAAGGGGCTCTGACGCTGGTTTTATTAAAGGATGATCAATGAAGGATCTGACTCAAAAAGAATTGGGTTCTTTCGTGCTGGGGGTTTTCAAAAAAATCAATGGGATTGTTTTCTTCGAGAATCATGCCGTCATCCATGAGCATGACCCGCTGGGCAACTGTTTTGGCAAATCCCATTTCATGGGACACCACGATCATGGTCATGCCTTCGTCGGACAACTGCACCATGACATCCAGCACCTCTTTGACCATTTCCGGATCCAGGGCCGAGGTGGGTTCATCGAACAACATTACCTTGGGTTTCATGCACAGGCTTCTGGCAATGGCCACCCGCTGCTGCTGGCCGCCGGACAGCTGGCCGGGAAACTTTTTGGCCTGTTCCGCGATCTTGACTTTTTCCAGATAGAACATGGCGGTTTCCTCTGCCTCTTTCTTGGGCGTCTTGCGCACCCAGATGGGGCCCAGTGTCAGATTGTCCAGGATGGTCAGGTGAGGGAACAGGTTGAAGTGCTGAAACACCATACCCACTTCAGTACGGATGGTCTCGATATTTTTCAGGTTGTTGGTCAGCTCGATTCCGTCCACAAAAATCTGGCCTTTCTGGTGTTCTTCCAGCCGGTTGATACATCTTATCAGCGTAGATTTTCCAGATCCGGAAGGGCCGCAGATCACGATTTTTTCCTGTCGTTTCACCTCCAGATTGATGTTTTTCAGCACATGAAAATCACCATACCATTTGTTGAGGTTCTTCACTTTTATGATAGGGTCGGTTGTATCGGTCATGTCAGGTTCCTAAAGCGTTGGTTAACTGCGTTTGTCCGTGTCCAGTTCCTGCTCCAGTTTTCGTGAGAAATTGGACATGGAAAAACACCCCAGAAAATACATCAAAGCCACAAACAGATACATCTCTGAAGAAAATCCATTCCATTCCGGGTTCTGAATTACGGTTTTGGAAGTGAGCAGAAAGTCGTAGAGCGCGATGATTACTACCAGGGAGGTGTCCTTGAATGCGGAGATCAACACACTCAAGGTCGGGGGAATAACGATTTTCAACGCCTGGGGCAGGATCACCAGACGCATGGTCTGGTAATAGTTCAGGCCCAGAGAGTCGGCGGCCTCATACTGGCCTTTGGACATGCCCTGAAGACCGCCCCGCACCACTTCCGCCACATAGGCTGCGGTGAAAAGAATGATGGCCACCTGGGCACGCAGAATTTTGTTTATGGTCACGCCTTCGGGCAGAAACAAAGGAAAGATAATAGAGGACATGAACAAAAGGCTGATGAGCGGCACTCCCCGGATCAATTCGATATATGAAATTGACAAATACCGGATCAAAGGCATGTGAGAATCCCTTCCCAAAGCCAGAATCACACCCAGCGGATAGGCGGCGGTCAGCCCGAACACCGACAAAAGCAGTGTCAGCGGTAACCCGCCCCATTTCATGCTGTCCACCGGCGTCAGCCCGAAAATTCCACCTTTCATCAGGACGCCCATGGCCACCAGGCCCATAATCCATGCATATCCCAGTTTTTTTGACCAGAATCGTTTGTGATAGGAGAAAAACAGCAGAATGAACAGCAGCATCATGGCACAGAAAGGCCGCCAGTGAAGCTCATGGGGATAAAACCCGAAAATGATGAACCGCAGGTTTTTCAACACCACGGACCAGCAGGCACCGGGGCATTCCTTGCATTCAGCTCCCGTGGTGAACCAGACAGAATCGATCAGCGCCCATTTGAAAAACGGAGGGATATATCGGATCAGAAATGCCAGCAACACGAGAGTTAAAATCGAGTTGAATACCCCGTTGAAAAGATTTTCCCGAAACCATCCCACAACGCCCCGATGGACCACGGGAGGTTTCATTTTGGCAATGGCTTCTCTGTCTATGGCTAAAATACCCATAACAATTATCTTTCAACCAGTTTGGATTTTTTGTTGTACCAGTTCATAAAAATGGATGTGGATATACTGAACATCAGGTAGCAGGCCATGATCATGGCCACGCCCTCGATAGACTGCCCGGTCTGATTGATGGTGGTATTTGCCACAGAAACAAAATCCGGGTACCCGATGGCAATAGCCAGAGAGGAATTTTTGGTCAGGTTGAGCATCTGACTGGTCAACGGCGGTATAATAATGCGCAGGGCCTGGGGCAGAATGACCAGATTCAGAATATGTTTTTTCTTTAAACCGATGGACATGGCTGCCTCGGTCTGACCCCGGCTGACGGCCTGAATGCCGGCCCGCACAGCCTCAGCCACGAACGCGGAGGTGTATATCACCAGACCCAGCAGCAGTGCGAAAAATTCCGGGGACAGCATAAGCCCTCCCTGAAAATTGAATCCTTTCAGTTCTGGCACATCCATCTGAGTGGGTGCACCGTGAATCACCCAGACCAGGATCGGCAGCCCAAGGCTCAGTCCCAGAAACGGCCATAACACCGGAAAATCCCGGCCGGTTTCGAATTTGCGTTTTTTGGCCCACTGTTTGAGTCCGAATCCCAGTGCCAGGCCTAGCATCAGGGCGACAAGCATTTGAAAATGGGCGGGATGGGATGCGGGAATTGCCATGGCAACACCCCTGTTGCATAAAAAGAGACCGGCAAAGGGATTCAGTGCCTGCCGGGGTCCTGGAAACATTTCATAAAACAGGGCATACCAGAAAAACAGCTGCAGGAGCACCGGAATGTTCTGCATCACCTCAATATAGATGATGGCCAGTTTTTTGACCAGCCAGTTGGTGGACAGCCTGGCCACACCAATAAACAGACCGATGAACAGAGACAGAACAATCCCGATGAATGATACTTTGAGTGTGTTGAGAACACCCACTATCAAAGCCTTGGCATAGGTGTCTGACGCAGAATAATCAATCAGGCTTTCACCGATTTCAAATGCCGCCTCTCTTTCCAGAAAACCAAACCCCGAGGCAATGGATTGTTTTTCCATGTTAACCAGGGTGTTGTTTACCAGATACCAGGCAAGCAGTCCCACCATCAGACAGGTTGCAATCTGAAATCCGATGGACCTTTTCCCGGGATCCAGCCAGAAAGGGACTTTTTCTTCTGATACAGGGGGTGTCATGGTTCAGATGGCTCTTTTCTTTGGGTAATAGAAAGGATGCCGGGTGTCCTGAGCATGTAAAACCGGGTCATCCGGCATCCGGTGGTTGTTTTTGATTCGTGACTATCTGATGGGAGATGCGTACATCAGACCGCCTTCTGTCCACAGGGCGTTAAGCCCTCTGGGAATGCCCAGAGGCGTATCCGGGCCGACATTTCTTTCAAATATCTCACCGTAGTTGCCGACCTGTTTGACAATGTTGTAGGTCCAGCTGTTGTCCAGACCCAGCATTTCACCCATCCCCGGGGTAACACCTAAAAAGCGTTTTACTGACGGGTTTTCCGACTTGAGCATGTCATCCACGTTTTTGGAAGTGATGCCCAGTTCTTCCGCTTCAATCAGCGCAAAAATCGTCCAGTTGACAACATCAAACCACTGGTCGTCTCCATGACGCACCACCGGAGCCAGGGGTTCTTTGGAAATGACTTCCGGCAGCAGCATATAATCTTTTGGATTGGGTGCTACTGACCGGTTACCGGCCAGCTGGGACATGTCAGAAGTCAGCGCGTCGCAACGACCGGCAAAAAACGCCTTGTTCAGTTCAGCCGTGTTTTCAATGACCACCGGAGACCATTTCATTCCGTTGGCTCTGAAATAATCCGCCGCATTCATTTCCGTGGTAGTGCCGGGAAGGACGCAGACCGTTGCCCCGTCCAGCTCTTTCGCGCTCTTGATACCAAGGGCCTTGGGTACCAGGAATCCCTGTCCATCATAATAGTTGGGCTGAACAAAATTCAGGCCGGACTGGGTTTCCCTGGAAAGGGTCTGGGTGGTGTTTCGGCACAGAACGTCAATCTCTTTGGACTGAAGGGCAGGCAGCCGCTGAACTTCACTTTGGATGCGTCACCGAATACGGCTGCGGCAATGGCTTTGGCTGTGTCCACATCCAGACCTTTCATCTCGCCTTTTTCATCGGGCATGCCGAATCCGAACAGACTGCCGTTGATGCCTGCATCGACGTATCCTTTGGCTTTGACATCGTCAAGGGTACCGGCCATGGCCACGGCGGACACGGCAAGGATGCTGATACAAGCAATGACCAATTTAACTGTTTTCATGAATCCTTTCCTCCTGTGGTTTAGGGTTTTAGAACATACACGCGGGGTGAAACTGAGAATTACCATATCATGTATTAGCACACCCCCATAAATTTTCAAGAATTTTTCTGCAATTTCTTTCCCATTTCAAGCCTGTCCAGGTAAAAATTCAGTAAAATCCCGTGTATTTTCATTGAAGACAGATCTAAAAAAGAGTAAAGTGCCAGCATGAAGAATCTATTGAAATTGAAACAATTTCGGGAACCGGTCAATGCCCTGTCCCATATGGCAGGCAGCCTGGCATCCATTGCAGGCCTGACCCTCTTGGTGGTCATGGCCGCCATTGAAGCCGATACCTGGCATGTGGTGTCCTATGCCGTTTTCGGCACCACCCTGGTATTCATGTACACGGCCAGTTTTCTGTATCACGGCCTGAATCTGCCTGGAGAAACCCTGGCTATTTTTCGGCGCATCGACCATATCATGATATTTCTGCTTATCGCCGGATCCTACACCCCTTTGTGTCTGGTGCCCCTGAGGGGGCCCTGGGGATGGTCTTTGTTCGGCACCATCTGGGGGATTGCCGCTGTAGGCATCGTACTCAAGCTGTTCTGGATAACCATGCCAAAATGGGTCTCCACGATGATCTATCTGGGCATGGGGTGGCTGTGTCTGGTAGTGGTTTTTCCGCTGGTGCGGATTCTGGACCCGGCGCCACTGGCCTGGCTGGCTTTGGGGGGGCTGTTTTACAGCCTGGGGGCCGTAGTGTATTCGGTGAAAAAGCCGGATCCATTTCCAGCAGTTTTTGGATTTCACGAAATCTGGCACATCTGTGTACTGCTGGGCAGTGCCTGTCATTTCTGGCTGGTTCTGAGATATCTGACCTATTTGTGATCCGGCCGCAAAGGAGTGATTCATGCAGATTCATCAGGTTTGTAAATTAACCGATCGACATCATTTGAACCTTTTCTCCATACAATATCAGGACAAGGTCGGCAGGGATAAAGTCTGGACATACGCATCCCGGTCCGGTCCGGACGATTCCGGATATACCCGCCCGAATCAACCCGATGCCGTGGTGGTGGTGCCGTATCATGTGACGGAACGAAAATTGGTGATCATCAAGGAGTTCCGGGTGGTTCTGGGTGGCTGGCAATACGGGTTTCCAGCCGGACTGCTGGACCCCGGGGAGGGTGTGGTTCAGGCTGGAAAACGGGAGCTGTTTGAAGAGACCGGCCTGCGTCTGACACGGGTGGTGACCCAAAGTCCGGCCGTGTATTCTTCCTCGGGCTTGACAGATGAATCCGTGAGTCTGGTGTACGCGGAGTGTCAGGGGGTTCCTTCCAGCATCCATACCGAGGATTCTGAAGATATTCATGTGATGATGCTTTCACGTCAGGACGCCGGGCGGCTGCTGGAAACCCCGGATATCCTTTTTGATGTGAAAACCTGGATCGTGTTGAGGCAGTTTTCGGACCGCGGAGTGTTCTAAGAGATCCATCGTGTTTTCCACTGTCATATATTTTCTGGTGGCGCTGATCATTTATGCCACATCTGAACTGTTTGAGGGCGGTGAGCCTGCCTTGGCCGCCGGATGGCTTGAAAGCCTGGTACTGAGCATCGGTTTTTTCCTTGTTTGCCGCCTGAGTTTCCGGCGGATTCGGTCCGCCTTTGACAAACCGGGGGGAATGCTGTCCGAACGGGCGGTTTCCAATACCATATCCCGGCTTTCCATGCTGGCTCTGCTGCTGTTTGCTGTCAACATCTATGTGTATCGTCTCAACACCCTGTTTTCTCATGTCCGCCTGTTTCAGGTGATACCCACCCTGGAAGCGCTGCTGTTTCTGGGAATGTTCGTCGGGTATCTGGTCATCATCTGGCATGCGGCCTATCCGGTTGAGAAAGAGTGGTTTTCCCGTCCTGTGACCCGCAGACAATATATTGTTTCTCAGTTGTCTTTTTCCCTGCCGGCATTGCTGCCCTGGCTGTGTCTGTCGCTGTCTGTGGACCTGATCGGGCTCATTCCATATCCACCGCTCAAAGAAATACTGATCCATCCGGCCGGTGAAATTGCTACGATTGTAGTGTTCATGGCCGGCATCGCCGTGTTCGGTCCGGTGTTCATCAAAATCATGTGGCAATGCCGCCCGATGGAAGAAAGCCCTGCCAGATCCAGGATTGAGGCGGTATGCGATCTGGCAGGGCTTCGGTATGCCGATATTCTGATCTGGGACCTGTTTGCCGGTACCATGATGACAGCGGGTGTCATGGGGCTGGTGGGAAAATTCCGGTATATTCTGGTGACCCCGGCCCTTCTCCGTTCTTTGAATGATGATGAACTGGCAGCCGTCATCCTTCATGAAATTGGGCATGTAAACCACCGTCACATGCTGTGGTATCTGATATTTTTTGCCGGATTCATCACCTGCAATATTATGTGGTATGAACCGTTGATGCTTCTGATCCTGTTGGCGGTTTCTCTGTTTCCGGCGTCATTTTTTCCGGAAATGGTGGCTTCCCGGTTCTATTCGATTCTGACGGGCGCAGCCTTCATCAGTCTGTTCATCGTTTACTTCCGGTACGTGTTCGGATTTTTCATGCGGAATTTCGAACGTCAGGCCGATCTGAATCTTTACCGGTTCTTTCCTGATGCCTTCCCGCTGATCCGCACCTTTTACAAAATTGCCGCGGTCAGCCGTCAGGACATGGAACGTCCCAACTGGCATCATTTCAGCATTGGACAGCGCATTCGGTTTCTGGAAAAATGCCAGGAAAACAGGGCATTGATCATGATGCATCACCGCCGTGTCCGGCGCATGACGGCGGTGGCATTGATCGGGCTGGCCAGTGTGTGTTTTTTGGGCTATCAATTGACATATGGACAGTTCAACCCCGGATTTGAGAATGTCATAGCCGGTCGCCTGGTGTTTGAACAATTGAAACTGGATCCTGAAAATGCAGATCTCCAGGTGGCTGCCGGAGACTATCACTATGCATTACAAAATTTCATAAAAGCGGCCACTTTTTACGAAACCGCTGTTTATCTGGCTCCGAATCATGTGCATGCTCTCAACAATCTGGCCTGGCTGCTGGCGACCTGCCCGCAGACCCATTTACGGGATCCCGAACGTGCACTGGATCTGGCCGGCCGGGCAGTGATCCTTTCCCCGGAATCGCCGTTTGTCCTGGATACCTATGCCGAGACTCTGTTTGTCAATCACCGGATCGCCGAGGCCGTGTCAGCGGCTGAAAAAGCCCTTCAGCTGTCCGAAGACCGCCATGACTACTACCAGGACCAGGTTCGACGTTTTCAGTCGTATCTTTAAAGACCGACAGGTAAAAATACCATGCTGGCGGTCTGGTGAACGGTACGGGTAATCATGCGGCTGTTCCTGGATGCTTCCAGCCGGGCCATGGTATCCTGCAGGGCAATCAGTTTTCCAAAAAGACGTTCAAAGCTCAGGTTCTGCAACGGTCCGCCGCACTGGTTGGTTTCCAGATACAGGTTGCCATTGGCATCTTTTTTGTTGGACAGGCGCCAGACAAGGATTTCAATATTTCGGGCACTGTTATAGAGATCCTGAGCATTCAGAAAATCCATGATAAACAGCTCGCAATTGCCGGCATAGGATTCATGGATCATGGTGTACAGGCCCAGCATGACGACATACACCCGGTCACCGGTATAATCAGGATCAAAGCCGAGCAGAATCATTTCCGACCATCCTGAGATTTCCTGCCGGTCGGATAAAGGCGAAGGCGGGCACTGAAAAATCTGATCAATACGATTTTCAATCGTGGCTCCCGGCGTTTTGGACAGTGCCCTGGAATTCATGTGATACAGTTTTTCCGTCAGGTCTTTGAGCAGCGAAACCGCCTGATTCCGATGGATATCCCCCACCACATCCATGTCGGTCTTGGCAAGATTCCGGACCCGGAAATTCGTGGACCCGGAACAGCCGATATTTCCGACAGACAGGATTAAACAGATGCCGAGAGCGAAAAGGAAACGGACCGCTGTATCAGTGAACCCTGCCGGCCTGGTATTCAAGAACGCCCTGATGCATGGTTTTAACCGCCAGCTGAATGCAGTGGTGTTTTTTTTCCGGAATATTTTCAAGCCGTTTAAATACGTCTCCGTCATTGATGGTCAATGCCTTGTCAAGCGGCTGGCCCTTGATCAGATCCACGACCGCCATGGCAGCGGATATGGCACCGGCACATCCGGTAATTTCATACCGGACATCTTCAATGATGTCCTGACCATTCACCTTGAGATAAATTTTCATGATATCACCGCAGGAGCCGATCTTTTCAGATATCTGGCTGGCATCCTGAAGATGACCCATATATTTTTTTTCAATGAAATAATTAATGGCCGGTTCCCCATATCCGGCTTCGGACAGCATTTTCCGCTGTGAGGTGATAGAATCCATTTCCGTTATCACAGGTGTTTCCTTAATCGTTATTGGCTCAAACTGCATTGAACAGATCAGCGTTTTGGCTGGCATCTGTTCATCAAGACGGTCCAGAGTATGCTCACGTTTCGGAACATAACATAACTGAATTCTGTTTGATGTCAAGGAAAATGCCGGATACAGGCAAAAAAGTGCAAAATAACACTTGTGAATATAGCCAGTTATGATATGGTAAAATTAATTTCACCAGTGACGGACTGCAGAAACCGATATCCCGACAACGGTTGGCCGGGCTTTATATAGATGTTGATGATCATTTTGGCACACAGAAAAAGGAGAACCCGTCATGAAAGAATTAATCAAGTACATTGCAAAGTCTTTGGTCGATGATCCGGATCAGGTGGATGTCCAGGAAATCAAAGCCCAGCAGACACTTGTTCTGGAACTTCGGGTGGCAAAAGAGGATCTGGGAAAAGTGATCGGTAAAAAAGGCAGAACCGCCCAGGCCATGCGAACCATTCTTTCATGTGCGTCTGCCAAGGAACAGAAGCGGGTCATTCTGGAAATCGTGGAATAGAGAAGAGTATAATTTATCGCTGTGATTTCATCGCAGCGGTAAATCGTCACACTAACCAGCAAAGTGAGTTTTGATGGCTGGCCCGATTTTCAACGGATAGATTGAGCACGCTTTATCATGTGCCCAACATTTTCAGATGAATTCACAACAATAAGATGAACGTGAGGATGTTTTTTTTGGAAAACTCGAAAGATCTGATCTGCAAACGCCTGCCCGATTTGTGTGACGCCTTGAAAATCCAGAATCACTTCAGTGAATCGGTCAATCCGCGAGATCAATCTCTTGGCCTGGGATCTTGATATTAAGGCCTCACCTTCATGTTGCATCAGTTCTACCGGAATAATAGTCTTGTGAAAAGATGGGTCTTTATCCGGATCTGAAAACTGGTTGAATATATCTACAAGTTGTGTTGAAGAATCTTTTTTTATTTGCATGAGAACCAACGTTCCAGGCATATCGTCTTTGTCCTCAAAAATAACACCGTCTGTATTACCAAATCCATAGTAGTTCAGTTGATGCGAATGAATAGCAAACCTTTCAAAAACTCTGGAGGTAAAAAAGATCCCCTCCCCAGTATGGTTTTCAGGGTCTGATGTGAATTTCCCTTTGGCCAGCTCCAGAATCGATTGTCGAGGATGATCCAATCCAAGATCTTCTTTGATTTTTTTGAAAATACCGATACCGTTATCAAATATCGAGATAAGGACGTTCAGATAATCAATTGTTAATCGAATGATTAATTTGCCTGACTCCGAATGATCAATCACATTGTTGACCATTTCAGTGAAACCGTATTGGCAAATGGTTTTTACATTACCTTGCAGATCTTTGAGTTTTGGGGATATATCACGGGTCCACAAAAGGTCTTCTTCAAGGTTTTGATTATCATATTCCCAAACATATTTGGTTGTTACCAACTGATAATTAGGGTACCGATTGGGACCAGTCTTTTCAAGAATTCCTGAATCGATCAGCTCACCGATATATCTTAAGACTGTGGGTCGACTGATTTTAAAATATTCACAAGTTTGAGAAGTGATTTGGTTTGGATTTTTTGATACATTGTCAACAATGAATTTTTTTATTGTGTTGATCACCTCTTTAGTGAATTTCATCGTTATCTCCATTATTCAAGCTTTAAAATAAAATTAAATACGAAAAAATTATATTTATCATAAAGATAAAATGGAGTTTGATAAAATTCAAGATAAAAATAAAAAAATTATGGGTGTCAAAAAAATTTTGATCAGACGATTGTCCCCTTTCAATGGCTTCGATGCGGTAATCCACAGTGCCCCCGGCGCATTTTTTCTATTCTGCCTCATCCAAATTTAGTGAATGCGCCTGTTCCTTTATTGGGTCTCCTTGTGGGAAACATATGGAAAACTTTGGTCCCACGAGAAGACACAAAACGAGACAAAATGATGGAAAAAGAATTGATTTGGTTTGATGCTGGATGAAAGCCTTTAATGACGGGGGGATAAAACTGGCGGAAGTGCATGGGAATCGAACCCACCCGGGACGGTATTAACGCCCCACATCGGATTTGAAGTCCGAGGGCCCCACCAGTGAGCCGCGCACTTCCGAATTCACGGATTGGTAAAACATACCTATACTGCATCCTATATTTTGTCAAACTCTTTTTCACCGGCTGGATCCTTTCAGAAAGCGGTTTTTAATGGTGGAACCCGTGAATTGGGTATGGCAATAATCGGTAAACTCTAGTATAACCTGCGAACGTTATTGCCAATGCAATCAGACCATGGAGATTGACATGATAAATTCAGAAAGATTGACCCGGCGTTTCATTGAGCTGGTTGAAATCGATTCCGAATCCCGGCATGAAGCCCGGGTGGCAGCCGCAATTGAAAAAATCGTAACCAGCATGGGCGCCACTGTATATTATGACCGTGCCAGAGAAAAAACGGGTGGGGACTGTTCCAACCTGGTGGCCAAATTTCCTGGTAACTGTAATGTCCCGCCCCTGTTTCTGTCAGGCCACATGGACACAGTGGTGCCGGGAAAAGGGGTAAAAGTGCAGTTAAAAAACGGTATCTTCACCAGTGACGGTACCACCATTTTAGGGTCGGACGACAAATCCGCCATTGCCATCATTCTGGAGGTGATGGCGGTGGTTCAGGAAAACAACCTGCCCTGTCCGCCGGTGGAACTGATTTTTACGGTATGTGAGGAGATCGGGCTGCTGGGAGCCAAATATTTTGACCTGTCAATGATTGACGCTAAATTCGGTTATATACTGGATTCCACAGACACTGAAGGTATTGTGACAAGGGCTCCGGCGGCCAACAAGATTTTCATTGACGTCATCGGCCGGGCCGCCCATGCCGGGGCTGCACCGGAAAAAGGGGTCAACGCCATTTTTGCCGCAGCCATGGCCATTTCTGAGTTGCAACTGGGCCGCATCGATAGTGAAACCACCTGCAATCTGGGATTGATTTCAGGGGGAATGGCCACCAATATTGTTCCGGAAAAGGTGGAAATCAAGGGGGAGGCCCGATCCCATGATCCGGAAAAACTGGACCAGGTGACCCGGAAAATCGTTTCCACGTTTGAAGACACTGTCCAGAGCCTTCAGAAAGGAGACACCGTTCCCCGGGTGGAGCTGACAGTGGAACATGATTTTCCCAATACCTGCATTCCTGAGGATCATTATGTGGTGGTGCTGGCCCGGAAAGCCTCGGCCAGCCTGGGAAGGCGTTTGGAAAGCAAAACCATCGGCGGCGGTGCAGATGCCAATGTGTTCTTTGGCAAAGGTATTGCCGCAGGCGTTCTTGGCACCGGCATGACTGATGTGCACACGGTCAATGAATCCATTGCTCTGAAAGACATGGAAGACGCGGCCCGACTGGTTTTGGAGATCCTTCAGGTCCATGCCGCAGGAGCGTCGAAATAACATGCTTCTGTATCTGGACCTGATCTCGGGAATCAGCGGTGACATGTGCCTGGGTGCACTGGTGGATCTGGGAGTGGAGCCCAAATGGCTTCAGAAGCAGTTGACTCCTTTGTTCACGGGATTCAGCATACAGACCGCCCCGGTAATCCGCAGTGCACTGCGGGCGGTTGATCTGACTGTGGCGGTCACGGATCAGACTACCTCCCGTACGTATGGCGACATTCGGGCATTGATTGAAAAGGCGGACCTGCCGCCGGCGGTCCGGCGAAACAGCCTGTGCGCATTTGAAAAAATTGCACAGGCGGAAGCCGCCATTCATGGACATACGATTGAATCTGTGCATTTTCATGAAATCGGGGGAATCGATTCCCTGGTTGATATCCTGGGCACATTCCTTGCGATCGATTATCTGGGTGTCACCCAGGTAACGGCATCGGACGTCCCCCTGGGATCCGGTTTCGTGGATTGCGCCCATGGCCGGATTCCAGTTCCGGTGCCGGCCACCCTGGCGATTCTCAAAAACATTCCTGTGACCGGCTCCGATGCAGCCACAGAGATCGTAACCCCCACCGGCGCAGCCATTTTGGCTACCCTGGTTGACCGTTACGGTCCCTTTCCTGCCATGTATCCGGAAAAAATCGGTTACGGCGCCGGAAAAAGGGAGACTGGGTCCCGAATGCCCAACCTGCTGCGCATGGTCCTGGGCCGGCCGGTATCCGGTCCGGCGTCTGACAGGGCAGCAGGCCTGTCGAATCTGATTCAATCCGGGGAGATCCGGTCCGAATCCATCGGGGTGCTCACCACCCAGGTGGATGACATGAATCCGGAAATTCTGGGATTTGTCATGGATCATCTTCTGGAAAAAGGGGCACTGGATGTGACGTTTACACCGGTACACATGAAAAAGAACCGTCCCGGTACCCGTGTGGAGGTGTTGTGCAGGCCTGAAGACCGGGGGTGTATGATCCAGGAGATCCTGACCCAGACCACTGCCACCGGGGTCCGGTACCAGACATGCGACCGGGCTGTGCTGCATCGGGAACCCTGTCAGGTGGATACGGTATTCGGAAAGGTGGCGGCCAAGAGAATCCGGCAGCCGGATGGAAAAGAACATCTTGTGCCCGAATATGAGGCCCTTGCAAAAATCGCTCGAAAGCAGGGGCTTGCACTGAAAGAGGTTTATGCCAGAACCTGTAGAAATCCCCTTGACAGAAAAAACAACAAAATATAGATACAAAAGGATACCCACGCCATGGCAGGTCCGTTGAAAAATCAATTGATTCTGGCGGCTGCCACCGGGTTCGGCCTGGGATTCAGCCCTGTGGCACCGGGAACGGTGGGTACGCTGGCGGCGCTGCCGCTGATCTGGATATGTCAGTTCATACCGGTTGCAGCCCATGCTTTTTTCGGGGTGTGTTTTATTCTGGCAGCCGTGTTTGTGGCGGATCAGGCGGAAAAAATACTGAATCGCAAAGACCCCGGCGCCATTGTCATCGATGAAATGGCCGGGTACTGGGTGACCATGTGCCTGGTACCGGTGACGCCTGTCACGCTTTTGACGGGGTTTGTGGCGTTTCGATGCTTTGATGTGTTCAAGATACCGCCGGTGCGGTATTTTGAAAAATATTTTTCCGGCGGTGCCGGCGTGGTTTTGGACGATATCATGGCAGGGGTGCTCGCTGCACTTACTGTCAAATTTTTATATCTTTTGGGAGTGCACTAGGAGACTGTATGGAAAAGAACATAGACAAGGACAAAGCGGTACAGACGGCCATGGGGCAGATTGAACGCCAGTTCGGTAAAGGGGCCATCATGAAGCTGGGGGGCCGGGAGGTTGAACAGGTTCCCGTGATCCGGACCGGGTCTCTGGCACTGGACAAGGCCCTGGGCGTGGGAGGGTATCCCCGGGGCCGGGTCGTGGAAATCTATGGCCCGGAATCGTCTGGAAAAACCACCCTGGCTCTGCATGCCGTGGCTCAGGCCCAGAAAAAAGGCGGAATTGCCGCATTTATCGATGCTGAACACGCCCTGGATGTGGGGTATGCCAAAAAACTGGGGGTGGATTGTGATGAACTGCTGGTGTCTCAGCCCGATACCGGGGAACAGGCCCTGGAAATCGCTGACATGCTGATCCGCAGCGGCGGCATTGATGTCCTCATAGTGGATTCCGTGGCGGCACTGGTGCCCCGATCCGAGATCGAAGGCGAGATGGGTGATTCACACATGGGGCTCCAGGCCCGGCTCATGTCCCAGGCTTTGCGCAAACTGGCCGGCACCCTGGGAAAGACCCACACCACCATAATTTTCATCAATCAGATCCGCATGAAAATTGGAGTGGTTTACGGCAACCCCGAGACCACCACCGGGGGCAATGCACTGAAATTTTATGCATCCATGCGTCTGGAGATCCGGCGGGTGTCTCCAATCAAGGAAGGCCAGGACATCATCGGCAACCGGACCCGGGTCAAGGTAGTGAAAAACAAGCTGGCCCCGCCGTTCAAGGATGTGGAGTTCGATCTCATGTACGGAGAAGGCATTTCCCGCACCGGCGATCTGCTGGATATGGGGGTGGCCCTGAATATCGTTGACAAAAGCGGGTCCTGGTATTCATATGAAGGTGAACGTATCGGCCAGGGACGGGAGAACGTCAAGGCGTTTCTGGTGGAAAACCCGGAAATCTTTGCCAGAATCGAAACCGGTGTCAGAGAAGAACTCGGAATTGCCGATGTAAAAAAAGAAGAAGGTGCGCCTCAAAATCCCAAGTAACCCCTAAAACCCAAAACCAAAGACCTAATATCCGATTAGGAGCAGATCTATGACAGGCAATGAAGCCCGTAAAATTTTTCTGGATTATTTTAGGAAACAGGATCATCAGGTGGTGAGATCCTCGTCTCTGGTTCCCCAGGACGACCCGACCCTGCTGTTTGTCAATGCCGGGATGGTTCAGTTCAAACGGGTTTTCACCGGGGATGAAAAACGTGATTACCAGCGGGCGGTGACCGCCCAGAAATGTGTCCGGGCCGGCGGAAAGCACAACGACCTGGAAAATGTAGGATATACGGCCCGGCACCACACGTTTTTTGAAATGCTGGGCAATTTTTCCTTTGGGGATTATTTCAAGGAAAAAGCCATTGCTTACGGCTGGGACCTTCTTACCAAAGGGTATGGGTTTGATCCGGACAAGCTGTATGTCTCCGTTTACAAGGAGGATGATGAGGCGTATGCCATCTGGCGGGATCAGGTAGGGGTGCCTGAAGACCGCATTTCCCGGCTGGGGGATGAAGACAATTTCTGGGCCATGGGGGATACCGGCCCCTGCGGGCCGTGCAGCGAAATTCATATCGATCGGGGGGAAGCTTACGGGTGCGGTGAACCTGGCTGCGCCGTAGGGTGTGACTGCGACCGGTGGCTGGAACTGTGGAATCTGGTGTTCATGCAGTTTTACAAAGACGAATCCGGCAGCATGACACCGCTGCCTAAACCAAGCATTGACACCGGCCTGGGCCTGGAACGCATCATTTCAGTGCTCCAGGACGTGCCCACCAATTTTGACACCGACCTGTTTGTGCCCATCATGGAAAAGGTGGGGGAACTTTCCGGTCGCAAACGGGGAGAATCCCACCAGGTGGAGGTGGCCATGAAGGTGATCGCCGACCATTCCCGGGCGACGGCCTTTCTGTTGTGTGACGGGGTTCTGCCTGCAAATGAAGGAAGGGGATATGTGCTGCGGCGGATCATGCGCCGGGCCATCCGGTACGGCCGCAGCATTGGTTTGACCCGGCCGTTTCTTCATGAGACCGTACAGACCGTATTTGCCATCATGGATGACGCATATCCGGAACTCAAAGAGTCGGCCCCGTTTATTCTCAAAGTGGTGAAAAACGAAGAAAACAAGTTTCTGGAAACCCTGGACACGGGTATGAAACTGCTGGAAGCCACACTGACGGATCTGTCCGCCAGAGGGGAAACGGTCATTTCCGGAGAGGTTATTTTCCGGCTGTATGACACTTACGGGTTTCCGGTGGATATTATTGCGGACCATGTAAAAGACATGGATATCACCCTGGATCTGGATGGCTTTGAAACAGCCATGGCCCGGCAGAAAGCCCGGTCCAAGTCCGTGAAAAAGTTTACCGGTGCCGGGGACGTATACAGGCCGCTGATTGCCGACGGCGTGAAAACCCGGTTTCTGGGATATGATCACCTGATAACCGAGTCGGAACTGCTGATCATGGTTCAGGGAAACCAGGAACTGTCCGAAGCCGGAAAAGGGGATGTCGTGGACCTGGTCACAGCGCAAACCGTTTTTTATGCAGAATCCGGCGGTCAGGCCGGTGATGCCGGCGTGTTTGAAAATGACGCGTGCGCCATTGAGATCACGGACACCTCGTCCGATCCATCCGGGCTGTACATTCATCACGGCACGGTGACCCGGGGTCGGTGCCGCAAAGGGGATACCTTTCATTTAAAAGTGGATGCAGACCGGCGCCGGAAAACCGCGGTGAACCACACAGCCACACATATTCTCCATGCGGCATTGAGAAGCGTTCTGGGCGATCATGTGAAACAGGCCGGATCCCTGGTGACCCATGACCGGCTGCGGTTTGACTTTACCCATTTTTCCGCGGTGACCGATCAGGAAAAACAGGCCATTGAAAATTTCGTGAACCAGCGCATCCGGGAAAACCATGCCGTATCCACCCGGGAAATGGACATGGAAGAAGCCGTTCAGGCAGGTGCTGTGGCACTGTTCGAAGAAAAATATGGGGATGTGGTCCGGGTGGTGAACCAGGGCGAATTTTCCAAAGAGCTTTGCGGCGGCACCCACACGCAGCGTTCCGGAGATATCGGGTTGTTCAGAATCGTGTCTGAAGGTGGCATCGCATCAGGGGTCCGGCGCATCGAGGCCTTGACCGGGCAGGCCGCCATGGACCTGGTCCACGCGGAACATCAGTCTCTTGAATCCGCGTCAAACCTGCTGAAAACCGCCCGGTCCGACGTGCTTCCAAAACTCGAAGCCCTGGTGCATGAGAAAAAAGCCCTGGAAAAAGAACTGGCCGCCATCAAGGCCCAGATCGCTTCAAAATCAGTGGCGGACATTGACACCAGCATCAGACAAATCAATGGGGTCCGGGTCCTGGCTCAGCGGGTGGAAATCGACAATCCGTCTCAGCTGCGGGATCTGGCGGACAAATTCAAGACCAGACTGGGATCCGGTATTCTGCTGCTGGGTGCGGAATCCAACGGCAAGGCCTTGCTGATTGCCACTGTGTCCCCGGATCTTGTGAACCGTTACAAAGCCGGGAATATTGTGAAACAGGCGGCTCAGGTTGTGGGCGGCGGCGGGGGGGGGCGGCCGGACATGGCCCAGGCCGGCGGGACACAGCCCCAGTTTCTGGACCAGGCCCTCCAAACCGTGTACCACATCCTGGAAACCGTCTGATTTGAGCGGGGCGACCCTGTCATGACCGCGTATTTCATCCGACGCCTGCTGCTGGTGATCCCCACCTTCATTGGCATCACCATCATGGTGTTCACCATCACCCGGTTTGTACCCGGCGGCCCCATCGAACGGATCATTGCCGAAACCCGAGCCATGCAGATGGGGGCCCAGGGCAGCAACACCCGGGCCGGGCCGGGTGAAGGTCAGCCCCTGTCCCAGGAACAGATCGCAAAGCTGGAAGCCTATTACGGATTTGACAAACCCGTCCTTCAAAGTTATCTGTCCTGGCTGGGCAAAGTGCTCCAGGGAGATCTGGGACGGTCCACAAGGTACCATGACCCGGTGTGGGAAATGATCCGGGACCGCATGCCTGTGTCCCTGTATTTCGGGGGGTTGAGCCTGTTGCTGATCTATGGGGTGTGTATCCCGCTGGGCGTGGCCAAGGCGGTTCACCACAAATCAGGATTTGACACGGTGTCGTCTGTGGTCATCTTCACGGGGTATGCCATCCCCGGATGGGTGGCCGGTGTGCTCATGCTGGTGCTGTTTGCCTCCCACTGGGACCTGTTTCCCCTGGGCGGCCTGGTGTCTGACCGGTTTGACCAGTTGGGGATGGTGGACCGGACCCTGGATCTGGCGCGGCATACGATCCTGCCGCTGTTCGCCTATGTAATCGGCTCGTTCACGGTTATGACCCTGCTGATGAAAAATACGCTCATGGACAACCTGGCCGCGGATTACGTACGAACAGCCATTGCCAAAGGACTGTCCTTCAGAAACGCGGTGTTCCGTCATGCGATACGAAACAGCCTGATCCCCATTGCCACCAGTTTCGGCAATAACATTTCCATTCTGCTCATGGGATCGTTTCTTATTGAAAAGGTTTTCAATATCGACGGTATGGGGCTTTTGGGATATGAATCCGTGGTGGACCGGGACTATCCCGTGGTCATGGGCATTCTGGTCATCTCCTCGCTGTTGTTCATGATCGGCAATATTTTAAGTGATGTGTGCGTGGCTATTGTGGATCCCCGGGTAAGGTTCAAATGAAACGGCCTTCCCTCAATCCGGTGACCCGGCGGAAACTGAAACGGTTCGTGTCCATACGCAGGGGGTTCTGGTCCTTTCTCATCATCGCCGGGCTGATCCTGTTTTCTTTTACTGCGGAACTGTTTATCAACTCACGGGCGCTGGTGGTGAGGTACCAGGGAGACTGGTATTTTCCCACCTACGGCAAGATGATTCCCGGCACCGCGTTTGGCCTGGATTACCAGTATGAAACCGATTACCGGGAACTCAAGCAGATCTTTGACCGGGCCGGGCAGGGGGATGTCGTGATCCTGCCACCGGTGCCCTACAACCCGTATGAAAATGATCTGCGCCTCAATGAATATCCGCCATTTCCGCCTTCATTCAAAGACCGGCACTTTCTGGGCACCGACAATGTGGGCAGAGATATTCTGGCCCGGCTGGTTTACGGGTTCCGAACTGCTATTCTGTTTTCTTTTTTTCTGCTGATGATCAACTATACCATCGGGATTTTCATCGGGTGTGCCATGGGATATTTCGGGGGACGGTTCGACCTGTTTTTTCAGCGGGTCATCGAGATCTGGTCCAACATTCCGTTTCTGTATGTGATCATTATCGTGTCTTCCATCCTGGTGCCCAGTTTTATGATCCTGCTGCTGATCATGGCGTTTTTCGGATGGATCAGCATCACCTGGGTCATGCGCACCATGACCTACAAGGAAAAGGAGCGGGAATATATCCTGGCGGTGCGAAGCCTGGGGGCCTCCCATTTCCGCATCATTTTCCGCCATATCATTCCCAATACCATTTCAGTGATCGTTACCTATGCGCCCTTTGCCATCTCCAGCGGGATTGTGGCCCTTACCTCCCTGGACTACCTGGGATTCGGCCTGCCGGCCCCCACACCCTCCTGGGGAGAACTGCTCGCCCAGGGATGGCAGAACATGGAAGCCTGGTGGATCTCCGCATCCGTGGTGGGGGCCCTGGTTCTGACACTGATGACCGTCACCTTTACCGGCGAAGGGATCCGGGAAGCGTTTGATCCGAAGCAGCACACCATTTACGAATAAGCGCCGCCCCGGTATGTGGATGGCTGTTATTGATATTTTGATTGGATATCAATACACCTGGAGCTGAAGAATCCCTCTGGCCCGGGACGTTGCAGGGTTCTGGTGAGGATCTTTGGAGACAACATAAGATCTATTCCAGGTTTAAACAGGCAATGGCCAGCGGAGTGAGAAGCAAGGGATGATTCGGAATGAGAACCGGCTTTCCGATCTCCGTTTCAAGTATGGATTTTAAATTCGGCAAACTGCAGGTCCCGCCTGCAAAAATCAGGGTGTCCACTTGGTGCTTGTCAATATGTTTTTTTACAATGTCGCAAATACGCTGAAAAGTGGGTTTGGCCAGGGTCAGTATACCGTATTTTTCACTGTTTCGTTTGTATTTCTCAGCTTCAGCAAATGAGATATTATAATGGCCGGCTATGACCAGACTGATATGTGTGCCGCCGGTGGGCTCATCATCTGAAAAAATCACTTTGCCCTCTTGAACCACAGCCGTTCCAGTGGTTCCCCCGCCGACATCCACCACGGCTGTTTTGTCAAGATCCAGCAGGCGGGCGATGCAACTGGGCTCGTCGGCGATTTCAAGCACCTCGAGCCCGATATTTTCTAAAATATTGGTGGATAATCGGGCATCCGTTCCTGGAGGAAAAGAGGTGCTTGCACTGGTAATCGACACGCCCAGCTTTTTTTCTGCTTTGCTTTTCAGCCTTTCAACGATCTGGCTGGCTCCAAGAAAATCAACCACCACCCCGTCACGGACCACCTCGGCCCACTCCAGAAAAACCGCCACCGGATTCCCTTTTCCGTCGACCACCATGAACACCACATCGCTGGTGCCCAGGTCAACACCCACATACAGCGGTCCTGGAATAGATGACGGGGTATCATCATTGAGAACCTCAACGGCGCGGTGCAGACTTTGTTCAGTTTTTTCCCAGGAAATAGGTAACATCAGGTTATCCTGAAACTGCCGACAAGGGTACAGCGCCTCAGCCGGACAAAGGTTCTGGCATTGGACACCCCTTCACCGGTGGGCGTGGAAATGGTCATGGAGGTCCATCCTTCACCGCCGGCACCGAGGCCGGCAATGAGCGGGCCGTTTTTGACAAAAAGGCTGGTGTTCATCGCTTTGGCCATCAAATCCATATTGTCGATGTTTTTGGAATGCAGGCCGGCTGAATGCAAACAGCCGTTTTCCAGAAGCAGTGCCCATTCCAGGGCCTGGTTAAAATTCTTGGCCCGCAAAATGGGAATCAGCGGCATCATCTGTTCCATTTTGGCAAAGGTATATCCCGTGTCGGTTCCCACGTCAACAATCAGAAGGCGACAGGTTTCCGGCACGCTTATTCCGGCTGCAGAAGCCAGTAAAGCCGCATCCTTTCCCACCCATTCCGGATTGGGGCGGGGGTTGGGACCGGGATAGTCAAAAAGTACTTTTCGGGCAATGGCATCGGCCTGGTTTAGGGAGATTTCCATGGCACCGCACTTTTTCAACTCGGATTTTAAGCGGTCTGCAATCGATTCCAGTGCGATGATCTCTTTTTCATCGCAACAGACAATATTGTTGTCAAAAGAGGCACCATCATAAATGCTCTGAGCGGCCCGGGCAATATCAGCGGTATCATCCACCACCACGGGGGGGTTTCCTGCACCGGCTGCGATCAGACGCTTGTCAGTGATTTTTTTGGCAGCCTCCACCACATTTTCTCCGCCGGTCACCACCAGAAGATTGATCCCGGGGCAGGTAAACAGTTCCTGGGCCGTCTCAATGGAAGGATCTTTCACACAGGTGATAATGTTGTTAATGCCCAGTTCCTCGAAAATGGCCCGGTTTATCACCTTGACGGTTTCCTGGGTGGTCCTTTTGGCACGGGGATGAACAGCAAACACCACCGCGTTTCCGCCGGCAACCATGCTGATGGTATTGTTGAATATGGTTGCTGCCGGATTCGTGGAGGGAGTGACGGAAGCAATGACTCCCCAGGGCGCATTTTCAAACAGGGTGAACCCGGCATCACCGGTGGCTGCCGAAGGGCTTAAAATCTCGGGACCCGGGGTTCGGTTGGCCACCAGAAGGTTTTTTTTCACCTTGTCTTCCACTCGTCCCATGCCGGTTTCATCAACCGCCATTTCAGCCAGACGACGGGCATTTGATCTGGCTGTTCTGCGGACCATCCGGATCACCTGCTCCCGGATGGCAATGGTGGGAATCCGTTTCTGGGCAGCAAAGGCAGCTGCTACCGCCTCTTCCAGACTTGCAAATACGCCCCAGTCCCCGTCACTGTCTAAAAGAGTTTCTGACCCTGGCATCCTATTTTTCGGAGAAGTGGCACCCGCTATTTTATTCAACACTTCTTTTACAATTGCTTCTATATCTTTTTCTAAAACGTCAGCCATACGGCCTCCAAATTTATTTTGGCAATTTTGGACAATACTTCCATATCCCCCACACGGCATCTATTTTGTGTACAAAGAGTTTCGACCCGATGTGATCTGATCAACAATTCCGACAATACTCAAGTCAACTGGAACTTCGGTATCATGGACAATCCTTGCTGAACTTCCCCGGGTAAGCAGAACCAGTTCTCCAAGTCCTGCACCAACTTTGTCCACAGCCACTTGATGGCGGACGATAACATTTTCGTCTACATCAACAATATCAACCAACAAAAAAGTCATATGGGGCAGTTTGTAATGGCGTGCCGTTGAAACCACCTGCCCCGTAACTTTACCAAGCTCCATATCTGTTCTCCTTTGCCGGACCTGCCAGGTCATATTTATACAGAAATTTGGGAAATATGTGCAAGCAGGCCATATTCAACCATTTTTTCCGGTGACGGGGTTGAAAAATGTATTATCTATTTCAGCTTAATGGGAAACAGGGTCTCAAGGTCATCGTGGGGACGGGGAATTACGTGAACCGCAATGACTTCACCCACCTTGGCTGCTGCTGCTGCGCCTGCATCTGTGGCAGCTTTACAGGCCGCGACATCACCGCGCACCATGACACACAAAATTCCTGCTCCGATTCTTTCATAGCCGACCAGCTGAACTCTTGCGGCTTTAGCCATTACGTCACTTGCCTCGATCAATGCGGTCATCCCTTTTGTTTCAATCATTCCTAAAGCGTCCATGTTCAACTCTCCTTTTATTTGATTTTTTGGATAATGCCCAAAGGGCGGTGTTATTTTTTTGCGGTTTTATTTTTTTTTGCCGCTTTTTCTCTTACAATCATGTTGCCGATATGATCTTTGACCAGTACATCAGCATCGCTGCTGGGTCTTGGAATTCGATTTGAATTAAAGAAGGATGAAGGGGGTAAGGCAGCCCTGGCCGCAGCTACAGCTGCATTGCAGGAGGCAAGATCCCCTCTGCAGATAACAGTAATCAAACCCGCATCTGCATTGGCCACCGTTTTAACCTTTACATTGGCCGATTTCATCATAATATCCGCTGCCTGAATCGCTGCGGCAAGACCGATGGTTTCAACAAATCCCATAGATTCATTTTGACTCATAATTTCCTCCCTTTTCTGGGGGATCACCCTTTGTTAACGTTCCTGAGATTTGCAGCTGGCATCTGAGTTGATCAAATCTCACCTCTTTTCACTACAATACAAACTGCTTGACCTGGGAGTCCATGGCTGGAATGACAATACTCCAAACCAGAAGACCGCTCTCCCTGGCACTGGCAGAACCGGCCGCAACCGCTGCCTCAACCGCTGCGACATCCCCTGACATCAGGCAAAAACCCTTTCCACCAAGTCCCATGGCGATTCTGACATCAGCAATGAATACATCGGCTGCCTTGCTGGCATAATCGGCTGCCAGAACAGCGGATGGGACGGAAAACGTCTCGATCACTCCCACGGCAGGCCCATGAATTCCGGTACTGGTTCCTGTCATGGCCTTGACCACCTGGAGGTTGATATTTGGAATCACGAAATGGTCCACCACGCTCTCAGCAGCACAAGATTTGCCTGCATCGATGGAAGATTGTACAGAGGCAACTTCCCCGTGAACAGCAGCCAGAAATTTCCCTGGACAGATGGTTTTCAAAAACATCGGTTCGATGCTGGCTGCCTTTGCCATGCAGTCTGCAGCATGGATTCCGGCTGCAATACTGTTAAATTCAATCATCCCCAATGCTTTCAGGTCAACTTGCATATGTCTATGTCCCTTTTATGGTAATTGAATCGTCAACGGCAATGACTTCACCGGTGATGGAGGCATGAATTCTCGCTCCTAACGCCCCTTCCGGAATTTCGGCAATGCATTGTCCTTCCGTTACCCTTTCTCCGGTCTTTACCCCTGGAATGGATGGTGCCCCGATATGCTGGGACAAGGGAATCGTGACCCGGCCAGGCCGGTATTCACCGGTAAATTCCGGATGGACACCCATGTATTTGGACACCCCTATTTTTGCAGCCAGCCGGGGGGTTGGGACCTTTCTAAATTCCCGAAAACTTCTCTGACCCGGATTGACATTCCTGGGTCCCTGATACTGGACATTGTCCTGTCTGAATTTATTTTTCAGAAACACATTCACCCGGCGGGGAGAAATACCCATGGGACAGGCAAACAATTCACACACCCCGCATTCACAACACATCATGGCCTGGGCCGCATCGATTTCAAACCCTTGCCCACCGGAAAAGGCCCGCATCACCTTGTGTGTTTCAAACCCCTGACCCACCAGAAATCTCGGGCACATTTCTGAACAGATACGGCATTGAATGCAGGCGGTGGCGGCGCGTTTCTGCATCACTGCCGGTGAAAGGGACGCTGCCTGATGGAGATAATGCCCCCGGGGAAGCACAATGATTCCGCCGCAGGTCTTGGTAACCACCTCGTTTTCAATATCTTTGGGATCCTCCAGGAATCGTCCCATCATGGGGCCCCCCACCACGACCACAGGATCGGAAACGGTAAATCCACCGCAATGGGTGATGCATGCTGTAATATCTGTTCCCACGGGAACCTCGATCACCGACGGCCGGTTCACTTCTCCGGTGACCGTCACCACTTTCCGGGTCATGGGAATCCCGTCCATGGCATTGGCGACAGAATACAGCGACCCCACATTGGCCACCACAATGCCCTGGTCTTTGGGAAGCCCCAAAGGAGGAACCGTTTTTCCGGTAATCTCATGGATCAGGATCTGTTCGTCCCCGGCCGGATAAAAGTTTTCCAGTCTGGCTATTTCAATACCGTCATCAGATACAGCCGCTTTCAACTTTTGATAAATGCCGGTATATTTTTCCTTGATCCCGATGACTCCCCGGGATGCTCCGGTCTGATGCATCACCGCCGTCATGGCCATGACAATCTTTTCCGGAAAGGTTTCCATGATATGCTGGTCTGAATAAAGCAGTGGCTCACACTCACATCCGTTGGCGATAATGGTATCGACCTGGGTGTCATATTTCACATGGGCAGGGAATCCGGCACCGCCTTCGCCCACAACCCCTGCCTCCCGTACCAGGGAAATCAGGTCATGTTTGATTTGTGTCTGCTCATTCATACAGAACTGCCTGTTCCTGTCTAAAAGTTAATAACGCATTTCCCCGGCCGGGCGAACCACATCTCCCCGCTGCATACAAAGACCCAGTACAGCGACATTGAAAAGATCCGTGGTGCTGCACCCCCGTGACAAATCATGCCATCCACCTTCAAAGCCCTGAAGGAAAGGACCCAGGGCAGTATATCCGGCCATTCGCTGGAGCATTTTATATCCGATATTACCCGCTTCAAGAGAGGGGAAAACCAGTACATTGGCATTCCCCTTGATATGGCTGGCCGGAGCCTTTAACGAGGCCACTTCAGGTGCGATCGCCGCGTCCAGCTGAAGCTCTCCATCCACCAGCATGTCCGGGGCCTGTTGTTTAATCAACTCCACAGCATCTCGGATTATCCGGACTCTCGGGTGCTGGGAACTTCCCTTGGTGGAAAAGGAGAGCATGGCGACTCTGGGCTCTTCCTTGAGCAGGTTTTTTGCTTTTTCCGCTGATGCAATGGCAATATCTGCCAGGATCTCTGATGTGGGCTCGGGCACCACGGCACAATCAGCCAGTATATACTGGTTTTTTCCATCCGGAGCGATCATCAGGAAAAAACTGGAAATGGTTTTCTGTTTCCTCGGAATGATGCTGATGCCGGCCCGGAGAACATCGGCCGTGGATGACAGATTTCCGGCAATGCCGACCTCCACATCCTTGTTCCTGACCATCATGGCCGAGGCACCCAGGCTGCATTTCATGGCCTGTTCCGCTTGTTGGTCTGTGACGGGCTTCCCTTTTTCTTTCTGGATGTTGGTAAAATCCACAATATTCTTTTCCAGCAGCTCTTTGCAGGTGTGATCAATCACGGTAAATCCGGAAAGTCGTTGTCTGGTCTCCAGCATTTTTGATCGGACAGCAAAAGGGGAATGGACCAGCAATGGTATGGCTACTTTCTCGGCTTTCAGTCGAGCAGCCGCTTTCAGGACTCTGGGATCCAGACAATCCGGGAAAACAACGGTACCGGGATTCGCCTTGCAGGAATCTATACAGTCTTCTAGAATACCCAAAATGACATCCTTATGAACTCACACATGCCAGTTTGACCCGGGAAGGCGTGATATATTCCACTTTGGCACCCCTGGCCATGTAAAGCACGTCCCCGGCTTTGGCTTTCATGGAATGACCGTCTGTAATTATTTCCATTTCTCCATCAACCACGATACTGATCTCAGGTGAATCCACGACCCTTGAAAAAGAACTTTTTTCCCATTGCATAAAGGTGGCTGTCAAATGGGTGTCCTCATGGCACCGGATCGCATTGGAAATTTGCACTTTACCGGGAATCGCCGGCCCGGAGTCTTTAGCTAAAAGCGCTTCTCCATCAATCAGAGAGACACCACCCACAACGGTTACTCCAGAAGTGACGGTGTCAGTTTTTCCAGCAGAACAGGGTGCAAATTTTGATTCCACCACACTTTTTACAATGGCGGACAGCTCAGAAGAATTTGTCCCAGGCACCTTGTCCTTTAGAATTGCACAGACCCGGTCCGTAATGGACTGTATTTTTTTTGTATCGGTCGCTGAATGATCGCCTGACATGGGTTCAAGAGCCCCTTGCGGTTGAATGCCGCAGTCTGGTGAAGAACAGGTGTCGTCTGAAAATGCCAGGCCCAGCTCTTCAATTTTATCCCAGGCCCCGGGGGTCACAATACACTCTTTTTTGCGGTATTCGAGAATCCTGCTGCCCCCTGCAACTGCCTTTAGAATCTCATCTGCGGTAATGACCTGTTTGCCCATTGGAATTCTCCTAATTTCAAGTCATGCATCATTCATTTATCTTTTTTTAGAAAGGCAAAGGATATATACCAGGCAAAAACCGGGGTTTCGTTCTTTTATCCCATGCACAATCAGATCAATTCTATTCAATAAGCGCTTTGGTTTGCCTGGCTATTTCAAGTTCTTCATTGGTTGAAATTACCATCACCTTTACCCGGCTTGGTGGAGCAGAAATAATTTCAACCGGTTTTGAAAGGCCGGCATTTAATTTTGGGTCCAGCTCAATACCAAAGGGTCCCAGATTATGGCAGACTTTTTCACGGATAACGGCATCATTCTCTCCGATTCCCGCAGTAAACGCCAGGCAGTCCACCCTTCCCAGGACAGCAAAATATGCGCCTACATATTTGCGATAACTGTAAATGAGCATATCCAAGGCCAGTCTGGCTTTATCATCCCCATCAGCCACTGCTCTGTGGATATCCCTTACATCATTGTACCCGCATAATCCTTTTAACCCGCTTTCCTGGGTAAGTACCCGCATGACTTCTTCAAGAGTCATTCCCAGATTGTTGACTAAATGAGCGATGATCGCCGGATCAATGGAGCCTGATCGGGTTCCCATGATAACCCCTTCCAGTGGCGTCATTCCCATGGACGTGTCCACGCTTTTTCCGTGGGATACGGCAGTAATGGAAGAACCGTTTCCAAGGTGAAGAGAGATCAAATTTATTTTATCAAGAGGGATACTCAGTCGTTCTGCTGCCACCCGTGTAATATACTGGTGTGAGGTGCCGTGAAACCCGAAACGGCGGATGCCGGCTTTAACATAAAAGTGGTTGGGAATCGCATAACGAAATGCTTCGGGCGGAATGGTCTGATGAAAAGCGGTATCAAAAACAGCAGCCTGCCGGGCTTCTGGAAGCATTTTCATGGAAGTGACAATCCCTGAAAGAGAGCCGGGGTTGTGCAGGGGGGCAAGCGGAATGCTGGTCTGAATACTTTCGATGACGGCGTCATCGATAAGGGCTGGTTCCTTGAAGTGTTCGCCACCCTGGACGACCCTGTGGCCAACAGCAGATATGGATGAACGGCTCTCGATCACGCCTGATGCGGGATCTGTCAGAAGCGAAAGGATCCATTCCATCCCGTGGACATGGTCTGCAATGGCTGTTTCCGTTTCATGGGTCACCGCCCGGGAAGTCCCTGGAAGCGAATGATGAACGATTTTTCCATCTGCTTCTCCGATTCGCTCAAGGAACCCCTCAGCCAGAGATATTTCTTCATTCATATCCATCAGTTTGTATTTGATGGATGAACTGCCCGAGTTGATGGTCAGTATTTTCATGCTTGTTTTTTGAGTTCCAGCATGATTTGACGGACAATATCTCCGACCATATCCTGTAACTGAGAACCATTGACCGGCACGGAAGCCTGGGATTGAAGGCCCAAAAGTTTGGCTGCGTTATCATGCATAATTTTCTGACGCACCTCGGGTTTGAAATCCAAAGATTCATAGGTTTTCAAGGCCTGTTTGAAATCCACAAACGGATGCGCACTGGCATAAAGGATTTTATCCGAAATCATGGTGTTGGCCGCTTGTATATAAGCTTCCGACATGGGGGAAAATTCATATTCAGACAGGTCGATGTAAACGTTTCGATTCCTTTCTGCAACAATAATTGCTTCATTGACCCAAGGGTATCCCCCATGGCTGATAACGATTTTCAGTTCAGGAAAATCCCTTGCCACCACATCAATGTACCTGGGGGCCACATGATCAATGATGGCGTTCGGCACCAACGTGGCAGGCCCGGTTGTGAAAACAATGGGAATATCCAGTTCGCAGCACTTGGAATAGATAGGATAATATTTTGCATCATTGGCATAAATCTGAGCAAGATATGGGTCGACAGCTGCTCCTTTCATTCCAAGTTCCTGAACAGAGGCTTTCAGTTCCGCAATGGCTTTCATGCCTTTGTGAGGATCAAGACCGACAAATCCAATGAATTTTTCAGGATATTTGGAAACAAATTCGGTAACACTTTCGTTATTGGATTTGGCGCCATAGGTAGTCTCACAGTCACGACCGGTAATTACGGTTTTGATGACATTATGCCGGTCAAGATCTGATACGATTTCATCTAATGTCTGGGGTTTCATCTTGGAAAAATCAATGCTCTCACATAAGCCTTTGAACATTTTGCTGTTCTGTATCCCGGATATGGTTTCCGGTGTATTCGGCCTGAATCGAAAATCGATAATTTTCATTTGTTTCCGCTCCTGTATTTTCTAAAATTCAGCCAGATCAGGCAGTGGCTTAGATCGGCAAAAATCGGTTAATTCCTCGAATCTTTCCTCAGACAGATTTTTGGTTTTTCCCATGGGGTATTTCCGGCCCAGATAGGCATATTTCGGGGTACCCATACGGTGATAGGCCAATAACTCGTAACTGATATTGGGTAAATCTTTAATAAAAGACACAACCTGTTGTATTTCTTCTATAGTATCGTTTACCCCGGGGATAACAGGTGTCCTCACTTTTATGGGAAGGTTAGGAAATTTTTTTGCCAGTCGAATCAGATTTTCCTTGATCAGGATATTGTCGAATCCGGTGAATTCCTTATGCTTTTCAGTGTCCATGAGTTTTAAATCATAATATATACTGTTCAAGTAGTTGGCAGCCTCCTCAAGAACAGGCCATGCAATATTGCCACAGGTTTCAATATTGGTATCAATACGTCGTTTCCGGGCTTCCCTTAAGAGGCTGATGGCAAAACGGGCCTGAAACAGGGGTTCCCCTCCGCTCAAAGTAAGCCCACCGCCGGAACGAAGATAAAACATGGAATCCTCTTCCACCCGTTTCAGAACATCTGCAACGGTAATTTCGTAACCATAAGCGTTCAGAGCGTTAGTCGGACAGACATCAGTACATTTCAGGCAGTTAGTGCAAAGAGCGGTGTCTACTCTTATACGTTTGTCATGCCCTGATATAAGTGCTTTTTCAGGACAGAGATCTTCACAACGGCTGCATTCATCCGTGGTCAGGCATTTATCGGGGTTACACCCCAACTCTGGAAGTAATTGCTGGGATTCAGGATTGCTGCACCATTTGCAGACCAGACTGCATCCTTTGAAAAAAACAATTGTTCTGATCCCTTCCCCATCATGAAGGGAATATTTCTGGATATTGAAAACGATTCCTTTCTGCTGGGTATCAGACAGAGAAATCATATTTTTTTCCTTTTAAAAAAAGAGTTGCTGATGATGAAACGGCCTGGGGCCATATGGCTCCAGGCCGATGTGTGGATTAGCCTCTACATGCTGTCATGGCCGGTTCTTGCAATGAGGTCGTTCTGAAGATCCGTGGACAGGTCACAGAAATACGCGCTGTAACCGGCGATCCGCACGATGAGATTCCTGTATTTATCCGGATCCTTTTGGGCTGCCAGCAGGGTGTCCTTGTTGATAATATTGAATTGTATGTGCCACAACTTCAGGTCGATGAGGGTCTTTATAAAAGATACCAGCTTCTTGGTTCCTTCTTCACCGGCGACACAATTGGGAGTCAGTTTGACATTGAGCAGCCGTGCTGCCCTTTCCCGATACCCATAGTTTTTAGAATTGTAATTGGACATAAGTACTGCTGTGGGACCGTTAATATCAGCGCCATGCGACGCAGAAGAGCCATCGGACAGCGGAAAGTATTCCGGCCGGCCATTCGGGGTTGCAGAAACTACTTTGCCAAAAGGGACATGAGATGTGAAGGGAACCAGTCTCAAGTCCAGGTGTACACCGAGTTCTTTTGAGTATTTTTTAGTGAAGTCCTGGGCAGAGCGATCCAGAAGCTGAGCTATGGAATCCGCATAGTCATCGTTGTTTCCATAACAGGGAACATTTTTGAGCATGGCCTGGATATCTTTTTTTCCTTCAAAATTGACCTTAAGCGCATCTATCAACTCCGGCATGGTCAATTTTTTATCTTCGAAGACCAGCTTCTTAATCGCTGACAAAGAGTCTACCACTGTGGCATAGCCGATAAATTCAAAATATCCGAGGTCGATCCCGCCTTCAATCACGGGTGTGTGGAGGTCCTTGCAGTTTTCCATACACAGATCATGCATGGCCGAACCAAAAGGCGTGGCAAAATGCTTGTTCCGCAAATTGATGATCGTATGCTGCTGAATAAATGCATGTTTAATAAGGTTGGTCTGCTGCTGGAGATATGCTGACAAAAACTGATCCCATTCTGTAAATGTGGTGGGATCACCGGTTTCAAGACCAATGATCTCATCTCCGGTTTTTTTCATTTTACCGTTGTAAAGGGTCATTTCCAGAGCAGATGCAAAATTTATATAGGCGTTCCCACTGGTATAGGTATCTCTGTTGGGCATCCGGATTTCAGCACATCCGGAGACAGCATAATCATAAATCTCCTCAAAACTTGCTCCTTTGGCGAGATGAAGGGGGATGACCTCCTCATCATTGATCAGTTTGGGAAAACCAGACCCTTCTTTTATGGTTTCAGCAACCTCATGGAGATATCTTTCAGGAGCTCTTGCGTGAAGGCGGGCCGCCAGATCAGGGTAATGCAGTGGAAATTCCCGTTTGGACTGGAGGATCAGATAAGTCAATTCATTGGTGGCATCCCGTCCGTCCGGTGTCTGTCCGCCAACGGTAACTGCCTCCCAATGGGCATATCCTTCGTTAAATGCACCGCCTGTCGGGGAAAGGTACAGATCAATAAACTGTGCCATACCCACCCACATGCACTCAAACATTTCAATTGCCTGCTCATCAGTGAGTATACCTGCCTCCACATCTTTTTTGTAGAAAGGATAGAGGTACTGGTCCATTCTGCCGTTGGAGATAATAGTACCGGTTTTCTGTTCCAATCTCGAAAACATCTGAGTAAACCACTGAGACTGCATGGCTTCACGGAAATTTCTAGCCGGATTTTCCGGAACATAGGCACAGGCCTCTGCGATCATTTCCAGCTCAGTTTTACGCTGAGGATCTTTCTCCTCTTGTGCCATTCTGCCAGCCAGTTCGGAATGTCGTCTTGCCCAGAGGCAGACGGCATCGCAGATAATTGTGATGGCGGTAAGAAAAGGTTTTTTCTCGCAGTTATCTTTCGGACTGAAAGGATCTAATGCATCCAATTTTTCCTGGGCTATATTGCGGATACCTTTGAATCCAATTTTCAGAACTTTTTCATAATCATGAACCCATTGCAGAGATGACCGGAATGATGCGGTTTCATTGACAATGTACCTGGAAAGCAGCGAATCTTCAGGATCATAGGTCATTTTCAATGTTTCTTCAGGCAAAGATTTTGCGAGCATTTCATGAAAGGTTTTCCCTTTCCAGAAAGGCGCAATTTCATTGATAATGATATCGGCATCTTCCGGTTCAATAATAAACGGAGATACTTTGCGTGTTTTCAATTGTTTCACAGCCAGATCCAGAAAATCGCCATCCAGTTCCGGATGAAGGATTCCATACCGTCCCTGGGCCCCGGCCCTGCCGACAAGGAGCTGATCCTCATCAATATAGACATCAATATTTTTTGCTACATGCATCATGGCCTTGGCCCATCTCAGTATCAGGGGCTGACCTTCTGTCTCTTTCATAACCTCAGTAAACAGTTTCCCCCTCTGGACATCCACTTTTGGGGTAACAGACTGGATCCGTTCCAGAATTTTAAACGCCCGGGAATGAGCTTCCATTGAACGTAATGGATTATCGATACCCTCTGCATTATTTGCCAGCATTTGCTCGTGGGGAGATAAACAACATTCCATGATTTTTTCTCCTTCATTACCTGATATTGTTTTTTTAATTCGTTTAAACTGGTGTGCTGTTTTAGACCAGTTGCCATTTCTTTTATGTTAAAAAATTTGCAAGGTGTATGCCTAACTCTAAAAAAAATGAAAAACATCACAGGTATTGACATACATAAAAATTAATTTTCTCATAAATTTGGATAGTTACATTAAAAAAAATATTATTATTTTTAATGTAACTATCATTTAAAACACATAAAATATTACTTTTTTTCAAGCATGATGCGTCACTGCATCGTGCTTGAAAAAAAGAATGCTGCAATTTTGCAAGGTTGGAAAAAATATTACGTTTTTTTAAATGGGATGGTGCAGATTTGAATTTTTTCTGAAACACAAGGCAATACCTCCACCCTATTTCTTCGGAACAGGGTGGAGGTAAGTGCTTAAACTCAGGTAACTACATCATATCCATACTATTTATTAAGGATATGTATCAGTTGACTATACTGGGAAGCCACGTCACCAGAATAGGGAACATCATTATCAGAATGATGGCGATGATCTGCATAAAAATAAACTGAATCATTCCTTTATAGATGTCTGACAGACTCCACTGAGGAATACACCCTTTGATAAAGTAACAGGACAATGCAACCGGCGGAGAAAGCCAGGATGTTTGAAGTGTCATGGCGTAGACAATGGCAAACCATAAAGGATCGATCCCGAGGGCGGTGATGGTCGGCATCAGGATAGGCAGCACAATCAACACAATGGGCACCCATTCCATGGTCCAGCCCAAAAGGAATACCCCTATCATGATAATGGCCACCATGACCATGGGCGGCAGGTTCATGGATATCAACACATCAGAAAGCCAGCGCGCACCCCCAAGCCTGGAGAAAACAGAGCCAAAAAAGTTGGAGGCAGCAATCATAATAAGGATCATGGCTGAAAGTTTGACTGTGGAGTACATTGCCTCCTTAAAATTGCTCAGTTTAAACTTGCCGTATGCGATAACCAGAATCAGGGCACCCAAAGCGCCGCATGCAGAAGCCTCAGTCGGAGTAGCCAACCCCGCCAGGATACTTCCCAAAGTAGCGCCGATCAGTAAAATCAAAGGCACAACGCCTTTCATTATTTCAACAAGCAGCTTGGGTAATGATTCAGCTCTTAACTCCTTGGGAAGCGGCGGTCCAAGCTTGGGGTTGAAAAAACATCGAATTAAAGCGTAAGCGCAATAAAGGCCGGACATCAAAATTCCGGGAATAATTGCTGCAGCAAAAAGGTCGGTCACGGGTACGCCCATGAGAGGACCCATAACCACCAGCATGATGCTCGGCGGTATCAATATCCCCAGGGTGCCGCCAGATGCGATAGCCCCGGCCCCCATACGGATATTGTAATTACTATTTTTCAGGGCTGGTGCAGCCATGACGCAGAGCAGCGTGATGGACGATCCGACAATCCCGGTCGCTGCCGCAAAGATAGTTGCCGTAAGAATAATCGCCACATACAAAGAGCCTGGAACAGGGGCGAAAAGCTTCTGAAAGGACAAAAACAGATCCTCCATGAGACCGGCACTTTCCAGGAGGTATCCCATGAGCAGAAAAAAAGGAATGGCACCGAGTATCGGGTCGCTCATGACCTGATAAAATTGCAGGTTCATTAAATAGAAGACAAGTTCCCCGATGCCCAGATATCCAAAGAAGAGTCCGATGAACATCATTGTAAAGGATATGGGAAAGCCCGTGCAGAAAGCCAGAATCAGGCCGAAAAGCGACATAATCGCCAAGAGTTGATTAAAATCCATTTTTCCCCCTATTCTATAATTGTTGAGCCTTCACAGGCATGTGCGGGCTCATCTGCAGAATGATGTTCTCCATCGCCCCAGTAAAATGTTTCGTGGCGCCAGGCATAATAACTTTTTATGGTTTCGGATATTCCCTGCAAAATCATCAGAAAAATACTCAATGGAATGGCCAGTTTCATTGGCCATATAATGGGCATCCAGGGACTTGAGATAATCACTTCATTCTGAACAAAAGATTTATAGAAATATTTCCACCCTACCCGGAGAAATAAGATATGGGTGGGGAAATAAAGAAGAATATAGGTAAAAAAATCAATTCTGCCCTTAGCTTTAACGGACCATCTTGAATAAAGAAAATCGGTCCGGATGTGCATCCCGGTTTTCAAACAATATGGGGAAGCAACCATGAACAATATTCCGAACAGAATCAAGGCCACATCACCAGCCCAGATGGTCGGGGCATTAAAAAAATACCGTGAAATAACCTCGTGGACAAGGGCGTACATCATGGGGATAACCAGATATGCCACGCCTTTCCCGAAAAAAGAACTGATGGAATCCAGCACCTTGACCACTTTATCGGCAAACATGGGCGGCCCGTTTTTCGAAGATAATGCCTCAGAGTTGTTTGACATGACATAACCTCTTTTGTAGAGTTTAAAACTGGCTGCAGAAATGGATTTTTTCTGCAGCCAGTTTCTATTTTATCTTATCTGAATGTTATTTGTAATCCTGCATGGCACCGGTATCCATGGCAGTTTTCCCCATCTTGTAATAGAGGCCGTTCACTTTGACCTGATAAGGGACGGTCAGCTTGGCCCATTCATTAAGAGATTCCAGAACCTCTTTGAAAAAGGGACTTTTTGCGGAATATTTATCCATAATCTCCGGAACAACTTTCATATACGCCTCAAAATAATCTTCAGGCGTATCATAGAGGGTGACCCCTTCATTGACAACCAGATTTTTCAAAGCATTACTGTTGATGCTGACGTTCATGGAGATCTGATCGGCAACCATGGCCTTCATGGATTCTTCGATCACATATTTCAGATGGTCCGGCAGTTTATCGTACCAGTCTTTGTTGATGTAAACATCTCCAATGGACAGTGCCTGGTGCAGGCCTTGGAGATAATACGCTTTCCATACATCAGATAACCCCAGAAGCCTGTCATCCCCCGGGCTGATCCATTCTGCGGCATCAATCACACCCCGCTGGGCGGAAGGAACAATTTCACTTCCGGGCATGGAAACAACCGGCATGCCGATGGCTTTAAAGCTTTCTGAGGGAATTCCCGGAGGCGATCTGAATTTCATTTTCTTCAGTTCATCCATGGATGCGAACTTTTCTGGAAACCAGCCAAAGGGTTCTGGGCCCATGGGCATGGTCAACCATGCTTTGATATTATAATGGAGCTCTTTCTGATAGTATTGGTTCAAAAGGTCTCCCCCATCGCCTTCCCATACCCAGGAAAGAAGCCCGGTCTGATCCAGACCCACACCAAGCCCGGCAGTCGGTGCAGCGAACAACAGCCCGGCCGGATGTTTTCCCGACCAGTAATGAGTCCATGCCTGGCCGCCGTTGATGATACCGTCACTGACTGCATCCAGAATCTCAAATGCCTTGACGATAGCACCATCCGCAAATACTTCAACTTTGATCTGGCCGTTTGAAAGTTTTTCAATCCGATCACCCAGACGTTCCATGGTTTCAAAATACATACTTGAACTGGGAACAGCCGTCTGAATTTTCAGCTCATACTTTGCCGCCCATACCTGTGATGTAGCCATTAATGCGATGGCAGCCACAATCACCCATGCTTTTTTCAACCTTACCATTTTTGTCTCCTTTTAAAATTGATCAAAACAGCTTAGCTATACCTCAACCAAACTCACTATAAAACAAAAAGCAAAATCGGTACCATTGGGTTTAGGTTAAAAAGAAAACAGATGAAAACCAAGCTGACCCCTTTAAATATTTTTGTTTCCACCATTTTTTTTCATAAAAATGTTATCTTTTGTGAAAGAATAAATCTTCAGGCTGTAAGTTTCCTTCCATCTATTTCATCAGGCCATACAGAATTTATTTCAGGGCAAAAAATATGAAAAAATTGGGGAAAACGATCAAAATGATGCATGAATGCATCATTTAAGTACAGACATGTTGCAGAAAGACATCAAGTCAGCTATTTGTTTTTCTTGAGGACCTGTTGCGATGTTGTATCATTGATATATTTAGACGACACAAAGAACATGATGCAATGTTGCATCATGCATGGGATGTTCTTTTTGATATGTTGGGTTTTGATTCGTCACGGAATGCCAAAATGTGCAAATTTGGTTTACACCTAATAAAAAATCAGACAGTACAAAAAGAAGATTTGCAAAAAATAAGAAACAATAAGAAATCTTAGCTCTTTGTTTTTCTGAAAATTGTACTCCGGTTTACTTGCAGGACGTCAGCTGCCTTACCAATGGAGCCGTATTTTTCAATGGCATCGTTGATAATCACTTTTTCAATTTCCTGGAGTATGGTTTTCAGTGATTTTGTTCCAATCTCTGTGGCATATGGGGAAGAAGGTCCCCCATTATCAGTGCAAGCAAAGGTATCCTCGAACTCCTTTGGCAGGTCAACGGCCTTGATAAGACTCTTAGTGGCCATGATCACTATGGAATGAATGGTATTATTTAATTCTCTGACATTTCCCGGCCAGTCATAATTAATCAGTTTCTGTTCAGCGCAGTTTGAAAAAGAAATGTGTTTACCATATTTGGCATTCAGCTGTTTCAGGAATACCTTTATCAAAGGAAGAATATCATCCTTGCGTTCCCGGAGGCTTCTGATGTTTAAAACGGCAACCTTGAGACGATAATAGAGATCGCTTCTGAAACTTCCATCGTTTACTGCATCCTGAAGATCCCTGTTGGTTGCGGCAATGATCCGTATATCAACAGGAACGGGTTGTGTGGAACCGACCCGGATAATTTCCTGGTCCTGAATCGCTCGAAGCAGTCGTGTTTGCATTGAGAGAGGAAGTTCACCAATTTCATCCAGGAATAGTGTTCCTCCGGAAGCCTGTTCAAAAAAGCCTTTTTTCCCCTTGGAACTGGCCCCGGAAAATGCACCCGGCGCATAGCCGAACAATTCAGATTCTATCAAGGACTCTGCAATAGCGGAGCAGTCAATTTTTAAAAATTGTTTGTTTTGTCTCAAAGAATCGCGATGAATCTTCTGAGCCACCACATCCTTTCCCACTCCCGTTTCTCCGAGTATCAGGACAGCCGCATCCGAAGGGGCAATGGTTTTGATTTTTTCCAGAAGATTTAAAGAATGACGGCTCACGGCAACCATCCCATCTTTTAAAAAGACATCTTCAGGATCAATAGCCGCCATCTGTCTCTGATAAGAAGCAATAAGCCCCTTCTGGGTGGATATCTCCTTTTTCAGATTATTGAATGTGGTCACGTCCCGCACAAATGTCACCACCAACTCCACCTGGTTGTTTTTGTCAAAAATGGGATAACCGTCAATTACCACGTTTCTGCCGTTCACTTCCTGGGTATCCATGACCGGTTTGGCCGTTGCCACCACATCAGGATTTACAATATGATTAAAAATTCCTTCCTTTATCAGATCGCGCACATTTTTTCCAAGAACATTTGTAGCTGAAATCCCTGTGAGATCCTCCCATCTGGTGTTTACAAAAAGGGTGTCGCCCTGTCGCGAAGAAATATAAACAGCATCGGGCATCAGGTTCAGAATACTTTTAAAATGTCTGTCTATGGTCAGCCAGCCCTCTTTTAAATTCATAATTCCTTTTCCTTTTGGCAGGTTCGACAGGGCTTAAAATATTCATTATAGCCAGGTTCATGCGCCATTTTCAATCGGCCTTACATATTTCATATTTTTTGGTAATTGCAAAAATCTGGCCATTAGCAAACCTTATTACCCAGTAATATAATAAAACATCAATGTTCCGAATCATGTTTGCAATTGTAAGTAATCTTCCGGTATGAAGTTGATCAGCTTTAAATCGATTTTTCCAAGTTTCTGTCCATTTGGGAGATCCGTTCTTCAACCAGGATCTGACACATGTAATCCAATTTCAAACGGCGCCTGAGCCGGGCTTTGCGAATGTCATCCCCTAAAATAATTTAAGCCATTTATCACGGGCATAAAATACCTTGAGACTTGATGAACAGCAAATAATATGATCAATCGGGCTGAAACCTGATCCTGATCAATACACCTTGCGACGGGAAAACCCTCTCCCCAGAACATTGAAGGTGTTTTCCGTGATCATGAAAGCATCGGCATCCTTACTGAATACGATCTCTTCAATACGCTTGATCTGGTAATTGTTGGCCACCGTGAGCAGCACCTCTTTGTCTTCTCCGGTGTAGGCCCCCCGGCCTTTAAGAAAGGTGGCACCCCGCTGCAGTTTATTCATGATCTCGTCAGCAATGGCCGGAAGATTTTTGGAGATGATTAAAATCATTTTTCGCTGGTTGAAAAGTCCCATGCAGTATTCAATGGCCTGGGAAGCAATATACGAAGTGGCCATGGAATATAAGATGATGTCCGTGTCCAGATAACCGAAACTGCCCGCAAACAGCACAAAATTGAACATGAAGTTATACGTGCCGATGCGCAGGCTGAACTTCTGATTGAGCAGAATGGAAATGATGTCGTTGCCGCCTCCGGAACCCAGAGAGCGAAAAACGATCCCGGCCCCGGCCCCCACCAGGGTACCGCCGGCAAGGGCTGCCAGCCAGGGGTCGGAGATATCAAATGTGAAATTCACCAGGTCGATGAACAGGGTGAGGATCCCGGCCCCGTAAAGGCTGTAATATAGAAACCGCTTGCTGATGAATTTCCAGCCGATAATGAATACCGGCACGTTCAAAATCAGGTACCAGATCCCGGGGGTCAGGATGTCCGACCCATAGTAGCACAGCAGGCCCAGACCGGAAAATCCGCCCGTGATCATGCCGTGGGGAATGATTGCCGCCTTGATGCCCACGGCCACGATGGCGCTGCCCAGGGTGATGAGAAACAGGTTCCAGGGAATGGAATAGACAATATTGGGTTTCGACTTCATGGGATCTTCCTCGATGAAATTGGCTTTGAAATAATGCTGACAAACCATTAATCATACGGTCAGATCCGGAAAAACGCAAGAAAAATCTAAATGCCAGACTTTCAACACAGTCCCGCCCCCCGGGGTATCAGGTGCCCGGACCGTCGGATGACGCCATTCCGGGCAGGGAACCTGATACCCTGCGGGGGGCCGGGTCCATGGCCGCTATTTCTGGTGGTCATCCATTTTATGCAGTTCCCGCAGAATGCCCAGGGGCGACTGCCCGAATGCCAGTGACTGGATTTTTTTCATCCGCTGGGTATCATTTTCAAATTTCTTTTTCAGCCGTGCTTCATACGCTTCCTTGATGGTCTCCACCAGCTTGTCAAATCCGCAGGGCTTTTCCAGCACCTTGAAAGCGCCCAGTCTGGTGCATGCCACGGCCGTGTCAATGGTGGCATGGCCCGATAAAATAATGACTTCCAGAAACCGGTGGCTCTGCTTCAGGGTTTCCAGCAGCTGGACCCCGTCAATGCCCGGCATCTGCAAATCCACCACAGCCACGTCAAACCGGGCTTTTATGGCTTCCTCGATGGCGTCCGCCCCGTTGGTGGCCGGGGTGATGTCAAAAAATTTTAGCTTTAACCGTTCGGTCAGGGCGTTGAGAAATTTTTCCTCGTCATCCACCAGTAACAGATGAATTTTTTCAGTTTCGGTCATGGCTGCCTCCAAAATTGATATGGGTTGGATTTTTTTCTTGTTTTTTTTAAGGGATTTGTTGTTCCTTTGGATTTTTTTTATTTTTCCTGCCCCGGGGATACCGGTCACCCGCCGGCAAATTTGTCTCTCAGGTCTTTGTTTTCCCGGGGAAGGGTCAGTGCCAGTCCGGTGTCGGTCTTCGTGAATGCCGCCTTAAGTACTTCTGCCACATCAGCGGTCCGGAAATCCGGAAAATCGGTCAGATCCACGGCCTGGTCATGAGAAAAGATCAGCGTGACCAGGGATGCCTCTGACTCCCGAAGCGTCAGGGTCAGTTCAGCACTGGTGTCCAGGGCCCGGTAAAGGGCCTTCAAGGTCCGGTATACCAGGGTCTGGAGCAGAAACGGACTGGTGTCGATGGTGATCTCTGTTCCGGATGGTTCCACCCGCGTTTTTTTGGCAAAACTCAAAAAACCGGTCAGCTTGACAGCCAGGGCCAGGGTGTCATGGATGCGGGTTTCCTTGACCGGTATATCCACGCTGTGGGCGAACTGATTCATCTGGCGGATGGTGTCAAACCCCCGCTCGATCTCCTCGGCAATGCTGTTGCTGCAGTTTTCCAAAAGAGACAGATCAAAGGTCTGGCCCTGCTTGGACAGCTGGGTCAGGTCGTTCAAAAACCCGGCGGTTTCGGAAATAATGGCAAAAATGTTTTTCAGCTCGTGGGAAATGCTGGCATTCACAGATCCGAAAAACTGAAGTCCCTGCTTGTGGACCAGATCGCTGGCGTTTGATGTCATGGTTGAAGTTCCCCCGTATTATTGGTCCGGATCGAGCCGCTGCCGGATGGTATCGATGAGCGTGTCGATGTTCAGTGGCTTGGCCAGAAAAATATCATTGGATTGATCCGGTATCCCGTTTTGGTCGATGGTGCCGTGTCCGGTCACAAAAATGAACTGGATCTCCGGCAGGGTTTCCAGCAGCTTTTTTTTCAGGGTAAAACCGCTCATTCCCGGCATTTTCATGTCCAGAACCGCGATGTCGTACCGGGTCTGGGACGCTTTTTCCAGGGCCTGGTCCCCGGAATAGGCCACATCCGCATCCAGTCCCCTCAACAACAGTCTTCTGGCCAGCATGTTGATGAATTTGGTTTCGTCATCTACTAGAATAATTTTCATGCGTTACCCTCTTTTTGGATCTTGACCGGCAGGGTCACAGTGAAGATCGTACCGATGCCTTCACTGCTCTCCACCCGGACGGTTCCCTGCAGTTTCTTGACCAGGCCGTAGGTGATGGACAGACCCAGACCGGTTCCCATTTTGTCTTTTTTGGTGCTGAAAAACGGTTCATGAATCCGTTTGAGATTTTCCTCGGGAATCCCACAGCCCGTGTCGCTGATCTCGATGCTGACCTTGTTCGGCGGCAGGTGCGACACCTTGATATCCAGGCATCCGTTGGCTTCGATGGCCTGGAATGCGTTGTTGATCAGGTTGAGCAGGATCTGCTGAAGCTTGCCCCGGTCGGTCTCGATGGCCGGGACGTTCGGGGAAATGGCCGTGGTGACGTGGATGCCTTTGTACTCGGTTTCCTTTTTGTGAAAACTCAATATTCCGGAGATCAGTTTTTCCACTTCCACCAGAGAGGTCCGGACATCGAACTGCCGGACAAATCCTAACAGCTGGCTGGTGATGGTACCGCACCGGGCCACCGCTTCCAGGATATCGTCCAGAAGTTCGGTAATCTCCTGGTCGCTGCGGTGTACATCCGGGTACTGATACAGGTCCTTGAGGTAGCCGGCGGTTTCATTGATCAGGGCCAGGGGATTGTTGATTTCATGGGCGATGCCCGCGGACAGCTGTCCGATGCTGGCCAGCTGCTGACTCTGTTCCATCTTGAGCATGGTTTCCGCTTTGGTCTGGTCCGCCAGAAACAGCTGGTTTACCATAAATGTGGACACCAGGGTAATAATCACTATCATCACCAGACAGCACAGACCGATGATCCAGTTAAATGTCTTTCCCAGGTTCAGCCAGGTGCCCATGACATCGGATTTTTTCTTGAGAACCATCAGGATGAACGGGGTGGTGACCGCTTCGGTGGCAATGTAGGAGTATCCCATGGTAAACCCTTTTTTCCCGGGGTGTTCCGGCCGGATCACATGGGTGGTGTCTGAAAACGGCGGCACTTTCAGCGGGGCCGGGGTGAAAATTTTTCCATACGTGGTGGAAGGTGTCTGAAGAATCCCGGTCCGGTTGATCAGGAAAATGTCGGTGTGGACATTGGTTTTATAGGAGTTCAGCATGCTCATGAGCCGCTGGGTGTCCAGGGTGGCCCGGAGGAGGAAATGCCGGCCGTATGCGGTCTCAGACCGGACCGCAATGATGATGTGGGGGATGTCCCGGTATCCGGTGAACACTTCGCTGATGAAATTGTCCTTTTCAATGCTCTGGACAAACCAGGACTGGTTTTTATAGTTTTTCCCATCCAGGTTGAAGGGGCCGGCATAGGCGATCTGGCTGCCATCCTCATCAATGATGCTCAAATCGGTGAATCCGCCGAATCCCAGTTTGAGGTTACTCAGGATTTTGGCCAGGTGTTCGTTATCGATCAGTGAATAATAAGGCAGTTCATTTACGACAAACCGGAGGGCATTCAACCGTTCTTCCAGAAAAAACCGCATGGACCGCTTGGCATTTGAGGTGACCCGGTCGGTCTGAAGCACCAGTTCCGAATCCACGGATTTCTGGATCAGCTGGTGGTTGATCACAGTGGTGAAAACCAGGGGCGCCAGAGACGTGACAGCCAGGATCATGATGCTGATGATCCAGATGCGGGGATAGTTGGAAATGGTCTGAAACGATGCCAGATGGACATTGGGCCGGTGAAACAGAAATTCCAGCCATCCCTGTTTTCTTTTGATCAGCGGTTGCCGGTTCATGTGCCTTTTCTCCGGGTATGGTTAAGCAGCAAGGTCAGTTGTTCGATGTCCACGGGTTTATGAATGAATTCAGACGCCCCCATTGCCAGGCACGTGGTTTCATCCTCCCGGGTCCCGTGTCCGGTGATGATAAACACCGGAACGGCCGGATCGATCTCTTTGATGGTTGCCAGTACTTGAGTACCATAGATATCAGGCAGTTTCAAATCCAGCAGGATCAGGGTGACGGCGCCGGGGTGGGTCTTGATCCATTCCAGGCCGGATTGCCCGTCATAACAGGCATGGCAGGAGATCCCCCGAAGCGACAGTCGCCGGTTCAGCATGTCGGCAAATTTGATTTCATCATCAATGATTAGAATGTCAATGTGTTTCATAAATGTAAATTTTATGTTGACTGTTTTAAAATTTTAATTTATATCTCAATATAAAATTATTTGTTGCATTTGTAAACACTAAAAATAAGTATAATTAAAAAAATTAAACACTACAACAAAAAGGGGGATGAT
>JAVVEQ010000001.1:0-197204 GCA_032250905.1 Desulfotignum sp. | reverse complement strand
CCCTTCCCCGGAATTGGCCACCCCGCCCGCCATGGCAGCCCCTTTGGCCAGAGCCATTTTGGCTTCTTTTGACAGGGCCCCGAAAGACATGGCAGCATTGAGAATCGGGGTCCGGGCGATGACAGGCTGTTGTGCTTTTTTCCCCAGCACCACCCGGCAATGAACCGGGTCGCTTTCCAGAAGCGGCATGCGGGCGATCTGTGCCGGCAGAAACATCAGGTCATCAAAATTGGGAAACGACCGGGTGGTGCCTTTGCCTTCCAGAGCATAATGGCCTGTTTCAGCCATTTCCATGATCATGACAATGGATTTTTCATCCCAAATGCCCCGGGCAGACAGGGTGGTGAACGGGCGAAACATATCTGACGGACTGTTGCACACCGGGCAGTGGTGAAAATCGATACCCTGTGTGGCAATGTAGCCGCAGACCGGACATTGCATGATGTTCAGCGGCATGGTGCCTCCTTTTCGGGGGGATGGTATAAGAAAAATGCAAACGCGATAATGGCGGCTGCCAGGTAGATATGGGAAAGCTGGGCCACGGTGTTTCCCGGTCCCAGCCACACCATCCCGGACATGGCCCCGGCCGCCAGAAAAAACTGGGAGATATAGCTTTTCATAAATATATAGGCATGACCGGTGGTGGCGGCAGCCATATCATAAAATCGCTTGTTGAACACCAGGCGGAACAAAGAGGTGCAGAAGGTGATCACCGCCAGCATCAGCAGCATGGATATATGGTCCAGATTTTCCGACAACAGTCCCCGCAGCAGCCAGGACAGGCTGTACAGACAGACAGCCGCGGTATAGATTCTGCCGGCAGGCAGCCGGTCAATATGGTTTTTGATCAACACGAACAGCAGCCCGAAAAAAAGGGCTAAAACAACAACCAGCAGGCCCAGTTTCCAGTAATTCTGCTGTACAATCAGAAACAGGGAGATCATCCAGAAATAGCTTTCCAGATACAGAAACAGGCCGTCCACAACAAACACGGACCGGGAATAGGATCTGTCCTTGAATGTGATCACCTGTTTGAACCTGAGAGGAGGGGAGGTCAGGATGCGTGGATCCAGCGTTATCCCGGCCCGTCTCTTGACAACCCAGGCACCGGCAGTCCCTGTCACGGTCAACGTGGCCAGGTACACCGGCAGAAACCCCGCTTTTTCCAGCAATGCGCCGCCTGCCAGTATGCCGGCCTTTAACACCAGGAGCACAAAAATCTGAAAATTGCCGAATTTTCTGCCCGAGTTTTCCGGTGTGATGGTATAAAAAAACAGCAACCGCTGAATCATCCAGAAATGGCAGTTGAAGACCCCGTTGAGAAATCCGGCGAAAATGATGAACACCATCTCTTTTTCGATAAACAGGGCGGTCATCAGCAGCAGTTCACTGAAAAAGGACACCAGGATCAGGACAGACAGAGACACCTTCCTGGCCATCCTTTCCCAGGGATACAGGGTGATGAAGAACCCCAGGGCTGTGACGGCAATAAAGGCGCAGATCCGGGAAAGGGAAAATCCATTTTTATACAGAAATACCGGAATATAAAATGGAAACAGTCCGATGAGAAAGGAATGAACCCCTAAAAAGGGATACAGGACAGCGGTTTCGGTCTTTGGTCCGGCCATGTCAGAAGATATCTTTATGGGTAATATCAAGGGAATCCAGGGTGTCGTAAAATCGCTGCAGGTCCTGTTTTTCTCCGTACCGGGGGAAATGGTGCATCTTCAGATAGGGACGGGAATTGACCTCCAGGAAAATGGCACGCTGTTCTGTGTAGGGGATGTGAATCCCTTTTTCAAAAATGGCATCGATTCCCAGGATGTTGGCCTTGAATAACGGCACAATCTTTAAAAACAAGGCTTTGTTTGCTTCATGCATCTCACCGGTATCCAGGGTTTCCACAATGCCTCCCGGCGCCAGGGCCACCCGGTTGTACAGGTAAACCACCTGGCCTTCAGCAGGCACCGAGGCAAAGGTCAGGTGCGATTTTTTCAGGAAACGGGCGGTTTTCCGGTTTTTTTGGATCGGGTGCATGACCGGATACAGCTGCATCCGTTCCCTGGTCCGGTTTTCCCGGTCGATGAGATCATGGATGGTTGTGCGGCCGTCCCCAGCGACAAAGGGGGGATACCGCCGGATAACGGACATGATTTCATCTTTTACCACCACCACCCGAAAGTTTTGCCCGGACAGGTACTGCTCGATCACGGAGCTCGGCCACCAGATTTTTACCAGCACGACCGCCTTGAGCAGTTCCCGGTAAGTTGTGATGGGAAAATGGCTGCCCCGGGAAAATCCGCTGACATTGGGCTTGACCACCACGGGAAATCCGTGCTGTTTTGCAAACCGGAACGGTTTGATCCACCCGTAAAAGATCTCTCCTCTGGCATGGGGAATCTGGTTCTGAGCGAACATTTCCCGGGCCTGCTTTTTGGACCGGCAGCTTTTCCGGGTGGACAGGGGATTGTAATTGCTGCATCCACCCAGAAATTTTTTGTCAATCCAGGCATAAATGATGCGTTTCAATGTCTTCATGGGGTCACCTTGTAATGGGCCGTTATTTTTTTGAAAAATATCCATTCCCTGACCTCGGATCGGGGAATGGTCTTGACCAGCCGCGCCGCATGGGACATGGTGTGCCGGATGATCTGTTTCTTTTTTTCCCAGGGCACATTTTTCGACAGCAGCACCAGGGGCATGGGTAAGAACAGATTGATCTCCACCACGTGAAACCGGCCGGCGAGGAGTCCGGAAAGGCCGTCGGCCTTGACCCCCACCCGGGCCATGGGAAAGGGAGCCAGTTGAGACATGAATCCCTGGATGGTGACAAGACCGGCCGGACTGATAGACGGGGTGATATCTTCATAAACCGTACACGGGTTATGGATGGAGTTGATGGGATGTCGCATGCGGCAGGTGTTGGTCACCCGGGTGATGGACAGAAAATGCCAGGCTCCGGAAGGGATCGTGGATCTCAGAAAATAGATTTCAAACTCCTGGTTTCCGGGGGCGGCTTCCTGGACGATAAAGGGCAAGTCAGAGGATCGGGCTATGGATTGAAACACCCGGTATTCCTCAAGGTTTTTTGCCAGGATGATGCCGTTGGCATTCTGGCCCCATTCCGGCTTGATGAAAACCGGGTACCTGGCCGGCGGGGTATCTGGATGGTAATAATACTGATGGAGCCGCCAGGAGGAGGGAATGAGCCTATCCATGTCCAGTTTGGAAAACAGTCCCTTGCGGGCGTTGAAATACCGGCGGTTCAGCTGAAAATAGTGCCAGGGAATGGCCCGGTAACGGATGCAGGCCCACAGATACCAGACCACCAGCCATATGCGGACAGGGGTGTTCACGGCCGGATCCTTTCGGGAGAGAAAATTTCTCCTTTTGCGGCATCACTAGATGAGATATGGATGCTCAAGGTATCTTCGACCGCCCGGACCTGTCGCTGCAGGGCCCATTGATCGGGGTGATTCCGAAACGTTGTCGGTTTACATATCCTGTGTGTCATCGGTATTCCTTTTCCAGATCTTTGCCGGTTTCGATCAATTGGGAAAAATAGTGGTCCACATCATTTTCATCCAGATCATGGGAAGCCAGCAGCAGTCTCAGAAACGGGCCGTCACTGTTCCGGGCGTATCCCACCAGGCTTTTGCCCTGGTGGTACAGGGTGTTGCGCAGGGCAAGATTGAACGGACCGGCTTCCGCCCGGGTTGGTTTGTAGCGGAAACAGACATTGAATGTGTTGCGGGGATACACCAGCTCCAGATGATCGGATTGCCGGATGCGCTGTTCCGCGTACCGGCACAGGTCAAGCCCATGTTCCACCATGCGGGCAAACCCGGCTTTTCCGAAAAATTTCCAGTCCAGAAACCATTTCAGGCTGTCCACCCGGCGGCCGCACTGCAGGGAGACCGCACCCAGATCCCGGACACGGTTGTCGTCTGTGGTGTGGAAAATATAGCTGTCATCTCCGCTGCTGCAGACCCGTCCCAGGGTGTGGGGCCGGTTGTTGATCAGAAACACATTGCAGATCAGGGCCGTGCCCGGCATTTTGTGAAAATCCCAGCAAAAAGAGTCCACCTGTTCGATGCCGGCCAGAAACCTCTGGCGCAGTCGGTCACTGAGGATCACGGCCCCGCCCCAGGCCCCGTCCATATGCAGCCAGAACCCGTATCGATCCCTGAGGTCCAGCAGCGGTTTGATGGGATCATAAGCCCCCCGCACCGTGGTGCCGGCAGTGCCGGCCACAAAAAAAGGAATGGATGAGCGCTTTTGGGCCTGTGCCAGCTGATCCGCCAGAATGGTCATGTCCATCTCTCCCCGGGCATTGACCGGAGTTTTGATCAGGCTGTCCGTGCCCAGCCCCAGGACGTTGGCTGCTTTTTCCATGGAATAGTGGGCATCGGCGCTCACAAACGCGGTCAAGGGCTGTCCGGAGAACAGGCCGGCGGCCTTGACTCCGGGCTGGCAGGTATTTCTGGCCGCCATCATGGCCAGCAGGTTGGCGTTGCTGGATCCGGTGGTCATCTGGGCCTCTCCGTTTGTAAACCCCACCAGATCCAGCATCTGGTCAAGCATGTACTGCTCCATCACTGTAGAGACCGGCGCAGATTCATAGGTGCAGGCCGAAGTGTTGGAAACCGCGGTCACCACTTCCCCTAAAATCGAAGGCAGGTTGGCCCCGGCCCACATCCGGTTGAGAAAACCCGGATGGCCGGTTTTGACGGAAAAGGCCAGGTATTTTTCGATCCAGTCAAAAATCTGGGCCCAGTCCGCACCATTCTGTCCGGTATCGAGATTCAGAATTTCCGACAAGTCGGCTGGATCCCTGTAATCAACGAAACGGCCCTGTTTCTGTTCTGCCAGGTATGATTTCAGCAGATGATGCAACCGGTCAAGGATCTGCTCCTGTTCCATTTGTCCTGCTCCTTTTTGTCGAATCGGTTTTACTTTCCGTTCAGGGACCAGTCATAGTCCAGGTACCGGATGTTGAGACCGTCTCCTGCTGCTGCCAGTGCCTGCCTCAAATCATCTGAAGCGTATTGAAGGAAGAACCCTCGAATGTCATGGTTGAAATCTTCGGCAAACCATTTGAAGATCCGGCTGACATACAGGGTATTTCCCTTCAGATAATTTTTGTCGGGGTTGTTGATAAAATCCCGGGTGACGGCATCCAGCTGCTGCGCCAGCGTTTGTGTTTCATAGGGGTGAGAAATCAGTTTGGGACATCCTTTGGACGCACAGTTGACGGCAAAATGGATCCGGGGATCCTGAAACCGGGGTCTCAGGATCTCATGCTCGATCTCATCCAGGGTCAACAGTTCGCCGTTGATGCGGCTGATCTTTTTTCCCCACGGGCTGGAAAAAAAAGACCCGATATCCTTGATGGAGGAAATGCCGGGATACCGGGTGAGGATCAGCTTGATGGTCCAGGCGTTGTAGGCATTGATGTAAAAGGCGAACTGTTCGTTGCGGGACAGTTTGTCCGGATCGACGGCAGCCATCAGATCCAGATACGCATCCAGCTGTTTTTCATCCGCCTTGAACCCCTGGTAGTCCACTACCCCGTCCCGGACATGCCGGTCCAGCATCTGTGCATAAAGAGTATTGTCAAATGCCGTTTCCGACAGGACCGACACCGGGAAAACCGCCAAGGACGACAGACAGATTCCCACCAGCATTAACAGGATGGTCGTGTTTTTGTTCCTCATGGTATTATGATCTCCTTTTCCCGGGGAAGATACATATTTGTTGCTTGAAAATAGTGTCATACCCCACGGTTGTTCACAACCCAGTACCAGATGCTGGCCACCAGAAAATACAAGGCCAGCAGTTCCACCGCCAGAAACGTCAGATAGAACCACAACCGGTTCAGCAGGCCCAAAGGCATCAACAGGCCGACTTCGATCAGCAGCAGCAGTCCCAGAGAGTAACAGGTGTAATAATATCCGTTGTTTATCACCATTCCGGTCAGAAAGAACATACTGATGTTTAAAATAATGAACAGATTGGTGCACCGGGAGAGAATGTTCCAGTGCAGTGTCATCTGTTTTTCAAAACCATTGTTTGAAAACGGTTTCACCTGAATTCTCCTGAGTGTATAGTCACATGCCTTTTAACTGTATCAGTCTGTTGAAGGGAGCAGAACTTACATATCATTTCTTTGATAGAAAAAAGAAAACAACCATCTGCGAGGGGCTGAATATGTCCCAAAACCCCTAAGCGACTGGCCGGGTTTTCAGGTGCAGCGGGAAAAACCTCTTCTGTCTGAACGCTTGATTTTGGATTGACCGGACTTATAATGCTAATGCATCCGTTAAATGCAAACAACTCAGATTTTTCACGAGGAGAATTATGGGAAACCAAATAAAGACTGTTTTCCTGCTGACCGCAATGACCGGGCTGTTCCTGGTGCTGGGGTATGCTCTGGGCGGGCAGTCCGGCATGGTGATCGCCTTGATCATCGCTTTGGCCATGAATTTTTTTTCCTACAGGCAGTCCCATACCGTTGTGTTGAAAATGTACCGGGCCCGGCCCCTGGACAGAACCCAGGCACCGGGACTGCATGATACCGTGGCAAGACTGGCCCAGCGGGCCGGACTGCCCATGCCCAAACTGTATGTGATCCCCGAGGAAGCCCCCAATGCCTTTGCAACGGGCAGGGATCCGGAACACGGGGTGGTGGCGGTTACAGAGGGTCTGTTGCGACTGATGAACCAGGAGGAGCTGGAAGGGGTCCTGGCCCATGAACTGGGCCATATCAAGAACCGGGATATCCTGATCTCCACCATTGTGGCGACCCTGGCAGGCGCCATCATGTTTGTGGCGTCCATGGCACGGTTTTCCGCATTTTTCGGTGGCAGGGACAACGAAGAGGGGGGTCTGGGATTTGTGGGTGTGATGGTCATGTCGATTCTGGCGCCGATGGCGGCCATGGTGGTACAGATGGCGGTCTCCCGGTCCAGGGAATACCTGGCCGATGCCACGGCAGCCCAGGTCACGGGCCGGCCCCAGGGGCTGGCGTCAGCCTTGAATAAACTGGGAGAGTATACCCGCCGGGGCGTTGCGGTGAATGCCAATCCTTCCACGGCCCATATGTTCATTGTAAATCCCTTGTCCGGCCGGCAGTTTGCCAGCCTGTTCTCCACCCATCCACCACTGGAGGAAAGGATCCGGCGGCTGACTGGTGCCGGACCGTCCAATGATTCCGGACCTTGGGAATCAAAGGGGCAGAAATCCACCATGACCGAACAGAGCCGGAAATTCTGGGATTCCTTGTCTTGAAGGCATGCCTGTAATGACTTGACTATTGCTCTGTCACCATTTATGGTAAGACTTCCTTGAGGCAACCGGCATCATGAAACCCATGGAGGAAGTGGATGAATCTGCTTAAGAAAGTCAAGGTATTTCGTTTGCAGATGCGCACGGAATACCCTTTTGGCTGGTCCATTGTCATGGGCAGTTTTTTCATTTTTCTCGTGATTCTGTTCGGTACATCCGGGTATATGATGCTGGAAGGGTGGAGCTTTATCGAAAGCGTGTACATGGTGATCATTACCCTTTCCTCGGTGGGATTCATGGAAGTGCGGCCGTTGTCCGACATCGCCCGGGTCATGACCATGCTGGTGATTTTTGGCGGTGTCGGCGCGTTTTTTTATCTGGGTGGATCTCTCGGCCAGATGCTTGTGGAAGGGAAGTTTCAAAGTTTTCTTGGGAGGCGCAGGGTGCAGAAAATCATCGATGAGCTCAGCGGGCATTACATTGTCTGCGGATACGGCAGAATCGGCCGGGTGGTGGCTCAGGGGATCAAAAATGAAGGGTTTGACGTGGTGGTGGTTGAAAAAAATCCGAGAGCCCTGGAACAGCTGGAACAGAAGAAGATGCTGTTCATACCCGGAGATGCCACCATGGATGAAATTCTTCTTTCAGCGGGCTTGAAAAAAGCCAGATGCCTGATCACGGCCCTGGCCGAGGATGCGGCCAATGTGTTTGTGACCCTGACCTCCCGGCAGCTGAATCCGGATATCACCATCGTGGCGAGAACCGATACGGAATCTCATGTGTCACGGCTGAAACAGGCCGGTGCAGAGCGGGTGTTTATGCCTTACAGTATCGGGGGATTGCGACTGGTTCAAAGTGTGCTCAGGCCGACGGCCACCAGCCTGATGGATCTGGCCATCCGGGGGGATATCAACCTTCAGATGGAGGAACTGCCGGTGTCAGACCGTTCCGAACTGGTGGGAAAGCAGGTGAAGGATTCCGGCATTCGGCCCCGGTTTGACATTCTCATTGTCGGCATAAAAAAATCATCCGGTGACATGGTGTTCAATCCGGGCCCGGAAACCGTGATTGAGGCCGGGGATCTTTTCATCGCCCTGGGCAAGCCGGAAAATCTGAAGAAACTGCAGAAAGTGTCTGATCCAGAAGCCTGCTGACACCTTTTACCAATACCGGTTTATTTTTCTTTGATCACCTGCCCCCGTGAGGTAAAAGAGATGCCCTGCTGGGTCTTCGCCCCGATCATCACCGTTTCGATGATGGGCGTATTCACGGCTTTCAAAGCTTCCCATTCCACCAGAAAACTGGCCCCGGATCCGCCGGCCGTGTCCGATTCATGGACCACATAGCGGGTAGCGGACATGCCTTCCAGGGTGACCGGCTCTTTCAGATAGTCTTCCAGTATTTTCCCTTTTGAATTAAAATAGGTGACCTTGGAGATGACAATTTCATCATCCGGATCCGTGTTCCGGATGCTCAGGGTCACAGCCAGCAGAAACTGCCGTTCCCTGTCACCGATATAAATATGGGAGTAGACCGGGGCATATACCACCTGTCCCCGGGATTGAGGAACCGTTTTATGGTTTTCGGCAACGGCGGATACCGTTGACAAACTGACCAGTATCATGATGGAAAGCATTAAACGGAGAATATGAATCGGTGATGTCATGTTGAATCCTTTTTCTCTGCCCGATCCGTTGCCCGGGGGGCTGGGAAAACCGGCTGGATCAGTGAATGAAAAAACAATTTACCCCAAAGGGGTTATGACATAAAATATCGCACCGATATACCCCATTGTCAACAACACCGATCGTGACGGGAGACGCGAAGAGAATGAAATACATTGGCGCACATGTCAGCATCAGCGGTGGCGTGCGCTTTCTTGCAGCCCTGCAACTCAATGATTCCAAAAAGGACTTCAACACCCGGGTGGACCGGCATGAGAGCATCGGAAAAGGCGAGCTGGGGACGACCCCGGTCTGTTACGGTATTGAAGCGAAAAAAAATTCAATGATATCAATTAAGGACTGGCATCCGTCTTGAAAAGCGGATATAAAAAAAGTTTGATCAATTTTTTGGAGGAAAGGAAAAATGAAAAAAACAGGACTGGTGGGATGGCGGGGCATGGTGGGTTCAGTGCTCATGGAACGGATGATTGCGGAAAATGATTTTGAAAAGATCACCCCGGTTTTTTTCACCACCTCCCAGGCCGGACAGAAAGCCCCGGATGTGGGAAAGGATGCCCCGGCCCTGATCGATGCCCATGACATTGACACGTTGATGGAAATGGATATCATCATCTCCTGCCAGGGGGGAAGCTATACTGAAACAGTGCGGCCGAAGCTGGCCCAAAACGGGTGGAAAGGGTTCTGGATTGATGCGGCGTCTACCCTGCGGATGAGTAATGACAGCATCATTGTTCTGGATCCGGTCAACCGGAAAGTAATTGATGATGCCCTGGCCCGGGGCATAAAGAATTATATCGGCGGCAACTGTACCGTCTCTCTGATGCTCATGGCCCTGGGCGGGCTGTTTGAAAATGATCTGGTGGAATGGCTCACTTCCATGACCTTTCAGGCCGCGTCGGGTGCCGGTGCCAAAAACATGACCGAACTGGTGTCCCAGATGCGGGCCATCGGTGATGCGGCCGCCCCGATTCTGGATGACCCGGCCGCAGCGATCCTGGACCTGGACCGAAATGTCACAGATACCCAGCGTTCCGATGCATTTCCCACCGCCATCTGGGGCGTGCCCCTGGGCGCCAGCCTGATCCCCTGGATTGACCGGGCCATGGAAAACGGCCAGACCCGGGAAGAGTGGAAAGGGTTTGTGGAAACCAACAAGATCCTGGGGCGGTCGGACCACCCGGTGCCCATTGACGGTCAGTGCGTGCGCATCGGAGCGATGCGGTGTCACAGTCAGGCCTTTACCATCAGGTTGAAAAAAGAGGTGCCCCTGGCGGATATCGAAGCCATGCTGGCATCCAACAACGACTGGGTCAAAGTGATCCCCAACACCAAAGATCAGACCGTCACTGACCTGACTCCTGCAGCGGTGACCGGCACTCTGACCGTGCCCGTGGGCCGGATCCGGAAAATGACGCTGGGAGAAGCGTATCTCACGGCGTTTACCGTGGGGGATCAGCTGCTCTGGGGTGCGGCTGAACCGTTGCGTCGGATGCTCAATATCATATTGTAAGTGACGAGCGGGGGCGGAATCTGTGTTCCGGCCCCGCATCACTGAGGTGAACAGATGAGGATACGCTCGTCCTTGCGATGGTTCGGCATCACAGGCTTTTTACTGGCCATGTCACCTCTGCCGCTGCTTGTCTTGTTTGCCGAGACCGGTAATATCGGCGCTCCCCCTTTCTGGCGGTTGATACTTGCTGTGGCAGCGGCGGTCTTGATATTTTTATGTGCGCTGAGACTGTTCCGTAACCCCATTGCCGGTAAATTTCTGGGATTGGCAGGGGCTTCAGGGGGGTATGTCTCTGCATGGCCCCATATCATGACCAGTCCGTATTTTGCATTGAGCGGAACGGTTTTACTGATCAGCATCATTTTCATGCTGGCGGACTTTGAGGTTCAGGAATCTTCCACCCGGAAAACACTGGTTGAGACCCAGAAACCGGTCTGGGAAATTTTTCTCAGCCATCCGGCCCGGTTGCTGGTGGTGACATTTCTGGCGCTGTGTAGCATGGGAACCTTGCTGCTGCTGCTTCCGGTGGCAGCGGAAAACAGGGCCGTCGGATTTGTGGATGCGGCATTTACGGCGGTGAGTGCGGTCTGTGTCACCGGGTTGATCGTACTGGACACCCCCAATGATTTTACCGGATACGGCCAGTTTTTTATCCTGGTCCTGATCCAGCTGGGGGGGTTGGGCATCATGGGCATCACCACGGTTGGACTGCACGCCATGGGCCGCCGCATCAGCCTCACCCATGAACGGGTGCTGGCCTCGATGACGGATACCAGCCACAAAGACCTGGTGCAGTCACTGGTAACCATCCTCAAATTTACGTTTGCTGCCGAAGGGGCGGGGGCGATTCTGCTGACCTTTATGTTTTATACCGCCGGTGATACGGGTTCCCAGGCAGTCTGGCGGGGGATTTTTACGGCCGTTTCCGCGTTCTGTAATGCCGGGTTCGCTCTCCAGAGTGACAGCCTGATGTCCTGGCAAACAACGCCAGCGGTGCTTCATGTCGTGGCTCTGTTGATCATTTTCGGGGGTATGGCACCGGCCACCACCCTGGTAATTCCGAAATGGCTTGCCGGCAGGCAGGTGTCGATTCCTGCCCGCATCGCCCTGATCACCAGCGGCGTACTGCTGGTTCTGGGAACAGTGTTCATTCTGGCCTTTGAATGGGGGGGACTTCTGGCAGGGTTGTCAGTGTCAGATAAAATCCAGACGGCATGGTTTCAATCGGTGACGTTGAGAACCGCCGGGTTCAATTCCATGGATATTTCCGGCATCGCCAACCCCACTTTTTTGCTCATGATTACTTTCATGTTCATCGGCGGCAGTCCGGGCGGAACCGCGGGTGGTGTAAAAACCACCACCATCGGTATCCTTGTCATGACGTCTTTTGCCAACATCACCAACCGCAGGGAGGTGATTTTTCAGAATCGGCGGATCAATGCCGTTACTGTCTTTCGGGCCGTTACCATTGTTGCGGCAGGCCTGCTGCTGTGGTTTGGTGTGGTAATGATGCTGGAAGTAACCCAGCCCCAGATACCGGTCAGAGACCTGATTTTTGAAGCAACTTCAGCTCTGGGCACGGTGGGGCTTTCCACCGGTGCAACCGGGCTTCTGGATGAGATTGGAAAGATTACCATCATTATTGCCATGTTCTGCGGGCGTATCGGTCCTGTGACATTGTTCATGCTGTTAAGCGGCCCCCAGGCTTCGTCATCGTCACGGTGCCCGGATGCTAAAATTTTTTTGACTTAAAAAAAGGAACCTCACCATGTCCCAGCAAATTCTGATCATTGGACTTGGCCATTTTGGGATGTCCCTTGCCCGGACCCTGTCGGAAAGGGGTGCCGAGGTGCTGGCGGTGGATATCAATAAAGCGCTGGTGGAGGAAGCTGCTGAATTTGTCACCGAAGCTATTGTGCTGGATGCCACCGATGAAGCGGAACTGGCAGGGCTTGAACCGGGAAAAAGGGATTCCGCCGTGTGCGCCATCGGCGATGATTCCAAAGAGGCTTCCATTATCTGTACCGTTCTGCTCAGACAGATGGGAGCGCCGCTGATCATCTCCCGGGCCAATGACACCATGCACCAGCGGATTTTGAAACTGGTGGGGGCGCATCAGATCGTCAACCCGGAACAGGAGTTTGGAAAGCGGTTTGCCAACCGGCTATTGTACCGGCATGTTATTGCAGACACCAACCTGGGTGAAGACCTTCACCTGACCGAGATTTGCATCCAGCCGTCCATGATCGGCAAAACCCTGGTCGATCTGGCACTGCCCCGGCGGTTCGGCATTATGGTGGTGGGCATCCGGCGGGGTCCCCACGGCAAAATTCATCAGCCGTCACCAAAGGATCCGCTGCAAAAAGATGACAATCTCATCATTGTTTCAAATGAATCCGCCATTTCCAAATTGATCAAAGGAGTATGAGATGCGGCTGGCACAGACAGTGAGGCTGGGGGCGTGGATTTTGATCGGATTGAACCTGCTGATGGCATTTGGTTCTATCTGGGTATTTATCCGGATGGCCCCGGCCATCGAGGTGATCATCGACCAGAATGAGCGGTCTCTTCAGGCATGTGAGAAAATGCTGGCCTCCCTGGCAATGGCAGACAACCCTGAAATCGATATCACCCGGTTAAAAATATCGTTTGCCACCGCCTTGAAGAATGCCCAGAACAATATTACGGAAGAGCAGGAACCAGCGGCTTTGAATGCCATTGATCAGAATTATGCCGGAGCGTTCAAAAAAGAGGCTGCGGCAAAGACCCGCACGGTGGATGCCATTCTTTTATTAGGAGAGATAAACAGGGAAGCGATGGTCAGAGCTGATAAAAAGGCGCAACAGCTGGGCAATGCCGGTGCCTGGGGCGTGGTTTTCATGGCATCGGCGGTTTTTCTGACAGGTATGCTTTTTTTGAGAGCACTGAAAAAAAATCTGGTCATGCCGCTGGAAGAGATCGATGCGGTAATGACCGCCCGCCAGCGGGGTGATACCATGAGGCGGTGCACCGGTTCCCGCCTGTCCAAAGATGTGCGGCGGGTATTCAGTAATGTGAACGCGTTTCTGGATTGATGCGTTCGGTACATTCGACGTCAGTTTTCAGCGTCTGACCCCGGTATTCTGGCACAGCATCAGGACAAAGGCGATGGCGGTAATCAGAATCAGGACGGTCATGCCGGAATCGCTTTTTGAATCACCCGGTCGGGCCGGCCAGTGAGGGTGGCCTGGATCACCCGCTCCATGAAGATGGGATCGCCTGAGGCGGTTTTTGGGGCTTTGTCTTTGATGGACAGGGTCACGGTGCGGCAGGAAGTACCGGCAGACCGCCCTAAATCCCGGACTTTCTGAACCAGGGTGTCTCTGGCAAAGGCGTCGGCCGAATCAAATACCTTGAACTGGCGGGTGCCGGCAATACCCTCCACCATGAATCCGCCCTGATGGCCAGGGGTAATCCGGATCTGGCGGTGAACCATCACATCCGAGGTGATGGCCCCGATGGCGTTGGCCACATCCGCATCTTCAGGCAGTATCGCCTCTGCACCCAGGGCCCGGGCGGCATCTGCCAGGAAAAACCCGATGGGGGCCCCGATGCCGATCACCGGCCGCTTCAGGTTGATGCGTACCTGGAAATCCGGGCTGCCGCCGGCCATCATGTTGTCGATCAGTGCCTGGCATACCGGGCAGGAGGTTAACCCATCCGGATCGATCTTATCATCCAGCTGCCGCTTGAGCAGTTCCAGGGTCAGGCGCAGGATTCCTTTTTTCATGAGCAGAGGGATCATATTTTCCATATCCATGCCGGCCAGAAATGCCATGAATTCACAGTATGTTTTTGCCGCGTCCCGGTTCCACCGGGTGAATTTTTCCTGGATATGCAGCAGGTCCGTGAAAGTCAGGCCGCACCGCTGGATGGCGAACTGTTCCTCAAGCCGGGCCAGGGGAAGGCCGGCATCCGTGAGCACCCCGGTTTTTGTGACCAGCTCTTCAATGGAATAGGGCCTTTGGGTCACCAGAGAGAGCACCTGTTCTTCCATGGGCGTTAGATGGGACAGGTTCACCGATCCGGTGGCGGTAACGATCTGCATTTTTTGGGTGGAAGTGGTGAACCGGTTCAGGTGGTGGGTGATATACTCCAGGGCTTCATCGGTTCCGGTTCGATGTGTGGCCAGCCAGGCAACCGGCGCCACCCGGCCGGGACCGATGATAAACGATCCTTTTTCAAAAAGAATCCGGCTGTCACCGCCCAGGCCGGTGGTGCGGATATCCAGGGCTTGGACATGGGTGCGCCGGCCCCCGACTTTGGAGCCTTTTTCATTGAGGCGCACCAGATTATTTTTCAACGCAGCCGTGTCTGTGGTGGTGCCGCCCATGTCTACCACCAGGGCATCGGTTATGCCGGTGAGGTGCCTTGCCCCGGCCACGGAAGCGGCCGGACCGGACAGAATGGTTTCCACGGGTCGTTTTTTGGCCATGGCGGCATCCATCAGGGTCCCGTCCCCTTTGACCACCACGATGGGGGCTGCGATATTGAATCGTTCCAACACCTGTTCCAGGTCCGCCAGCAGGTGGGTGAGCCGGGGAATGATCCGGGCGTTTAGCATGGCGGTGACGGCCCGGGTTTCAAAATTCAGGGAATCGGACAGTTCATGGCCGCAACTGACGAACAGGCGGGTGTGTTCCTGGAGAACCTTTTTAACCGCCAGTTCATGGGCCGGGTTCACGGCCCCGGCATAGCCGGACACGGCAAAGGCGGTGACCCCGTGTCGGTGCATCATGTCATCTGCGATTTTTCTGACCTGGTCCGGGTCCACCGGCGCCTTTTCCCGGCCGGCGATATCCAGTTTGCCGGTGATCACGGCTTTGGGGGAGTAGACAATGGTGTGTTCATCCAGGCCCGGGGGCGGCATCAAAAGCATGCCCACTGTCTGTCCCTCGTTCTCTACAATGGCGTTGGTGGCCAGGGTGGTGGACAACGCCACCAGTTCCACTTTAGCCAGCTGATCGGTATCCAGTCTGGCAAGTGCGGTTTCAATGCCGAGGGTAAAATCCCATTTGGTGGTCAGGGCCTTGGCCTTGCAACAGGTGGTGCGGTTCTCCAGATCATAGACCACAGCGTCCGTGTAGGTGCCGCCGGCATCGATTCCTAAACCGGTTTGGATTTTCATACCGGAGTCCGTGTCAGGGAGGTCGGACGGGACCACGCATTCGGTTTCCTGTGGGACAGCGCCGACACCTGCGGTCCACCGAGGGCAGGCGGACAGCGTGGACCCCACCGGGTCAAACGTGATGGTATGGCCCGGTGGCACTACCAGAACCCCGGAGGTGGATTCGGTGGCAGTCAGCATCTGGTGGATCAGACACTGGTCCCCCTTGATCCGTTCAAACCGCCATCCGTATTCTTCAGCCATCTCCTTTGCCATCTGCTCGTATCTGGCAGCCTGTCCGGAACGGGTTTCGATGAATGCGGCCCGCTGATAGTTTTTCTGCCAGGAGTTGAGGAACGCAAAGGTGTGGTCGGCCGCTGTCCGGCCATGGGTATTTTTCACGTCTTCATACACCAGCTGGCGGTTGCCGAACCAGGCACGGCCCCGGCGCTGGGATACAGGTATCGCTTTTTCCTCACACCATCCGGCAGACAGATAATAGGTGCCGGGATATTTTTTGAACTGTTCCTGATAGGCGGCATCCCCTCCCAGAAACAGGGCGATGCAGTCATGGACCCTGGGGATCACCAGGGGAATGTCCCGGGATGTCAATCCCACCGTGCCTTTTCCGCAGATCCCATAACCGATGATAATGCGGTCCGCACTCCCCTGCTCTGAAATCTGATCTATGGCTTCCTGTACCTGGGTGTTGAGCTTGTGAGGGTTTTCATGGAGTCCGGCTTCCAGAAATTTGTATACCGGTTTCAGGCCCATCTCCCGGGCGACCTCTTTGATGTCCCTGGCCAGGACTGCGCAGGCAATAATATGGGGATTGGATTTCATATGTGGTTCCTTGGACTCAATATTTTTACGTAACCAAATAAAATAAATAACTTGAGCATTATCTGTCAATGGTTTTTTTTATGGAAAATAATCGTTGACAATGATTTTCCATAAATTGTATACAATAAACAATAGACGAGAATTCAGTATTAACCGGACTATCACAGGATATTTTGTATGAAAGTTAAATCCCTTACCGATATGACCAGGGACTATATTGAAAATCTTATTGTAACCAATGAATTTCACCCCGGTCAGCAACTCAAGGAAGATGAGATTGCGGAACGGCTGGGGGTCAGCCGCCCACCCATCCGAGAGGCTTTCAAAGTCCTTGAAGCACAGGGACTGGTGGTGAGAAAACCCCGGAGAGGGGCATTTGTCCCTGAAATGACGGACGCGGATGTCAGGGAAATCTATATGCTCAAGGCATCTCTTTATTCTCTTGCCACATCCCTGGCAATGGACCGGTTCAGCGACAGACATCGCAAGACGCTCTGTGCAATCGTTCACCGTATGGCTCAGGCGGCCGGCACCGGAGATTGTGATATTTTGAAATACCAGAAAACTCACCAGAAATTTCATGTCATGATCATGGAGGTCGCGGGCAATCAACGGTTGCTGAATTTTGCATCAAATCTTCACAAGCAGATCCGGAGATTCAGTTACCAGACTCTCCATTTCCGGGAACACCTGGATACCTCCTGCGCGTATCATGAACAGATTCTTCAGAAAATTCTCGAGAAAGACAAAGAAAAAGCCTGCCAGTTGATGACCGATCATGTCATGAACGCCATGAATTTTTTGCTGAATCTGCCAAGTTTTTCAAATGCGGAAAAAAAGAAAAATAATGACCATAGTTCAACACAAATTAACCTGTTAATCAATTGAGGAAAAAAATGGCAATTTTATCGGAAGTTGAAAAAAATTATGGAAAGCTGAAACTGTATGTCGACGGTGAGTGGAAGGATTCGGCGGCTACGGATGTATCAGAAGCCACAAACCCGGCAACCGGCGAGGTGATCGCCACCTTTCCGACGGCAACGGATGCCGAGGTGGATCAGGCGGTGGCATCTGCCCAGGCGGCTCTCGGGGAATGGAAAAAGGTGCCGGTCAGGGATAAGGCCCGGTATCTGTTCGATCTGAGAGGCAAGTTTGAAGAACAGTTTGATCCTCTATGCCGGATCCTGGTCCAGGATCATGGCCGCACCATGGGAGAAGCAAAGGGAACCATCCGCAGGTGTATTGAAAACATTGAATCCGCCTGTTCGGCCCTGCTGCTGCTCACCAAGGGAGAGCAGGTCAATGATCTCGCCAGAGGTCTGGACCAGACCCTTTTATGGGAACCCAGAGGCGTATTTCTTATTATCACCCCCAACAATATCCCCATGCACGCCTGGTCCTCCTTTGTTCCCTATGCGCTTGCCAGCGGATGCCCGGTTGTGGTGAGCCCAAGCAAGGATGTGCCGGTCAGTGCCAAAGCGATATTCGATGTGGTGGACATGGTGGATGGATTTCCTAAAGGGCTGATGAACCTGGTCTACGGCGGGCGGCATATCAATGCCAAAATTATGGAAAATCCCCATGTCAAAGGGGTGGGATTCATCGGTTCCACCGGTGTTGGCCGTCAGTTGTTCGCCCAGGCCGGCAAGCTGGGAAAAGAGGCATCCATCAACGGCAATGGCAAAAATCATGTGGTGCTGATGCCCGACACCCCCATCGATCAGGCCATTCAGGGAATATTGAGGGGTTGCTATGGCATGACGGGTCAGCGGTGCCTGGGGGCGGACAACCTGATTCTCGTCGGGGATGTGTATGACCGTTTCAAAAAGGCCTTTACGGCAGCCTCGGCGGCCATGAAATTGGGATACGGTCTGGATGAGACCGTGGAGCTGGGACCGCTGGTGTCCCGGGCAGGAAAGGAAAAGATACTGAAATTTATCGAAAAAGGTATTCAAGAAGGCGGGCAGATGATCCTGGACGGCAGAAATGTGAAGGTACCGGGCTGCGAAAACGGCTATTTTGTAGGACCCACGATCTTTGACAATGTCACTCCGGATATGTTTATCGCCCGGGAAGAATCCTTTGGACCCGTGGCCAACCTGATGCGGGCAAAAGACCTGGACGAAGCTCTGGACTGGATCAACAACAAGGATGATTACGGTCATTCCGCGTGTATTTTCACCCGTGAGGGACACGTTGCAAGACGGTTCATAAAAGAGGCGGATGTGGGAAATGTGGGGATAAACCTGCCGGTTCCCCAGCCTTATGCCTTTTTCCCTCTGGGATCAAAAAACAAATCTGCCCAGGGCGTGGCCAAAAGCCGGATCGATTCCATGCGCCTGTTCATGGATCAGAAAACCGTGACGGAACGATGGGGATGATTTTTTTGATTTTCAATGTCTGAAAATCAACACCACAACAATGATAAGGAGGAAGAGCAGCATGATGAAGAAAAATGGTTTCAAAAAGGTATGTTTTGGGGTTCTCGTGCTGGTGTCACTGGCAGGCCTGGCTATTTTTTCCGGAAGTGCCTGGGCTGGAGATGAAAAGATTAATATCCGGTTCAGCACCTGGCATGTGCCAAGCGGTGCGGATGTCCAGAAACTGTGGATTCCCATGCTGGAAGAAATGAAAAAAAGGAGCAACGGGCGCATTACCTATAATATGTATGCCGGTGGGGCCCTGGGAAAAGGGGCGGACCATTATGACATTATCAAGACCGGTCTGTCAGACATGGGGTATGCAACCTTGAGCTGGACACCGGGACGGTTTCCGCTGTCGGATGTGCTGTCTTCCCCCATTACCTGTCCGGCAAAATGGAAAGGAGCCGAAGCCGGCATGGCCATGCATAACCGCCTGCTGCATTCGGAATTCAAGGACATCAAAGTACTGCATATCAACAACTGCGTGATGGCCCATTTGTGGACCACAAAAAAAGTCATTTCCATCGATGATGTCAAGGGGATGAAAATCAGGAGTCCCGGAGGCCTTCAAACCAAGGCCCTGGAAGCGCTGGGTGCCATTCCCATTTTCATGCCCCTGGGGGATGTTTACATGTCCATGGAAACCGGGGTCATTGACGGGGTCGTGACCTGCCCGGCGCTGATCAAGGCTTTTAAACTGGATGAGGTAGCCAGATACGGGGTTCCCACCTCTTTCGGCTGTGTGTCCGAAGGCCTGTTTGTCAACCAACGGTTCTGGAAAAAGGTGCCTGACGATCTGAAACCGATCATTGAAGAAGTGGGACGGGATGCCTACAAGATCGCCGGTATTTTTGATGAAACCTGGTATGAAGAAACCATGAACGGTTTCGGTGAAAAAGTGGAAATTATCCCGTTGAGTGATGCGGAGCAGAAAATCTGGGACAAGAAGTTCGGAGATGTGCTGGTTACATGGGCAGAAGATCTGGAAGCAAAGGGTCTGCCGGCCCAAAAAGCCCTGGTGATGTTCAAGGAAGAACTGAGCAAGGTGGATGTGCCGTTTGATGCTTGTCCTTATTAACCTGTAAGTATGGATTTATAACGGGTTCAGACGGCATCGCGAAAGCGGTCTGAACCCTTTGAACTCACTGAAACAACTGATACTGGAATACGAACTCATGAGACATGCACCTGGATGGATGAAGAGGATGGATCAGGGAATCGGCTGGTTGAGCCGGGCTGGATTGGCCATCGGCATGGGCTGGGTCCTGCTGATGATGTTTCTGACCACCCTGGATGTGGTGTTTCGGTACTTTTTTTCCAGCCCCATTCCCGGTGCCCTGGAGGTCAGTGAGGTAATGCTGGCCATATTCGGCATTCTGGGAATTGCCTATACCCATGGTGCCGGCGCCAATGTCCGTGTGACAATGCTGGTGGAGAAACTTCCCGTCCGGGCAGCAGCTGCCATGAATCTGCTGACGGCCCTGTTGAGTTTTCAGATCATTGTCATGCTGGTGTGGTATGGTGTGGTCATGGGCGTAGAGGAATACCAGTTCGGCACCACCACGGACAGCCTGGGGATTCCCCTGTATCCGGTGCATTTTCTGCTGCCTGTGGGGGCACTTTTGCTGTCCCTGGAAATAGTGAAAGAAATGGTAGCATCCCTATCAGAAATTATCTTTGGACAAGCCTTGGAATAATCCAACAGGAAAGAAAAGGAAAATGGACCCTCATATACTCGGTATCATCGGCATTGCAGTGTTGTTTTTTCTTCTCTTAATCGGCATGCCCATCGGGTTCTCCCTGGCATTTGTGGGATTTTGGGGCATCAGTTTCATGACCGATATTACCGTTGCCCTGCCCACCCTGGTGAAATCGTTTTACGGTACCTTTACCACTTATTCCTTTACGGTCATCCCGTTGTTTGTCATCATGGGAGAGTTTGCAACGGCCTCCGGCCTGAGCCAGGGAATATATAAGGTTGCGGACAAGTGGCTGAGGCGGTTGCCGGGGGGGCTTGGGATCGCCACCATCGGCGCCTGTTCCGGCTTTGCCGCCATCTGCGGCTCATCGGTGGCCACTGCCGCCACCCTGGGACGGGTGGCATTGCCGGAAATGAAAAAATATGAGTATGACGACCAGCTGGCCACGGGAACCGTTGCCGCCGGGGGAACCCTGGGGTTTCTCATTCCGCCGAGTATCGGATTTGTGGTCTATGGGATCCTCACCGAGCAATCCATCGGCAAACTGCTGATCGCAGGATTTCTTCCCGGATTTCTGCTGGCACTGGCTTTTTGCGTCATTATCATCCTCTGGGTGATGATCAAACCGTCTGCTGCCCCGCAAAACCCCGAACGGGTGCCATTCCTGGAAAAACTGAAGGCCCTGGTGACGGTCTGGGAGCTGATCGCGGTCTTCCTGCTGGTAATGGGGGGGATCTATCTGGGTTTTTTCACACCGAATGAAGCCGGTGCGCTGGGAGCTTTTTTCCTTTTTGTCATCACCGTTGCCAAAAAAAAAATGACCTGGAGCAACCTGATAGACGCTTTGAAGTCCACCACCCGGGTGTCGGTGATGATATTCATGATTCTGGCCGGTGCCTATTTATTCACCTATTTCATGGCGTTGACCATGATCCCCATGAAACTGTCCATGTGGCTGGTTCAGGTGGATCTGTCCCCTTATTTCATCCTGTTTATCATTCTTGTGGGATATGTGATTCTGGGGTGTTTTCTGGATGCCACCTCGATGATGGTGCTGACTCTGCCGGTCATTTTCCCTACCATTCTTGAACTGGGATTCAATCCCATCTGGTTTGGTGTCATCTCCGTTCTCATGATGGAAGCGGGCCTGATCACCCCGCCGTTGGGATTGAATATTTTTGTGATTTCCGGCGTGGCCGATGTGTCCATGGGTGAGGTATACAAGGGAACCATTGTCTTTTTGCTGGCCATTTTTGTGGTGGTGTTCCTGATAACGGTATTTCCCCAGATCGCATTGTTTCTGCCGGGTATAATGAAGTGACACGCTGTGGAAAAAATGACAAATGAAACGCGACACGATTGATTGAAAGGAAAAGAAAGATGGCTATTAAAGAAAACCTCAAAATTCGAACCATTTATACCATTGTGGAAGAAACCCATGCGGATGGACAGACAATTCTCGATACCCCGACCCGGAAAGCGGCCTGCGCGGCCGTGTTTAAAAATCCGTATGCCGGAGTCTATCAGGAGGATCTGTCTTTGCTGTATGAATGGAGTGAACAGATCGGCGAGATGCTGATCCAAAAAGCGGTTGCCGCTTTGGGAATCGCCCCGGACAAGGTGGAAAGTTACGGCAAGGCAGCTATTTCCGGATTGGACGGGGAACGGGAACATTGCGCCGCCCTGATGCATCCGGTCCTGGGCAAACCCATCCGTGCCAATGTGGGCGGCGGCAAGGCCCTGCTGCCCTCGGCAAAGAAACTGGGCGGACCCGGGTGTGCCATCGATCTGCCCCTGGGCCATAAAGATGCCGCCTATGTGCGGTCTCATTTTGATGCCATGGAAGTCCGGATACCGGACGCTCCCCGGGCCGATGAACTGATTTTGATTGTCGGAGTCACTGATTCCGGCCGGCCGGTGCCCCGGGTGGGCGGATTGACCACCGGAGAAATTGTCGGCGAGGATGGATTGCGGTAAACAGCGCCGACATTTTTAAAAAACCATGTATTGCACAAGGATGAGTGAAACGTGACACAGACCAGCGTTACCGTAAAGTTTACACTGAACGGCAAAGAAACGGTGAAGGACATTTCACCTGAACAGTCTGCACTTCAGGTGATCAGAGACGAACTGGGTATGAAAGGAACCAAGGAAGGTTGCGGCATCGGAGAATGCGGTGCCTGCACCATCGAGGTGAACAATCAGGCGGTCAATGCCTGTCTCATGTTCGGTGTGCAGCTGGACGGCTGCCGGGTCATGACCGTAGAGGGCCTGGCCGAAGAAGGGCGCCTGCATCCGATCCAGGAAAAATTTCTGGCCGGACATGCTGTTCAGTGCGGTTTTTGTACCCCTGGGCTGCTCATGAGTACCCATGCACTTTTGGGAGAAAATGCCGAACCGGATGACAGCCAGATTGTCCAGGCCATTTCAGGCAATATCTGCCGGTGCACCGGTTACCAGCAGATTTTTTCATCGGTCCGTGCCGCCGGCGGGCAGCACGTTCAGGGCCGTGGGCAGGAGGATTGCTGACATGACAACCATGACCTGTATCCGTCCGGAAAGCCTGGATGAGGCGGTGGACTTTCTCCATGATCATGGCCCGGATACCCATATTCTGGCAGGGGGAACCGACCTGATGGTGGATCTGCGATCAGGGGAAAATCACCGCCCGTTTCTCCTGGATATTTCCCGGATCGAGACGTTGAAAACGGTTGAGCTGAGTGACGACCAGGCCCGGCTGTACATTGGCTCCGGAGTGACATTGACCCGGATCAATACCCTGCCTCTTATCAAGGAACATGCCCCGGCACTGCATAAGTGCAGCTTCACCTTTGCCAGCCGGCAGATCCGCAATATGGCGACCATCGGCGGCAATGTGGCCCATGCATCCCCCTGCGGGGACACCATCCCGCCGCTGGTGATTCACGAGGCCGAGGCCGTGGTGGCCAACAGGGACGGCAACCGGACCATTCCGCTGCTGGAAATGACCAAAGGGGCATACCGGAGTGCGCTTCATCCGGAAGACCTGGTGGTGGCATTAAAATTAAAGACCAGACAGCCGGGATTTTTTGATTTTCAGAAAATCGGCCGCAGAAAAGCCCTTGCCACTTCACGGATGAGTATGGCGGTGATGGCGGACAAGGATGACCAGGGCCGCATATCTTTCATCCGGTTTTCACTGGGGGCATGCACCCCCACCCCCCAGCGGATGCATACTGTCGAGTCGCTGTTTGCCGGTAAAAACCCCACCGTCGAACTGATGAATCAGGGGGCCGGCCTGCTGGCGGAAAAAATGGTTGAAATCACCGGGCGGCGGCCATCCATAAGCTATAAGGAACCCGCGGTTCAGGGACTTTTCAAACGGATGATCTATCCGATGATAACATGGTGCAGACAATGAGCAATGACAGATATCATACAGTTGGTAAAAGTATATTTCGCAGGGGTGCAAAAGAACGGCTGACAGGAAAGCCGATTTTTTGTGCCGACATGGAACTGGAAAACGTGTTGTACCTGAAAGCAGTGCGAAGCCGCCATCCCCATGCCGGAATCCTGGGGATCGATACAACCGCGGCCCTGTCGATTCCGGATGTGGTTCAGGTGTTTACGGCAAAGGATATCCCAGGAAAAAACCTGATGGGAATCATCAACAAGGATCAGCCGCTTCTGGCGGAAGACAAGGTCCGGTCCCTGGCAGATCCGGTGGCCCTGGTGGCGGCCCGGACTCCCCAGGCCGCGGAGCTGGCCGTGGCAGCAGTATCGGTGGACTATGACCCGCTGCCGGCTGTGTTTGATCCGGAAGAGGCCCTGGCCCCGGGCGCGCCAAAGATTCACGCCAAAGGCAATGTCCTGGTTCAAAAAAAAGTCCGCAGGGGCGATGTGGCCGCCGCCTTTGAAAAGGCCCATACCATTGTTGAAAAAACCTACCGGACCAGTGCCATCGAGCATACCTACCTGGAACCGGACGCCGGTGTCGGGTTTCCGGACGAGGACGGGACCCTGGTCATCTACGCGTCCACCCAGAATCCCCATTACGACCACAAAGAGGTGGTCTCACTGCTGGGGGTGGAAGACCATGCCGTCCGGATCATCCAGGCAGCCACCGGCGGGGGATTCGGTTCCAAACTGGACATGAACGTCCAGGGGTTCATCGGGCTGGCCCTGTACCATTTGAAACAGCCTGTCCGGTATGTGTATACCCGTGAAGAAGCATATCTGGCAACCGCCAAGCGGCATCCCTTTGTCATCCACATGAAAACCGGTGCAGATGAAACAGGCCGGATCACGGCCATGCAGATGAAAGCGGTCTGCAATACCGGTGCCTATGGTTCCTATGGGATCGCTGTCGCCTCCCGGGCCGCGGTTCATGCCACAGGCCCCTATGCCATTGACAATGTGGACCTGGAATGCACGGCCGTCTATACCAACCATCCCTTCTGCGGCGCCATGAGAGGATTCGGTACTCCCCAGATGGCCCTGGCCCATGAAAGCCAGATGGATATCCATGCCCGTGCCCTGGATATGGATCCCCTGGAAATACGGGTATTGAACGGGGTAAAAAAAGGCACGGTCACAGCCACCGGACAGGAGTTGGTCCACAGCATCGGTTTTCAGGACTGCCTGGCCGCGGTGACGCCTGAATACCGGAAAGCCGGGACAGACTGGCTGTCTGAGCCTACCCCGCCCCATATCCGGCGGGGGGTCGGGATCGCGGGCATGTGGTATGGTATCGGAAATACCGGGGTGCAGAACCCCTCCACCGCCCGCGTTGCCATGGACCGGAACGGACAGGTCACCCTGTTTACCGGGTGTGCGGATATCGGCCAGGGCTCAACGACCATCCTGTCCCAGATTGCAGGAGAAGCGCTGGGGCTGGATGCCATGGATATCCATGTGGTTGTGGCGGATACCAAATATACCACCAACGCCGGGGCCACTTCGGCCAGCCGGCAGACCTATATTTCAGGCAATGCGGTCAAACAGGCCGCTGACAAGCTGGCGGATGTCCTGCTCACCGAAGCGGTGAATTATCTCAAGGTCAAAAAAGCGGACCTGCGGCTGGAAAACGGCAGCGTCCGTGATGCCCGGCATCCGGAAAAACAGGTGGGATTCGTCCGGCTGGCTTCCCGGATTCTCGACAAGGGCGGGGAGTTGTCCTGGCAGGGGTATTTTGATCCGGAAACCGTCCCCCTGGACCCGGAGACCGGCGATGGCATCCCCTATACGACCTATGCATTTGCCTGTCATGCCGCCTGTGTGGAAGTGGATGTCCTGACCGGTGAAACCAGTGTGCGCCGGGTGATCGCGGCCCATGACGTGGGCAAAGCGATCCATCCGGAAAACGTGATCGGCCAGATCTGCGGCGGGGTGGCCATGGGGGTGGGATTTGCCCTGATGGAAGCGTTTGTGCCAGGAGAGACCATTTCCATGAATGATTACCATATCCCCACGGCCGCGGACATGCCTTGTGTGATTCCCATCATCGTGGAAGCAGCTGAACCCAGTGGTCCCTTTGGTGCCAAAGGGGTGGGGGAACCCGCCCTGATTCCCACGGCACCGGCGATTGTCAACGCGGTTTCCAATGCCCTGGGAAAACGGATATATGCGCTGCCCGCCAGCCTGGAGAGGGTCCTGGATGCCAGTATCGCATCCGGTCATTTCAACAATTGTTATCAGGAGAGCTAATATGTCAGATTTACTGCTTAAAAATATCGGTACCATTGTCAGTGGAAATATTGATCATCCCATTCTGGAGGGCGACGCTATTCTGGCCCTTGGCGGGAAGGTTTCACGAGTGGGGTTTCTGGCGGAATGGGACGATATCCCGGACACGGCGGCTGTCATCGACTGTCACGGCACAACGGTCACACCGGGACTGATCGATTCCCACTGCCACCCCATCCTGGGGGATTATACTTCCCGGCAGCAGCAGACCGGGTTTTTGGAAAGCGAGCTGCATGGCGGTGTCACCACCATGATTTCCGCCGGAGAGGTCCATCTGCAGGGGAGGCCCAAAGATCCGGCCGGTGTGAAAGCCCTGGCCATTCTGGCGGCCAAGTCGTTCCAGAATTTCCGGCCCGGCGGGGCCAAGGTCGCGGGGGGTGCGGTTATCCTGGAAAACGGGCTGGTACAGACAGATTTTGAAGAAATGGCCAGAGAATGCGTGCATATTGTCGGCGAGGTCGGTCTGGGATCTGTCAAGGACCCGGATGTGGCCGCCCCCATGATCCAGTGGGCAAAGGACTGCGGCATGACCGTGATGATGCACACCGGCGGCACATCGATTCCCGGCAGCAGCACGGTCACCGCCGACATGGTCATGCGGGCCAACCCGGATATCGCATCCCATGTGAACGGCGGTCCCACAGCGGTTGCCATGGATGAGGTCCGGCAGCTGACCACACAGACAGACATTGCCCTGGAAATTGTGCATTGCGGTAATCCGTTGATGGCGGTGGAAGCGGCAAAACTGTTTGTGGAAAACAAGGTGCTGCACCGGGTGATCATTGGAAACGATGCCCCGTCCGGTACGGGTGTGGTACCCCTGGGAATCCTGCGGGTGATCAATCACCTGGCCGGGCTGACACCCGTTACGGCCGCCCAGGCCATCTGTATGGCCACCGGCAATACTGCCCGGATCCACAAATTGAACCGCGGCATCATTGAACCCGGCCGGGAGGCGGATTTCGTGATCATGGACACCCCAATGGGATCGGTCGGAAAAGATGCCCTGGCTGCCATCGAGGCAGGGGATGTGCCTGGGGTGGCCATGGTGATTGTGGATGGGAAAGTGGTGGTGACCAAAAGCAGGAACACCCCGCCGCCGGTCACCATGCCCGAAAAAGTGTCCTGATGGTCGCCGGAGGCGTGTCATGATCCATATAGTTGAAGAGAAATGCACGGGATGCGGATTCTGCATGCGCGACTGTCCGGTGGGGGCGGTCACCATCCATCGCAAAAAGGCGGGGATTGACAGAAAAATATGTGTCAGCTGCGGGGTGTGCATCCGGGTGTGTCCGGAAAGTGCCGTGTCCGGGGATGCCGCCCAATTGACGGACATCGTTGTGTGCGATGCATGCCCCATCAAATGCCAGGTGCCGGTTAGTGCAGCCGGCGCCTGCCAGCGGTACCTGAACGATAACGGGCGGCTGGTAAGGACAGCGGTGAATTTGACCTATTCCGCAGTCAAAGATGAGGTCGGACAACGACTGGCGCCGGAAATTCAGACACCGATCATTACCGCCATCGGGGCCGGTACCAGTTATCCCTGCTGTAAACCCGCACCGGGCATCGTTTCAGAAAACCGGGGTGGCGTGGATGTGGTGACAGTGGTCACCGAAGTGCCCTTGAGTTACAGTTCCATACTCCTCAAGATCGATACAGACGTGTTCATCGGCAGAGAAGGTGCCGAGGTGATGGTGGGAAAACGGGTGGTGGGAATGGTGGAGACCGAGCAGTATGGATCCAAGATGCTGCATATCGGCGGGGTCAACCGGCTGACCGGCCCCAACGGATTCCTGGTGGCCAGAACCGTCACCGATATTGCCAACCGGAAACCGGTCAAGCTCAAAATTGCCGGGGGCAGCCGCCTGGCCGTCCAGGTGGGGCAGCCCCCGGAAATCGACGGCAAACCGGTCAAAAAAATGCGGGTGGGCTGCGGCAGCGCCACACTGGGCATTTTTGCCCCGTTGTTGAAAGAGGCGGCCGATGAGGTGATTGTGCTGGATTCCCATATCACCGGTCAGCTCAGTCAGCATGTCGCGGGCACGTATGTGGGGGTGAAACCCACGGGTGTGTCACTGGTATTTACCCGGAGTACACCGGGCCGGTATTTCGGAGATCACGGAGCTGGATGGGGCGGAACCTCCATTACCGATCCGGCGGCCATTGTGTCATCCATCGATATGGCGGTGGGCCGGCCCGGCATGACCATTTTTGTGACCGAGACCACCGGAGAAAACGGGGCCATGTTCCGTGTGGATGACACCGGCAGCCTGATGCCGGTTCCCTTGACGGAAAAAGCCCAAAAAGCCCAGGCCGCCATTTCCGATGCCTGTGAACCCTCCATGGTTTCGGCCATGTACACGGCCGGCAGCGGCGGCAGTGCCCGGGCCGGGGTGACCCGTTACCCCATCAAGCTCACCCGGGCGGTCCATGAAAACAAGGTCGCCCTGACCGTTGGGGGGGCCCCCGGATTTGTCATGCCCGGTGGAGGGATTTCTTTTATGGTGGATGTGGGAAAAATCCGAAAAGGCGCTTTTTACTGGACACCGACCCCGGCCACGATCTGTCCATTGGAATATACCATGACCGTGGCGGATTACAGAAAAATGGGCGGCCACATCGAAGCCATGAAACCCTTTGAGGCGACTGATCCTGAAAATGACGGATAAACGGATGGTTCCCGGGCCGGGAAACCGGTCCCTGCTGGTGGAAAACGGTCCCATGCGCCTGGTCATCCAGGCGTGGAACGGGTCCCGGTTTGACATGGCAGCGGCAAAGCTGGCAGGTGAAATCGCCTTTGCCTGCCTGGAACAGGTGGCGGTGTGCCGGAATCTGTTGCGGCACCGGTCTGAAAACCTGCTGGAAAAAATTGATCCCCAGGCGTTTCCCGTCCCGGTCCAGATGGTGAAAAATACCCTGGTATTCGATGCCCCTGATTTGACACCCATGGCGGCAGTGGCCGGCAGTATCGCAGACAGGGTGGCGGACTTTCTTTTCAAGATTGGCGTGTCAAAGGTGATCGTGGATAACGGCGGTGATATTGCCATCCGGCTTTCCGGTGAAGAAATCGCCCGTGTCGGCGTAAGGAGTGACATCGCCAGTCCCGAAATTACTCATGAGATCCTGCTGGATTCCCGGTGTCCGTCCTGGGGCATCAATACCAGCGGACTGGGAGGACGCAGTTTTACCCGGGGCATTGCCACGGCCGCCACGGTTGTGGCCCAATCCTCTGCCCGGGCCGATGCGGCAGCCACCGATCTCGCCAATGCCTGTTTCTGTGAAGATGAGGGAATCGTCCAGGTTCCTGCCGGACAGCTGGATCCGATGACGGATATCCCGGATATCCCGGTGACCGTCCAGGTGAGGAATGTGAAACCGGAAACCATTGCTTGCAGCCTGGAGCGGTCCCTGGCCCGGGCAACGGGATATGTCGAAAGCGGCCTGATCATGGGCGCCATTATCACTGCCAGCGGCAAAACGGTTCACACGGTTTTGCCGCTGGATATCCCCAGGGATATGCCCTTATTCACAATGCCTTTGTATTTCCCAAAAAACTGGAGGTGCGGATGCAGCATGGGGAAGTTTAAAGGAAACCACAACTTGGAAAGTGAAAGCGATGTCACGAGAAATCATCCATCCTAAGCGTGTTCATTCAACAGCGGGTGTCGGTTATTCACACGTCGCCAAGGTTGGAGACACCGTGTATATAGCCGGTCAGATTGCACTCGATCATAGCGGTCACCTTGTGGGCAAGGGTGACATAGAAGCCCAGTCACAACAGACCTACGCCAATCTCGCGGCCATTCTTCGGGAGCTTGGAGCAGATCTTGACGCCATAGTGAAGATGACGACGTACCTCACAGACAGAAATCATCTGGATGGGTTCCGACGTGTGCGCAACCGAGTGCTGTGTGATCCGTTTCCACCCAATACGCTTCTGTTCATTGACGGCCTCGCCGAACCCGACTACCTGATTGAAATAGAGGCGATTGCTGTGCTCCCGCATTAGGGGGTGGATCGCGGGGAACAATCCAGAATCCATTCCGGTCCCAATACAGGATTTTCAGGGGGGGGGAACACCGCAGTCAACCCTTTTTCCCCATGAGTTTTTCTAAAAGATCCGTCAGAAGATCGTTGTATTCTCCTTTGTTCAGATTCTCCCCAAAATCTACCAGTAGATTTCCCGTCCCTTTCCGGGATGTCGGGTCATCCACGTCCCTGAAAAATGCCGATGTGTTTACCATCCTTCAGGTTCACCAGCCCACGGTCGCAGATCCGAAGATATGGAATGGCTGCGCCGGTTAGGGTGATCAGGGTCAGCAAAGGGTCGGGAAACCGGACGCCGAGCCGGGCGGCTGCTGCCTTGACTGCCTGTATCTGGGAAACCAGTTCCGGAACCGGGGCGTCGGACATGAGCCCCATCACAGGCAGAGGGATCTGGGCCAGGCATTGGCCTCCGGCCCAGACGACAACGCCCCCCTGCAGGTGGCGGATGTGGTTGACGGCATCGGCCATGTCTGAATCATGGGCGCCTATCACGATAATGTCTGAAGTGTCCCATGCCTGGCTGGAGGCAATGGACCCTTGTTTCAACCCGAATCCTTTGATGAACCCTGTGAACATGTTTCCGGGAACCGCTGTCCGGTCGACGGCACTGATCTTGAGGATGTCCTGGTCCGGATCCGTCCGGATCTGCCCGGCAGCCACCGGCAGGGTTAAACTGATTTCCCGGGTCACCAGGTCCGTGACCATTTCCATGACCCGGATATCCACGGCATTTTGGCCTTCAGGGACGGCCCGGACTTCAAAATCTGCTGGTGTCAGGGTTCGGGGCAAATGAACGGAGCAGCGACAGGCATCGGAAAAAGAATGAATCCGGGGAGACACCGTCATCCGGCCGTTGTCAAAGATGATTTTTCCATTGCTGATCACGGTTTCAGGGGCAATGATGCCGGGTTCCGGAATGATCACCATATCTGCACACCGGCCCGGAGCGATACCGCCTGTCACCGTGTCCAGAGAAAAGTGCTCCGCAACGTTCAGCGTGGCCATCTGAATGGCTTCGACCGGGGTGAACCCGGCATCGATTGCTTTCTGCACCACAAAGGCCATCCCCTTGTTTTTCACAAGATCTTCAGGGCTCACCCCGTCAGTGACCAGGATGAGGCGCCTGGTATCCACACCGGCATTGCGGATTCGGGCGATGACATCGAGATCCCTGCGGATACTGCCTTCCCGGATCATCACATACAGTCCGGACCGCAGTCTTTCCAGTGCCTGGTTTTCATCGATGGGTTCATGGCAGGAAGAGATGCCGGCTGCCAGGTAGGCGGCCAGTTTTTTTCCGGTTGCCCCGGCAGAATGCCCTTCCAGCACTTTTCCGGCATGAAGCGTCGCTTCCAATGCAGGCAATATCTTGTCTGGTGTCTGAAAAACCGCCTGCCAGTAAGTTTCACCCAGGCCCAGGATGTCATCCCGTTCCAGCAGTTTTTTCAAGTCCTCCAAATGGATGCCGTTGGTGGTCGGGCTGATGGACACCATGGCCGGGGCTGTGCCGAAAATTTTGATGGGCTGGTCCCTGAAAGAAGCCAGTATTTCTTTGACCCCCTCATGCCCCATGACGGGATAGGCTTCCATGGTTTCCGTCACAATCGTGGTGGTGCCATCCTGGACCGCATAGGGAATGACCCGGCTTGTTTCCAGAAATGATGCCAGGTGGGTGTGCCCGTCAATCAAACCGGGAATCACGGTTTTTCCCATAGCATCGATCACCGTGGTGCCTGATGTGACAGTGTGGTCCGCCTTGTCTCCCACAAATGCGATGTAACCGTTCTTGACGCTGATGCTTTGATCGTTTAAAAACTCTCCGGTATAGACATTCAAGAGCAATGCATGCTCGATGACGAGATCCGCCCCCTGTTTGCCGGACGCGACCCGGATCAGGTCTTCCATAGTCGTGGTAGTCAATGTATACGCAGTTTTCATACAGGCTGTTTCATTCCTTTCAGTGTTGCCGGTTGTCATTGATTTGGTTATAGAGCCCTCACGGAATGCCTTTGCATCAATCCTGAAACCAGAGTGGTTTGGGCAAAACCTAATTCCCCAGCATTCCGGGCAGCCAGGTGGCCAGCTGGGGGAACAGAATCAGCAGGATGATGTTGATATAAATCGGAATCAGAAAAGGTAACGCCCCTTTGACAATGGTCGACAGGGAATATTGGGGTACCACGCCCTTCAGAACGAACAGTGTCAGACCAAACGGCGGGGTGATGGTGCTTTGCTCCGCTGCCATGACATAAACGACCCCCCACCAGATGGGATTGATGCCAAGGCCCATGACAATGGGCATGACAAACGGAAATGTCAGGAACAGCATGGACCAGGAATCAAAAAACATTCCCATGATAAAATACATGATGAAGAAACCGAGCAGGATGGTGTACTTACCGATGTATAGGTCCAGAACGTAATCCTTGAGCAAAGGGATCAGTCCGGCAGAGTTGAATACATGGGAAATCAGGGTGGACATGGCCATGATGAAAAGGGAAAAAGAGGTGATACGGACGGTATCCATGAGGCTGTCGGAAAAGATCCTGAATGTCAGCTTGCGATAGAACAGGGTCAGAATGATACTCAGAAATGCCCCGAGCCCGGCCGCTTCCGTCGGAGTCATGATCCCGCCGAAAATGGATCCCAGCACGCCCAGGATCACGGCAACGAAAGGCAGCGCTTCAAGTACGGCTTTTTTCCGTTCCCCCCAGCTGTATTTGACCGGTACGGGAACCAGATCCGGATTGATTTTGACAATCACCGTGATGGTGAGCAGGAACAGGGCGGTCAGCATCAGGCCGGGAATCAGTCCGGCGGCAAGAAGGTCCACAATGGACAGTCCCTGCCATGCACCGTAGAGAATCAGCAGGATGCTGGGGGGTATCAGCGGGGCCAGGACGGTTCCTGATGCGATGGTGCCTAAAGAAAACGAGGGGTTGTATTTTCTGCTTTCCATGACCGGAAAGGCAATTTTACCGAAAGTGGCGGTGGCGGCAATGGTGGAACCGGACATCGCCCCGAAGACCGCATTGCCGAAAATTACCGATACCGCCAGACCGCCGGGTAAATGTCCCACCCATTTGTCAATGGCATTGAACAGTTTTTCATTGACACCGGTATTCCCGAGAACCGATCCCATCAGTATGAACAACGGCATGGCAGTGAGTGTGAATGAATTGAGAGCATTCCATGAGGTGTATGCAATTTGATTGATGGGTTGCTCGATGAAAAAAACAAGGCCGACCAGTGAAACGATGCCGATGGACCAGCCGATTTCAAGTCCCATCACCAACAGAAAAAGCAGTCCGGCAATCAGTCCGACAGCAAAAAGGATATCAGGACCCATCAGACCTCCTCCTCAACCAGGATGAAACGCGTAATTGCCTGAATCACTTCCAGAGACAACTGCAGGAAAAGCATGGCCGCCCCGATGATCAATGTCATCTGGGGCCATGCAAGAGGGGTCCTTAACCAGCTGCCGCTCCGGTCTCCGAACAGAAATGATTCCTGAACCAGTTCCCAGGCGGCAACGCACATGTAGCCGGAAAACACCAGTGCCAGGCACAGGGTAATGACACGAATCCCCAGCCGTATGCGAAGGGGAAACTTGTCGATCAAGAATGTCACCCGGACATGGGTTCGGTGTTTCCATGTATATGCCAGACCGATATAGGTGATCGCCACCAGCATATAGCCGCCGTATTCTTCCGCCACAGACAAGGGTGTCTGCAGCAGATACCGGGATGTCACTTCCACCAGGATCAATCCCATCAATAGGCAGATAACAATTCCCTGTAATCCGCCGCTGATCAATGTGATGATCCGTTCAAGCACCTGGGTGAAAACCCGCATGACTTTCCTCCTGATTTGTGAGCCGGCCCGGTCAGACATTTCCAGGCCGGCTTTGTCCGGGTGTTTGTGATTAATTTTTGCCAAAAGCGCTATAGTTGTCTACCGCTTTCTTAATGGCATCCAGAAGGGGCTTCCCGTCAGGCCCCGCTTTTTTCAGCCATTCTTCTTCCACAATCTTGCACGCTTCCAACGCCCTGGACTTGTCTGCAGGAGGCAAGGAACGGCGCTGGATACCGGAGAGATCGACCGTGTCGATACTCATGACATATTCAGCCGTGGTGGAAAGAGAAACCATCTGCTGGAGTTCGCGGCCTACATCCATGACCACCTGCTGGAGATCCGGCGGCAGGGAATCGAATTTTTTCTTGTTGAATACAGTCACGGCCGACCAGGTGGGGGATAACGGGGTCAAGGTAAAATATTTGGAGACTTTGGCCAGTCCAATGGAGTAACCATATCCCAGGCTGGTCAAAACGGCATCGATGGTGCCGGACATCATTGCCGGTGCCAGTTCGGACCCGGCAATGGTGACAGGGCTGGCACCCAGGGCTTTGATACCCAGGGTGGGCAGATAGCCACCCGCACGGATTTTCATGCCTTTCAAGTCATCCAGAGATGAAATTTCTTTGCTGCTCCATATGCCGTTGGCAGGGTCCCACTGGGTGATAAACCAGAATTTGAGCCCGATTTTTCCCATGGTTTTATCGTAGATCTTCATCACATCCGGGTCTTTGTAGACGGCCAGTTCTTCGGCAAGCCCCAGAACAGGGTCTTCATTGACGATACCGGGGATTTCTCCCCAGTTCCAAAGGGGGTAGGTGCCTGATTCCCATGGCATGGCCACATCGGCCATATCCGCCTTGCCGGTCGCAACCGCTTTCAGCAGCTGGTCCGTGGGAAACATTTTGGAAATGATTTTCAGCTTGATCCGTCCATTGCTTCTTTCGTGCAGCAGCCGTTCCATCTCTCCGCCGGGGCGGTAAATCTGGGAAGCCCTGAATTTGGGTCCCCAGATATCATTCCAGGCAAAGGTCAGCTCATGGACTGAATCGTCCGCACCAATTGCATTGACCGGTATGCAAGCCAACACAAAGACCATCGTCAGAGCCCACATCATTTTTTTTGTGTGATTGAACATTTTTCCCCTCCATTGAGTTGTTTGTGGCATAATACCACAGGGTATAAAACAGGGCCAAAAATATATTTTCGGCCGGTTAGCTTAAGTCGTCAATGGCCGCTGTCTGCTGCCTGGTCACGATTTCACCAGTGTTTTCTCCGCAGACTGAACAATGCCATCAATTTCCTTTGCAGTGTCAGGATCCGCAGCACAAAGGTTGTCTTTGGACATTAATTGGCGGTAGGTATCCCGTATCCGGTGAAACATGTCCCTGCCCCCTTGCTTTTCCCATGCGTCTCGAGCGGAACCGATGAAATGGCGGGGGACGAATCCATCCCTGCAATGCTGGAAGGTATGCCGGCTGCCCAGGAAATGATTGCCCGGCGCAATGTCTCTCAAGGCCTCGGTGGCCAGTTGGTCATCATCCAATGTAAAGTCTGTTTTCAATTTTCTGAGCATCCCGAACAGCTCATTGTCCATGATCAGTTGAAGGGGGCTGACCGTCGTCGCGACTTCCAGCTGTCCGGCTCCTCCCAGAATGTCGAGTCCGGACAGGGTCATCAGTGTACTGAGCAGGGTCCTGTCACAGACTGACTGGCCATCCAGTGCCGGTGAATCAGTACCGGAGCCGTAATTGTGTGTGGGGAGATCAAAGGCTGTTTTCAAAAACTGGACCGCACCGGCGGCACATTTCATGGATTCCACACTGGATTGCAGGCTGCGCCCGGTCTTCATGTCCGCAGAAAAAATGATGGGGCAGGCAATGACCGGGGTGCCTGGAGAAACCGCCTGGGCCATCGCCACCATGGCCAGAATTTCACTGCAAGCCAGTACAATGGTTCCCGGCAGGGTGGCCGGGCTGGTGGATCCGATCCCCGGGAGTGAACAGGCGTGGATGGGAATGCGGGATTGCGCGCACCGGTATATGACCTCCAGGTCCATGTGCTTGAAAGCCCGGGGGGTCAGGGAACAGGCGATCATGCTGATCAGGGGGTTGGTGGACAGGGCATTCGTGCCACCGGCCGCGGCAGAACCCAGCTGGATCAGGTAATCGATACTTTCCAGACTGTACGGCTGGACCCAGATGTGTTTGTCGGTGTTTTTCAACAGCGCCCCCAGTCCATGGATATCCACCACCTCCATGGGAACGTCGGTGGAAAAAAGAAAGGGCAGGAAGCTGATATCATCGAGATGGTTGATGAGTCTTGCCCACTGGACCAGGTCTTCGAGCTGAACGGTTCGATATTTTCCGGTTTCCGGGTCCAGGAATCCATGGGCCCCTGTGCCGGGCCGCGTATAAAAGGTTCCGTCCGGCCGCGGCAGATCCAGGATCCGGTTTTCGCTGGATGCCCCCAGCCGGCATGTTCCAGGGGCAGATGCCAGCAGTTTTTCCATGACAGCTTTTGGAAATCGGGCAAGTCCGGTGTCTGTATCAATTCGAATTCCATTGGAAACAAGCATCTTGAATAGCTCCGGATGGGGATCGAGCTTGACGCCCTGGTCTTCCAGCAGATCCAGAACGGCGCCTTTCAATATCTCTACCTGTCCGGGTTGGTAAAACGAAAAATTGAGATGTGTCATTGGTTAATGTCTCCTTGAATTTTAGTGTCTCTTTGGAAAAAATGGCATTTCACGGCGCTACTTTCATTGAAGCGTTTTTACCAGCTGGGTGGACTGACCACCCAGATGAGATGGCAGGGTTCTTTGCCGTTGTTTTCCCAGGAATGGGGGATTAAAGATGAAAAATACACGGCCCATCCGGTTTTGAGTTCATGGATTTCATCTCTGAGTTTGAGGGTCAATGAGCCTGAAAGGACAAACCCGAACTCCTCGCCGGGGTGGGAATAATTTTCATGGGTACCGCCGCCGGGCTGAACAGTGGTGTGAAATGGCTGCATCCGCTTGTTCCCCACGATATGGACTATCTGCTTGACGTCGGCTTCCCAGCCGGGCAAAAGCACCCGGGTCCACAACCCGGGTGGCAGTATCATCGGGTCTTCAATCAATTCATCTGCAAAAAAATCAACCGTTCGAACCTCCAGGACCGCGCCGATTTTTTTTAAAGTGGCAATGGAAGGAGAGACTTTTTCAGTTTCGACCTGGGAGATATAGGACGGGGATAACCCGGCCTTTTGGGCCAGTTCCTGGATCGTTAGCTGACGATTTTTGCGAAATTCTCTGATTTTAGGTCCGATGTTGTTGGTTTCAGGCATACGCGGTTCCCTGTGTCATGGGCAAAATATCAGTATATATGAATTTATTCAGTATTTATAAAAAAATACATTGAAGAGTATGATTCAAAAAGTCAAGAAAAAAAATTTTTTTATGAAAAAGAGGGCTTTTTGTGGGGTTTGGTCACCACCACTGGAGATCAGGTCATTCAAAAACAGGAAGGGCAGCTGCCCTGGTCTCCAAGGCCAGCTGCCCTTCCCGGGATCGGGAATTGAGAAAGGAAATGGTGCCGGATTATTTCAGAAAGGTATCCCCTTTTTCAAAGTCCCCTTCCGCAAACCGGGTATACCGCAGGGGGTTATCCTGGTTCTCCAGTTTCCCTGTGACCAGGTCGGCGATCCGTTTGCCGGCGCCGGGGGACAGCATGACACCGGCCCAGTAACCGCAGTTGAGATAAAATCCCTCCACGGTTCCGGAGGGGCCGATCAGCGGCTTGTCATCCGGGGTATACACATACTGGCCCGCGGATACGTTGACATCCTCGGCCTTGAGGGTGTCGGACACCTTTTCCAGGAAGGGGTTGAGCCGGGAGACCCGGTGGATCGATTCCGCGGCAAAATCCCAGTCCGTGGGCAGCTCGTCCGAAGGGGGGGATTCAGGCTCATCCGGGTCCACCCAGGCGCACAAAAGCCCCCCGGCTTCCGGGCGCCAGTATCCGTGATTCACCAGGTCCACGGTAAAGGGGGCTGATGCCGGCAGACCGGAATAGTCGGTCTTGATATAGGCTTTCTGGCGCCGGACCGTGCGGACCGGCAGGTCCAGGCCCGCCATTTTTCCGATGACACCGGCATAGGGACCGGCGCAGTTCACCACGATCCGGGTGGAGATCGTGCCCTTGTCGGTTTCCACGGCACAGATTCCTTGGCTGTCGGTCTGGATGCCCGTCACTTCGGTTTTCATGTAAAACCGTGCCCCTTTTGCCCCTTTGGCGAACCCGTAGGTGGCCTCATGGGTGGACAGCCATCCATCCCGTTCATTGAACGTGGCGCCTGACGCTTCGGGTGCCAGAAACGGAAACCGCTGGTGCAGGTCGTTTGTCCCGATGTATTCCGCCCCGGTCACGCCGTTGGCATGAAACCGGTCCACAGCTTTTTTAAGGTCCGGCAGTTGGGATTCGTCATCCGTGACAAACAGGTATCCCCGCTGGGTCACGTGGATATCGATATTGGGCAGGCCCACGACGTCCCTGAAGTTTTCAAACATCTCCACACTGACCAGGGCCAGGTCGGCCATGGGTTTTTCCGTGAACTGGGTTCTGAAGCACTCGGCGCTGGCCGCCGTGGTGAGGCTGGACAAGGCATCCCGCTTTTCCAGAAGAATGGTGTTGATGCCGGCTTTGGACAGCCAGAACGCGGTGGCGGCGCCCACGATGCCGCCACCGATGACCACGGCATCAGCCGTGAGGGTGTTGAATTCTTTGGGTATGGTTATTTCGCTCATGATGGTTTTCCTTATGTCCGTGTGTGATATATGGTTTTACAAAAATAATGATATGTTATTTTATATATGAAAATAATCAGTGTGCCCTTTGTGCCCATGTTTTTTACCACGAAGAGCACGAAGTCCACGAAGGGGGGGGTATCCGATGATTTCACTCTTCGTGATCTTCGTGTCCTTTGTGGTTGACCAAACCACCTGCCAGTAACGCAGGCGGTTTGATATAGAGATCATCGGCATTTTCCCAAATTCTGCCAGTGTTTCATGCATTGCTGGCCGTTATTTGCGCGGATTTTTGCCATGTACCGGTCCAGGTCTTTTTTGATGCCCGGATCCATGTCCGGGGCCTTGAAATCGGCCAGGATCTCCTTGTATCTGGCATTGGCCTGCTGGGTCATGGACAGGCTGCCCTTGGCAGTCCAGGCATCGAAATTGCGGCGCTCCTCCATCATCGGCGCATAGAGCTCGGACCTGAAATACTGGAAGGTGTGGCGGTTGGTTAGGTATTCTCCGCCGGGGCCCACCTGGTGGATGACATCCAGGGCCAGTTTTTCCGGGATGATCTCTTCCCCTTTTTTGATACGGCGGCACATGCCCATCATCTCCGCATCGACCATGAATTTTTCATAGGATGCGGTCATATACCCTTCCAGGATACCGGCGGAGTGCAGCACAAAATTGATGCCAGACAGGCAGGCCATCTGAAGGCTCATCATGGACTCGAACCCGGCCTGGGCATCCACGGTCTTGGCATCGGTCAACGCCCCGCCCCCCCGGGACGGCAGGTTGTAGAACCGCCCCATCTGGGCCGTGGCCGCCGTGTTCACCGCCATTTCCGGGGCGCCGATGCTTAAGGTGCCGTAATGCATGGCCGCGGCGGATGAAGATCCCGCAAAGATCACGGGCGCGCCTTCTCTGACCAGCTGGGCCAGGCAGATCCCGGCCAGCACTTCCGCGTTCTGGACCACCAGGGTGCCTTCCATGGTCACCGGTGTGGTGGCCCCGGCAATGGACAGGGATGAAATCAGCTGGGGCATGGCAGCCTCGGCATAGGCCATGATGCCGGCGCACATTTTATCATCGAATCCCAAAGGGGTCAGGCTGGTGAGGATGGAAACAAAGGGTGGTTTCTTTGCCATCTCTTGCCGGGAACCGAACACGATGGCCGCCATGTCCAGTGTCTGCAGCGCATCCGGTCCGTTGGTGCCGGCCCCCATGAAGGGTTTGTCCGACAGGGTCATGGCCGCATAGATTCGCTCCGCGTTCCGGATCTCCACCGGGATATCGTTGGGTTCCACCATCATGCCGCCGGTGATGTCAAAGTAGGGAATGGCACAGGCCAGTTTGGCAAAGTTCCTGAAATCTTCCAGGGTGCCGGGCCGCCGGCCGTGATCCAGGCAGTTGACGAACGGTGATCCGTAACAGGGCATGAACGCGATGTTGTCACCGCCGATCTCCACGTTTTTCCCCGGGTTTCTGGCGTGCAGGGTGAACTGTGACGGGGCTTTCTGGATCTGCTCCTCCACAAACTTCCGGGTGAAAAACACCCGGACTCCGTCCACTTTGCAGCCCGCCTTTTTAAACAGGTCCAGAGCAGGTTCGCATTTGAAGTTCATGCCGGTTTTTTCCAGCACTGTCATGGTGGCGTCGTGGATCTGTTCGGTTTCCTGTTGAGAGAAATATTCAAAAAAACCCATGAGATATCCTTTGCAATTCATGATTGAAGGTAAACACCCGTTAAAATTCCATGGAGGAACTTTGCATATTTTATGCCAGAAAAGATTGAGCCGTGGGAGATCATTCCGAACACCAATAATGAAAGAGAATTTCCTTTTCAAAACTTTACACCTGGATTGGCAATGGAAATGGAAAAATATAAAAAAATTTTTATATCGCTTGCTTTTTTTAAAAAATTCATGCATGTCTCAAGGGAAATGGGTAAAAAATTCAACCCGTCCAACCCGTTTTGATTTTAATGTGAAAGAGGCTATGGAACGCATCAGTTTTGAAGATATCGATATTTACAGCGTCCTGTCTTCCATGCACGAGGGCGTGGTGATTGCCGATATCACCGGAAAAGTGATATTCTTCAACCAGATCCAGGGCCAGATTGATGATATTTCACCGGCGGATGCCGTTGGCAGAAATCTTCTCGATATTTACCAGTTGACCCCGGAAACCAGTCCGATCATGCGCTGCCTGGCCAGCGGCGATCCCGTCATCAACGAGACCATGGTCTACCGCACGTGCCTGGGCCGGGTGTGCAATATTTTGTCCAATGCATTCCCCCTTTACAAAAGCGGAAAATTGATCGGTGCCATCACTTTTTCAAAGGAATATCAGCTGCTTGAAAAAGTGATTTTGTCTCGTACCGCTTCAGGGCGGCCGGTGGAGAAAAAATCTTCAAACGGGACCCGGTTTTCCTTCAAGGATATCATTGCTTCGGATCCACAGATGCGGTCGGCTATCCACATGGCCAGAATGTCGGCTGGTTCACCTTCACCCATCATGGTTTCCGGAGAAACCGGCACCGGCAAAGAATTATTTGCCCAGTCCATCCACAATCACAGCCCCAGGAAAAAGGCACCGTTTATCCCGGTCAACTGCGCCGCAATTCCGGAGAACCTGCTGGAAGGCATACTGTTTGGTACCTCCCGGGGATCTTTTACCGGTGCCATTGACAAACCCGGATTGTTTGAACAGGCCAACGGCGGCACCATTTTTCTGGATGAACTGGATGCAATGCCGTTGACACTTCAGGCCAAACTGCTTCGGGTCATTCAGGAAAAAAAGGTCAGAAAGCTGGGGTCACTCACAGAGATTGATCTGGATGTAAAGATTTTGTCCTCGGTGGGACAGTCGCCCCTGAAGATTGTCCAGGGCGGTTCCCTTCGCATGGATCTTTTCTACCGTATGGGGGTGGTTTCCATCATGCTGCCGCCGTTGAGGGACAGGCAGGGGGATTTAAAACCACTGGTGAAGCATTTCATTTCCAAATACAACCAGGCCCTGGGCGAAAAAGTTGATACCCTGTCCGATGACGTTGCGGATCTGTTTGCCGGGTATCGATGGCCGGGAAATGTCCGAGAACTTGAACACATTATTGAAGCGGCCATGAATATGGTGGGGGGGACCCGTACCATTGAACTTCCCCATCTCCCGCCCCATATTTTCAGCTTTGCAGGAAAAGATGCCCTGAAACAGGTGCTGGTCCATCAGGAATATTCGTCAGAATCCGGCCCCAACCTCATCGAAACCCAGAAATCCCGGGAAAACCGGATGATACTGGCCGCACTGACCCGTTCCCGGGGTAATGCCGCTAAGGCAGCCCGGACTCTTGGGATCTCCCCCCAGTCGTTTCATTATAAAATGAAAAAATTTGGCATCGATCGGAAGGCCTTTGTTGCATAACAAATGAAATGCAAAAGTGTAAAAATAATTGACAGTAAAATGAAAAAATTTTTTAATAATCTTTGTTGTTGATGGATTCATGGCTGGCGGAAGTTATATATAAATTTTTAAAAAATAGTTAAGATTTTATTTGAAATATCAAGGAATCTAAAATTTTATAGACAAATAAAAGGGTATTTCCATGAAATGCTTAGGAGTAATGGTACACAAACTGCATGCAGTACTATCAGTTTATGTGGGTATGCGAAAAATCGCAAACAAGAAACCTTAATTTTTGGAGGAGATCGTTATGGGTACGAAAAGAATTCTACAGGTTGTCGCGTGTGTCATGGCCGTGTTGTTTTTTGCCGGCGGGCAGGCGTTTGCCGCGGACAAAGTCCTGAAGATCGGGGTGCTGGGACCGTTTACCGGGCCTTCCGCCCAGAATGGAAAAGAGTTCCAGGCGTCGGTGGAAATGGCAATGGAAGCCATCGACTACACGGTGGGCGACTACAAGATAGAAGTGGTGTGGGTGGATTCCCAGTCCGATCCGGCAAAGGCTGCCAGCGCTTACGCCGAAGCGGTTGAAGGCAAGGGGATCCAGGCCGGCGTGCTCAACTGGCATTCTTCCGTCGCCGTGTCGGTCATGGATGTGGCGGCCCAGTACAAGGTGCCCCATATGTTCGGTTTCGGTGCATCCGAAGTGGTGAATGAAAAATGGCAGGCCGATCCGGAAAAATACTCCTACTGGGGCGGTAAAGGCTGGCCCGTGCCTGCCAAGCTGGAAGGCAACTATATCGAATGCATCAATGAGGTGATTGCCAATGGTACCTGGAAACCCAAAAAGAAACTGGCTGCCATTTATGGCGAAGACACCGACTGGGGCCGGAGTGCCGGCGGTGCCTACAAAGATGCGTTGCTGGCCAGCGGCTGGGAAATTTATGCGGAAGAATATTTTCCCATCACCCAGACCGATTTTTATCCGCTGCTTTCAAAATTCAAAAGCGCCGGTGTCGAGCTGCTGGCCGGAACATCTACGGCAGCACCGTCTTTGACCGCATTTGTCAAGCAGTATGCAGAAGTCGGCAACAAAGGGGTTCTCATTGCATCCGGACTCGGATGGATCGGCGACTGGTATAAAATGACCGGTCCGGGGTCCGACGATGTGCTGGATTCCATTCCCCAGCTGACCACGGCTGAAGCCCAGCAGTGGGCCAAAGATGTCAATGCCAAATACGGGTTCAACCCCAGCCCGTCCTCAGGGGGTCTGTCTTATGACGGTATCCGCATGTTCATCAAGATCCTGAACCGGGCCCATGAAGTGCATGGAAAACTGGACAAGGAAACCATTCACAACATCATGGTGGAAGAGGTCAACACCGGCAAACTCACCTATGGCAAAGCCGATGGCGCCATCATCATGAATGAATACAAATATACGCCTGAAACCATGCCGGACATGGTGGTGGGACCGGAAGCCTATTTCTTCCCCATTCTCCAGTACAAGGCGGGGAAAGGATACATCATCTTTCCGGAAGACTGGAAACAGAAGGAATTTGAAATGAAATAACAGGCAATGATCCTGGAAACAGAGGATTGAAATTTTTTTCAATCCTCTGTTTGTTTCAACACGACTCAAATGTAAGGAATATAACGACGTGATTGTATTGGAAACCCAGAACCTGACCAAAAAATTTGGCGGACTGACAGCCGTGAATGCCGTCTCCATGACAATCAATCAGGGAGATATCGTCGGGTTGATCGGACCCAACGGTGCCGGGAAAACCACCTTCATCAATGCGATCTCCGGCCTGAATCCGCCCACTTCAGGAACGGTAAAAATGTTCGGCAAGGAGACCACCGGTCTGACACCTGAAAAAATGTGCCGTCTGGGGTTGTCCCGTACGTTCCAGATTCCCAGTCCGTTTCCCAAAATGACCGCCATAGAAAGCGTCATGACTGCCGCCATTTTCGGCAATACTGCAGGAAAGATCACAGATCCGGTGGCCTATTCCAGAGAAATGCTCGAATTTGTGGAGTTTCCCATGAAAGAAACTGTGGTGGCGGAGCAGTTGAACACGGTGCAGCTCAAACGCCTGGACCTGGCCAGGGCGTTGGCATCCAATCCAAAGCTTTTGTTCATGGATGAACTGGCATCCGGGTTGAGCGAAGGCGAACTCAAGGACATCATGAGAATTATTCATAAAATAAGCAAAAAAGGCATTTCCATTCTCATGATCGAACATATCATGCAGCTGATCATGGCAGTCTGCAACCGGCTTCTGTGCATTCAGTTCGGCACCAAAATTGCCGAAGGCCCCACCCAGGAAGTGGCCAATGATCCAACGGTGACAAAAGCCTATCTGGGTGAATAAGGCAGACAAATGGCAGACAAACAATTGTAACACGATAATCAATGGAGACCTTATGCTGTTAGAAGTCAAAAACCTGAATGCCGGGTATGGGTATTTGCAGATATTGCGGGATGTCTCTTTGCATATTGATAAAGGAGAGTATGTCGGCATTGTGGGTCCTAACGGTGCCGGGAAAAGCACCACCATGAAAACCATTGCCGGACTGATTTCCCCCATGAGCGGCAGTGTGGTTTTCAATGGGGAGGATATCACGGGGCTGTCCGGCTCGGCTGTGGCAAAAAAAGGCATCTCCTTTGTGTCAGAAGAGATGAACCTGTTTGTCAACATGACAGTCCAGGAAAACCTGTATATGGGGGCCTACACCATTAAAGAAAAACATTTGCAGAATGAACGCCTTGATTTCGTATTCGAGCTGTTTCCCCGGCTGGCTGAAAGAAGAAAACAGCTGGCCGGCACCATGTCCGGCGGCGAGCGTAAAATGCTGGCCATCGGCCGGGGCATGATGTCCAATCCGTCTCTCATGCTGGTGGATGAGCCCTCTTTCGGACTGGCTCCCCAGCTGACAGCCAGTGTTTTTTCCTCCCTGGAGGTGTTGATTAAAAACGGGGTGACCATTTTGCTGGTTGAACAGAATGTGACAAAAACGCTTGCAGTGACAGGCCGTGGATATGTCCTTGAAAACGGGAAAGTCGGCCTGGAAGGCAAAAGTGCGGATCTGGCGGAAGACAGCTATGTGAAAAAGGTGTTCCTGGGTGTTTAATCAGATTTTGGAGAAATAGATTCATGTCAAAGCATAATATGTCAGAAACACTGACCTGGCTGAAATCAGCCCCGGGTATGTCCATTGTCATCAGTATTGTGGTGGCGGTGGCAGCCACGATCGACGCAGGCCCCTATCTGCTGGTGAACATGGTGGTTACCGGCGGAATGCTGGCCCTGGTGGCCACCGGCCTGACCCTGATGCTGGGAGTGTTGAATATTCCTATGTTCGCCCACGGTGAGTATTTCATGATCGGCTCCCTCACCGCCTACTACATATTTACCCCCATCAGTGAATTCATTTTGGGGCACCCGGACTCCTGGTTGGTCACATTCGGCCCTTTCATTGCCATCATAGGCGCTCTCATCGGCGGCGCTGTTGCCGGTGTCATATCTGAGAAACTGGTTTTCGGGCCGTTGCGCCGACGCTCCACAGACAACTGGGTTATGAATTCGTTTCTGCTCACCGTGGGGGTGAGCGTCCTGCTGGTCAACCTGCACCAGCTTATTTTCGGGGCGGATTTTAAGGGTATTGTGGGGTACTGGCAGGGTATGCCCATATCCATTGCAGGCGCGTATATTTCACTTGACCGGGCCATGGCGTTTATCATATCTGCCGTGATCGTTGCCCTGTTTTATCTGTTCATGACCTATACCCGCACTGGCATGGCCATTCGGGCCGTTTCCCAGGATATTACCGGAGCCGAGATCGTGGGCATCGATATTGAAAAAATAGTGATGCTGACCATCTCTCTGGCCTGTGCCCTGGCAGCGGTGGCCGGTGGCAGCCTCTTGTTCATGTATCCATCTTACCCATCGGTGGGATTGGAACCCCTCTATATGGCATGGTTTGTAGTCATACTTTCCGGCCTGGGCAATATTCTAGGGGCCGTGGCAGGTGCATTCATGGTGGCCCTGCTCAAGGTGATTACCATGGAATACGTGGGTGCGGGCTGGGATTTTGTCGTGCCATCGGCATTGATCATGCTCATTCTGATTTTTAAACCCAGCGGGATCTTCGGGTCGGATGTCCGCGGTGTCCTTGATAAATAGGTGCTTGATACATAGGAGACAGTATGGATACGATAAAAAATGAACTTCAAATGAATTCCTTTGACAGGGTGCTGGACAAGCTGTGCCTGACCCCCATTGGCCTTGCCGGCCTGATCCTGCTGCTGATACTGCCTTTTATTCCGCCGTTCAACCAGGAATATATGCTCAGGTGGCTGATCTACTGCGGGTTTATTGCGGCCATGAGTGTGGGATTCGATTTTACGGCCGGATTTATCAATATCGTCAATTTCGGTTACATGGCAGTGGCGGGTACCGGTGGGTATACCTCCGCCCTGCTGGTAATCAATGCCGGACTGTCCCCCTGGATAGCCATGGTGGCCGGGGGTGTGTCTTCTGCAATTTTAGGACTTCTTATCGGTATGATTTCCCTGCGGCTGAGGGGCATTTTTGCGGCCTGCCTGTCCTGGTTTTTCGGTCTGGCCGTCATGGGACTTGCCATTAAAATGGTCTGGTTGACCAGAGGACCTCTGGGACTCAGAACCCCGCGCCTGTTTGAGACGGAATCCAATTTCCCGTTTTATTTTTTGATCGTTATTTTAGTGTATCTCACATACCTGGCATGTAAATGGGTGGTGCGGTCAAAAATGGGACTGGCATTCCAGGCCATCGGCCAGAACATGGATGCCGCCAGGACATCCGGCATAGATCCGGTATTCTACCGGGTATTCAATTTTACCATGTCCTGTGCCATTGCAGGGATTCTGGGTGGATTTTACGCCCATTTCTACGGCATTCTGACTCCGGACATGATGCACACATCCAAGACCGTGGAAGTCCTGGCAGTCGCTTACATCGGCGGCCGGGGCAGCCTGTGGGGCGGTGCGGTGATTGCCTTTCCCTTTATTTTTCTCATGGAAATTGTCCGGTCCACCCTGTCCAATCTGCCCGGACTGAACCTGGTTATTTACGCCCTGGTGCTCATCCTGGTGATGATCTATTACCCCGGCGGTTTTTCCTATTTTTACGACACCCATATCCGGCAGCCCAAAAACCGGGCGTTGCGATATTTTTTAAACGGTAGAGAAGCAAAAGTTTAGTGTATCAAACAGCAAAGGAGAGTGAACAAAAATGAAAACCAATGCAAGAGCGGTCGTGATCGGTGGCGGTGTCATCGGTGTATCCGTGGCCTATCACCTGGCAAAATATGGTTGGAAGGACGATGTGGTCCTGGTGGAAAAACATGAGCTGACCTCCGGTTCCACCTGGATGGCGGCAGGGAATGTGTCCTTTTTTCATTCCAATTTTTACGGCACCCAGGTGAACAAGAAAAGTATCGAGATCTACAAGGAACTGGAAAAAGAGACCGGTCAGCCGGCCGGCTGGCATACCACCGGTTCTATCCGCACGGCCGACAATCCGGGCCGCATGGATGAGCTGGGATATGCGTATTCCATGAACCGGTGCCTTGGCCTGGATGTGTCTTATGTCACGCCGGAAGAAATGAAAAAGCTTCATCCGTACATGGAGATAGACGGGTTGATCGGCGGCCTTTATTGGCCGGATGACGGGGATGTGGACCCCAACTCCGTGACCCAGGCCATGGCCAAGGGAGCCCGGCAGAACGGAGTGGAATTCAATCTGCACACCCTGGTGACCGGCATCTACCAGAAATCCAACGGCGAATGGGTGGTTCAGACCGATAAAGGCGATATCACCTGTGAACATGTGGTGAACGCCGCCGGCCTGTGGGCGCCTGAGGTGGCGAAAATGGTGGGCCTGGAAATTCCCTCCATCGCCATCGCCCACACACATATCCTGTATGAAAAGATCCAGGCCATTGACGAGGCCGAAGGATACCTGCCCCTGGTGCGGGACCCGGACAAATCCATTTACCTGCGCCAGGAAATGGATTCCCTGATCCTGGGAATGTATGAAGCCAACGGTCAGCAGTGGAAGCGTCGGGGGGTGCCCTGGGATTACGCACAGGAAGAGCTGAATCCGGATCTGGACAACATTGCGGACTGCATTCAGGCCGGTATTGACCGGTTCCCTGTTCTGGGTGACACCGGGTTCAAACACATTACCGCCGGTCCCATCACCTACACCCCCAACGGAGACCCCCTGGTGGGCCCGGCCGCACCTTTGAAAAACTTTTATCATGCCTGCGGATACAGCTTCGGCATTACCCAGGCCGGCGGCATCGGTCATTACCTGGCCGGCTGGATGATGAACGGGGAACCGGAGATCGACCTGTGGCCCATGGATTCAAGACGTTACGGCTCCTATGCCAACTGGGCCTACAACACCGAAAAGATTGCAGATACCTATCCGCGTCTTTACGCCACCATTTATCCCAACGAGTTCCGGGATGCGGCCCGTCCCAACCGCACCAGCCCGATCTATGAATACCAGAAACAGGCCAATGCCGTGTTTGGCGACTATTACGGCTGGGAATGCCCCAATTATTTTCCGCCCAAGGGAGAAGACGGGTATGAAGAACCTTCCTGGAGACGATCCAATGCCTTCAAACATGTGGGCAATGAATGCAAACATGTGATGGAAAAAGTGGGCATCATCGATCTTACACGGTTTGCCAAGACAAAGATTTCGGGGCCCGGCGCCAAAGACTGGCTCAACAAGATGACCTGCCAGAAAGTAGCGGAAAAAGACGGCCGCATCGCATTGAGCCCCATGCTGGACCACAACGGCAACTTCAAGACCGACATGACCGTAACCCGGGTCAATGAAAACGAATTTTTCTGTGTGACCGCTTCTGTGGGTAAAAAACACGATCAGCACTGGATGATTGAAAACCTGCCCAAAGACGGTTCCGTATGCATGGAAGATCTGACCTACCAGATGGGGTGTCTGGTAGTGGTAGGTCCTAAATCCAGGGACGTGCTGGCAAAGGTGGCCTACGATGATGTGTCCAAAGAGGCTTTCAAATTCGGTACCTCAAAGGAGATTTTCATCGGCCGGACCAAATGCCGGGTGAACCGCATGAACTACGTGGGAGAACTGGGGTTTGAGATCTTTCATCCTATCCAGCACCAGATCACCCTGTACCATGATCTGATGAATGCGGGCACTGAGTTTGATATCCGGCTGATCGGTATGCATGCCATGGATTCCATGCGTCTGGAAAAAGGGTATCTGGCCTGGAAGAGTGAGATGAATGTGCATCATACCCCGCTTGAAACCAATGTGGCCTGGACCGTAAAAATGGACAAGGAGTTTATCGGCAAAAAAGGCCTGGAAAAACAGAAACAGGAAGGTGTCCCCCGGAAACTGGTATGCCTGGTGGTGGAAGCCAAGGATTCCGATGCCTTTGGATACAACCCGATTTTCGCCGGGGATGAGCGGGTCGGTATGACTTCATCGGGCGGTTACGGACACAGGGTTGAAAAAAGCATTGCCCTGGGGTATGTACCATCTGAATACGCCAAAGAGGGAACCCGGCTGGATGTAGAGATTCTGGGCCGCAAACGCAGTGCCACAGTAATGACGATGCCCCTGTATGATTCCAAAAACGAAAAAATGAAAAGCTAATATTGATTGTTTGAGGTTTAAACTATGAAAATCTGTGTGTGTGTGAAACATGTGCCGGACACGGCCGCTACCATCAAAATAGAGGGTGACGCCGGATTCAAGGATTCGGAAATCAAGTTTGTTGCCAATCCGTATGATGAATACGGCATTGAAGAGGCGGTCAAACTGGTGGAGAAAAACGGCGGTGAAGTGGTGATCGTCACTGTGGGAAAACCCGGGGCAGACGCCACCATCCGCTCCGCCCTGGCCATGGGCGCGGAAAGAGGAATCCTGGTGACCACTGACAGTCAGTTTCTGGATGCAACGCTGACGGCCAAAGCCCTGAAGGCGGCCCTGGAAAAGGATGGACTGCCGGATATCATTTTCACCGGTAAGGGATCCGTGGATACCGAAACCTTTCAGACCCAGTACCGTCTGGCCGGATATCTCGGTGTACCGGTGGTCAATGAGGTCAGTAAATTGACGGTGGACGGCGGCAAAGCCGTGGCGGAACTGGAAGTGGGCGGCGGTGACAAGCAGGTGATTGAAATGAAACTGCCGTGTGTGATCGGTGCCACCAAAGGATTGAACGAACCCCGATACCCGAAGTTTCCCGATATCATGAAAGCCAAGAAAAAGAAAATTGACCAGATGACCCTGGCGGATCTGGGAATCGATGCATCAGCCGGTGCCGTGACCCTGGAAAAACTGGAACCGGTGCCGGAAAGATCCGGTGCCAAAATGATTGAAGGATCTGTGGAAGACCAGGTCACTGAACTGATCCGGGTTCTCAAAGAAGATGAAAAGGTTTTATAATACAAGGAGAGTGTTGTTATGGCCAGGACTGGCATATTGATTGAAACTGAAAACGGTGCGGTCAAGGACACCTCTTTAGGGGTGATGACCGCTGCACAAGGCCAGGAAATCATTGCGCTGGTAACCGATGCGGACCCGGCAGGCCTGAAGGATAAACTGGCCGAGTATGGGGCCGCACAAATCGTGAAACTGTCGGCATCCGGAGGCGATATCACCGCCAGTCCGGATCTGATGGCCGAGGCACTGGCTGCCGCTGTCAGGGAATACGATCTGGCAGCGCTTCTGGGAACGGCTTCTGCTGCAGGCAAGGACCTGTTCGCGCGGCTGGCCGCAGTGATGGACCTGCCCATGGTGTCCGATTGTGTGGGGCTGGATCTTGAGGCGAAAACTGCCAGAAAATCTCATTTTTCCGGCAAAACCTTTGCCACCCTCAAGGTGGATGCACAGGTGTTGCTGGCCACGGTGCGGCCCAATGCCATCGAAGCAAAACCGGCCCCTGCCGCCGGAGAAACCGCTGAGTTCACAGCGGACGTGAGCGACCCGGGAAAGCTGGTGATCAAAGAGGTGAAAAAGGGAGATTCCGGCAAAATCGATCTCACCGAAGCTCCGATCATCATCACCGGGGGCCGGGCCATCAAGGCGTCGGAAAACTACAAGATGCTGGAGGCGTGTGCCGCCAAGATCGGTGCGGCCGTGGGTGCTTCCAGGGCGGCGGTGGACGCGGGGTATGCCCCTCATTCCATGCAGGTGGGTCAGACCGGAAAAACAGTGTCTCCCCGGCTGTATATCGCCTGCGGCGTATCCGGCGCGGTCCAGCATTTTGCCGGCATGAAAACCTCCAAGGTGATCGTGGCCATCAACGAGGACAAGGATGCCCCGATTTTTGCCAAATGCGATTACGGTATTGTGGGGGACATATTTGAGGTGGTCCCTGTGCTGACCGAAAAGCTATGACCTGAAACTTAGTTGCCGGAATCTTTCAACAGGATTCCGGCATTTTTTAACCATAACTGTTAGAAAAAAAGGTCATCATGAAACTACTTGTTGCCTATGACAAAAATACATCGACTTCCAAATTACTGGACAAGGCATTGAAGCGGGCCAAGGAGTCCGGTGCCTATGTGTATCTGATCAGAACCTGTGAGCCGGACATGAAAGAACGGGAAATCCGTGAGCTGGAGCACCGCCTCAACGAAATCCGGGAGGAGGTGTTCAAGAAACACGGCATTGACAGCGAAGTCCATATTCTGATCCGGGGTCTGGCACCGGGAGAGGATATTGTCCAGTATGCCTATGAAAAGGATGTGGATGAGATCATCATTGGAATCAAGAAACGCTCCAAAGTTGAAAAGATGGTGTTCGGTTCCACGGCCCAGTATGTCATTCTGGAGGCCCATTGTCCGGTACTGACCGTCAAATAACCGGTAATCAATAATTGTGTGGATTTTGAGAATGGGATCGTTTGATTAACCCTATTATGAGAAGGGAGTTGTTTTTTTATGAGAGACAGGTTTGATACCGATTATCAGGTCGGACAGGACAATATCAAAAAATGGGGGATGGATGTGCATCCTGTTTTTTTTGTCGTGGCGTCTCTGGTTGTCGTTTTTATTGTTTTAACCTTGTGGAATCCGGTAGAAGCCAAAAAGGTGTTTGACGGTTCCAAATCATGGACCATAGAAAATTTTGACTGGTTTTTCATGATATCCGGTAACCTGTTTGTTTTATACTGTCTGGCTTTGATTGTACTGCCCCACGGAAAAATTCGTCTGGGTGGGCCGGATGCCAGGCCGGAATTCACCCGAATGTCCTGGTTTGCCATGCTGTTTGCGGCCGGCATGGGCATCGGTCTGTGTTTCTGGAGTGTGGCCGAACCTGTGGCCTATTACACGGACTGGTGGGGAACTCCCCTGAACACCCTGCCCAACACCCCGGAAGCGGCCCGGGCCGCCATGGGCGCCACCCTGTTTCACTGGGGAATCCATCCCTGGGCCATTTATGCGGTCACGGCCCTGGCATTAGGGTTCTGTGCCTTTAACAAAGGCCTGCCGTTGACCATCCGTTCCACATTTTTCCCGCTTCTGGGCGAAAAAACCTGGGGCTGGCCCGGTCATATTGTGGACATCATTGCCGTCATCGCTACGATTTTCGGTCTGGCCACCTCTCTGGGGTTCGGGGCTCAGCAGGCGGCATCCGGGCTTCATTTTCTGTTCGGGTTTGACAACACCCTGGGTCTTCAGCTGATCATTGTTGCCGTGGTCAGTGGTGTGGCCCTGTTTTCTGTTTACAGAGGGCTTCACGGCGGCGTCAAGCTGTTGAGCAACATCAATATGGTCCTGGCGGTCGTTCTGCTGGCGTTCGTGATTTTGGCGGGTGCGACGATGCATTTTTTTGCAGGATTGTTCAAAAACTCGGTTTCGTATGCGGAATGGATTTTTCCCCTGAGCAACTGGATCGGCCGGCCGGATGAAAAATTTTACAAAGGCTGGACCGTGTTCTACTGGGCCTGGTGGATCTCCTGGGCACCGTTTGTGGGCATGTTCATCGCCCGTATCTCCAAAGGCCGGACCATCCGTGAGTTTATGGCAGCGGTATTGATGGTTCCCACCCTGGTGACCATTGTCTGGATGACCGCATTCGGGGGCAACGCGTTGCTCCAGATCCAGAACGGCATCGGCACGTTGGCGGAAAAAGGTTTGACGGAAGTGTCCCTGGCCATGTTCCAGATGCTGGAGAACCTGCCATTGACCGGCATTACGTCCTTTCTGGGTATCTGTCTGGTGCTGATTTTCTTTGTCACCTCATCCGACTCCGGCTCCCTGGTGGTGGATTCCATTACGGCCGGCGGCAAAATGGATGCCCCCCGGTTCCAGCGGATGTTCTGGGCCACGCTTCAGGGCCTGATCGCCGCCTGTCTGCTGGTGGGAGGCGGTTCTGACGCGCTGGGCGCCATCCAGGCGGTGGCTGTGAGTGTGGGACTGCCGTTTACCATGATCATGATCGTCATGATGATCAGCCTGTACCTGGGTCTCCATGATGATTACAGGAGAATGAAATTCTGATCTGTTTTCTTCGTTGAAATGGATAAATAGAGAACAGCTCCTGCCTGGCAAACGCCAGGCAGAAGCTGTTCCGCTTTTCAGTCAGCCGGGTTTTGACGGGCTTTCGATTCAGCCGGGTTCTGGTGCAGTCCCTGGTGCCGGGCCGCTTTGGCCATGAAATGTGCGCTCACCGGGGCGGTGATGAATAAAAACAATGTGATCAGCACTTCGTGAAAACTGATGCCTTCCCCATAGTAGGAAAAATAGATGGCAGACGCGATGGCCATGCCGCCAACCCCTAAGGTCGTGGATTTGGTGGGACCGTGCAGGCGGGAGAAAAAGTCGGTCAGTCGATAGGAGCCCAGGGATCCGGCCATGGCGAAGAACGCCCCCACGACCAGGAAAAATGACACCAGCAGTTCAATCACAAAGATCATTGGATATCCTTTTGTTCTCTAAGGTTATTCGAGAATATCGCCGCGCATGAGGAATTTGCTGGTGGCCACGGTGCCGATAAATCCCATGACGGCAATAATCAGGGCCGCCTCAAAATAGACGCTGGAATGAAAATAGATGCCCATCAGGATAAACATGGCAATGGCATCGATATACATGGTATCCAGGGCCAGTATCCGATCCAGAAGGCTCGGGCCCTTGAGCAGGCGGTAAAGGTTCAGCAGCTGGGCCGCTGTCAGCAGGGCAAAGGCAATGGGTATGGCAAAGCTCAACATGAAAATATCTCCTTTAAAGGGGCTTCATAACGGGTTTTGATGGTCTGCACTGCAAGTGTTTCATCGGCCACGTCCAGCCCGTGGACAATCAGGGTCTTTTGATCTTCACTTACTTCCGCTGATACGGTCCCCGGGGTCAGTGAGATCACGCTGGCAAGGATGGTGATCACCATGGGGTCCTGGGTGTCCAAAGGGATTTCAATGAAGCGGGGCCGCAGCCGGGAAATGTCGGGCAGGAGAAACAGGCGCACCACCGTGATATTGGCGACAATCACATCGGTCACAAAGGTGATGAAGAAAAACCGGAACAGCAGGAAAGGCTTTGCAATTTTCGGCCGTTCCGGCCAGACCCGGTTGGTGAACCAGGGAATGGCAATGCCCAGCAGCGTGCCCAGAAACAGGTGACCGAAAGTGATGGTATTCACCAGAAACAGCCAGACACCAATCAACACCAGGCTCAGCAGGGGATGGGGAAACCAGCGGTTACCGGGAACAGAGGATCTGCGGTATTTCGGCATTATTGACCTCCCAGAGAATACATCAGCGGGAAAGACCGGTCCGGCCCAAGTACCGCCTCAATATAGTGAACAGGGTTGATAACATGGTCGGCGGCGGCAAAGGCAAACTCCGTGATTTGGCCGCCGAAAAAAACCAGCAGCGGGCTGATGCCCAGCAGGAACGCAACCGGAAACACATCTGCCAAGGCATAGACAGGAACAGGGGCATGGGAATTTTCAGGGGCGTCCCCTGGTTCGTTCACCGGCAGCAGTTTCCAGAAGAAGAGGATGCCCGTCCGTCCCAGTGCCACCAGGGCCAGCAACCCCCCGCCCAGGACCAGGCCCCAGATCCATGGGGTTCCGGCACTGTCTTTGACCATTATGAGCATCATCACCTTGGCGAAAAATCCACTCAGGGGGGGCAGTCCCCCAATGGCTACGGCAGCGGTGAGGAACATCAGCCCCAGCAGGGTGGGTTGTCTTACCGGCCGGTCCGGGACCAGTCCTGATCCGGCATCCGGCCGCTGACGCCCGATCAGGTCCGCCACCAGAAACATTGCCGCGGTCATGAACGTGGTATGGGGCAGATATACAATGGCGGCGGCAATGGTCTCCCTTTGAAAGGTGCCGATCACGGCCAGCAACGTGCCCACGGACACAATGACCAGCCAGGCGGTGATCCGCCGCAGGTCCCGGCTGCCTGTCACGCCGGCGACCCCGACCGCCAGGGTGATCAGGGCGGCGGGTAAAAGCCAGTTGCTCAGGAGACCGGCCCCGACCCCGGCAAATTCACTGAAAATCAGGCAGTACACCCGGAGAATCACATACACCCCGACTTTGGTCATGACTGCAAACAGGGCCGCCACCGGGGCGCTGGTAAAGCCGTAGGCATCAGGCAGCCAGAAGCACAGGGGAAGCAGGGCGGCTTTCAGGGCAAACACCGCGAACAGAATCAATCCCGCCGCCTGGAGCAGGGCCGCATTTTCAGCCGGGGCCTGTGACATGCGTACTGCCAGATCCGCCATGTTGAGGGTACCCAGAACGGCGTAGAGAATGCCCACCCCCACCAGAAAGATGCTGGAACCCACCAGGTTGAGCAGGACGTAATGCATGCCGGCCCGGGTCCGGAGTCCTCCGCCCCCGTGCAGCACCAGGCCGTATGAAGACAGCAGCATGATCTCAAAAAAAACGAACAGGTTGAAGATGTCGCCGGTCAGAAAGGCCCCGTTGATCCCCAGCAGCTGGAATTGAAACAGGGCGTGGAAGTTCTTGCCCTGAAGATCGGTTCCCCGGACGGCATGCGCCAGGCACAACAGGCCCAGCAGGGCGGTTATACACAGCATCATGGCGCTGAGCCGGTCCAGAACCATCACGATGCCGAAGGGAGTGGGCCAGTCTCCCAGTACATAGGTCTGAATGGGTCCATCCGCACTTTGAAAAAGCAGGATAAAGGTGATGATCAGGACTGCCAGGCAGCTGGAGAGCCCCAGAATACGAAGCCGGAAAATCGGCTGGTTGGCGTTCAGAACAATGAGGGTGCCCATGAGCAGGGGCAGCAGCAAAGGGACGACAATTAAATGATTGATCATGAGGGCCGCTTCTCCTGCCGTCCGTCGACATGGTCGGTGTCCAGTTCACCCAGGGCCCGTAAAGACAGCACCACCACAAATGCGATCATGGCAAACCCGATGACAATGGCGGTCAACACCAGGGCCTGGGGAAGGGGGTCTGTATACCGGGTCTGATTTCCGGAAATAATGGCCGGCAGGTGGGTGTGCAGACGGCCGGTGAGAAACAGAAACAGGTTAACGGCATACCCCATCAGGGTCAGGCCCAGAATCACGGGGAAGGTGCGTGCCCGCAGCACCAGATAAACCCCGCAGGCGGTCATGACCCCGAAACATGCCGATACCAGCCATTCCATCAATGGGCCTCCTTTTCAATGGGTTTATTATCCAGGGTTTCATCCAGACGGGCTGAGAAGGATACCGTCCGGGCATCCTCGGAATTGATGGAGCCCAGTTTGACCAGCATCAGCATCACCGACCCCACCACCACCAGAAATACGCCCATATCAAAGACCATGGCACTGGCAATTTCAAATTTGCCGATCAACGGCAGCCTGACATATTCATAGGTGCTGGTCAAAAACGGGTAATTGAGGGCCCAGCTGGTCAGGCCGGTGCCCAGGGCCAGTATCAGTCCCAGGGCCATGATGATGTGGTTGTCGTAATGCAGGCGGGGCCGGGTCCAGACAATGCCGCTGGCAATGTACTGCAGGGTCAGCACCGTGGCGGTGATAAGACCCGCGATGAAGCCGCCGCCGGGGTCATTGTGGCCCCGCAGGAAAATATAAGCGGAAAACAGCAGGGCCAGGGGCAGAAGCGGCCGGATGATATAGGCCAGGATCATGGGAAACCGGTCCCGGGTCCAGGGACGCCCCATATCATCGGTTGCCGGGGCTTTGCGTTCAAATCCATGCAGCAGCGCATAAATGATCAGGCCGGCGATGGCCAGTACCGTGATCTCCCCCATGGTGTCAAATCCCCTGAAATCCACCAGGATGACGTTCACCACATTGGTGCCCCCGCCGCCGGGAACACTTTCAGCCAGAAAGAAATCGGATATGGTGTCATAGGGGCGGGTGAGAATGGCCATGGCCAGGGCGGCCGCACCGCCGCCGGCCAGGACCGACAGGAAACCGTCCCGCCATTGTCTGGTTTTTGATGATTCCTTTGGCGTGGTGGTGGGAAGCAGGTGCAGGGCCATCATCAGCAGAATAATGGTCACCACCTCCACCGAGATCTGGGTCAGGGCCAGGTCCGGGGCGGAAAACCGGGTGAACGCCAGGGCCACCACCAGGCCCACCGTGCTCAGCATGATGATGGCCAGAATCCGGTTCCGGTGGGTTTTGACAGTGGCCACGGCACCGATGATCAGAATCAGGCCCATGACCAGGGTGGCCGGGTCCAGGGGAGTTATGGGCACCGGCCCCAGAAGCGGGGTCCTGGAAACGGCAAACGGGATGGCTCCCAGCACCAGGGTGGCAGTGATGAACACAAAAAGGTAGCGCTGCAGTGACCCGTTTTCCAGAAACCGGATGAGCCGGTTTCCGGCCTGAATCAGCCAGGCAACCAGGGATTCGAACAGGGTTTTGCCGTCCAGGTATCGCAGACACCACACATGGGCATCAAAAAGTTTTTCCCGCTGCCGGTAAAACACCACCCCGCCTGCCAGGGCGACCATGCTCATCACCAGGGCCATATTGAATCCATGCCAGACAGCCAGGTGGTAGTCCGGCATATCCGGTCCCAGGATGGCCCCCGCCCCGGCCTGGATCAGCGGACCGGCAAAAAACGCCGGAAAAACTCCCACCAGGATGCACACGGCCATGAGAAATCCCGGAGACAGGATCATGCCCACAGGGGGTTCATGGGGGGATCGTGGCAGGTCTGCTGCCGGCTGTCCCCAGAACACCCCGTGCAGCATGCGGATGGAATAGGCCACGGCAAACACGGCAGCCAGGACAGACCCCAGCGGCACGATCCAGCCCATGGCACCTGTCAGGCCGGGCCCCAGGGTTTCCGCCAGAAACATCTCTTTGCTCAGAAATCCGTTGAACAGGGGAACCCCTGCCATGCCGCCGCATCCGATGAGGGTCAGGACGGCCGTCACCGGCATTGCCTTTTTCAATCCGGAAAGGCGCTGAATATCACGGGTCCCGGTTTCATGGTCAATAATCCCGGCCAGCATGAACAGACCGGCCTTGAAGGCAGCGTGGTTGAAAATGTGAAACACGGCGGCAACGACCGCCATCGGGGAGCCGATTCCCAGCAGCAGCGTGATCAGCCCCAGGTGGCTCACCGTGGAATAGGCCAGCAGTCCCTTGAGATCATCCTTGAACATGGCCATGTACGCGGCGAACATCAATGTGATCAGGCCGGTGAGGCTGACCATATAGAACCACAGTGCGCTGCCCCCCAGCACCGGCACCATCAGGGCCAGCAGAAACACCCCGGCCTTGACCATGGTGGCGGAATGCAGAAAGGCGCTCACCGGCGTGGGTGCGGCCATGGCATGGGGCAGCCAGAACTGAAATGGGAACTGGGCGGATTTGGTGAAGGCACCGGTCAGAATCAGGACCAGGGTGATGGGATACAGGGGATGGGCATGGACGATTTCTTTGGCCGCCAGAATGTCTGTCAGTTCGAAACTGCCCACGATGCGGCCCAGCAGAAGAAAGCCGGCCAGCATGGCAAATCCGCCCCCGCCGGTGATCACCAGTGCCATGAACGCGCCCTGCCGGGCATCGGCCCGGTGGCGCCAGAAACCGATCAGCAGAAAGGAACTGATACTCGTCAGTTCCCAGAATACCATGAGCAGTATCAGGTTTTCCGAAAGCACAATGCCCAGCATGGATCCCATGAACAGCAGCAGGTAGGTATAGAATCGGCCCATGGGATCTTCCGTTGCAATGTAATACCTGGCATACAGCACGATGAGCAGGCCGATCCCCAATACCAGCAGTGCGAACAGAAACCCGAATCCGCTGACACGAAAGGCGAAGGTAAGCCCAATGGCAGGGATCCAGGACCGCGTGTAAACAGGTATTTCACCGGTAAATACCAGAGGGGTCTGAAGAAGAAGCAGTACCAGGGAGATTCCTGCGATAAGGCCGGCTGAAGCGGCATTGAGATGGCGGTTTTGAAATATACAGGGAATAAAAGCGCCCAGTAAGGGGAGCAGCGGGATCAGTGCAAGGGTCATGGTGAATGATTGTGATCCTCTCGGGTTTGGGAAATCAGCTCAAAGATGTTGAGTCCTTCAACTTTGGTGTTTTCTCCAGGGATTTTTATTTCATTGACTTTGACGGGATGCCGCAGGGACTTGATGGTTTTTTCGCTGACCAGGATGACATCCGGTAAATGTCGGGTCAACTCCTGAATATTGAAAACCGAGTTGACCGCATCTCCGATGACGGTATAATCCATTTTTTTGTCAAATCCGATATTCCCCACCACCACTTCTCCGGTGTGAATGCTGATACCGATGTGTACAGTGATATCCATTTTTTCTTTCAGATCGGCATTGAGATCCGTCAGGGCCTGTTTCATTTCAAGGGCGGCCGAAACGGCATTGTCCGCATCGGAAATAGTGGCCAGCGGCGCACCGAAAAGGGCCAGAAAGCCATCTCCCAGGTACTTGTCCACAATGCCCTGATGGGCAAAGATGATTTCACCCATGGTCGAAAAAAACGAATTCAATGCAGACACGGTTTTCTGGGGTCCGATGGTGGCCGCCATTCTGGAAAAATTTCTCAAATCCACATTCAGGAGCGTCACGGTTTTGAACTCTTCCATCAGGGCCTGGGATTGAACGTCACCATGGACAATTTTTTCCACGATGGCCTTGGGCACAAATTTTTGAAAGATTTGCCGAATGGCCCTCTCCTGGTCGGCGCTGGCCAATGTTTCTTTGTAAAGACGGGAGTTTTCAATGGCAATGGAAACCGAAGAAGCAATGGATTGAAGCAACTGCTGATCTTCGGCGAAAAAATGCCCGTTTTTTTTGTTGAGCACCTCGATGACCCCGATGACCCGGCCCTGAGATATCATGGGTACACACAGCACCGACCGGGTGGTGAAACCGGTGGCTTTGGCTATGGCGGAAAAAAACAGGGTGGCATCCTGGACATGATTATCGATGATACAGTCTCCTTTGGCTGCCACATGCCCGGCAATGCCCTGACCCAGTTGAATGGAAAAATCGGTCAGGTTTTCCATGTTTACGTTGAAGGCAGTTTTCATTTTCAGAAGGTTGTCTTCAATCAGCATCAAAGATCCCGCTTCCACCTGCATGGCGACACGAATCATATCCATGGTATAGGTGAGGACCTGTTCAATATCAAAGGTGGAGGAAGCCAGGACACTGCCGATCTGCTTGATGGTGGACAGTTCACTGGCCCGCTGCCTTGCGGATATCGAAAGAGTGCTTTTTTCCATGGCCAGGGCGAATAAGCTGGAGACCAGCTGGGTCAGATCCAGGTATTTTAAAACATCTTCCCCGTTTTCATGGATAAACGCAACACATCCGTTCATCTTCCCGGAATTGATCAGCGGATGAATCACGGCGGCATTGCCACCATGGGACAAGAGCAGTTTCTGCTCCAGCGGCGTGGTCAGATTTTCCATGGTCAGATCTTCCACTACCAGGGTATCTTCCCGGGTAAACACGGTTTCCAGGACAGAGCCCTTGCAGGTAAAATTCTGCCCCCGCTTCAGATGGGGTTTGTTTTTTGAGTGGAAATCGATGACCACAACCTCATCCGGGAGACTGGTATCCTTGAGCAGAAGCACTGATCCACACAAAGGAATCATACGCATGGTGTCTTTTAAAAGGCTCTGGTACAGCTCATTGTTCTGCATGCTGGAATTGATGGTCGACAACAGCCGGGACAGATATTTTCCCTTTTGAGCGGCATATTCCAGTTCGTTGAGAAGTCGGAGGTTTTCATAGGTAAAAGCGGCATTGGATACCAGTGGAATCAGAGCTTCAACATCCTCGAATGTAAAAACCGCAGGGTTTTTTTTACGGGCGATGGTCATGACCCCGATGATGTCCCGGATGGTTTTGATGGGCACGCATACAAAAGATTTTGAAGCGTACTGAGATCTGTTGATTCGGCCCAGGCGTGAGTCTTGTTCAATATCTTCCACCACAAACGGTGCTTTGTTGATGACGGCGTATTTGGCCACACTGGTTTGAAAATCGATTGTGTCGCCGATGGTCAGTTTTTTTTCCTGGCCGATGCTGGCCTTGACCACAAAGTGTTTTTCCGGCAGGTTTTCCAGAATGAGAATGGAACCGATATCGGCGTTGCAGATTTTCAAACCCCGTTCAAGGGTGATATAGAGCAGCTCTTCCGGGTCAAATGTCACATAGCACAAGTCGGACAATTCCTTGAGAATACTGATGTCCGTGACCTTTTGTTCCAGTTGGGAAAAGGTTTGTTGCAGCCGCTTTTCGAACAGAGCGATACTTTTGGAAATGTTGTTCACTTCATCAGATCCCTTGCAGATACCATCGGTTTCAAATTCTTTTTCAAGGGTCTGGGTCAGGTTGTTTGACAGCCGGGAAATTTTCTCAAATACCAACCGCAGGGTGATGAATCCAGCCAGAGAACAGCTTAAAAATGCCAAAAAGAAAAAAGGGATATACTGGTCCCCCAACAAATCATAGGTGAACAGAAAATAAAGCAGGCCGAATGTGGGTACCAGGAAAAAAAAGGCAAAGATAAGGTTCAGGCGGTGGTAAAGAGATTGCTCCCTGCCTGGCTGTCTGGAAAAAATGAATTTTTTTAATCGGTTCAAAATTGTGACCGGCCTGTCAGATTCTGGTGACATGGGGGTGTTCTCCGGGATAGCTATATGGCCATCAAGCCCTCAGTAAGGGCGGGCGGTCTTTGGCGACCGCCGGTACTGAGAATCGGATGTGTTCAACTGTCTGATATCTATAAAAGAAGCAGATTCATTAGTCAACCTCAAAACGAAATGCGTTCTTTGAAGGCGGTCTGGAGCTTTCTGACTGTCGGGCCGGGCATGCCGGTTCCCACCGGCCGGCCATCCAGGGTGACAATAGGCGTCACTTCCAGAGTGGTGCCGGTCACCATCAGTTCCGATGCCAGGTGAACACGGGTCGCATATACGGGCGATTCCGATGTGCGGATACCCAGGTGCCGGCAAAGTTCCAGCACGGTTTCCCGGGTGATGCCTCCCAGGATGTAATTGGACAGCGGGGCTGTGGTTACGGTGTCGTCAAACACGGCCATGAAATTGGCGTGGGTGCCTTCCATCAACACCCCGTCTCGAACGAAAATGGCTTCCGCCGCCCCATTTTCAGCGGCTTTCTGGTTGGCCAGCACATTGGCGGTCAATCCGGTGGTTTTCATGTCACACCGGGACCATCGGATGTCCGGGACGGTAATGGCATGAATGCCGGTTTCCCTCTGGCGGTCTTTTCCCGCGGTATCAAAGGGGGAGACACACACATATATCGTGGGTTCCGGAGACGGGATTGGAAAAGGATGGTTCCGAGGCGCACATCCCCGGGTCACATGGATATAGACCAGTGCATCCTGTGATTCGAGATGGTTCCGGTGAATAAGGTCCTCGGCGACAGGGACCAGGTAAGAAAAATCTCCGCAGATAAGCGCCAGATGACCTGCGCCGTGATTCAGGCGCCGGATATGGGCGTCCGGTCTGAACAGTCCGCCGGGATAATGCCGGATCACTTCATACAGGCTGTCACTGAACAAAAATCCCCGGTCATCCACAGGGATACAGATATCCTCTTTTGGCATGTACCGGCCGTTAAAGTATGCAATCATGTGCCCCCTTTTATGTAACTAATTAGAGTTGCTGGTCGGTCTGGTGCCGGGCATTGCCACGGCGGCCGCGCTTTCAAGAAGAAAAATATCATCGTTATAGAACCAGGTGCCGGTTCATGTCAACAAAGGGGGTGTTTTTTTGACAGTCATCACCGGTCGTGCCAGAGTGCGTGAAAATGGTGCACCGGACCATGACCGTGACCGATTGAAAAATCAGCCCCGGCAGTCAGAGCACCGGTGATATAGGTTTTGGCATTTTCTACAGCTGCTGGCACATCCATCCCCCGGGCCAGCCCCGCGCAGATGGCCGAGGACAACGTGCATCCGGTACCATGGGAATTGGGGGTCTGAATCCGTTTTCCAGGCAGTACACGCAACTGACCGGTGTCAGCGGAAAACAGAAGGTCATGGCTGCCGGAATCATCCAGGTGCCCCCCCTTGAGCAGGACATGGGGACATCCCAGATCCGCCAGATCCCGGACCGCTTTATCCATGTCGGGCCGGGTGGTGACGGTTCGGCCTAAAAGCACTGAGGCTTCCGGCAGGTTCGGCGTGATGATGCCTGCCAACGGAATCAGCGTCTGCTTCAATGCGGCCACGGCATCGTCCTGGAGCAGCTTGTCACCGCTTTTGGCCACCATGACCGGGTCCAGAACCAGGTTGCTCACGTTCCATTTTTTCAGGTGCCGGGCCACGGTATCTATCACCTCCGGGGAATGGAGCATTCCGATTTTGACGGCATCGGTACCGATATCCGACAGAACCGCGTCTATCTGTTGGCCGATGAAGTCCGGCGGAACCGGAAATATCCCGGTCACTTCCCGGGTATTCTGTGCGGTGAGGGCTGTAATGACCGACATGCCGAAGCACTTCAATGCGGAAAAGGTTTTCAGATCCGCCTGGATGCCTGCACCGCCGCCGCAGTCGGATCCGGCAATGGTCAGGGCCCGGTAATAGGTTTTCATGTAGGGGTCTCCTTGTCTGTGGATGAATCAAAACAGTATACCAGGTTCCGGGCCGCTGCAAACGGATCTTCGGCCGAACAGATGGCGGACACGACGGCCACGGCATCTGCCCCGGCCTGAATGATATCCGGTGCATTCGCTGCATTCAATCCACCTATGGCCACCAGGGAGTGCCGGGAAAATGCCCGGATCCGGGCCAGGCCTCCCAGACCCCAGGGGGCCTGGGTATCGGTTTTGGTAGGTGTGGCAAAAATGGGGCTGACACCCAGGTAATTCACATCCAGGTCCTGTGCCGCTTCCACATCCGCCCAGTTCTCCACGGACAGCCCGATGACCGCATCCGGACCCAGAAGCTTCCGGGCCTCGGCATACGGCATATCGCTCTGGCCCAGATGAACCCCGTCGGCTTCGGCCGCCAGAGCGATGTCCACCCGGTCGTTGATGATCAACGGGATGCCCGCAGAAGCCAGCATCGGTTTCAGGGCCAGGGCCTGGTTCAGAAAATCCCGGGTGGATGCATTTTTTTCCCGAAGCTGCACACAGGCGATGCCGGCCCGGACCGCATCCGCCACAATGGATGTCAGGGACCTGCCCAGGCACAGAGGCCGGTCGGTGACCAGATAAACGCCGCGCATGTGGTTACGCCTTGAACCGCTGCTGAATGTCGGTTTCGGTCATCTGGTACAGGGCATCCAGAAACTGCACCTGAAAGCTGCCCGGTCCTGAGGCGGTGCGGCCGGCCATTTCTCCGGCAATCCCCATGACAGCCAAGGCATGGGCAGCGGCCTGAACCGGATCTGAATTGACCGCGGCAAACGCACCGCACAGGGCTGATGCCGTGCACCCCAGTCCTGTGACCCGGGGCATCATGGCATGGCCGTTTCTGATTTTGATGATGTCATTGTTTTTGACGATATAGTCGGTTTCTCCGGTAATGCAGACGACACTGCCGTGTTCCCGGCTGATCGACACCGCCGTATCAACGGCAAGATCCGCTTTGCTGATACTGTCAACCCCCTTGGTGATGGCATCCGGGTTGCCCAGGGCCAGGATTTCCGAGCCGTTGCCCCGGATGACAGCGGGTTTGAACCGCTGCATCAGGGTTTTCGCCGTCCGGGTGCGGTAGGGGGTAGCGCCGGCCCCGACCGGGTCCAGCACCATGGGAATCTGTTTGTCCAATGCGGCCTGGGCTGCCATGAACATGGCGTCAATCCAGGGATCACTCAATGTGCCGATATTGATTACAAGTGCCCCGGAAATGCCGGTCATATCCGCCACTTCCGCCTGGGCATGGGCCATCACCGGGGAAGCCCCCAGGGCCAGCAGGGCGTTGGCCGTGTTGTTCATGACCACGAAATTGGTGATATTGTGGACCAGGGGGGATTTTTTTCGAATGGCCTCTACATCAAGAAATATGGTTTTCGGGGTGATTGTCATACGTCCTCCTTGGTGGGGGCTGACCCCCAATGGTTGTTATTGCCAGATGTGGATCAAATGGACCGCATCCACCGGGTTCTGAATGAGCCCGTGGGTCAGGGCAAAATCGGCAAACGATTGCCATTTGTCCGGATCATGGCCCAGCGTTTTGGCAAAATAGGGCCGGGTCAGGGCAAAGGCGTCCGCCTCTATTGTCCGGTCTGCCTGGGGCACGGCACCCAGGTACAGGGCCAGGGATTTTTCCGGAGATGTTTCCACATGCACAAAGGCCTTTTCCATGGCCAGGACAAATCCCTTGATGGCCGTAAGTTTATTTTCCAGCGTGGTCGGGCTGCATACGAAAATCAGCTCCTCATAATCCGGGATTCCCCATTTTTCCAGTTCAAAAAATGCGGCCGTGTATCCGTGCTGTGCCATACCCACGGTTTCATAGGTCTTAAACGGCCCCATGACCGCAGCCACTTTTCCCGATGCCAGGGCCGGCAGAATGGTGAACCCCACATTTACCGGGATATGATTCTCGATCCGGTTGATGGCTGCAAAAGCGTCCAGAAGCACATCCATGAGACCGGGTACGGTATACCCGATTTTTTTTCCGGACAGATCCGTGGGATGTTCAACGCCTGTGTCCGCCAGAAACAAAAGTGTGGTCAGAGGGTGCCGGACCAGAGGCGCCACCACTTTCAGGGCCAGGCCCTGGTCTGCGGCAATAATGGTCTGGGGCTGGTAGGATACGGCCAGATCCACATTGCCGATGGCGGCCAGTTTCAGGGCATCTGCGGTCTCAGACGGAGAAATGATCTCTACAGAAATACCCTGCTCTTTGAAATACCCTTTTTCCTGGGCCACATAAATGGGCAGATGATCTACATTGGGGAACCAGTCCAGCATCAGCCGCAGCGATTGAGGGGTGGATGACGGAACCGCAGCCTGATCCGCTGGTGCAAAGGGTGCTGCGACCAGAGCGAAAATCAGGCAAAAAAGGCTTGCAAGCAGGTGTTTCATGATGTGATTTCCTTTTCAAGATTTCCAGGTGATGATTTTTTTTTCAAGCATTCCCACCAGCCCCCACAGGAACAGCCCCATGGCCGCAAGCCAGAGGATGGCTGCAAACACCAGCGGCGTCTGCAGCCTGGCATTGGACTGAATCATGAGAAACCCCAGCCCCTGCTGGGCTCCCACCCATTCGCCGATCACCGCCCCGATGGTAGCCACGGATACCCCTACCCGGAGACCTGCAAAAAACTGGGGCAGCGCCCAGGGCCAGTAGAGCAGGCCCAGGGTTTTGAAAAAAGGGGATCCCATGAGGATGAACAGGGTCCGGTATTCAGAATCGCATGATTTTAACCCCTGGAGCAGGCTCACGGTGATGGGAAAAAAAATGATGATCCAGGCCATGAAGACCTTGGAGGCCATGCCGTATCCCAGCCAGATCACCAGCAGCGGGGCCAGGGCAAACACCGGGATAGCCTGGGATGCCACCAGAAACGGAGACAATGCCCTTTCCAGCAGCGGTTTTGCAAACATGGCAACCGCCAGGGGCACTGCCGTCGCCAGGGCCAGAAGAACGCCCAGGCAGATTTCGGCACCTGTGACCGCGGCATGGGGCAGGATCAGGGGGGCTTTTACAATCGCCACCCATCCGATTTGGGAGGGAGGGGGCAGAATAAACACCGGGATTTCCGATATCCGTACCGCGCCTTCCCAGATTCCCAGCAGCAGGCAGACCACTAGCGCAGCAGAAAAACCGGCCCGGTTCATGACACCCCCCCCCTTTCCAGGTGGCCCAGGATCACGGCCTTGGTGTGCAGCAGCTTTGTATCGTCAAATGCCCGGGGTTTGGGCATTTCCGGAGAAAACCGGCGAAAACGGGTCATGGGCATGGGGGTCAACAGAAAAATATCATCCGCCAGCAGCAGGGCTTCGTCTACATCATGGGTGATCATGAGAATGGTTTTGCCGAATTCGGTCTGGAGCAGCAGAAGCAGATGCTGGTGCCGCTGCCGGGTGATGGCGTCCAGGGCGGACAGGGGTTCATCCAGCAGGATCAGGTCCCGGTCGAACATCAGGGTTCTGACCAGGGCGCACCGCTGGCGCATGCCCCCGGATACCTGGTCCGGCCGATGGGATTCATACCCCCCAAGTCCCAGGCGGATAAATAACTGCCCTGCCCGGTCCCGCGCGGTTTCCATATCCCCCCCCCTGGTTCTGACCGGCAGCAGGGCGTTCTCCATCAGTGAGAACCAAGGCAGCAGAAGGTCTTTCTGGTGCATGTAGGCACACAGGTTTCCCAGGTGAGGTACGGTTTCGCCCTGCCAGGTGATGGTCCCCTCATCTTTCGGGGTTACACCGGTGAGGGTGTTGAACAGCGTGGTTTTGCCGCATCCTGAAGGCCCCAGCAGTACCTGGAACCGCCCGGCCGGCAAATGCAGGTCGAATCCTGAAAACACCGGCTGTCCATTATAATATTTTGCCAGGTCGGTTACCTGGAGCATCACATACGCTCCTGACATCCTGTGACAGGGTTTAAAATCGGCGGGACGGGGTTATGGGTCGGGCAGAAGAACCCGCAGGAAAAGTAAGAGTTGAATCGACTTTCCTTCGCCAGTATGACCTGGATCAGGTTCCAGGGGTCGAAACAGTGATATTGTTTCCTCTCAGCCGGCTCCCCGGCTCCCCCAGTCCGCCACCGCAATCTGCACGGGTGTAATTTTTATTTATATACAGCCCACCTTATTTTGTCAACAGGGTTGTCAGCATCTGCCTGGAGTCCCTCCAGCCTTTGATCTGTAGAAACCCGGTTATCCGGTTAAGCTGTATTTTTTTTGACGGTATACAGCTGGGAGACGAGCATGCCGGCCAGCATCAATACACACCCGAAAATGGCCCGCCCCGACAGGATTTCATTTAATATAATCCATCCGCCGATGGCCGCCACCACCGATTCCAGACACAGAATAATGGCGGCATGGGACGCCGGGCTGTTTTTCTGCCCGTAAATCTGCAGTGAATAGGCCACCCCCACGGAAAACACCCCGCCATAGATCAATGGAACGGTGATCTTGAGAATATCGGCCAGCACAAATGTTTCAAACACCGCAGCCACACACAGACTGAGAACCGAGCAGACAACACACTGGACCAGGGACAGGGTTGCTGTGCTGAACCGGGTGCAGAGCCGCTCGATGATGATCAGGTGAAAAGCAAAACAAACGGCGGAAAAAAACACCAGCAGATCACCGAAATTAATATCCATGTTCCGGTTGACGCTGAGCAGGTACATGCCGATGCTGGCCAGAACAGCGCCCAGCCAGGTGCCGGCCCCGGTTCTGGTCTGACGGAGAAAAAGGCCGATAATCGGCACCATCACCACATAGAGACCTGTGATAAACCCGGCCTTGCCCGCGGTGGTGTGCACAATGCCCACCTGTTGAAAAGAGATGCCTGCAAACAGCACCACGCCCGACACCATGCCGGATTTTATCAGGTCTCCATCACTGCCGTCATAGACCTTTTTCCTGGACATCCACACAAACGGAAGCAAAGACAGGCCGCCCAGCAGAAAACGGAGTCCGTTGAATGTAAACGGTCCCACATGCGCCATACCCACCCGCTGGGCCACAAATGCCAGCCCCCAGATGGATGCGGTCAGCAGCAGAATCAGGTCGGATTTGATGGTTCCGGATTTCATGATATGAAAAAATCGGGCCTTATTGCTGAAAAAAAAGACTCATTATGCCCGGGACCTGAATCTCCGTTTCTCTGTGTTGACCCGGACTTTGTTTGAACAAAGATGTTTATCACGCAACGGCAAAATTTGAAAGGGCAATTCATCAATGCATGCCGGTTGCTGAACAAGGAGTGATTTTCATCGGAATTCCGGTTGAACGGGCCGTTGAATGGTGTTACAACTTTTAAAGAGAAATTGAAGAGGAAACAGCCTGTGAAAACAATCGGACTGCTGGGGGGCATGAACTGGGAAAGCACCCTGACATATTATCGGGCCATCAACCAGGAAGTCAAAAATGCCCTGGAGGGCTTTCATTGTCATCGGGTCCGGCTTGAGCGGGCTGTTAAAAGGATCATATGACCTATGATGTGATCATTGCTGGGGCCGGACCGGCTGGAACCGCTGCGGGATTTGATCTGGTTTCAGCCGGGTATTCCGTGCTTCTGCTGGACCGGAAACCCTTTCCCCGCAAAAAAGCCTGTGCCGGCGGGCTGACTCCCAGGGCCGTTGACCGCTATGCGTATGATATTTCAGGACTGATCGAGCGCAGCTTTAGCAAGATGGTGATACACCGGCCGGATGGTTCCTTTTTTACCATCAAAGCAAACCGGGCGTTGTGCCATATGACACAGCGGGAAGATCTGGATCTGTTCTGCCTGAATCAAGCCCGGGCCGCCGGGGCCCGGTTTCAAATCGTGGACCGCATCCAGGCCCTGGTTCAGCAAAGGGGTGCCGTGACCCTTCACACCTCTGCAGGGCCGCTGACCGCATCCTATGTGATCGGGGCGGATGGTGCCAACTCCCGGGTCCGGGCCCTGCTCAACCGGCAGGGCAGGCCATACCCGATACGGAAAATACACGGTCTGGAGGCCAACGTTCAGTTAAACCGGCCGGATCAGGAGTCCATGGCATTTGCTTTTTTCCGGAAGCTGCCCGGGTATTACTGGATTTTTCCTAAAAAAACGCACATCAACATCGGTATATTCAGCCATGAAAAACCGCCGGTATCGGTCCGGAACCTGGCCGTCTTTGCAGGGGAACGCCTGGGCACTGATGCATTGACAGACATCACAGGTTATCCCATCGGTACCGGCGGCGGGCATGGGTTCCAAAGCCCGGGGGCCGGACGGGTTCTGCTGGCCGGGGATGCCGCCGGGTTTGCCGAATCCATTTTCGGGGAAGGTATCTATTTTGCCGTGACCTCCGGCCGGGCTGCAGCGGCCGCTATCCACCGGGCCCTGGAGGAAAAAAAGGGGGCTTTGTCTGTGTATAAACGGTCTCTGGCCGGCATGTGTCTGGATCTGGGGGTGTCCCGATATGGCGCAGGGGCGTTGTACCGATGGACGGAGCCGTGCCTCAAATTTGCCGGTATTCCGGTGATTCATCAACATTTTGCAAAAGGATATGCCGCAGGCCGGCCTCTTTCCCGATTGTTCCTGCCATGAAAATGCTCCATACCTCCGACTGGCACCCGGGCCGTTTCCTATACGGCCTCAAACGATATGACGCGTTTGCCGCATTTCTGGACTGGCTGGGGCTCTCCAGGATGGCGGCAGGCATTGTTATTTTCAACAATTTCTGTTATCACTATATTTTTTTTACCACCCTATCAATAAAAAGGATTTTTTACATGACACTGAAAAAACAATTTATGGCTGTGATACTGGCGGCAGCTCTGTTTTCGCTGCCGGCTTTTGTATGGGCCAATGAAGACACTGCTGAACCGGAATTACACAAAGCAGGGGCACATGACCGGATCAGTTATGCCATTGGATATGACATCACCACCCGGTTGAAAGACAGTTTTGACATCAATCCGGAACTGTTTTTACAGGGGATGAAAGACAGCCTGGCAGGAGAGACATCCATGACACCGGAAAAAATGAAGGAAACCCTGATGGAATTCCAGGCCATGGCCCAGCAGAAGCAGATGGAGGCACAAGGCAAAAAAGCCGCGGAAAACAAGGCAGCCGGTGAGGCGTTTCTTGCGGAAAATAAAAATAAAAAAGGGGTGAAAACCCTGGATTCCGGGCTACAGTACAAAGTAATCACACCGGGTACCGGGGCATCTCCGGATCTCAACGATAAAGTGAAATGCCATTACAGGGGCTCCTTGATCAACGGCCGGGAGTTCGACTCATCCTATAAACGCAATGAACCGGCCGAGTTTCCGGTGAACGGCGTGATCAAAGGCTGGACAGAGGCATTGCAGCGAATGAAAGTGGGCGCCAAATGGATGCTGTTTATCCCTTCTGATCTGGCATACGGGGACCAGGGCGCCGGAAATGTCATCGAGCCGGGTTCGACCCTGATTTTTGAAGTGGAACTGCTGGAAATCCAGGAGATCTGATTTCAAGTAAAACTATCGAAGAATTTCATGACAATTGAAAATTTAGATCGGGTGTTTGAACCCGGATCTGTGGCGGTGATCGGTGCCAGTGACAGGCCTGGCAGCGTCGGGGCCACGGTAATGAAAAACCTTGCGTCCCCGGAATTCAAGGGGAATATTTTTCCTGTGAATCCCGGGCGTGCCTCAGTGATGGGCATGGATGCGTTTGAAGATGTCCGGGATCTGCCCCGGGAGGTGGATCTGGCTGTAGTCGCGGTTCCTATTCAGCAGGTGCCGGAAATTCTGGAAACCTGTGCTGCGAAAAATGTGGGAGGGGCTGCGATACTTTCGGCGGGCAATGCATGGCCCGCTCCCCGGCAGAATGCGGTTTTTCAGCAGATCAAATCCTTAGCCGGCAGATCAGGCATGCGGATTGTGGGGCCCGATTCCGTCGGGATCATTCACACCGGCGTGGGATTGAATGCCAGTTTCATGCACCGGACCCCGTTGCCCGGGCGCATGGCGTTTTTGTCCCAGAGCGGTGCGGTATGCACGTCCGTGCTGGATCTGGCGGTCCGGGAAAATGTGGGGTTCAGCCATTTTGTGAGCTTGGGATCCAAGCTGGATGTGGATTTTTCCGATATGCTCGACTATCTGGGGACCCTGCCGGATGTGGATTCCATTGTCATGTATGTGGAGTCCGTCACGCGGATGCGGCGCTTCATGAGTGCGGCCCGGGCCGTGTCCCGGATCAAACCCATCATTGCCCTCAAATCCAGACGAACCGGAAAAATCAGCGACCCGGGTGATCTGGATGAAGATCAGATCTATGATGCGGCATTCAAACGGGCCGGTATCCTGCGGGTGAATGAATTTGAAGCCCTGTTCGACTGTGCTGAATTTCTGGCCAAGCAGCAGCGGCCCAAAGGGTCCCGCCTGGCTATTGTCTCCAATGCCAGAGGGATCGGGGAAATGGCCAGAGATGCCCTGTTCCGACACGGTCTGGAACCGGCAGCGCTGGATTCGGTCACCATTGAAAAACTGGACGTTCTGCTTTCGAACGGCTGGAGCCGGACCAATCCCATTGCACTGCTCCGGGCCGCCACCCCGGAGCAGTATGTAAAGGTGGTGAAAACCTGCATGCAGGCCCCGGAAATCGATGGCCTGCTCCTGCTCAGCTCTCCGGTGGGCATTTATGACTGCACCGCCATTGCAAAATCATTGGTGGCCCTTTTAAAGACCACCCCTTTTCCGGTGTTCACAGCCTGGCTGGGGGGGATGACCATCGATGCCTCCCGGGAGATTTTCAACCGGCACGGTATCATCACCTATGACACGCCCGAACGGGCGGTTCGGGCATTTGTCAATCTGTATCAGTACGGCCGGAACATGGAAGCGCTCCAGCAGATTCCCTATACCACGGATAAACGCCTAAAAATAGACCGGGATGCGGCGTCTCAGATTATTGATGATGCCCTGGCCCGGGGAGAAACACGGTTGCCGTCCCAAAAAGCAGTGGATCTGGCAGCGGCATATGATATTCACATTAAACCGCTGCCTGCAGGGGTGCAGCCGGATTATGCCCTGAACCTGTCAGCGAAATACACGGACCTGTTCGGACCGGTGATCCGGTTCGGTATCGGGGGGCTGATGACGGAAGTGCTTTCCGACATGGCAGTGGCACTGCCGCCGCTGAACCGGATGCTGGCCGGGCGGACCATCAGAAGTACCCGGATTTCACGGCTTCTTCAGGGCTGGGGTAAGGCGGCCGGTGTGGATCTCGGTATGCTGGAGGAAACCATGATCCTGGTCGGCCGCATGGTTACAGACTATCCCGCAATTCAGCAACTGGCCCTCAACCCCATTGACGTGGCCAATGGAAAAATTCATATTTCCCGGATTTCAGCAACCGTGGCAGCGCCGGCTGTTTGTGCGCCTGCCCATCTGATCATCAGTCCATATCCCTGGTGGCAGGAATCCGAATTCATCACCCGTGACAACGAACGGGTTTTCATGCGGCCGGTGCGGCCCGGGGATGCGCAGCAGATGATCGATCTGTTTTCCTATCTGTCCCCGAAAACCATTTTCATGCGGTTTTTTTCTCCGTTGAAACGGATTTCCCGGTCCATGCTGGTTCGTCTCAGCCAGATCGATTATGACCGGGAGATTGCATTGTGCGCATTTGCCGGTGAGGGTGATGCCAGAAAGCTGATCGGAGTGGCCCGGATTATTTTTATGCCGGACGGAAAAACCGGGGAATTTGCAGTGGTGGTGGCGGATGACTGGCACGGCAAAGGTATCGGCAGCGTGCTGTTGAAACAGGCCTTGATCAGTGCGAAAAAATATGGTTTGTCCGTGGTGACCGGACTGGTTCTGACCAACAATGCCGCCATGCTGGCCATGGGACAGAAAATCGGATTTTCCGTCACCCGTGATCCGGATTCTGCAGAATACCGCCTGACCATCCAGCTCAAGGATCTGGTGTAAGGTACGCATATGAATCAGGCCTGGTTGATCAGCGCCGTGCTGCTGGCTCTGTTTCTGGGTGCGTTGGATGCCCTGGTCATGTCGGCGGCCATGCCTACCATTATCGCAGATCTTTCCGGGCTGCATCTGTATGCCTGGGTGTACTCCGCCTATTTTTTGGCACGGGCCGTGGCATTGCCGATCTTTGGCAAACTGTCCGATTTGTTTGCCATCAAGCAACTGCTGCTGGTCAGTGTGAGTATTTTTATTCTTTCGTCCCTGGCTGCCGGAGCGTCCCCGTCCATGAAATTTCTGGTGGCGGCCCGGGTGTTTCAGGGCATCGGGTCCGGCGGTATTTTTGCCCTGGTGTATGTGGTGCTCTCTGAAGCGGCCCCTGAAGGACAGCGGGCCAGGACCCTTTCTCTGGCCTCTTTTATCTGGGGAGTGGCATCGGTGATCGGTCCCACCATGGGCGGGGTGATGGTCAGTTTTTTTTCCTGGCGATGGATTTTTTTCATCAATCTGCCCCTGGGCCTGCTGTCTTTGGCCGGCATCGCCATGTTTTTAACCGAGTTTCGGGAAAAAAAGACAAACGCCTCTCTGGACTGGTCCGGGCTGGTGTCGCTGACCGGGTTTCTGATGTCAGTGCTGACCCTGGTGATGACGGGTGGGCGCGATATTGCCTGGATGTCTTTGCCGGCCTTGCTGCTGGTCGTCACATCCATTGGATTCGGCCTCTGGTTTGTCAAAGCGGAACTGGGTGCAGATGATCCCATCCTGGATCTGCGGTTTTTCAAGCGCAGAGGCTTTGCCACAGGCAACCTGGCCGGGTTCTGCGCCAGTTTTTCCATGTTTTCCCTGTTCGGGTATGCCCCTTTGTTTCTCCAGGGTGCGCTGGGACATACGCCTTTGCAGGTGGGCATGGCCATGCTTTCCCTGAGCCTGGGCTGGTCTGTGGGGTCTCTGATTTTAGGACGGGTCATGCACCGCACCACCCAGAAAACCGCGGCCCTGGCCGGGGGATTCTTTCTGGTGGTTGGCACGGGGTTGACCCTGGGGTTTTCTACCTCCACGACCATATTTCACAGTTTTCTGGTGTTTCAGGTGGTGGGGTTCGGCATGGGGTTCGTGGTCCTGTCCACGCTGCTGGTGGTCCAGAACAGCCTGGCAGCCACTGACCTGGGGGTGGCCACATCCTCCCACCAGTTTGCCCGGACCCTGGGCGGTACCCTGGGGGTCGGCGTCAGCGGCGGCATGGTCACCCATCAGCTGCTGAACAGGCTGGAAACCGTGAATGTACCCCTGCCGGAAAGCCTGATGGTTCAGTTAAAGGAAAACATGGAAAATCTGTTTCGCCCGGAATTTCAGGCCCTGATACCGGATGCAGCAAGGGCTGTTCTGAAAACAGCGGTGGCGCAGGGTGTGTGGGGCACTTTTTTGCTGGTGTTCATTGTGGCGCTGTTCTGCCTGGGGCTGGCGCTGTGTCTGCCGGGTCAGGATGGCGGATAGATCATTTTGCCGGTCATGGACAGGTCATACCCGCCGTATTTTTCAGCGGTCTGCTGAATGACTTTGCCTTTCAGCAGAGACAGAAACAACTGGATGCCCTGTTCGAAAAACTTGTCTTTGGCGATGAGCAGGTCGAAACGTTCCCAGCAGACCGGAATGAAATCCAGTCCCAGGATATTTGCCACCGGCCGGATGGCCGGTCCGGCATCCGCTTTTTTGTTAAGAATTTCCAGGCCCACGTCCATGTGACGGGACAGGACGTCGTCATATCCCTGTATGGCTTCTCCCTTGATGTCATGTTCCATCAGTATTTTGTCAAAGAGTTTCCGGGTGCCGGTTCCCAGCTGCCGGTTCACGATGCGGATATCCGGCTTGCTCAGATCTTTGATTGATTGGATCTTTTTGGGGTTTCCCTTCTGAAGCACGATTCCCTGTTCCCGCTGGCAGAAATTCACCACAGCCGGGGTTTGATGCATGTCATCTTTGAGAAAGGGAAAGTTGTAATCATCGTTGTCCCCGATGAGATGACTGGAAGCGATGTGGCACAGGTTCTGTTTCAGGGCGTTCAGGCCTCCCAGGGATCCGGCCATGCCGAACATGGCCATGTGATGTTCATGTTTGATATTGAACGTCGAGATGAGTTTGTCCAGCAGCAGATCATTGCTGCCGGCAATGAGCACCAGGCCGTGGTAGGGGGGCAGCTGGGCGGACTGGGGATAATTTTCCGTGCCCGCTTCCACCCACTGGCGGACCAGATTGATGGGAAACAGCCATTTGCCTGTGACCTTGGTGGCGGGCAGGCCTTTTTCAGAGATCAGGGAGTACACCATTTTTTCGTTGATATTTAAAAACTTGGCAATTTCCTTGGTTGTATAAAGTTCTCCCATTTCCAGGCCCCTTTTGTTTCAATTAATAGTCATTTGATTATCATATAAGGGGGATCATTTTTTGTAAAGATCCAAAGAAGGTAAACTTGAAGAAGAAGGAGAGTGCCGCCTGTCCTGCCAGGGTCCGGGGCAGGACAGGCGGCTGGATAATGCTTGCCAAGGAGATGGGAATTGTTTTAAGGAAACAATAAATTATCCTGTGACATTATCCAATAACATGGTTTCGGGACCGCAATGTGTATCCCGAGCATGTGCCTACTCTATTTTATAAGTTATTTTTTGTCAACTATTTTTTTTAATAAACCATAAAATTAATTATATTAACTAAGAATAACCAAAAACAACATCATTTAAAGAATGCTGCTGTTTTTCAGCAAAGACAGCTGTCAATAATCCAATGAGTTTCTTCAGCATGGGCAATGGGTCCTGGGTCAATGGGTTTGGGAGTCGTTTAACCGTTTTCAAGGCGGTCATGCCAGTTCAAAGAGAATGTGGATCTGGAATGTGACCGGGGTTTTGAAAAGGGACGCAGGAGGTCTTGGAAACGGGGCCGCTTTTTTGACGGCATTGACGGCCGCTTCATCCAGATTAGTATGCCGGGAACTTTTTACCACCTGAACTTCTTTGAGGGAGCCGTCCGCAAACAGCACGAATTTCACTTTGACCCGCCCCTGGATATGCCGGGACCGGGCGGATTCCGGATATTCCTTGACGCTGTGAATCCTCAAATTCAGCATTTCAAAATAGTCTCTGGCAGAGGCGAATTCCGCTTGAACATCCGTGGTATCCACCACTGCTTCCGGCCGGGGGGTGAAACCGCTGACCGGAACCGATGCCGCACTCACGGTGTCCGGCATCTGGGGCAGAGGAATCTGATCCCTTGTCACGGTGGGGGTTCGGGTCACCACGGGATCCAGTTTCATTTGAGGGACCTGAAACGGTTTGGGCTCAATGGGCGTGACTTCGGTTTTCTGCACCTCCTGCCGGCGGATCCGGGGGGTGGGAATGTCCCGGACAGACGGTTTGGACACCTGTTGCAGCGTCAGCTCAATATAGGACATGGCCCGGTTTTCATAGATTCCTGCCATGTGAAGAAAAATCAGGACATGAATCCCGAAGGATACCACAATGAAACCATGCAGCAGCCAGTTGACAGACATTTGGGTGCGCTGTGCCATACTGCTGAATCAAAGTCCTTTTTCCGTTGCGAGGCTCAACCGGGCCGCACCCGCGGCCTTGGCAATGTCCATGACCTTGACGGCCTTGTTCAGAATGACGGTTTTATCCGCCTTGATAATCACCAGCCGGTCCGGATCGTTGCCGATTTGTTCTTTCAGCCGGGTATACAGCTGGTCCATGGGGATTTTCTGATCAGCCATGTAGGCCGTGCCTTCCCTGTCCACAAACACCGTGATCTCCTGTTTGATCTGGGGAGCGGACGCCGTGGCCTGGGGCAGTTTGATCTTGATGCCTTCTTCCACGATAAAATTGGTGGTGAGCAGAAAATAAATCAGCAGCAGGAAAACGATATCGATCAGGGAGGTCAGCGGGGCCTGAATCTGATACCGGTTGGCGTGTTTCTTGAATTTCAGCATGCTATCGGTCCTTTGCGGCGACGGCTTTCAAGAACAGAACCGAACCATTTTGCAGCCGGGCCTCATATTTGTCCACTTTGGACAGCAGGTAGGAGTGGGCCACCATGGTGGGAAGGGCCACAGCCAATCCCAGCGCCGTGGTGAGCATGGCTTCCCAGATGCCGCCGGCCAGAACCGCGGCATTCACTTTCCCACCCATGTCCTGGATCACCATGAACGCCTTGATCATACCGATGATGGTTCCCAGAAGTCCCAGCAGCGGTGCGATATTGCCGATGGTGGCCAGTGCCTGGAGATAGGCGGACAGGCCCCGGACCTCGTTTTCCGTTGCGTTTACAATCACCGATTCCAGGGTGTCCTTGTCCAGGTCCCTTGCCTGTATGGCTTTTTCAAGAATCCGGCCCATGGGCGAGTTGCTTTGCCTGGAAAGGGCCAGGGCATCTTGTTCCCGCCCTTTGGCCACCAGATCGGCGATTTTGAGTTCAATCTCTTTTCCCCGCCTTCGATTGACGGCATACCGGATCATGCGTTCAAAAAAAATGGCCAATACCAGGACGGAGCAGAACAATATGGGGATGACCAGTATCCCTCCTTTGGATAAAAAAGCCAGCATCGGTGTTTCTTTTTCCTTTCATCTGATCAGGAGTCGGTTTCAGCTTGTTCAATCGTTTCCACAAAATCCGGGATCCCGTCAAAATCCAGATCCCGTTCGCGTTTGACCATCGCCTGGGTCTCGTCATAGGTTTCCCACAGGTCCGGCTTTCCGTCCAGGGTGGTATCTTCCTTGACCCTGGTCAGTCTGCCGTTTTCATACAGATACCAGATTTCCACCGCACCATCCTGATTTTTGTCTTCCTCCCCTCTGACAAGGATCTCTCCGGGCCCGTAATACCAGGTCAGCCAGACCCTGCCCTGTTTTCGTTCCTCCAGGGTTTTCAGGTGTCCGTTCTCATCATAGGTTTCAACCAGATCCACGTTGCCGTCTTTGTTTTCATCCTTTTCCACCCGGGTCAGAATATCATCGGTGTAATACTGCCAGGTGTCGGGCTTTCCATTGAAATCAGTGTCACTGATCAGTCGCTCCCTTTGCTGTTTATCATTGAAAAAGACCTCAACATCCGGGGTACCGTCATGGTTCTTGTCAATAAGGTTCTTGTCAATCCGATCGTTTTCCATCAAAGAGACGGTTTCAAAAAAATCGTCGCCGTCATGATCGTTTTCCACCTGGAAAAGGGAGCCTTTCCGGTAGTGTCTGACCCGGTCGATCCGGCCGTTCCCGCTGGTATCCTCCCGGGTTTTCAATAATTGACCGGCATCATCGAATTCAGCGAAAAAATCCGCTGTGCCGTCAAAATTCATGTCTTTTTCCTGGAATTGGACCACGCCTTCTGCAAACCGGGTTATGATGTCGAAACGGCCGTCAAAATTGGTGTCCTGTTTATGTTCCACCGGCAGATCGTTTTCAAACCAGGTAATATCATCTGCGGTGCCGTTTTTACTGGTATCCCGGTGCCGGGTTTTCATCTGCCCGTTTTCGAATATCAGGGTGGTCTGATACCGGTCCTTTTTATACGGGTCTTTCAGTATTTTTTTGATCTGACCCTGGCTGTCGAAAAAAACGATCCGGTCCAGGGTCTTGTTTTCGTTTTCATCAATTTCCTGCCGGACCGGCATCTGTTTGTCGTAAAAGGTGGTGATATTGACCGTGCCGTTGCCATCCGTATCTTTGGTACTGAATATCAGCCGGCCGGCGTCAAACTGAAAAAGGGTGTCAAACCGGCCGTTCCCGGTGGTATCTTTCTGAATTTTTTGAATCTGCCCCTCTGCATCAAACAAGGCGATCTGGGTCAGATTGCCGCCGGCATCCCGTTTTTCCTGGCGGACTCTTTTTTCGTTTTCAAAAAAATCCGTGCAGTCCATTTGATGGTCATCGTCCAGATCCCGTTCAATTCTGGAAATGGTACCGTTAGTATAGTACTGCCGTTTTTCAAAAAATCCGTCCTGGTTCTGGTCCATGTCCGCCTGCAGAATGGTACCGGAGTCATCATAAATCAGCACCTGGTCGGTAATGCCGTCTTCGGTCAGGTCTTTTTCCACCCGATTTTCCGCCAGTGCCGTCAAAGGGCACAGCCAGAGGATAAAAAGAATAAGGCAAATGCAGTTCAGGGTTCCTGGTTTCATAATGCCGTAGATATATCGATTCAGGTTGTTTTTGTCAATAAATGTGAATATGTTTTGTTTAAATAACCCAAAGCAACCATAAGCAACTTTTTTGTTGACCTGTACAGCAAATAGCTATATTGTGGCCAAAATTAAGACCCGTTGAAACGGAAACAAAAAAGGAAGGCAGAATGAAACAAAAAAGAGGGTATTTAATCGGCAGTGTTTTATGGCTATGGATCGGTGTGTCTCTGGTTATCGCGGCAGAAGACACAAAACAACCGTCAACCACTGTTTATTCCCTGGGCGAGGTGGTTGTTTCAGCAGACAGTCCCGAGAAAAGCCCTGTCAAGACGGTGGAAATAACTGCGCAAGATATTGAAAAACGGCATGCACTGACCCTGGCCAAAGCCCTTGAGCTGCTTCCGGGGGTGGATATCCGACGGGGCGGCGAAGGAGTTCCCCGGGTCAATATCCGGGGATTCAGAAGCCGGCACACCATTCTGCTGCTCAACGGGATTCCCATTAATTCAACGTATGACAGCCAGTTCGACCCCAACATGATTTCCACGGAAAACATCGCCAAAATCAAGGTGACCTACGGAGGACACTCTGTGCTTTACGGCCAGGGGGGGCTTGCCGGGGTTATCAATATCATCACCAAGCAGGGAACCCGGGGATTAGGTGGAGATGTATCGGCAGAAATGGATGAGCACGGCAACCATTACACCAAACTCAATGTGGCCGGGGGCAATGACACGGTCAGTTTTTTTGGCGGCATCAATAATTATGATTCAGACGGGTTTCATGTGTCTGATAATTTCGACCCCACCAGCCTGGAAGATGGAAATGAACGGAACAACAGTGACAACGAGCGATTGAGCCTTTTCGGAAATCTGGTGTATCAGATGAATGACGAAGTCGAGATCGGGCTGACACTGGAACGGACCACCGGAGAATACGGCACACCCCCCATGACGGTGGATGACAAGAAAGATCCGTTTTACAAAAAACCGAAATATGATCGCACCGAAGATTTAGAAACCCTGTCCGGTCAGTTGTCTATGAGTTACACCCCCAAAGGGATATTCGGTTTCAGAGGATGGGTATTTGTCAATAGAAATGAGCAGGAAAACGCCCGGTATGATGATGATACCTACAGCACCATAACCAAAAAAAATTCCTTCAGGAGTGATGACGAGACAGAAATAAAAGGGGCGGCCTTTCAGACCCGTGCAGATTTCGGAACCGCGGGAAATGCGGTGCTGGCGTTTTCCACCGAGGCCAGTGACTACACCTCTGATTTCAGGAATGTGGACAAGGACAACACGCCACCGACCGCATATTATTACGATCATGGACTGGACATGTATTCAGCGGCACTGGAATACAATGTCCGGTTTTTCTCGAAACTCGGGGTCACGGCCGGGTACAGTCACCACTGGCAGACCAAAGATGCAGGGAGTGATGTGGACAAGGGCAGCTATATGGCGGGTCTGAGCTATGATATCACCGACAGCACCATACTGCGGGCCTCCTATGCCAGAAAAATCCGGTTTCCGGATATCAAGCAGCTGTATGATCCCAGCTCCGGAAATGCCGATCTGGTGCCCGAAGAATCCAAGAATTATGAAGCCGGTATCACCCAGAGATTGTTCGGGGATATGACCCTGGATCTGGCCGTGTTCAAACATGATGTGTCCCAGTACATTGAAAAAAATGATGCCACGGATCTTTATAAGAACTGGGAAGCCTATGATTTCAGGGGATTTGAGATCTATCTGTTCAAGCCGTTTCTTGACACCGGCACCATTGGTCTGGGCTATTCCTATCTGGACACCGAAGATAAATCCGCAGGCGCCCAAAGAGACGATCTGCAGTACCGGCCGGCCCGGAAATACACGCTGGACGTGGGATATACATGGGGTTTCGGCCTGAGGGCACATGCAGATGTTCTGCACACCGCAGACCAGTATTACTATTCCGATACGTTTGAAAAAGGCAAACTCAAGGACTATACCCTGGTGAATGTGAAACTCGAGCAGAAAGTATACAGGGATTCGGTATACGTCTATCTGGGGATGGATAACCTGACGGATGAAAATTATGAAGAATCCTATGGATTGCCCCAGGCCGGCCGGACCGGATATGCCGGTATCCGGATGACATTTTAAGGGAGAACGCATGATGAACTTCATGGTCTGCATTGATGACACGGACATGCCCGGCACCCGGGGCACCGGCTGGCTGGTAGAAGATCTGTGCCGCATCCTGGCGGCTGAAAAACTGGCCGCCACTACGGCCATCAGCCGGCATCAGCTGTATGTGCACAGGGACATTCCTTATACGTCACACAACTCCGCCATGGGGTTTGAAATGACCCTGGAACCACAGGAGTATGATACGGTCATGTCCCGGATGCAGTCATTTCTGGAAACCCGCACGGAAAAAGGGTCTGATCCCGGCCTGTGTGTGGCAAGGATATCCGATGCCCTGGATGTCGATACCCTAATGGCGTTTGGAAAAGCAGCTAAAAACCGGGTCCTGTCCAAACCGGACGCCTATACCCTGGCCGGAAAAACCGGGGTTCATCTGACGGAACACGGCGGCACCGGCCAGGGGGTGATCGGGGCTCTGGCCGGCATCGGGCTGCGGTTTTCGGGAAATGACGGCCGGTACCGGGGATGGTATCATCTGGGAAGGCCCGGGGATATCGTCAGTGTTGCGGCTTTGTGCGAATATCCCTTTGTGGATGCCCTGGTCACCTGTGACGGACATGATCTGGCGCTGGATACCCGGGTCATGATGGGATCTGAAAAAACCAAAACCGTGCGCATGGGCCACCGGCAGGTCATCGTGGTGGCCCCCTGCAACGATCCGGCATGTCCGGGCATTGCGTTTCGCACCATTACCAAAAAGGAAGCAAAACAGTATTGAGATCCTTCCGGCAGCACCGGACGTTTTGGTATGTGCTGATTGCCGCATTGCCCCTGGTGCTGGGTGCCTGTTCCGTTTTCATGGGCCGGTATCCGGTGTCGGTCCGGGATATCGGTGGGCTGGCGGCGGCGCTATTGACCGGGCAGTCGATGGACCCCGTCCATTTCAGCGTGATCGTGCATGTCCGGCTGCCCCGGATCATCCTGGGCGCCCTGGTGGGAGGAAGCCTGGCCGTGAGCGGGGCCGCGTTTCAGGGGTTGTTCCGCAATCCCCTGGTCAGTTCCGGCATGCTCGGGGTCAGTTCCGGGGCCGGGTTCGGGGCGGCCCTGGCCCTGATTTTATTTGACCGGTATATGTATGTCTATCCGTTTGCCTTTGGGTTCGGGTTGCTGGCGGTGCTGCTGTGCTTTTTCATCGGGCGCATCACCGCCTCCACCCAGGCCATCACCCTGGTGCTGGGCGGGGTGATCGTGGGATCAATTTTTTCCGCCCTGATCTCTTTGCTCAAGTATCTGGCAGACCCGTATGATGAACTGCCGGCCATTGTGTTCTGGCTGATGGGAAGCCTGTCCCGGGCCGAATACGAACACATCCTCACCGCCGGTGTTCCGATGGCGCTCGGGTCAATGGGCCTGATGATCATCCGCTGGCGCCTGAACGTGCTGGCCATGGGAGACCGGGAGGCCCATTCTCTGGGCCTCAACGTCAACATCAACCGGATATTCATTATTATGTGCGCTACCCTGGCGACCGCCGGCGCCGTGTGTGTGAGCGGTGTCATCGGATGGGTGGGTCTGGTGGTCCCGCACATGGGCCGGATGATCATCGGCAACGACAACAAGGCCCTGATACCGGTGGCGTTTTGCATGGGGGCCGCGTTCCTGATCCTGGTGGATGATATCAGCCGCCTGATCAGTACCAGTGAAATGCCCCTGGGGATTCTGACCTCCCTGCTGGGCGGTCCGTTTTTCATTTACCTGCTCAGGCGGACCAGAGGACGGGAATGGTAGTGTGATGGCAGCGGATCAAGACCAGACATTGATTGAAATGAAAAACGGGGCGTTTTCTTTCGGCCGGATACCGGTTTTCCGTCAGGTGAATGTAAAAATCGCCAAAGGCGAAGTGTTCTGTCTGCTGGGACCCAACGGATGTGGAAAAACAACACTGATAGACTGTATGCTGGGTATTCACACACTGGACAAGGGCCGCCTTTACTTAATGGGGCGTTCCCGGACCCGGCACTCTCCCGGAGAAACCGCCCGGGTCATGGCCTATGTGCCTCAGAAACACGACCGTCATTTTTCTTTTTCCGTGCTGGATCTTCTGCTGCTGGGAAGAACCCCCTATACCGCTTTTTATGCATCACCGGGTCCAATGGATATTGAAAGGGCAGAAAAAATCCTGGAGATGTTCGGGCTGTCTCATCTGATGCATCGGGACTATACCCGGTTGAGCGGGGGTGAGACCCAGCTGGTGATGATCATGAGAGCCCTGATTCAGGAGACCCCGGTGATTGTCATGGACGAACCCACGTCTCACCTGGATTTCCGGCATGAACTGATGGTACTCGAAACCCTGGCCCGGCTCATCCGGGAGCAGCAGATCACCCTGGTGATGGCCACCCATTTTCCCAATCATGCCTTTTATTTTGAAAATGCGGGCATTCCGGTTACTGTGGCATTTATGGGAAACCAGACCGTGGTGCCCTCAGGCAGACCTTCCAGGGCGTTGACAGAGGAAAACCTGGCCCGGTTCTATCATATCGACACGGTGGTGATGACCCATACCCTGGCGGGAAAAGGACAGATCAAACAGATTATTCCCATCAAAACCCTTGATCGTGATATAGATGGATCGCCATGAAAAATCGACGGTGCCTGATTTGGATGCTCGTTTTTCTTCTGCTGCCGGTTGGGGCGGCCCAGTCCGGCCCGGCAGACGTCACCGGTCCTGTCACGGGAGAGGGGCCGGTGACGGTCACGGATTTTTTCGGACGGACTCTGACACTGGAACGGCCGGCGCAACGCCCTGCCTGTCTGTATGCTTTCACCGGACATGTCGTCACACTTCTGGGACGTGGCAGGGATATGGTGGCGGTGGTGGACGGGCTGAAAAAAGACCTGCTGATTCAACAGCGGGTACCCGGGATCCATCGTCTTCCCATACCCGCCAAAGGGGGCGTCATCCACATTGAAACCCTGTTAAAGGCAAACCCCGATGTGGTGTTCCTCAAACCGGAAACCGCGGCGGCTGAAGCGGAAATCCGGAAACTGGAGCGGTTTGGTCTTCCCTGGTTTGTGGCGGGTTACCGCAACATGGATGAGCAGATGACGACCATTGAAATGATGGGGAAAATCTGTGGCCGGTATGATGCGGCCCGTGCCTATACCGGTTATTACCGGGACATGATTCATATGGTGAAGCAGCGTACCGGCAATATACCTGAAGATCAGCGGGTGCGGCTGTATCATTCGGTCAATGAAGCCCGCAGGACCGATGCGGCCGGTACCATTGAGGCGGACTGGACCCGGGCGGCAGGGGTTGTCAACGTGTCTGTGGGAGACCGGCTGCATGCCAGGGGGGATAAATTTTTTGCCGGCATGGAACAGATTCTGATGTGGAACCCGGAGGTGATCATTGTGAACGAGGCCGGGGTGGATCAAGAGATTTTGCAGGACAAAAAATGGGCGGCCGTCAAAGCGGTCCAGGATAAAAAAGTATTTCCCATCCCTGTGGGCATTTCCCGGTGGGGGCATCCCGGAAGCCTGGAAACACCCCTGGCTATTCTCTGGACGTCAAAAACCGTTTATCCGGAGCTGTTTTCAGACATTGATCTTAAAATGGAAATCAAACAGTTTTACCATCTTTTTTTCGATCTGGCCCTGACAGATGAGATGGTGGAAAGAATTTTGAACAACCAGGGGATGCGTCAGGCAATGGATATCCAGTAAAGGAGCACACATGAAACGGTTTGAAAAGATACCCCCAAATCTGATCATCGCAGGATTGTTTCTGCTGCTGGTTTTCTCAGGTCCGGGTTTTACAGGAACCGTGGCTGGGGAAGAATACCTTCCGGAACGGGTCGTTCTGAATCTCACGCAAACCCCCCATCTGTCCCAGGCAGTGACGTGGCGGTCCCGGGAAAAAGGCGGAACCCCGGCCGCCCAGATCGTGCCGGTATCCCGCCTGCTGGATTCACAATCCCATGCCGTCACTGTCAACGCCGATACCTGCCGGGTAAAAACCGGTGAACAACGTGTCGCCTACCATCATTCCGTGGTGTTTGAATCGCTTCTTCCGGACACGGAATATGCTTACAGGGTCGGTGATGCCCCCCACTGGAGCGAGTGGTGCCGTTTCAAAACGGCGTCTGACAGAAAACATCCGTTCCGTTTTGTCTTTTTTGGAGATGTTCAGGAACAGGTCGCTTCTCTTGGCTCACAGTTGTTTCGAACCGCGGTCCTGGCAGTGCCGGATGCCGCATTCTGGCTGTTTGCCGGAGACATGATGGACAATGGACCGGATGACCGGGAATGGGCCGGGTTTTTTGATGCCGTGTCCTGGATGCCGAAAACCTTTCCCATGGTGCCGGTGCCGGGAAATCATGAATATCCGGATCCCCGGATCATTCCGAGAAATGAACGACGGATCACCCCGTTGTGGCGGCCCCATTTCACCTTGCCGGACAACGGCCCGCCGGGCCTTGAAGAAACGGTGTATTCGATGGTTTACCAGGGAGTGTGCCTCATCGTTCTCAACGGAAATGAACCGATGGATGCCCAGGCCGCCTGGCTGGAGGCCATCCTGTCCCGGAAAACGGCTGAATGGACCATTGTTGCCATCCATCAAACGGTCTATCCGATTTCCACGCGCCGGCATGTCACCAAGTTTCAGGAAATACTTGTGCCGATTTTTGATCGGTATGCCGTGGATCTGGTGCTCCAGGGGCATGACCACGGATATGCCAGAACCATGGCGCTTAAAAATCACCAGCCGGTAACCGGCAATGAAAAAGGCACGGTTTACATCATTTCCAACAGCGGACCCAAGTTTTACCCGGTCAGTGACCGGTATGACCATCTCATGGCCAGAACCGGATCCCGGGAGATGCTGTTTCACAGCATTGAAGTGGATCAAAATACCCTGCGTTTCACAGCATTTGATTTACTGCGGCAGCCCGTGGATGAGGTGGTGATCCACAAAACCATGCCTTAAACAGGACTTGACAATTCCTATTTTTTTTAAAACCGGTCCCGGCAGGTCTGTTTTCGTCGGTCCGGCTGAACTATAATTCCCATATCCACCTGTTTTTATTCAATTTTTTTTATTCAATGTGTCCGGCATGTTTTGTGCTGATTGTGACAGCCTTTACTTCATTCAAGGACTGAGACACAGATGGCACAGATCGATACTGGGAACACCCTCCACCGCATTCGGGAAGAATATGCCGATGCCTATGAGACCATGACGTGGCTGACTCCGGAAAAGGCAGCCCTGGCAACCTGGACCAGAGACGCCCTGATACACGATATTTTCAACCATGCCGGCAATGGACCGGAATGGCGGTTTGCCGAAACCAAACTGACGACCCACGGCATTTCCCCTGGCTGCCGTTTCTGCGGACAGGGGGAATGGTCCTGCCTGTTTATCAACGGCATCTGCAACGCCCGCTGCTTTTACTGCCCGTCCGCCCAGGATCAGAAAGGCCACCCCATGACCAGCACCCTGGAATTCAAGACCCCGGAAGAGTATGTGGCGTATGTGGAGAAGTTTGACATTCAGGCGGTGAGTTTCAGCGGGGGTGAACCGTTCATGACCTTTGACCGGGTGGTGCAGTATCTGAAAGCACTGCGTGAAAAGATTTCCCGTCCCTTGTATATCTGGATTTACACCAACGGTCTTCTGGTGACCGAAGACAAACTGAAAATACTGGCGGAGTCCGGGCTGGATGAAATCCGTTTTGACATCAGTGCCAACCATTATCGGCTGGACGCGCTGAAAAAAGCGGTGGGTGTCATCCCCCATGTCACCGTGGAGATCCCGGCCATCCCCGAAGATCTGGTAAATACCCGGCAGGTGATCCGGCAGCTGTATGATGAAGGGGTTAACTTTCTGAATCTCCATCAGCTCAGATGTACGCCGTTTAATCTGCCAAAGTTGATCCAGCGGGGCTATACGTTGCTGCACGGCCCCAAAGTCACGGTCCTTGACACCGAACTGACCGCCCTGGAACTGATTCGGTACACTCTGGATCAGCAGATCGCTTTGCCCGTCAATTACTGTTCATTCACGTTTCGCCACCAGTTTCAGCGGGCGGGTGCGCTCAAGAGAAATGCCCGGCTGATCAAGGCCTCCCATCAAGGCATCACCGCCACCGGCCATATACGGACCCTGGGCATTTTCGGAGAACCCGCAGCCGTTCTGCGGGTTCAGGAGCATCTCCAGGCTGCAGAAACGGACACTGCATTATGGGAGGTTTCCAGAAAAGGCGACCGGCTGTTGTTTCATGAAACCCTATGGCCGAAAATCGATTTTAACGGCCTGACCCTTGAGGTGAGTTATACCGCCTCTTCTGTGAAATCCCACGTATCGTTCCGGCATGCTTTCAAGGAAATCCCTTTGAACCACAAAAAAAAGGTGATCATTGAAAAGTATCCGGCCCATCCCGTGATTCGGCTGACAGGGGACCGGATCATTGAATTCAGCCGCCGGTATGTCGCGTCAGAGGTCAATGATCCTGCAGATAGTGGAAGCCCATCCATTGGCTGTGGGGAGGATGTTTTTGAAAAATTTGAACGGTTCGACCCCGGGCTGTCACCCTATTATTGATATCCTGACAGGGTGGAAGATTTTTGGTTGAATTCCCGACGAAAAATACATAAGTTAATTACTGATGAAACAAGCAAAAACCAGAAGCAGAGGAGATGGGACATGCCGGGAAAAATTTTTTACAGAGAACGCAGAAATGTTCAGGATGGAGAGAAAAAACCCCGATTCCGTGTGGTGGCGGTCCTGGACTGCAACATGAAAGTCTATTCAGATCACCTGCGGCTCAGTGAACTGACCCACCTTGCAGAGGAAGCCGGCGCGGAACTGATCCATCTGCGGAAAGGGCCCAAACAGGATACCCCTGACAAACAATAAATTCCCATGAAAGGCGGATGATTATGGCACTGGTAAGAGACAAAGACGGCAAGCGGCTGCATGTCAAAAGCCGGCTTATGGGGGAAAGTCTGGTCAGCAAAACGTTTCTGGATCAACTGGAAATTGCGCCACAGCAGCGGCTGTATCCGGATGTGGCGATCCTGAAAATCGGGGGTCAGTCCATCTGCGACCGGGGTGTGAAAGCCCTGCCGGCCATACTCAAGGAAATTGTGGCCAACCGGACTTCCCACAAAATGCTGATCACCACGGGTGGCGGCACCCGGAGCCGTCATATCTACACGATTGGACTGGAAATGGGCATGCCCACAGGAGTGATCGCCCGTTTCGGCAGCATGGTCTCTGATCAGAACGCCTTGATGATCGCTACACTGCTGTCTCCCTGGGGCGGGATCAAGATCTCCCACAGCGATATCGTGAAGCTGCCCACCTATTTTGCGGAAGGGATCATTCCGGTGATGCACGGGATGCCGCCCTATGACTATTTTGCCATCAAGCCGGAAAAAGGACGAATCCCCATCCATCGTACCGATGTGGGCCTGGTGATCTTAGGGGACCTGATCGGGGCCAGACGAATCCTGTTTGTCAAGGATGAGGACGGGCTGTATACCGAAGACCCGAAAAAGAACCCGGATGCTGAATTCATTCCCGATATCACGGTCGCGGAGTTGATGGAAAAAGACCAGGATGACCTGGTCATCGAACGTCCCTGCCTGGAGATCATCAAAAACAGCGAAGTGATTGAGCAGGTTCAGGTGATCAACGGGATGAAGGAAGGAAATATCACCAAAGCCCTGGCCGGTGAACACGTGGGAACCATCATCCGCAAATAGGACCGTTCGGTTTCACGGGATCAGTCCTTTACCTCCACCAGATCGGCGATGTCAGACGGCATCTTTTTTGCCATGGCAGGATCCGGAATGACCGGCGGAACCATGGGGGGCTGTCCCATTTCTTCCAGTGTCTTAAGACCGTGATCCGCAGACAGAACAAACTGCATGAATGCGACGGCCGCCTCCGGATTCGGTGCATTTTTGATCATGGTGATGCCATAGGTGCAGGACTGGCCGCTCTTGGTGATCCAGGTGCCGGGTTTTTTGCCGGTTACCTCTACCTGTGCCTGTTTGTAAAAGGCGTCATATTTGTAATTGCTCAAATTGATGTGATCATCCAGAACAATGTATTTGAGTTCGTGCTGCCGGGCCATGGAAATGTATTCCCAGACATAATCCATGTTTCCGGTTTTCAGCTGATTCACCAGTTCCATGGATTTGGGCCGGATATTTTTCTGGGGCCGGTTGGCCAGAATCCGGTCATACAGTCCGTCAATACTGTAAAATTTTTCAGCCAGCTGCAACACCATCAGGCTTCGGTACCCGCAGGGATCTAAGTTGGGATCGGAATGACCCCAGATCACTCCGTCTTTCTGCAGGATCTCATACCAGTTGTCGGCAGTGATCTGTTCGGCATACCGGCTCTGATCGGTGTAGCAAAGCACCAGCTGATTGGTGGCAAACCGGATATTCCAGTCCGCAAATTCCGGGATCAGGTTGTTGTCGATCACTTTGTAGTCGGCAGACACCATGATGTCCGCCGGTTTACCGACTTCGGAAATCAGCCGGGCCATTTTAGTGCTTCCCCCGGCTTCCCTGCGCACATCCACATCCGGGTATCTGGCTTCGAATTCTTTTTCAATGGCAGCAAACGGCACCGTCAGGCTGCCGGCATGAAAAACGATCAAGTTTCCGGACGGACCGGCCGCACCGGTCATGAGAAAGACCATGCCAATAATCATGAGTACAAACAGAATTACAGATAGACTCGCCATTTTTTTCCTTTACACGGCTATTTTATATCCATAAAATTAATTTCTATCGTGTGATTGCAATTGATATACCATAAAAGGACCCGATTTCTGAAATAATTTGAATTTCTGTTAGTTTTTTAATCAAGTGAATGGCTTCGTCGTCCCGGGCGGGATTTTTTGAAAACCGCATTGATGAAACAGGATGTTTCACCGGGAAAGCCGGAATGCACCCGGCCAAAAAAGACCCCATTCGTTATGTTATTATTGACATAACGAATGGGGTTTGATAAAGGTGGTATTGTAATTTTCAACTTAAACGAGGAAGAGAATGATGCAAGTGGCAATGAATGAAAAAAAAGGAACGGCATATGATGAAAAATCCAATGAATCTCCGGTGAAGTTTGAAGTGTATGGGGATGTGCTGATTGAAAAAATTGTCCGCCAGAACGGCAAAGGCGGACGGGTCTATCTGCCCCCGGACTGGGTGGGAAAAACAATTAAAATTATAAAATAGTTCAATCCGCAACAAAATATCGCAACTCAGGAGGAACAGTGCATGGCTGACAATTGGGTGTACAGTATTTGTGGTATGTGTACCGTACGCTGTCCTATCAAGGTAAACGTTCAGAACGGAAAAGTTGTTTTTATCCAGGGCAATCCCCATGTGCCAGCCATGAAAGGGGCGGTATGTCCGAGAGGTGCGGCAGGAACAGGGCTGATTTATGACAGTGAACGGCCCCAGACCCCTCTGATACGTGAGGGTCAAAGAGGAGAAGGCAAGTGGCGGAAGGCGACCTGGGAAGAGGCGTTCGATTATGTGGCGGACAAACTCAATGATGTCAAGGAACGCCATGGTGCCAGAGCCATCGCCCTGACCGACCGAGGCGGACCGTTCCGGGACTTTCACCGGGCGTTTCTGCGGGGCATCGGGACTCCCAATTACAACAACCATGATTCTTCGTGTGCCAGAAATGTCCAGCACTCCGCGCTATCGCTGACCGGAAAGGGACGTAAGGACGTGGCCTATGATTTCAAGCACAGCCGGCATGTGGTGCTTCAGTTCCGAAATGTTTTTGAATCCATCGATGTCCAGGAGGTCAACAACCTCATGGATGCCATGGAAAAAGGGTGTAAACTGACGGTCATCGATGTTCGGGCCAATATTTCGGCCGGCAAGGCCCAGAATTTCTTCATGATTCGTCCGGGAACCGATTATGCTTTCAACCTTGCAGTCATCAATGAAATCATTTCCAAACGGTTTTATGACGACACGTTCAAAAAGCGCTATATCGAAGGATTTGATGAATTGACCGAGTTTGTTGCCCCCTATACGCCGGAATGGGCCGAGAAGGAAACCGGGGTACCGGCCAGTCACCTGAGACGGTTTGTCAGAGATCTCGTCCAGGCAGCCCCGGCGGTGATCTGGCATCCCGGTTGGATGGCGGCACGATATACCGATTCCTTTTATGTGTGCCGCTCCATTTATATCATCAACGCCCTGTTAGGGGCCTACGGGGCCAAAGGCGGGCTTCCCTTTGTGAGCAAACCCGGAGATGTGGGGCGCAGCGGGTTGAAGAAATTCATGGACCTGTATTCCAAACCGGATGAAAAAAGAGCGGACGGCGTGGGATGGAAATATACCCATTTTGAAGAGGGGCCCGGCCTGGCACATCTGCTGTTCGAGGCCATGGAAACCGAAGATCCCTATCCGGTCAAAGCCTATATCGCTTACCGCCATGACCCGCTGATGGGATACCCGGAACCGGAGCGGCTCAAGAAGAAATGGAAGAACCTGGATCTGCTGGTGTCGGTGACTTTCAGCTGGTCGGATACGGCATGGTATTCCGATGTGGTGCTGCCGCTGTCTCCTTATTTGGAAAGAGACAGTATCATTGCCACCAAGAACAGCCTGGCCCCCTATTTTTTCGTTCGGAAAAAAGCGGTGGAACCCCGGTATGACACCAGGGCGGACTGGGAAATCATTTCGGGCCTTGCCCGGCGCATGAACCTGCCGGAACTGGTGTTCGACCGGATCGAAGATGTCTGGAATTTTCAACTGGAGGGGACCGGGGTCACGATTGACGATTTTGATGCCACTGGCATGGTGCCGCTGGTGGATAAGCCGGTATATCCGGAATTTGACAATTACAAATTCAAGACCCCCAGCAAAAAGGTGGAGATCATTTCCAGAAAACTGGCAGACAGCGGCCTGGATTCTCTGGCACCCTATAAGTCACCGGTGTCTCCCGAACCCGGACAGTTCCGCCTGACGTTCGGCCGGTGTGCCCTGCACACCCAGGGACATACCGTGAACAACCCGCTGCTGTCGGAACAGATGCCTGAAAACCAGTTGTGGATCAACAAGCATGAGGCGGAAAAACTCGACATCGGGGATGGGGAGCGGGTCCTGGTTTCCCAGAACGGCTATTCCGAATCCATCGAGGCCCGGGTGACCGAAGCCATCCATCCGGACGCCGTGTTTGTGGTGCATGGATTCGGCCATCGCCTGCCGGTGGAGACCCGGGCTTTTAACAAGGGGCTGGCGGACAACCGGTTCATGGCCGGGGGCCTGGATATCTGGGACCGGGCCGGCGGGGCCATTGCCTATCAGGAGCACTTTGTCACAGTGTCCAAAGCCTGACGATGTTTTTTTTGAAAGGGATTCAAATGAAACTGCGAACCAGCCAGCTGCTTCTCAACGATGAGGGAAAAATCATCATGGGATCCGGCCGGATGGCCATTTTTCCTGAGTTGAACTGACGGCATCCAGTAGAACCTGTTTTTTTGTCCATCCTTATGGTGAAGCTAACATAAGGGTGGAATTGACCGACAGGACAATATGGAGATCGGAATATACAGATGGAATTCTTTGAGACCCTGCTTCAGGAATCATCCAAAGCCCATGGACACCTGTGTCCCGGGCAGGTGGTCGGCGTGCGCATGGCCATGGAAGGCTGCCGATGCATCGGACTGGACAACCCCCGGGCCCTTCCCCAGATCAAAAAATTGATCGTGTATGTGGAAATGGACCGGTGCGCGTCAGATGCCATTTCCTTTGTGACAGGGGCCAGTCTGGGCCGGCGGTCATTGAAGTTTGTTGACAACGGCATCATGGCGGCCACGTTTGTGAATCTGGAAACCGGGCGTGCCGTCCGGATCGTGTGCAGGGAGAGCGCCAGAACACTGGCAGCATCCAGGGCGGCCCACATTCAAGACCGTCATCGGCAGCAGTTGGAAGCATACAAGCATATGTCTTGTGACGAACTGTTTACCATACAGGCGGTTCAGGTGGATGTGGCCGCCTGTGACATGCCTGGCCCCACGCGGTTCAAGGCGGTCTGCCAGAAATGCGGTCAGGTGGTCCGGGACAAGCGGGAAGTGATGAAAAATGGAAAGATTTTGTGCCGTCCCTGCGCATGGGGAACCTATTTTCAACCAGTGACAGAACAAGGAAACCAGAATGGAGAAACACAACAATACGGTGGTATTCAGAACACAGCCGGTTGAGCAGTCTGTAGGCACAGTCCTGCCGGTTTCCGGCCTGCTCTTTTGGGAAGTCGGCCTGAGATCGGGGAATTGCATGAATGATATTTGAAAATTGACGGGAGAAATCCAATGACGACCTTGCAGGAAGAGATCATTGAGGAAGTGACGGCCCATTCAGCACACCTCGATGATATTCCCGAAGTCCGGATGGTGGCGATATCTCTGGGATATACCTTTGTGGAGCTTGACAACGGCATCATGGGAGTGTGCTTCACTCCCCGGTCGAACAGCGGTTCCTGTGCCCATTATTCAGGGGCCGGCGCCTTGTCGGAAAAACCGGTTCTGCAGTTGTGTCCGCTGATGCGCGCCGGCCATCCCCTGGAACGAAGCGTGGGGGTGGCGGCTGTCAATGCCCTGTCCCATACCATTATGGCTCAGCACCCGGATCAGTACAGATTTTCAACAGAGGATTTTCTGGACCTGCTGCCCTTCCATGCCCATGGATCCAACAAAGTGGGAATGGTGGGCCATATCGGTCCATTCATGTCGTTTCTGAAAAAACGGGCCGATTCCCTGGTGGTGGTGGATGACAATCCGGCCCTGAAAATCGGGATCATGGAGACCGGCCCTGTCATCACCCGGGATGTCACGGCGCTGAAAGATGCCGACATCGTGATCATCACCGGGTCCTCCGCTGCAGTGGGCGGGTTTGACGCGGCCCTGGATGCAGCAAAATCCGCCCGGTTCATCGGCGTGGTGGGGCCATCCGCCGGATGGCTTCCCCAGCCGGCATTCCGGCGGGGGGTCCATGCCGTGGCCGCCACGAAAATCACGGATCTGTCCGGGGCGCGCCGTACCATCCTGGAAGGCGGGGGTACCCCGCAGTTCATCGATTACGGCCGCAAGTACACCCTGGTCAATGATTCCGGTGGTCAATAAATCCGAAAGGTCATTAAATGTCAGGGGCAAATATTCCGGTGGCCAATGATTTTCAGGCACAAGGTCCGGACATCCGGTAAGGGGACCTCAATTGGCTGTGTCACTTATACTTTGAGGCGATGAACAGGCCGTACCCGGGTTTCAAGGTGCCGGTTCTGCATGCCTGTGCCACCTGGCTGTCACAGCCTGATCCGGACAGGTGTTTCCAGAAGTTGTCCAGGCTGCCGTGTTCAAACACGATCTGTCCGGCCAGCTGTTTGAGAAACCGGGTATGCCCCTCCATCAGCGTGATGGTGAATCCGGCCGCTTCCACGGCAGTGATCAGGTCCACGATGCTCAGGGCCCCGTCCAGGCAGGACAGCGGCTGGTCGGTCTGCAGGCCGTTATACCGGTATTTTTCAGGAATAAACAAATCGGTCAGCACCAGCTGACCATTGGGCTTGAGCATCCGGTAAAATTCCTCCAGACAGGCCTGCTTGTCTGGAATCAGGGACAGCACACACTCGCAGAAAATACCGTCAAACCGGTCTGATTTGAACGGAAACGCAGGGATACGCGACTGTACAAAATCAAAAGACCGTGCGCCGGGGCCGGTGTGCCTGGTTGCCCGTTCACCGTTTGACCGTTCAATGGTCTTGTTCACATCCATGTCCGTTCCCACCACCTGAAGGCCGTATGCGTCAAACAGGTACCTTGCGGTGGCCCCATAGCCGGAACCGGCGTCCAGAACCAGGTCACCCGGATCAAATCCGCAGAAATCGACGGCTCTCTGGGTAAGAATAAGACCGCCAGGCCGGAGGGTATGGCCGGTGACACGTGTCAACGCCGGCTGCCTGAACATGAACGGCACCTGTCCGGTTGTGAATGTCCCGCGCGGTTTCGAATTTCTGGTCTGGTTGTCAGGGTTATTTGTCTTCAAGAATTTTTTCAACCTCCGCCATCCTTCCCCGGGCAATGTCCGGTGAGATATAGATCCTGCCGCAGTTTTTGCACTGGGGCAGGACCACATCGAACCGGCTTCCCAGGTATTCCACATGATTTTTAAAAAATCCCAGTTCCCCGTTGTCACAGGACTGGCACACAATGGTCTCGTTGTGGGGTTCCGTAGGGGTCCCCGGAACGAACAGGGTGTTGGGGATCACCTGCATCCGGTGACTCCAGGCATTGACGATTTCAATCCGGGTTTCCTGTGGTTGAAACGCCACCCAGAAACAGACCCGGCCCGGCCGGAAAAAAGCGATATGGGTCCCGGTGTCCGGGTTGTAAAATGGGGGGGTGCCGGCACCGAGATGGGCCAGTATCTGTTGTATGTCGGATTCCAGGATGAAATGATCTTCCAGGGTCTGCCGCACCCCGGGGTTGTAACGGATCGGCACGGCCGGACCTTCCGGCAGGGGCGGGGCAGGTATTTCCTGCCAGATCTCTGCCAGCATGCGGTGTTTGACCCGGGACAGATTGTCATGCCGGCCGGAGAAACCCGGATCCTTCCGCTGTTCCGGATGATCGGTCTGGGGCCAGTACAGGTCCAGGATGTGGGCGGTTTTTTTTCCGACACCTGCCAGCCGGTCCCGGCACATGGCGCAGTAGGCCAGAAAATCCTGTTCGCTCTGGCCGGCCCGCTGCTGATTGATTTTCTGGGTGAGCTTCGGATTGGCATTGAAAACCAGGCCCCCGAATCCGCAGCATTCGGTCAGGGCACCGGCAGCGGGCAGTTCTTCGATGGTCACACCGGCGGACCGGGCCAGGGTCCGGACCGTCTCCTGAACCGCGCGGTCTTCCCTTGCCGTGCAGGGATCGATGATGTTCACCGGTCCCGGGACGGTTTTACGGGTGACCGACGGCAGGCAATCCGTCAGATCCAGCAGTTTTTGGTAAAGAGAGACAATATCGGCTTCAGGCAGGTGTAGTGAGAGCATCCAGTTACAGGCGCTGCATGCGGTGATGATGACCGGTCTGCCCGCGTCTTCCCAGAAGGATGTGAACTTTGCCAGGGTTTCCTTTTCCAGGGCCGGCCGGCCGGCCCACCGGGCCGGGGCCCCGCAGCAGCCCGTGGCAAACCCGGTACTGCCGGGCAGGTTTGCCAGTAAAAATTGATACACCTGGATGACCTGGTCCGGGGCCGATCCCAAAAGCTGGCACCCGGGAAAAAAGATCTGGTCCGACCGGTCGCTCCCCGGGGCATGACGGGCAAAAAAACAGGTGTCGCCTGCGGCATGTGCCATTTCCTGAAGTGCGAATTCATGGGCGGAAACCGGCATTCGGCGAGCCTGAACCATTTCCTGCCGTGCTCCAAGGCACAGGTCTGCCATGGAAAAATCATTGGGGCACACGGTTTCGCATAACCGGCACAGGCTGCATGAATTGATCAGCAGGTTGGCCTTTTTTTCACCCTTGACAATGGCGGCATTGTTGTAGATCTCTCTGGCATATCTGCGGGGATATCCCTTGAACGCCGTCAGATAGGTGCACACATGAAGACAGCGGGAACAATCGCACTGGATGCACCGTTCCGCCTCCCGGGCCGCCAGGTCCCGGTCGCAGGTCATGGCTCCGGTGTTGGGATCGGCCACAAGATTCAGCCGGGGGCAGGGTGTCACCCCGCTGATATCGGTTGACAGACGGGTGGTGATCGATCCTTCCCGTTCCCGGCCGGCCGTCGGCGATACCTTTGACAGCAACCGGTCTATGGAGGTAGCTGCTTTCCGGCCCTGGGCTGCAAACGCCACCGGATGAGCCCGGTTGTCCAAAGGGGTGTCGTTTTCTAAAAATCCGCCGGCAAAGATCCGGGGGTGTGAGGTGCCGCAGGAAAACCCATCCACCATCGGCCGGCCGGTCCCATCCCGGTCAAAACCGGTAAAGGGGTCCCCCGGGGAATCCTCCCCGATATACACGGCATCGAAAGACAGGTCTGTCCGGGGGGGAAATGCGGCATCCGGGGAATCCGCAATCTTGAATTCGACCCCAAAGTCTTTCAGGACCTGGATTTCATTTGCCAGGATCTCCGGAGGCAGGACGGCACTGGAAATTCCCCGCAGGTTTCCGCCTAACGCATCGGTTCTATCGAACACCGTCACAGCATATCCTTTGAGGCCCAGGTCCCAGGCAGTGGTAAGGCTGCTCAAACCGCTGCCCCAGATGCCCGCGGTCCTGCCCTTGGCCGGCGGGAGAAACCGTTTTTTACGCCGGGTCCGGCCGGCGGCACAGATCCGTTCCAGGTCGCCAATGGCCACGGGTGCATCCAGGTGGTTGCGGATACAGTGGGCTTCACAGGGATGGTCACAGATTCTGGCAAGAATGTCCGGCACCGGCAAGGCGTTTTCAATCACTTTGAATGCCCGGTCCAGGTTTTGGTCTGCCATGTGACCCAGAAAGGCTTTGACATCCACGTGAAACGGGCAGGCTGCGGAACAGAAAGGGGGTTCTTCCTGGATGCATTTTTCTTCAAATTCCGTGAGACGGGCTTTTTCCATGGGGAGTCCACACAGGGGTGATGCCCGGGGACCGGGGAACCGGTTTTGTGGTTCCCCAGTGCCCGGGCTGATTTGATAATTACATTTTTTTCAGTTCTGCCAGCACCTTGTCCGGGGTGGCCGGCAGGCGTTTGATCCTGACTTTGCAGGCATTGTATATGGCGTTGATAATCGCGGCATGGGGAGATGTCAGGGGCAGTTCACCCACACCGGCAGCTCCGAAGGGACCGTGTTCCCGGGGAGATTCCACATACATCAACTCGATGTTGTCGGGAATGGCCTTGATATAGGGGAATCCGGCCCCCATCATGGAGGAATGCTTTTTGAGATCTTCAAAATCCTCGGACAGGGCCAGGCCGATGCCCTGGGCCAGCCCGCCGTACATCTGGCCATCCACAGTGAGCCGGTTGTTGATTTTACCCACATCCGCCACCGCCGTCATCTTGTCGACCCGGGTTTTACCGGTGGCGGTCTCCACGCAGACCTGTGCCATGAACACCCCGTACATATAGACGGCAAACGGATTGCCCTGGCCGTTTTCATCACAGTTGGTGGCCGGGGCCGTCCAGGAGCCGGTGTATTCAAGGGGGATATTCTCCTGTTTCATTTCGTCATGGGAACGGAAACCGCCGTCGCTTTTCCTCATGGCGCCCACCAGCATTTCACAGGCCGCCTTGATGGCCTGGCCCGTGACCACCTGGGACCGGCTGCCGCCGGCAGGACCGCTGTCCGGCACCCGGGAGGTATCGTTCATGACCAGGTGGATGTCTTCAGGGGAAATACCCAGGGGCCGCAGGGCTTCATGGGCGGTTCCCAGAGATCCGCTGTCCGCACCCTGGCCGTGGTCTTCCCAGGAATTGAACACGGTCACGCTGTTGTCCGGGTTCAGGCAGACCCTGACCTGGGAGCTGTCCGGCCCGTCCAGGCCGCACCCGTAAATGCCGACCGAAAGCCCCACCCCGTATTTGAACGCATCATTGCTGGATTGTTGGGCCGCTGCTTTTGCCGCTTCATATTTCGGCCGCAGTTTTTCAAACATTTCCGGCAGGCTCAAGCTGTCCGGAACCGAACCGGAGGGGGTGGTGGATCCTTTGCGGTACACGTTTTTCAGCCGCAGGTCAAAGGGGTCCATGCCCAGTTTTTCAGCCAGCATGTCCATGAGCACTTCCGAGGCGAATTCGCTCTGGGGGGAGCCATAGGCCCGGAAGGCCGATCCCCAGGAATGGTTGGTGCACACGGTCCGTCCCTCCCCCCGGATCCGGGGGATATGGTATCCGGCCCCGATAAACTGGGCCCCGCGCAGGGTGAGCAGGTCCCCGAATTCGGAATAGGGGCCGTGGTCAACGGTCCAGTCGCTTTCCATGCCCTGGAGGGTGCCGTCCTTGTCCGCCGCGAGACGAAGGTTGATGAAAAATGGGGACCGCTTGCCGGTATAGGTCTGCTGCTGGTACCAGGTATAGTTCAAAAACACCGGTTTGCCGGTGGCCAGGGCCGCAACGCCCAGCAGCGCTTCCATGGTGGGGGAAAACTTGTACCCGAACGTGCCGCCGGCAGGGTTCTGGACCAGGGTGAGTTTTTCCGGTTCAATGCCGATGCCCGGGGCGATCATGGCATGGTGCAGGAACAGGCCGATGGATTTGGAATGGATGGTCAGGCGGCCGTCCTCGCCCGGATAGGCAAATCCCACATCCGGTTCGATGGGCATATGGGGCTGCCGGCCGACATAGAAATCATCTTCCACCACCACATCGGCGGCATCGAAACAGGAGGCGGTATCCTCCCCTTTCTGGATCTTCTGGGTAAAGTAGACATTGGGGGTGCCCGGATGAATCTCTAAGGCATCATCGGCCATGGCGGCGGGAGCGCTCATGTATTCCGGCAGCGGTTCCAGATCCACCACCACTTTTTCCGCCGCAGCCTTTGCGTTTTTCAAGGTATCGGCACACACGATGGCAATGGCATCCCCGAACTGGAACACTTTTTCATCGCAAAGAATCGGGCGGTCCCAGCCGTCTCCCTTGTTGGAGGGGAAGGTGATCAGGCCGGTGATCCGGTTTTTGCCCGGGACGTCCTTGTGGGTGACCACTTTATAGACACCCGGCATTTTTTCCGCTTCCGAAGTGTCGATGCCTTTGATGTTGGCATGGGAGACCTGGGCCTGGACCAGTGCCATGTGCAGGGTTTCCGCGGGCATTTTGATTCCCAGATCCGCCCCGTAATCACAGGTGCCGGTCACCTTTGCCAGGGCCGTGGGCCGGGGGTATTTGGAACCCCAGATCCGGCCGTCGTCCGGCAGTTTGAAGGACAGCTCCTCCGGGGTCATCTGCTTGTTCATCACCCTGGCCGCGTCCATGACCGCATCCACAAGCGGTTTATACCCGGTGCACCGGCAGGCGTTTTTGTGTTTCTGGAACCAGTCTCTCACCTCTTCACGGGAGGGATCCGGGGTTTCATCCAGCAATGCCTTGCTGGAAACGATGAAGCCGGGCGAACAGAATCCGCACTGCGCCCCGCCGTGAACCATCCAGGAAGCCTGGAGAGGATGCAGGTTGTCCGGGGTGCCAATCCCTTCAATCGTCGTGACCTGCGCCTCATCGGGTACCCGTTTCATTTTTGTGACACAGGACCGGACCAGCTTGTCGTTCAGGATCACATTGCAGGCACCGCACTGGCCTTCCCCGCATCCTAGCTTGACGCCTGTGAGAAACAGGTTTTCCCGGAGCACGTTGGACAACCGGTCTTCTTCATTGACGATCAGGGTTCTGGTGATACCGTTGATGGTAAGAATTTTTTTGATCATGCGTCTCTCCTTTTTTTAAAAGATGGTGAATCGTTCAAACCAGCCACAGAACCCGGAAAAATCCTCAGGAAATCAGGCGATTTTTTCAAGGGCCACGGCGCAGGCTTTGTATTCAGCGGTCAAGGTATCCGGATCGTAGGCCGGGTTGGTAAGCCAGTTGGCATTGCCCTCTCTGAAATGAAATGCCATCCAGACCATGCCTTCCGGCATTTCATGGGTGATCCGGGCTTTGACCGTGACCTCGCCTCTCCTGGATTTGACCCGTATCATTTCATCCTGGTCAATATTGAGTTTTTCAGCATCGGCAAACGAGATATCCGCGGTCTCTTCTCCCAGCATCTCGTTTAGGCCTTCACAATTGCCGGTCTGGGTCCGGGTATGGTAGTGATAAAGCCGCCGCCCCGTGCTCAGGACAAACGGATAATCGTCATCCGGGACCTCGGCGGCAGGGGTCCATTCCACGGGCATGAAACTGCCCTTGCCTTTGGTGAAGCGGCCTTCCAGGTGCAGGATCGGGGTCCCGGGGTGGGATTCCGTCGGGCAGGGCCACTGGAGGCCGTCCTTTTCAATGCGGTGATATTTGATGCCGCCCAGGCTGGGGGCCAGCACCGAAATTTCATTGTCCCACAGGTCTCTGGCACTGTCGGACTCCCAGGTGTGCCCCATTCGGCGGGCGATCTCCCTGAAAATCCACCAGTTGGGTTTGGCATCCCCCGGTGCCGGGCTGGCGGTGCGTACCCGGCTGACCCGGCGTTCACTGTTGGTGAAGGTACCGTCATTTTCACTCCAGGCTGCGGCTGGCAGTACCACGTGGGCGAACCGGGTGGTTTCGTTTTCAAAGATGTCCTGGACCACCAGGAATTCGGCCGATGCCAGTTCATGCTCCACCTTTCGGATATCCGGTTCCGTGTTGGCCAGGTTTTCACCGAAGATGTAGAATGCCCGGACCGTCTTGTCCACCAGGCCTTCCATCATCTGGGGAATCATCAGTCCGGATTTTTCCGGCAGGCGGTCCACACCCCAGGCTTTTTCGAATTTCTGCCTGGCAGAGATGTCTGCCACCGGCTGATACCCGGGGAACACGTTGGGCAGGGCCCCCATGTCACACGCTCCCTGGACATTGTTCTGGCCCCGCAGCGGATTGACCCCGGCAGAACGCCCATGTTGCCTAAAAGCATCTGGAGATTGGCAATGGACATGACATTGTTCTTGCCGCAGGTGTGTTCGGTAATCCCTAAGGTGTAGCAGACCATCACCGGTTTGACCGAGGCCAGAAGCCGGGCGGTCTGTCGAATCAGTTCCGGATCGATGCCGCTGATCTCGCTGGCTTTTTCCGGGGTATAGGTTTCAACGGTCTGTTTGAGGGCGTCAAATCCGTCGCAGCTGTTGGCCACAAACTCATGGTCATACAGGTCTTCTTCGATCAACACATGCATGAGTCCGTTGAGCAGTGCGATGTCGCTGCCCACCTTGAGGGGCAGATGGGTGTGAGCGAAGTCCGCCAGTCTGTGCTTCCGGGGATCCGCCACAATCAGGGTGGCCCCTTTGAGTACCGCATTTTTCAAAAAAGTGGCGGCCACAGGGTGAGCTTCGGTCATGTTGGACCCGATCACCAGAAACATTTTGGCTTTTTCAAATTCGTTGAAAGAGTTGGTCATGGCCCCGGAGCCGAAAGAGGTCGCCAGACCGGCGACGGTAGGGGCATGTCAGGTTCGGGCACAATGATCGATATTGTTGGTCTTGAACACGGCCCGGAACAGTTTCTGCATCTGATAGGAATCTTCGTTGATGCTTCTGGCGCAGCTGACCCCGGCCAGGGTATCCGGCCCGCTTTCGTCGATGATCCGGGTGAAGCTCTCCGTCACCAGGGTCAGGGCCTCATCCCAGGAGGCTTCACGGAACCCGTCTTTTTCCCGGATCAGCGGGGTCTTCAGCCGTTTGTCCGAATAGATGAAATCATACCCGAACCGGCCCTTGACACACAGTCTTCCCTGGTTGGGGGCCGCGTTTTCGGCACCGGTGACCTTGACAATGGTGTCATCCCTGACATGGAGCATCTGCTGGCATCCCACCCCGCAGTAAGGACAGGTGGTGCGGATTTTTGTCACCTCCCAGGGCCGCCATTTGCCGGAGGATTTTTTTTCTACCAAAGCTCCCACCGGGCACACCTGCACACATTCCCCGCAGAACACACAGGCGGAGTTCATCAGGGTGGTGCCGGTGCCCGCGATAATCTGTTCTTTGGTGCCCCGGAACCCGAAATCGATGGCCTGGTTCACCTGGACTTCGTTGCAGGCGGCCACGCACCGGCCGCACAGAATGCACCGGGACATATCCCGGATGATGAACGGATTGTCATCTTCGGCCGGCAGTTTGACTGCTTCCCGGTGCCGGCCGCTGACCCGGCCTTTGACCTGGTACCGGTAGGCCAGGGTCTGGAGCTCGCAATCTCCCCATACCGGGCACAGGTCCTCTTTCCGGTCATTTTCCATGGCCGCGATCTGGAAATCGGTCCAGGCGTCATCCGCCCGGGAGCCGATGTCGCAATTGTGGTTGCCGGAATCCAGCATCAAACCGATGTAAAATTTTCGATATCCCACAATCTTCGGCGATTCCGTATGCACGATCATGCCGTTTTTGGCCGGTGCGCTGCACGAGGAGACGATCTTTCTTCCCCAGGATTCTTCCAGTTCCACAATGCATACGCGGCAGGCCCCGGTGGCTCGGGTGCCCTTCAGGTGGCAGAGGTTGGGGATGTCGATGTGGTTCTGCTGAGCCACTTCCAGGATGGTCTGGCCGGGTTCGAATTCATAGGCGTGGCCGTTGATGGTGATGTGGTTCTGGTCCATGGTGAATCCTCTTTGGTTTGATCCCGTTGTTTTTAGTTATTTGGTTTTATGTGCAAATTAAAATAACGCTGTATCACAGGTGGATCGTTATGTCAATATAGGCATAACGATTATACAGAGCGCTTCTTTTATAGGATTTTACTCGGTTGAGAGGTTACTGAAAAAAATTTTTGAGCGGCCTCATCCGGGTGAGATAATTGATCAGGTGCTGGTTTTTTTCAAACCCCATCCGCTCTTTTTTGATGAAAATATGGAAATCGTCCGCCGCGGGGGTGATGTGGGGGAAGGGATCCATGAGAATACTTTTTTTCAGTTCTTCCATCACGGTATATTTGGGAACAAATCCTATGCCCAGGCCGGAGATGGCGCCGTTGATAATGCCCCGGATATGGTTGATCTGCATCACCTGTTTCAGGCAATCCCGTTTGTCTGAAGGAATGGCGCTGATAAAATTCCGCCACCAGCCCAAATCCTTGTCCATGGAAAGAATCCGCACCTGGGCCAGATCATCCAGACAGGTGACTTGTTTTTTTTGAATGAATTTCGGGGCGGCAATGGTGACGTACTGCTCCTTGAACAGGTGAATTTTCTCCAGGTTTTCCGCCATGTGCGGTTCACAGTCGATGATCAGGTCCACGGAGTCCTGGAGCAATGGTTCCAGCAGGTGATGGGAGAACAGAAAATCGATGTGAAGTTCCGGGAACCGTTCCAGAAACGCGTTGATGTGGTTGATCAGGATGGTGGTACCAAACTCCACGGTGGCTCCCACACGGATGGTGAGCGGTGTCTGTTTTTTCAGCCCGGCCAGGTCCTGGTCGGTTTTTTCCAGTTCATAAAAAATTTTTTCACAGGACCGGAACAGGATCTTTCCGGCATCGGTCAACACAAGGTCTCTGCTCTTCCGATCGATCAATGCCGCATCGATGGAAATTTCCAGTTTTTTAATGGCATGACTCACCGCGCTCTGGGTGATGTGAAGATGATCTGCGGTTCGGGTGAAATTCCGGATCTTTCCCAGGGTAAAAAAGGTTTTAAGATGATACAGGTCCATACCGCCCTTCTATTATCTATACTATTCATGTTAAATATAAATATTATGAATTTTACTATTAGCACGATCATTGTTATAATACAATTATTAAGCGGAAAAATATAATCGCACTCTTTTGATGATGAGGATGACCCATGGACACACAAACCATTGACAGCATTTTACAGGATCTGGACGTTGAGCCGGTCAATTACGGTGCCACCACCGGATCGAGCCGGGGCAGGATTCATACGCTTGGCAAAGAACTGGTATCGGTTTCACCGGTCACCGGCCGACCCATCGCCAGTGTGATACAGGCCCAGGCCCATGATTATGAAGCCGTGGTCAGCCGGGCCCATGCCGCTTTTGAAAAATTCCGGCTGATGCCGGCCCCCCGGCGGGGAGAGATTGTCCGGGAGATCGGCAATGCCCTTCGGGAAAAAAAGCAGAGCCTGGGTGCCCTGATCAGCCTGGAAACCGGAAAGATCCGGGCCGAAGGCGAAGGCGAAGTCCAGGAGATGATAGATATCGCGGATTTTGCCGTGGGACTGAGCCGCCAGCTGTATGGATTGACCATGCACAGTGAGAGACCGTCCCACCGGATGTATGAACAGTGGCACCCATTGGGGATTGTGGGCATCATCACGGCATTCAATTTTCCGGCCGCGGTCTGGTCCTGGAATGCCCTGCTGGCAGTTGTCTGTGGGGATACTGTTCTGTTCAAGCCCAGCTCCAAGACCCCGCTCACCGCCATTGCCATCCAGAACATCATCGCCCCGGTGGTGGACAAATATGAAATTGACGGGGTGTTCAACCTGGTGATCGGAAACCGGGCCGATGTGGGGGATGCCCTGCTCCAGGACAGCCGTATCCCCTTGATCAGCGCCACCGGCAGCACAGCCATGGGTAAAAAGGTGGCCACCACCGTGGCTTCCCGTTTAGGCCGTTCCCTGCTGGAACTGGGTGGTAACAACGCCATCATCGTCACCGAAGACTGTGATATGGACATGGCGCTGCGGGCCACCCTTTTCGGGGCCGTGGGCACGGCCGGACAGCGGTGCACCTCCACCCGACGCATTATCATTCACAACAGCATCAAGGAGGTATTCGTCAACAAACTGGTCCATGCCTACGAGCAGATCAGGATCGGCGACCCCATGGACCCGGATACGTTGATGGGTCCGTTGATCGATGACACAGCCAGACAGGCCATGATGCAGGCCATCGCAGCAGCCAAAGACCAGGGCGGCACCGTGGTTTACGGCGGTACGCCCCTGACGGTGGAGGGTTTGGAAAACGGCAGTTTTGTCACCCCGGCCATTGTGGAAGCGGAAAACCACTATCCCATCGTGCAGGAAGAGACCTTTGCCCCGATTCTGTATATTATCGGCTATGATACCTTTGACCAGGCCCTGGCCCTGCACAATGACGTGCCCCAGGGACTGTCCAGTGCCGTGTTCACCCGGTCCATCCAGTACCAGGAGCGGTTTCTGTCCCACAAAGGATCGGACTGCGGTATCGCCAATGTCAACATCGGTACCAGCGGGGCGGAGATCGGCGGTGCCTTCGGCGGTGAAAAGGAAACCGGCGGAGGCCGGGAGTCCGGCAGTGACGCCTGGCGTGTCTACATGCGCCGGCAGACCAATACCATCAACTGGGGAGAGGATCTGCCACTGGCCCAGGGCATCGTCTTTGATATCAAAGGAGAATCATCATGAGCAACAGCATCTTGCAGTTGCCGGAAATTGATAACGAACCGGTCAAACACTATGCCCCCGGCAGCCCGGAGCGAAGACAGCTCAAATCGGAGCTGGCCCGCCAGCTGGACACCGTACAGGACATCCCCCTGATCATCGGGGGAAAGGAGATCCGGACAGATGATCGGAAAAAGGTGGTCTGCCCCCATGATCATGCAAAAACGCTGGCAATGTTTTCCAATGCCGGGAAACGGGAAGTGGACCTGGCCATCAAAACGGCCCTGGATGCGAAAAAACAGTGGGAAAACACCCCCTGGCAGGAGCGGGCCGCCATTTTTCTCAAGGCAGCGGACCTGATTTCCCAAAAATTTACGTATCTGCTCAATGCCGCCACCATGCTGGGCCAGTCCAAAACCCCGTTTCAGGCGGAAATCGATGCCACCTGCGAGCTGGCGGATTTTTTCCGGTTCAATGCCAGGTTCATGGCAGAAATTTATGCGGGCCAGCCGGCTTCTGAAAAAGGGGTCTGGAACCGGCTGGAATACCGGGCCCTGGAAGGGTTCGTGTTCGCCCTCACCCCGTTCAATTTCACTGCCATTGCCGGCAACCTGTGCGGGGGCCCGGCCATCATGGGCAACACCGTGGTGTGGAAGCCGGCATCCACAGCCGTGCTGTCCGGGTATTACATCATGCAGATTCTTGCGGAAGCGGGTCTTCCCGAGGGGGTGATCAACTTTGTGCCGGGCAAAGGGTCTGTTGTGGGGGCATCCGTGCTGAATCACCCGGATCTGGCCGGGATCCATTTCACCGGGTCCACAACCGTGTTCAAAACCCTGTGGAAAACCATGGGCAGTAACATTGACATCTATAAATCCTATCCCAGAATGGTGGGTGAAACCGGGGGCAAAGACTATATTTTCGTGCATCCTTCGGCCCGGGTGGCACCGGTGGTCACCGCGGCGGTTAGGGGTGCCTTCGAGTACCAGGGACAGAAATGCAGTGCCTGCTCCCGGATGTACGTTCCGGCATCATTGTGGGAGGAGGTCACCGCCGGGATCAAGGCTGCCGTGGAGCAGATCACGGTGGGCAGTGTAACGGAGTTCCGGCATTTCATGAACGCCCTGATCGACGAAGCCGCGTTCGACAATGCCGCCGGATACATCGAGCGGGCTAAAAAATCGGATAAGGCCGATATCCTGGTGGGCGGCAACACGGACAAATCCAAAGGCTATTTCATCGATCCCACCGTGATCGTTACCATGGATCCGAATTATGAATCCATGACCGAAGAAATTTTCGGTCCGGTCCTGACCCTGCACAAATATGCGGACACCGCCATTGACGACACCGTGGCCCTGGTGGACAGTACCTCCCCCTATGCCCTGACAGGTGCCGTGTTTGCCACCGACCGCCAGGCCATCCATGACCTGACCAAAGCCCTGGCCCACAGCGCCGGCAATTTTTACATCAATGACAAGCCCACCGGCGCAGTGGTGGGGCAGCAGCCCTTCGGCGGGGCCCGGGCCAGCGGCACCAATGACAAGGCCGGCAGCATGCTCAACCTGCTGCGCTGGACATCGGTGCGCACCATCAAGGAGAACTTTGTCCCCGCCGAAGAGATTGCCTATCCGTTCATGGGCGGGGATCCCCTGGACGACCCCAATTAAGTTTGAGATGTTCAACTGCGGGCGGGCTTCCGGACCCGCTGTTCAAAAGGGGCGTCCGGGTGGTGGGCGGTGTGGAAGTGACCCACCCGGACAAGCTGCTGGAGATCGTGTCTCTGGGCGGCTCCGGATACCATTTTCTGGACCGGTATACCGAACGGATCGTGACGTTGAAAAATTCGGTTTAATGGGCATACTGGCTTGCGTATTCCGCATCATTGTACATGGCTTCACCATAGAGATCCTTGCCGTAATCCCGGATAATGCGCTGACCCTGTTCCGATGCGACAAAATCGATGAACTCGGATGCAATTGCGGGATGCTTTCCCCGGCCTTCCGGCTGGCACAGGGCATGGTAGGTGTTGATCAGGAACGGATCCCCCTTGAACAGAATGGTAAGATTGGTAAGGTCTTTTTTGCCGGCCACCCAGGTGGAGGAATCGGTCATGAAATACCCGTTGACCGCATCGGCTTTTTTCAACGTGGCCATCATGAAATCCTTGGTGATCATGTACCAGTCCGATCCGGGCTCGATGCCGGCCTGCTGCCAGAGGGCCATCTCTTTTTTATGGGTCCCGGAATTGTCCCCCCGGGACAGGAACATTGACTTTGCCTGTGCGATTCTGGCATACGCATCTGCCGCGGTGGCGGCTTGGGCAATGCCGGCAGGATCGTTTTTTGGGCCCACGATATAGAATTCATTGGACCCGATCAATGTACGCTTGATGGCCCACCCATCGGCCACAGCCTGCTTTTCCGCCGCCGGGGCATGCACCATGACCACATCCACCTGCTGATCCTTGAGCAGGTTCAGGGATTTGCCCGACCCTGCCTTGACCCAGCACATGGCCGTGCCGTGTTTGGCATTGAACGCATCTGCCAGTTCTTCCAGCATACCCAGTTCTCCGGGGCTGCCGGTCGCAAGTTTGAAGGTGACCTCACTGTCTCCAAAAGTGGCCTTGCAGTCAGCCGCCCAGCTGAAATTGCCCATTGCCACAAACATTAAGACAAAACAGATCAAACTACCAATCAATCTTTTCTTGACTGTAAACATTTTTTTGTTCTCCGGTTAGGTTGATTATTTCAAAAATATTCCCTGCTCATACGTTTACAGTTATCGGTTGTTTTTTGTCAATTATAAAAATTTTTATAAGTATTATTTAAAACATTAAACCAGATATAACCATAAATTACCATAAAGATCCCATAGCAGGTCTTTATGGCTGTTGGAAATAAATTGTGATCTGGAGCCGGAAATCAGAATGTGGCAATGGTGGTCCCGGTTTTTTTCTGGCTGTACCCGGGCAGCAGGGAGATTTCATCCCGGAATCCCCGGGTTTGAAGCACGTCCAGAATGATTTGAATCCGGGGATTGTCAAGCAGGTCGGCAGGGATTACCAGGTCGCACCGGACTTCGGCCAGGGGGACAAAATCCAGGTCAAAGGCCTGGGCCACGGGGCGCAGCCCCAGAGCAGCGTCCGCCATGCCGAAGGCGATCATCTGGGCTCCCTGGTTATGGCCGTGTACCAGGGTGTCATATCCTGAAACAGTGGTACCGGGGATGCTGGATCCTGCCAGCAGTTCATCCAGAAGGACACGCAGGGCCGCGCCGGGTTCCCTGTTGACAAACCGGATGCCGGGGCGGGCCAGATCGGCGGCGGTCCGGATGTTCAATGGATTGCCCCTGGGTACCATCAGTCCTTCCTCCATGAGTGAAAACCCCATCACAATAGCACCGGTCCGGGACAGATTTTGGCGGGCCAGGGCCACATTGGCCTCCTCTCCCGGGGAGTTGTGCAGGTGAACACCGGCCAGGTGGGTTTTGCCCAGGGCCAGGCGATCCATGGCGGCATGGGTGGAGCCGAACCGGCAGCGCATCCGAAGGTTGGGATCTACCCGGGCGGCATGGGCGGCCAGAAGAGAAAAAGCGGGATCGCACCCGGTGATCAGGATGGTTTGATCCAGGCCGGTGTCCGGGCTGAAAAACCGGATCTGTCCTTTTTTCTGCCGAAACACGCCATCGGCGGGCTGTAAAAGACTGGGAAAGGAGAAGCGGCCGTCCACAGGATAAACCACCAGCCAGTCCCGGATTTTGACCACAGAGACCCGCCCGTCATCAGGAAGGACATCTTCTCCCATCACCAGGGGGAGGTCGGTCTCTGACACGGTTTCATAGAACAGATCTTCCACCCGGCAGCCCAGGTGCCTGGCCAGTTTGAGGGCCACGCCGGTGTTGGGCAGGTACCGGCCGGATTCAATATCATAAATTCCCTGCCGCTTGAGACCCACCAATTCCGCCAGGGCGGACTGGGACAAACCGGCTTTTTGGCGGTACTGCTTGATCTGGTTGTCCACCTTTTCAGGCATATTTTTCATCCCCCCTCCTGTGAACGGATACTTATTGACAAAAATGACGTTTTAAAAAACATATTGACTTTTATAAACGTCATATCTACCATGATCGGGCCTGCAAGGCAAGCATACTGTGAAGAAACGATATGATCAACAAGACCGTAACAAAAAACCGAACGCTGACACCAGACAATGGAGCGGAACATGACAATAAAAAAAATGAGATCGTTTGCAGCGACTGTGGCCGCTGTTTTGATGCTGGGCACTGTTTTGGGAGGGCCGGCAGGGGCTGATCAACAAACCATCACCGTGTTTGCCGCCGCTTCCACCACCAATGCGGTCACAGATATCGCCGCCCTTTATGAAACAGACCATCCGTTAAAGATCCGCCTTTCCTTTGCTTCTTCGTCCACCCTGGCAAAGCAGATCGAAAACGGGGCACCCGCTGATATTTTTCTGTCGGCCAATCCCAAATGGATGGACTACCTGGCGGAAAAGGGCATGATTGTCACCGATACCCGCCGGGACCTGCTGGGCAACCGCCTGGTACTGATCGTGCCTAAAGACAGCGCCATTGACGGACTGCTGGTGGATACCGGCCTGGACCTGGCCGGTATTCTGGGGGAGGGGCGGCTGTCCATGGGAGATCCGGACCACGTGCCCGCCGGGATGTATGGTAAAAACGCCATGCAGCACCTGGGACTCTGGAATTCGGTCGCTGACCGGTTGGCCCGGGCCAAGGATGTCCGGGCCGCCCTGGTTCTGGTGGAACGGGGGGAATGCCCCCTGGGACAGGTCTATGCCACGGATGCGGCCATCAGTGACAAAGTGCGGGTGGCCGGGTTTTTTCCCGAAGGCAGCCATCCACCCATTGTGTACCCGGCCGCCCTGGTGAAACAGGGTACAGACGTCCAGGTGACCCCGGGGCCGGAATCCCTTTCGTTCCTGGATTTTCTCCAGTCAGAACCCGCAGCCCGGGTGTTTGAAACATACGGATTCACTGTCCGCTGATGCAAGGATGGCACCTGACCCCCATGGAATGGGAGGCCCTGGGGCTCAGCCTCAGGGTGTCTTTTCTGGCGGTGGCAGTAAGCCTTCCGGCCGGCATCGGGGCCGCCTGGATCCTGTCCCGGTGCCGGTTTCCGGGAAAAGGTCTGTTGGACGGCTTTATTCACCTGCCCCTGGTGCTGCCGCCGGTGGTCACCGGTTATCTGCTGCTGGTGCTCCTGGGCAGAAAAGGGATCATCGGCGGATTTCTCTACAATACCTTCGGAATTACCCTGGCCTTTACCTGGAAAGGTGCAGCTGTTGCCGCGGCGGTCATGGCCTTTCCACTCCTGGTCCGGGCGGTGCGGCTGTCGGCCGATGCCGTGGATGCGGGGCTGGAAGATGCGGCCAGGACCCTGGGGGCGGGACGAATGCGGATTTTTTTTACAATCACCCTGCCTCTGATGGTGCCCGGCATCATCACCGGGACTATTCTGGCATTTGCCAGAAGCCTGGGGGAGTTCGGGGCCACCATCACCTTTGTTTCCAACATCCGGGGGGAAACCCAGACCCTTCCTTTGGCCCTGTATTCCCTCACTCAGGTGCCGGACGGCGAGGCCGGTGCACTGCGGTTGTGCATCATTTCCGTGGTCCTGGCCATGACCGCCCTGGTGCTGTCGGAATGGATGGCCAGACGGTTTGACACACTCATGAAAGGATGACGATGACGGCAGCGAACGCAGTGACTGATGGCAGTAAAAACAGCGGGATCACTAAAAACAGTGTGGATGTCCGGGTGCAGAAACAGCAGGGGGAGTTTTATCTCGATGTTTCATTTACTGCGGAACAGGCCGGGGTCACGGCACTGTTCGGGCCGTCCGGTGCCGGAAAGACCTCTGTGGTGAACATGGTGGCCGGGCTTTACCGGCCGGACAGGGGACGGATCACCATCAAGGACCGCTGCTGCTTTGACGGGGAAAAAGGGATCCATCTTCCTCCGGAAAAACGCCGGATCGGATACGTGTTCCAGGAGGCCCGGCTGTTTCCCCACCTCACCGTTCATGCCAACCTGATCTTTGGCATGAACCGGCAGAAGCCGTCGGACCGGTTCGTGGGGGTAGATCCGGTGGTGGCGCTTCTAGGGATCGAATCATTGCTGAAACGCAGGCCGGCCAGGTTGTCGGGCGGGGAAAAACAGCGGGTGGCCATCGGCCGGGCCCTGCTGTGCAGCCCTGACCTGCTGCTCATGGACGAACCCCTGGCATCCCTGGACCAGGCCCGTAAAGAAGAACTGCTCCCGTTTATCCGGGCCCTGAGCACCCGTTTCCGGATTCCCATTCTTTACGTGTCCCACCAGATGGAGGAGATCGCGTGTGTCGCCGATTCCCTGGTCCGTCTGGAAAACGGCAGGGTTACTGATCATACGCCGGTGTCACGGAATAATATGCCATGCCCTGGCATGCCGGGCACCTGTCGCCCCAGGACAGGGGATAGGATTCCCGGCAGCCGGGACACAGGCCGGTTTCCCTGGGATGATCATCCGTAAGCTTGCTGTCGATGACAAGGGTTTCCGCAGTATCCACCAGGGCGTTCCGCCCGGCCAGGAATGATGCCGCCAGCTCGTCAAACGGGGGCATCCCTTTCAGGGGGTCGGGGCGGTTGAACCATTGATGAACCGCGGGCCAGTCCGGTATTGCCTCGGCCGCCAGCCATGCCCGGACCCCTTTGAAAGTCGTCCGGTCATAGGCGGTGATGGCAAACTTACTCCAGTTGAAAATGCGGAGCCATCCATTGCCTACCGTACAGGAGGTCAGCAGCTGAACCGCATCGGGCAGGCAGTTGATGGTTTCCGCCACAACGCCCAGGGCCTCGGTCTGTTTCATCCGTGCCATTGCCGCATCCAGCAGCACCGCACCCACCAGCATGCCGGGAGACCGGCCGCCGTGAAACTCTTCCATTTCAATCAGGTAATCTTTTAAGTCCATGCCGCAGACACTGATGTTTTCCATGCCTGTCCTCATTTTACACTGTTTGGTTTTGATTTTTCAGAAACACATATAGATCTTTAAAGGCAGGGTTTCAACCGGGTTTGAGCACCCGCTTTCCGTTGGGGGTGCAGGGTGGCAGGGATGCGTATTCAAGGGTGATCTCCACGGGGAGGGAAAGCGTATGTTTCAATTGATCCGCCAGTCCCGGGATGGCCGCTTTTCCTCCCATGTCAAGGGTCAGATGAACCTGCCGGGGGGGATGAACCGCTGCCCGGTATCCCGTAAGACCTGGGATCGCGTACATGACTTCATCCAGGTGCGCCAGGCTCAGGCAGGTCCGGTTATCTAAGCGGACCGTGTTTGTCAGGCGGCCGGACACCTTGTCCAGGCGGTGCAGGGACGCGCCGCAGGGGCAGGGATCGGCGGTCATCTTTGCCAGATCTCCGGTGCGGTACCGGATCAGGGGCATGGCCTCATTCTGGAGTGTGGTCAGGACCACCTCACCGGTCCGGGACGGGGGCAGGGGGCTGCCGGTGTCTGGGTCCACGATTTCCACCAGCAGGTCGGCATCCCGCAGGTGATACGCCTGCCGGGCCCCGCACTGGACCCCGCCGCCGTAAGCGGTTTCCGTCATGCCGTAATGGGTGAACACCCGGCATTGCCAGGTGGATTCCAGGACCTGGATGATGGTCTTCGGCACATAGTCCGCACTGAGCAGGATCGTGGCCGGCCGGAGACCGGGGGCGGTCCGGGCCAGGCAAAGCATTTCCGCGGGCAGCCCCACCAGGCAGTCGAATTCCCCGGCCACACGGGCGGCCTGGTCCGGATCCCTGATATTGCCGTAGATCAGCGAGGACACCTTGATGCGGGACAGGCCTTTTTGCAGCAGGTCCCCGATACTGTCAGGGGTCCCGCTGGACATGCAGATCATCACCCGGTCTTTCGGTGTCACCAGGGTGGACATGCCGTGGGCGAAAAAATCGACGGTCCGGTCCAGGTCTTTCCGGGTGAAACAGATCCGTTTGGGGGGACCCTGGCTCCCGGAGGTGAACAAGGTGGTGATCCGGGAGATCTCTCCTGCGGAGATGCATACCATCCGGGTGCCCTGCTCGACAATGTCTGTGGGAAACGTGAAAGGGATGCCGGCGAGGTCCTCCCGGCGGGTGACGGCCACAGGGTCCACATGGGCCAGGTGGTCCCGGTAAAACCGGCTTTTTTCCCGGGCATATTGGATCACCTGCCGGAGCCGTTCCAGCTGACACTTCTCCAGGGTTTCTGGTGAAAGCCGGGAGCCCAGGCCGGTTCTTTGGGCTGTCCAGGATGGGATGGGGGAAATCATGAGGGCACTTCCTTTGGTTGCCAGCCCGACAGGTAATAGGCGCAGAACGGGACGAACCGGCCGTTATCAAACACGTGGAGGCTGCAGCGCCGGAGCCTTTCCAGGTCCAGGTTTCCCGCATCCTGGAACGCCATGGAGGTGAGGGTGAACCCATGGGTTCTGACCCGGTTCATGAAATAATCCAGGTCCAGGGAGTCCGGGGGCGGGTTCATGGGAAACGGGCTTTGAGCCGGCATGTCAGGAAACCGTCCTTCACGGGGTGCGGTCAGTGTATCTGGATTGCAGCAGCTGGAGGGGGCGATGTTCCCGGAAGCGGGGCAGCACCTGGAAGGGACCCAACCGGCCGGTGACAGCAGATCCGGTTCCGGGCGCTGCCACCGCCGGGTGATAAAGGCCCGATTCTGGTCCACCGTGACAGGGGTGTCACAGCATTGTTCGGACCGGTCCCGGGGATGGGACAGGGGCATGATGCTGTCCGGCAGGACCACAAAATCCCCGTGGAACTTGCACAAGGGATGGTTGAACCGGGAGCTGAGAAGGTGCTGCTTTGCGATCCGGCCACCTGTCTGGGTTTCGATCTCCGCCATGACCTGGTCCAGGGTCAGGCGCATCCGGTCCGAGGGCATCTGCGGGATCCGGCCGAAAAAACTGACCGGCTGGAAATGGACCCCCCTCACCCATGGGGACAGGGAGATCCCGTAATCGATGATGGCACCGATGTGGTGGACATTGATATCCGGCACCAGGGTGGGCACCAGGGTCACCCCGATGCCGCACTCCCCGCAATTTATGATGGCTTTCTTTTTGATGTCCAGGAGCGGTTTTCCCCGGAGCGTCCGGTAAACCTCATCATCCATCCCGTCGAACTGGAGAAAGACAAAAGACAGCCCCGCATCTGCCAGGTGTCCGGCATATTCCTGTTCCTGTCCCAGCCGGATGCCGTTGGTGTTCAGCTGTACATGGGCACACCCGGCCTGTCTGGCATGGCGGATGATGTCCGGCAGGTCGTCCCTTACCGTGGGTTCTCCGCCGGACAGCTGTACCAGGGTTTTGCCGGGAACCGCCAGCTGGTCCAGCCATGCCTTGACGGTTGCTAACGGTGGGTCCGGTGCCGGGGCCGCATCGGCAAAACAGAACCGGCAGTGCAGGTTACACCGCCCGGTGACTTCCAGGAGCACGCAGCAGGTTTCCCGCTGGTGGTCCGGGCACAGTCCGCAGGCATGGGGGCAGTCCGGGTTCCCCCCGTCCCGGATTTCCGGGACATCCCCGATCCATTCTGTGATGGGAACATGATTGCGCCAGACCGGGGTGGAGAAAAACCCGTGCGCCGGGCATTCCTTTTCCATGAAAACCGCATCCGCCTTCCGGACATGGCAGGCCGGAATCCGCTTCAGGCAGACCGGGCAGACCGAAAAGGTGCGACGGATGATGTGTCCGCTGGAGCAACGGGGTTTCAAATCGGTTTGATGGTTACTATGTGTCATTGTTTTTCACGTCTGATCTCAGCCGTATTGAACTCACGTAAATCAAAAAAAGGTTTTTACGATAAGCATGGTTACGTTCTTTGGTGAATGGAATACTACATCAAAAGGAGCAATCAGATCTTGCAAAACTGAAAAAATTCTACCATAAATATTGTAATAAATTGAATCTTTTTATGATTTTTACAGATAATTTTTCTTATAAAAGACAAATGGTAACCATAAATAACCAAAAATTGAGACAACAGGCCTCAGGAGACCCATCATGGATGATATCCAGTTGTTGAAGTTGAAGCACCAGGGTTACTGCTGCACCCAGATCATGGTGATCATGGTGCTCGATATGTGGGGTGAACAGAATCCGGCTCTCGTGGATTTCAGTGGGGGGCTGTGCATGGGCGCGGGCATGGAACAGGGGCCCTGCGGTATTCTCACCGGTGGCATGGGGATTCTGGCCATGGTGGCAGCGGGCGACCAGGACCGGCTGATCCCCATGCAGGAAGCCTTTGCCTCTTTTTTCATCGAACAGACAAGGGCATGTAGGGGAACCGGATGCGCCGACATTGCCGGGAGTCACTACCCGGCCCCGGACCCGGAAACCTGCGGCCGGCTGTTGAAAACATCTTATGACGGCCTGATGGCCATTCTGGTGGAAAACGGGTTTGACCCGGCAGTGCCACTGCAACGCAGCTGAATCAGGACAGCCAGGGTAGAAGGCTTTTATTTGCTTTGCCGGTGACCTCAGGTGTCTGCCGGATTCTCTAAGGACATTTTCCTTGCCGTCACTTCATGGTCAAAGTGACGAGATCATTTTTTCGTCCAAATTTAAAAAAAGACCCTATCTCTTGAATATACAAAATACAGCAATGGGTCCCTGTTTGTGAAATGATATTTCGAAATGGGTAGATTCATCACAAGACTGAAAAATTCATACAAAAAATCTGAATAATGATTATTTAATACATTATTGTAACTCAAATATACAATAAAAATGTAATTATTCAGCATACAAATTTTTCTTTTAAACAAAAAAATCTTTTAATATTAATGGGTTATTAAAATTTTTTCCAAATGGCACCTGATTTGCAAACAGTACACTCTTTAGATCATATGTGGCGTTATCCAAAGACATCAACAATTGGAACAAACCCAATGAAAAAGATTGAAGCAGTCATCAAACCGTTTAAGCTGGATGCGCTGAAAGAAGCCATGGCAAAGATCGGTGTGCAGGGAATGACGATCTCCGAGGTAAAGGGATTCGGACGTCAAAAAGGACATAAAGAGGTGTACCGGGGGGCAGAATACCAGGTTGATTTCGTTCCCAAGGTAAAGGTTGAAATTGTTGTCAAAGAAGCACTGGTTGATACGGTGGTCGAATCAATCATTCAGAGTGTTAAAACCGGAAAGATCGGAGATGGCAAAATATTTGTTCTGCCATTGAATGAAGTCTGTCGAATCCGCACCGGAGAAACCGGGGAAGAAGCAATTTAACAAAAGTGATTTATTTCACGAATAAACAATAAAGAGGTTAAAATGAAATCACGAAGATTACATAAAAGAATACTGCCTTTGGCCATCACCATAACAAGCTTTCCGGCGGCTGCCCTGGCGGCGGATGGTGCGGCGGAAATCACAGGCGCTGCAGCAACCTATGTGGCAAACAATACATGAATGCTGGTGGCCACTTTTCTGGTGTTTATCATGCATCTCGGGTTTGCAAGCCTGGAAGCAGGCTTGACCCGGGCAAAAAATACCGTCAACATCCTGTTCAAAAATACCGCCATTATCGCCATTGGTCTGCTCACCTATGCCGCCATGGGCTTTAATCTGATGTATCCCGGCGATTTTTCAATTTCAGGGGTCTTCGGATTTTCCGGGTTTGGCATCGGTGTGAGCCCGGAAAATATGATGATTGCCGGTGATGACGGGGTCGGAATTTACACCTACTGGACCGATTTTATTTTTCAGGCCATGTTTGCTGCCACTGCCGCAACGATTGTTTCCGGAGCGGTGGCAGAACGGATCAAACTTCACAGCTTTCTGATTTTTTCCACCGTTTATGTGGCGTTGATCTACCCCTGGGTGGGCAGCTGGAAGTGGGGCGGTGGCTGGCTGGATGCCATGGGGTTTTATGATTTTGCCGGTTCCACACTGGTTCATTCGGTGGGGGGATGGGCTGCACTGGCGGGTGTGCTGGTTCTGGGTCCCCGCCTGGGAAAATATGCCGGCAATAAAATTAAACCCATTATGGGCCACAGCATGCCGCTGGCTGCCATGGGGGTTTTTCTGCTGTGGCTGGGATGGTTTGGTTTTAATGGCGGGTCTGTGCTTTCAGCCGATCCTGCGGCCGTTTCTTTCGTTTTTGTAACAACTTCCCTGGCAGCGGCTGCCGGTATCATGGGGGCTATTTTCCTTTCCTGGATTCTACAGAAAAAACCGGATCTTTCCATGGCGCTGAATGGGTCTTTGGCGGGTCTGGTAGGGATTACGGCCGGAGCGGATGTGGTCAGTGTGATGAGTTCGATTGTCATCGGATTTATCGCAGGTCTCCTGGTGGTGGTTTCGGTCATGGGTATTGACCGGATAAAAATTGATGATCCCGTGGGTGCGCTTTCCGTCCATCTGGTCTGCGGCATCTGGGGCACACTGGCGGTGGGACTGTTCAGTTCGAACCATTCTTTTATGACACAGGTGGTCGGTGTGGTTGCCTATGCGGTTCCCTGCTTTTTATCCGCACTCGTTATTTTTTCTATCCTGAAAGCAACACTGGGCATCCGGGTGGATGAGGAAGAAGAAATGGGCGGCCTTGATTTGGGTGAACACGGCATGGCAGCGTATGCGGATTTTGAAATTAAAAGCGCGATTTGATGAACTGATTTAACCACATACAACTCCCGGCCCGGTAATCAAATTGACGGTTTGTTTTACCGGGCCGGGGTTGATCCGGCAGAGCCTGAGAAATCCTGAACCGGGGCGGTTCTTTTATTTGTGATTATCTGTTTTTTCCTGGCACTCCAGGCACAGAGTGCAGAGGTGATTGCCGAATGCCACCTGATATATGCTCTGGTGACAGGATTCACATACCAGGGGATCGATGCGTTTGCTCACCGGATTGTAAATCAATGAAAGGTTTTTTCGGTTTCTGCCCACCGAGGCGGTGAACAGAAGCTTGACAGCCGGTGTGCTCACCATCATGGCCCCGGCCAGAGAAAGGGTGATCCGTATCCGGTATTTGTTCAGCAAATCTTTTTTTTTGGCTGCCAGTTCTTCGGGAATCATGGCGATCTTTTCTTTCCGGTCCGCTTTGAGGGCTTCGGACACATTGGCTCTCTCCAGGGAATCGGCCATTTCCTGTGCCAGGGCGTGGTAATACTCGTCAAGGCTTTTGGCATCTCGGGTGAAACGGCGATTCATGCTGTTTTTGAAGCCATCAATTTCCTGGTCCACAGCCGCGTTTCCATATGTCTGAACCAGCCGGTTCAACCGGGTTTGCATGGTTTCTGGCAAGTGGATGGTGCCGGTTTTCCTGAATTCTTTGTCAATGCCGCTAAAATCAGCGGTCATCCCTGGAATCAGGGCACCTGATTCCGGATTGACTGCCAGATCGAACCGTCCCTCTTTCTGTTCATCGCTCTGGGCCCGATATTTGCAGTTGAGCAGCAGATACCGGGTATGGATCTGCCCGAAGCTGGTCACAGAGCCTGTGGCCTTGTGCCATTCGAACTGTTCCTGGACCAGGTGGTTGAATCCACCGCTTTTCAGGTAGGGAAAATGGAGTTCCGTATGCAGCAGCGGCGGATTCTCAGTCAGGATCCCCAGTATCCTGTCCAGCAGGGGGGCACCGAAATGGATGGGAAACACGTCGCCGCCGGACCCGGGGTGGCCGGAAGTTCCGGCCACGCGGTCCTGATCCCGGTCCCGGGGTATTTCCAGGGTGATATACTCTCCGGTGCCCAGACGGCCGGCCAGGTCTTTGGGCAGAAGGGCGTTGATTCCCCGGGATCCCTGTTCGATCAGGCCCCCGTTTTCCCTTAAAAAACGGGCTGCAAAGTCCATCAGCCGAGTCTCCTGGTTCCGGTTGCAGGGATCAGAGTTCATAGGCGTCTCCAAACAGGGTCTCATCCAGTTCCTTGGTTTTTTCATATCCGGTCCGGGCCCGTTTCAGCCGGGTTCCCAGGTTGGCGAACTGTTTTTTACGTTCCTCTTCGGACCCGGCCGTCATCCACATGTCATAGACCAGGTCGCCGAACTCTTTTTCCCCCCGGATCCGGCCCAGAATCATGTCAATTTCGCCGATGACCATCTCGAACATGTTGATTTTCCTGTCCAGGATATCCAGAATATGGTCCTCGATACTGCCTTTTGCACAGAAATTGAAAATATGCACTTCCTTTTCCTGCCCAATGCGGTGTATCCGTCCGATCCGCTGCTCGATTTTCATGGGGTTCCAGGGCAGGTCATAATTGATCATCCGGTTGCAGAACTGGAGGTTTCGGCCCTCTCCACCGATTTCCGTGGTCACCAGTATCTGATTGTTTTCCTGGAACGCTTTGATCTCCCGGTCCTTGGCTGCGTTGTCCATGCTGCCGTGGAACAGGGAAAAAGGGATCCGGTGCCATTCCAGAAAGTCCGCCAGGTGGGTTACCGTGGCCCTGTACTTGACAAAGACGATGACCTTTTCCTGCGACGACCGGATCACGTCCACCAGGACCTTGTTTTTGGTGGTGTCCACACTGGTGCGGCACAGGGTTTTTACCGCCATGAGTTCATCGTGACATTCGGCCGGATAGTCGTTGCTTTTCAGCAGGTTGTCCAGGGTGGAGGCCACCGCACTGGGAGAGGAGCCGGCCTGGGCGAGCAGGTGCTTGAGCAGCAGTTTCCCACGGCCATGAATCCGGGCGTTCATCTCCGTGATCAGGGATTTCAGACGTTCGTAAAATTCGGTTTCCTGCCTGGAGGGTTCGATGCGGACGGTCTGGGCGAACCGTGGCGGGATATGGATCCCTGCCAACGCCCGGGTGTTCCGGATCATCACCTCTCCCAGGAGTTCCCTGAGCAGGGCCTTGTTCCTGGGATCCGTGGGGTCGCCCCGGGTCATGAACTTTTCCCGGAAAGACCCGGCGGTTTCCAGCTGGCCGGGCTTGAGCAGGGTGATCAGGTTGTAAAGCTCCATTAAATTGTTTTCCACGGGTGTGGCAGAGAGGAGTAGAATAAATTTTTTCTGAACCGAATTGACCAGTTTCCAGTTCAGGGTGGTTTTGTTTTTCAGATGGTGAGCCTCATCCACAATGAGCATGTCCCAGTGCTTTTGTGTCACCAGTTCGAAATTTTTCTTTGACTTGGCCTGGTTGATGGAAGCCAGCACAAACGGGGCCTGCCAGAAGGCCGGGTCTCCGGATGTAAACCCGGGATCGTCGGTGGAGGGAACATCCAGCCCGAACTTGACCGCCATCTCTTCTTTCCACTGGCTGACAAGCGGGGTGGGGGTCAGGATCAGGGCGGTGGTCACCATGCCCCGTTTTTTGTACTCGCTGAGTACCATCAGGGCTTCGATGGTTTTGCCCAGCCCCACCTCATCAGAGAGCAAAGCCCGCCCCCGGAAGCGTTTCAGCACTTTTTTGGCGGTTTCTTCCTGGTACCAGAAAGAGCGGATCTGGGAAAGAGACGGCAGGCAGACCAGGACGTCAAAGGATTCCTGCAACCGGATGTCATGGCTTTCCATGACCAGGTCGTAGCTTTCCGGGTCGACCGGCCCCGGCCCGGAATAAAGGATGTCAAAGGACGCTTGATCAAGATCATACTCCACTTGTATTTCCACCGGTTTTTTCCGGGAAAGCGGATCAGGGGGCGTGCTTGATGGATTGGGTCTTGGCTCCGGTTTGTCTGTTCTGCCCGCATACCGGACCTGTTTTGCCTGCCGATTGGGGGCAGTATCCGGGCGTTTTTTTTCCAGTCCGTCCAAATCGCTGGAAAGAAGGGCCAATAAGTCCAATCTGTATTCGCACGCAGACAAAAGTTCAGTCAGATCTTTGTGAATCTTTTTCTGCTTTTTGTCCCTGGCCCCACTCAGTGTTTTGAGAACAGGACGTCCTATCTCCAGTGCTTTTTTGAATTGCCCGTTTTCATATAGGTGAAAGATCAACAGAGAAACGAATTCTTTGGGAAGCACACCCATCTCATGAAGTTTTTCCAGTGACTTGATTTTTAAGTCGATATTGTCAGATCGGTCTCCGATATCGGCCATGAGTTTGTAGAGTTCAGGATCCGGGGGCAGCAGTTTTTCAGCACGGGTGATGGCGGTGATTGCCTTGTCAAGGTTGCCGTTTTGCAGACTGTCATAGGCCAGATCCCAAAAATAACCCCCTTTTTCCCGCGAAGCAGCCTGCTGGGCCTGGTTTTTCCGTTTCTGCAAAACGGCCTTTTTTTTCTTTTTTCTGTCTGTTCTTGATTTTGCCAAAGTGTGTCTGCCTTACCTGGTTGATCCATCGTAGTCAGATCGTTTTTATAATGGAAAATCCGACAACGTGCAAACGATAATCAAGAAAAAAATGAATCAGGACAGCCAGGGAAATTTTTTAATGGCCTGGTAGATCTTTGCGGCAAGGGCCCCATAAGGCGGGGTCAGGGCAGCGGTGGATGAGAAAGGGGCCTGGTGAAATACCGGCCGCAGTTTGGAAAATTCCATGAACCCCTCCACCCCATGGTACTGTCCCATACCGCTGTTGCCGATGCCGCCGAACGGCAGATCGTGCTGGGCCACTTGCAGGGCGCAGTCATTGACGGTTACCCCGCCGGACCGGGTGTGTGCGATCACGGTATCTGAAAGGCGCCGGCCACGGGTGAAAATATACAGGGCCAGGGGCCGGGGCCGGTTATTGATATAATCGATCACCGATTTGATGGACGTATAGGGAAGCACCGGCAGGAACGGTCCGAAGATTTCTTCCTGCATAAGCCGCATGGCCGGGGTGGTCTCTGTGACGATCACAGGGGATATTTTTTTGTGTTCCAAAATGGTGTCCGGTCCGTCCAGCAGAGGGATCACCTTTGCACCCTTGTCCTTTGCATCCGCCAAGGTATCTGTGAGCCGGGAAAAGGCCCCGGGGTCGATGATGGCGGTGTAGTCGGGTGAGGTAATGTCCGGATAAAGCCGTCGGGCTATCGTTCGCGCCGTTTGAATGAACGAATCGATGCGGTTTTCCGGGACAAAGATATAATCGGGCGCAATACAGGTCTGCCCGGCGTTCATGAGCTTGGCGAACAGGATCCGTTTCACCGCGGTGGCCATGTCGAAATCATCGGCCAGGATCACCGGGGATTTTCCCCCCAGTTCCAGGGTGACCGGTACCAGGTTGTTGGCTGCGGTTTTCATGACGGTTTTTCCCGTCCTGGGAGATCCGGTGAACACCAGGTGGTTGAAGGGCAGCCCGGAAAAATCGTCGGCAGACACTCCGGGCAGAAAACCGGCATACTCAGGACCGATTTTTGCTGAAAAAAGGTCCCGGAGCAGGCGGCACAGGTGTTGAGACCGGGCCGCCTGTTTCACCATGACCCGGTTGCCGGCGGCCAGGGCGTAGGTCATGGGGCTGACCGCCAGAAACAGCGGATAATTCCAGGGGGTGATGATGCCCACAACCCCCTTGGCCTGGGGAATGACCCGGTTCCTGCCTCCGATAAAGATCATGGAAACGTGACGGCGCCGGGGCTTGACCCACTTCTTGAGTTTCTTTCGGGTATACCGCAGCCCCATGATACTCGGCGTGATTTCCAGGATTCGGGTTTCATGAAAGGAACGGTTCCCGAAATCCGTGTGGATGGCTTCGCAGATGGCCTGGTCGTTTTCCTTTAGAATTTCTTCGATGGTGCTGAGAAGATCCAGCCGTGTTTTCAGAGAGATGACCGGCTGGTCCAGGCAGGCCCGGGTCTGAATGTTGAAAATTCTCAATGCTTCGGCATCTGGTTCAGTAGTCGATGGATTCGATGGGATCATTCGGCGTTCCTTCTCAAAACCGGGTTATTGCCAATTCGCATCTGTTTTTGTATGCCAGTTTGGCATCAGATGTACAGTTTTTTTTAAACGTTCCGATCAACCAGGGTTCGGTCTGGATTGCTGAAAGAATCAAACAAGAGACAGAAAACCGTTCAGACTGACGTTCTTGATTTTTCAAGAACAAACAACTGTCCGTAGGCCATGGGGATCTGGAAAAGATCCTTCAATGCCAGGCCCGTGACATGGCAGAGGATCACCCGGATCACCCCGGCATGGGTCACAAAGAGCGGGGTGCCGGGTTTCCGAAGGCATTGCTTGAAAAACGGCAGTGCCCGGTTCTGGAGGTCCAGAAAGCTTTCCCCGTCCGGGGGCCTGAAGGTGTCCAGGTGTTCTCCCCGCTGTTTGAACCCTTCCGGGTCCTGGCGTTTGATTTCTTCAAACGTCCTGCCGTCCCATTGCCCCAGAAAGATTTCATTCAATGCCGGATCCGGAATGATGGTCCGGTCCCCGGCGATGATGGCGGCGGTATGCCGGCACCGGATGAGGTTGCTGGTGTAGATGGTTTCAATGGTCAAAGGGGACAGGGCCTGGTGCCAGTACCGGGCCTGAGAGATGCCGGCATCATCCAGGTCCGTGTCTGTGCTGCCGATGAAGCGCTTTTCACCGGTCTTCTGGATCCGGCCGTGCCGTAACAGAAATACCAGGCCGTCAGTCTGCGAGTATCTCTGTAATGGATTGTCCGGCGCTGGCCTCGATTCTGGCCTGTATGTGCCGCGTATTTTCATACCGTTTCCAGATGCGGGTGGCGGCCCAGGGGGTTTTTTCAAGACTGTTCCTGAACCGCTGGTGATAATTGAAATCCAGGTGAGGGCCGCTGCACAGTTTGTCGGCAAAGTACACCAGCTCGGTTTCCCGGACCGGTGCATGGGGGTCCAGTTCAATGTTCATGTGCTGTTCTACCACGTCAGCCACCCGGGGGAATCCCAGGTACTGTAACAGGGCAGCCCCGGCTGTGTCATGATTTTTTTCCATGCGCTTGACATCATGGAGCAGGGATGCGGCAATCACCAGGTCTATGTTCACGGGATTAGAGACGGCGTGGGCCAGTTTCAGGGCTGTCATGGTCACCTGTGCCAGGTGGTCCCGTATTGGATGTGCCTTCGGCAGTACCTGGTCAACAATGGACAGGCATTCTTCTTTGTCGGGGATGTCAAGGGATTGGACTTTGCTTTCCACCCGGGTATAACCATCCTTATCATCCGCATCCATCAGAATACCCCTGTCATGAAAAACCAATGTCTCGGTCCGGTCTTTTTCCGCCGCCATCAGGTCACGGAGGGTGGAGGGATCCTCCAGAGCCAGAATCCGTCTTTTGAGGTCACACGGCAAAAGGGGCGGATGCCCTGGCAGGCCTTTGAAACAGGGCACGATGATCCGGTGGGGATCGGATCGGAATGTTTTGATCATCCGGGTGACCGTGGCAGGACGGATGGCCGGGATATCTGTGGGAAGCAGAAAAAACCCGGCCTGTCCGGGACGGAGATGCCGGACCCCCTGCTGGATAGAGCCCAGCATGCCGGAAGCGAACCCCGGGTGAAACACCGGACAGGCCCCCGTGTTTCTGATTACCGGTTCCAGCAGCTCCCGGTTATGGCCGGTCACCACGACGATATCGGTGATGCCGTTATCTGAAAACAGGTCGATGCATCTCTGGACCATGGGTTTTCCGCCCACCGGCAGCAGGGGTTTGAAGGCCTTCATCCGGGAGGAGAAACCTGCCGCCAGGATCACGGCTGAAATTCCGTATGTCCGTAATTGGCTCATCAGTCGTTCCTGTCCTCCGCCAACAGGGAGAAGACCGCTATTGGAAAGGAAAACCGGCGGCTATCCCCCCAGGTTGGGGTTGATGAATTCAATAACGTCATTTTCATTTATCAGGCAGGTGTCGTACTCCGCCGGGTAGATATATCGTCTGTTTTTTTCCACCATCAGGTCCGGATCCCCCTCCTTTGCCCATTCAATCAGGCCGGAGATGGTCAGGCCGTCCGGAACGGTTTCCGTCAAGCCGTTCAGCTGGATGATCATCTCTGGTGTCACCGCCTTTCTTCTAAGTAACTCCCCTGAGTCACTGTCAGGGTTGATGCCGGTCATTGATCCGGCAGAGGCATTATCTATCTGTTCAGTTATGGGTTGCCGCTCAATTCACGGGTGGTCTGCCGCCAAAGCCCTGCCGCAAGCCGGGCAGGCGGGATTGGGGGTCAGATCCATGCAGTGGCAGCGCATGTCCAGGCCCGAGATGCGCATCAGCCGGTTCTTCAGGGGCGTACCGACATTCAACAACAGTTTCACGGTTTCCATGGCCTGGATGCTGCCGGCCAGTCCCGGGGCCGCCCCGATCACCCCGGCCGGCTGGTCGGGATGGGGCGCGTTTCCGGAAAAGATGCATTCAAAGCAGGGGGTCTGTCCGGGCACAAAGCAGGAGATCATGGCATCGAATCCGCTGACCCCGGCGTATACATAGGGCAGGCCGTGCTTCAGGGAAGCCCGGTTCAGCACCTGCCGGGTTTCATAGGAATCCAGTCCGTCCACAATGATATCCACGCCGCCAAGCATGGCGGAGATCCGTTCATGGGTGATCCGCTCGCACAGGCCGGTCACCTGGATCCCGGGATTGAATGCGGTGAGCCGGTTGGCGGCGGATACGGCCTTGGGCTGCCCCAGGGCCGTGTCCACATGCAGGATCTGGCGGTTCAGGTTGCTGATATCCACGGTGTCGTGATCCACTATTTTGATATGGCCGATGCCTGCGCCTGCCAGGTAAAAGGCCGAGGCAGACCCCAGTCCCCCGGCTCCGGCAATCAGGACACAGGACTTTGCCAGGCGGGCCTGACCTTTGGGGCCGACTCCGGGGAGGATGGTCTGCCGCAGATATCTTTTATCGACGGCACCGGACACGCCGCTCATGATCAGGCAGAGGCCTTGTTGCGTTCCCGGTATTCCTGGATGGCGTGGAATACCCGTTCCGGTGTCAGGGGCAGCTCATAGACCCGGACTCCGGCGGCATCGTACACCGCATTGAGGATGGCCGGGATAGTGGGCATGATGGCCCCTTCCCCGACTTCCTTGGCGCCGAACGGGCCGTTGGGTTCATCACTTTCCACCACAATGGTCTTGACCCGGGGCATGTCCATGGAGGTGACGATCTTGTATTCCGCCAGGTCATCGTTGAGTACCCGGCCCTGGTTGTCAAAGATCACCTCCTCATGCATGGCCTCGCCGATGCCCATGGAGATGGAGCCTTCCATCTGGCCTTCCACAGAGGTCATGTTGATGGCCTTGCCGCAGTCATGGGCGTCGGTGATCTTGTCGATGGTGATCTGGCCGGTTTCCATGTCCACCGTGACCTCGGCCACCTGGGCCGAACACCCATAGGCCGGGGAGGTGCCCACGGCCGCGCCCTTGAACTTGCCGCCCAGGGAATGGGGTTTGTATTTGCCGGTGCCCACGATGGAGCCCCGTTCCAGAAACGCGATACGGGATGCTTCCTTGAAAGTGAGTTTTTCCGAATCCGGGTTGTCGGTCCATCCCCGGTGTTCCTTGATATACCGGGTTCGGAGGGCGGAAAAATCCGGGGTGTCCCCGTCAAACTCGATAAACCCGTTCCGGATGTCCATTTTGTCCACGGGTACGTTCAGCTGTTCCGACATCACTTCCAGGACCTGGCGTTTGACATTTTCCGCCGCCTCTTTGGTGGCATGCCCGGTCATCAGGGTCTGGCGGCTGGAATACGCGCCTAAGTCCACGCCCATGTCCGTGTCGCCTGAAGCCAGCCGGACGTTTTCCAGCGGGATGCCTAACGCTTCGGCCGCGATCATGGCAAAGGCGGTGTCCGATCCCTGGCCGATCTCGGCCGAGGCTGTATACACCAGGGCGGTGCCGCCGTCTTCGGTGAGCTTGACGATCACGGTGCCGTGATAGGTGTCGGACCGGTAAATGGGGTATCCCGCACCCGAAACAAAAAATCCGCAGGCCACGCCGATGCCTTTGCCCGGCGGCATATGGCCTTTCTTTTTGTCCCAGCCTGACCCGTTTCTCACGGCTTCAATGCATTCAGCCATGCCAAAGGAGCTCATGTTCAGATCGTTGCAGGTGGTGTCCCCGGTTTCCATCATGTTCTTGATCCGCAGTTCCAGGGGGTCCATGCCGATCTTTTCGGCGATCATGTCCAGCTGCTGCTCGAAACAGGCCCGGGCGATCACCGCGCCGTGGCCCCGCTGGGCCCCGCAGGCCGGTTTGTTGTTGTACACCCGGTATCCATCATAGCTCATGTTGGCCAGCTTGTAGGGGCCGCCCAGCAGCGAACCGGTGTAATAGACCGTGGCAATACCGAAACTGGTGTAGGCCCCGCCGTCCAGCCAGCATTCATGTTTGAGCGCCATGAGGGTGCCGTCTTTTTTGGCGCCTGTGGTGATGGTATGGTGGAACTTGTGACGGGCCCGGCCGTACATGAACACCTGTTCCCGGGTAAAATTCATTTTCACGGGTTTCCGGGTTTTTTTCGCCAGGATGCAGCAGGCCAGTTCCATGGGATTGGCAGCGGCCTTGATGCCGAACCCGGCCCCGACATAGGGTTTTTTCACCCGGACTTTGCCCACATCCATGCCCAGTACCATGGCCACGGTGCGCTGCACATAGTGCGGGACCTGGGTGGAGCTGGTCAGGGTGAGCACGCCGCGGTTGTCGTATTCGGCGATGCAACCCTGCATTTCGATGAATGCCCCGTCCTGGCGCTTGCTTTTCATTTCCGTGGTGATGACGATGTCACTGTTTTCCAGGCCTTCAGCCACGTTGCCAAACTCCTGGTGAACCTCGGCACAAAGGTTGCCCTTGAACTCGTCATGGAGCTGGGGGGCCCCGTCCTTGACCGCGTCTTCCACGGTGAACACTGCGGGCAGCAGATCGTATTCCACCTTGATCCGGGAGACCGCCTCCAGGGCGATATCCAGGCGGGTGGCGGCCACGGCAGCAATCTCATCCCCCACATACCGCACCTTGTCCACGGCAAACACGGTTTCATCATACCGGGCCGGACTGACCCCGTACTTGACCTGGCCGGCCTCCTTTGCCGTGATCACCGCCTTGACACCGGGCAGTTTTTCCGCTTCCGAGGTGTCGATGGACAGGATTTTTGCGTGGGTGTGGGGGCTTTGCAGCAGGGCCCCGTACAGCATGCCAGGCAACGTGATGTCATCCACGAATACGGCTTTGCCGGTGGCCTTGTCCGGCGTATCGATCCGGTTGGCCCGGGTGCTGATTACATCATATGATTTCATGGTTTCCTCCTAAAAGAACTGAAAACTGGCTTATGAACGGGTGGATTCAATGGCTTCGAATATTTTCTGGTACCCGGTGCACCGGCACAGGTTCCCGGAAATTCCTTCCCGGATCTCTTCTTCCGTGGGTGCCGGATTTTTGTCCAGCAGGTTTTTGGCGGACAGAATCATGCCCGGGGTGCAGAATCCGCACTGGATTGCACCTTTTTCCACAAACGCCTGCTGCAGGGGATGCAGCCCGTCATCCGTGCTCAGGCCCTCGATGGTCTCGATCACGGCATTGTCGGCCTGGACGGCCAGGACCAGGCAGGAATTGACGGGATCGCCGTTGAGAATTACGGTGCAGGCCCCGCAGTCACCGGTATCGCACCCTTTTTTGGTTCCGGTCAGACCCAGGTCGTAGCGGATCAGGTCTGCCAGGGTTTTGTTGGGTTCGACCGCCACTTCATATATCTGGTCATTGATGGTCATCTGAATGAGTTTTTTCATGGGTATCTCCTGTGCAGTCAAGGGTTAGGCCCGGGCCTGGTCAAAGGCGGCAGCCAAAGTGCGTTTAGTCAGAACACCCACCATGGCCCGCCGGTATGCGGCACTGCCTCTGAAATCATCGATGGGGGAACAGTCTTCGAAACGGGCGATCTCTGCCGCGGCATTGAACGCTTCATCTCCGGCGGTGTTGCCCATGAGGGCCGCCTCGGCTTTCGGCGCCCGGACCGGGGTGGGGGCCACGGATCCCAGCGCAATTCGAACAGAGCGTATTTTGCGGGTACCCGGATCACAGGTCAGAAACGAGGCCGCATTGACCACATTGATTTCGGCTGATTTGCGCTTGCCCAGCTGAATATAGTGTGCACCGCTGTGATCCGGCGGAAAGGACAGGCGGAACCCGGTGAGAATGTCATCGTTTTTCAGATCGGTCCTGCCAGGTCCCTTGAAAAAATCTTTCAAGGGGATTTCGCGTTTTCCGTCCGGGTTTTCGATCAGGGCCACGGCATCGTATACCAGCAGCGCCGGCAGGGTATCGCCGGCCGGGCTGGCATTGCATACGTTCCCGCCGATGGTGGCCCGGTTCCGGATTAAATGGGTGCCCATGTTGTCAGCTCCGGATTTCAACGCGCAAAATTTTTTCTGAACAGCGGGGTGCCGTGAAATGGCAGCCATGGTGGTGCATGCTCCGATGGTTAAATCCGTTTCATTTTCCCGGATTTCGCTCAGACCATCAATGCGCTGCAGGCTGATGACATGATCGGTGGAAACAATCTTTTTTTTCAGGTACACCAGCAGATCGGTGCCGCCGGCAAGAAACCGGGCGCCGGAGTTGAACTGTTTTTTCAGCACCAGCGCCTTTTCAATGGATTCCGGTTCATGGAATTCAAACGTGGGTAACAGCATATGATTCTCTCCCTTATCTTAAGATATGAGGCCACTTTCAGTATGCTGCCTATCATTGGGATGCTCATATGTCAATAAAAACATAACGAAACGTTGAAGATGAGATGTCTCTTTTGCCCGAATGCTTGGGTTTAAAGAGTTTTGAACGCTTGATCGGGGATGCGGTCCCGCAGCGGGCAGGTCATGCGGGAGAGGTGTTTTTTGTTTTCCATGATGAACTAATGATAAATTTGTCTGAAAATGGATTCCGATGCTTTGGTGATCTCCTGCCGCAGGCGTTTGAATTTGTCGATCATTTCCAGTGCTTCGGGAGTCAGGTCGGAATGGCCCCCTTCGGCCCCGCCTTTGTGGCGTTCCAGCAACGGTTTTCCCAGCCGTTTTTCCATTTTCCTCAATCGGCCCCACATGGACCGGTATCCCATTTTCAGAACTTTGGCAGCCGCATTGATGGATCCCTGTTCCTGAATGGTTTCCAGGATGCGCATCTGTCCTTCCCCGAAAATCGAGTCCCCGGTATCACACTCGATCCAGAGCTTGATCCGCAGTTTTTGATCTGTGTTATCCATGTCATGGGTGATAATACGTTGTCCGGTCAGGTGTCAAGAAAGAAGTTGAAATCACAGTTTGCAGCGTCTTTTATGCGGTCCGGTCATAAATTATTCCCTGGCGGGTTCTTTTCTTGATCCCGGGCACTGGAACCTTTACAATACCAGTCTGAATGGACATGGAATCAAATCAATATCAGAGTCAGTAAAAGGAGGAGCGATGAACGTTATCATTGATCTGTGTGTGGTGCCTCTGGGTGTGGGGTTGTCGGTTTCCAAATATGTGGCGGCCTGTCATGAGATTATCGAGCAGGCCGGACTTTCGTGTGAGCTGCATGCCTATGGCACCAACATTGAAGGGCCGTGGGATGAGGTGTTTGCAGTGGTGAAACAGTGTCATGAAAGAATTCATGCCATGGGCGCCCCGCGGATCACCACCACCATCAAGGTAGGCACCCGCACGGACCGGGAACAGACCATGGCGGACAAGATCCAGAGCGTAAAACAAAAACTGGCATAAGCTATATCGGTTCATCGGCTTCCAGCACTGTGAGCATTTCATCGATCTTTTCCTGTGCCCCGGCCGCTTCCAGGGTGCAGCCGCCGGCACCTTCATGCCCCCCGCCGCCGTACCGGGCCAGCAGATGGCCGGCATTGACCCTGCAGCCACGGTTGAAAATGTTGTGTCCGATACTCACCAGCACATGGGTTTTTTTTGCATCTTTGTAACGGATCTTGACACTGGCCAGGGTTTCGGGAAACAGGCAATAGACCAGGAACCGGTTGCCCGACGGCACCGGATCCAGTCCTCTGAAATCGGTGACACTGACCGGACCAACCACCCGGGTATATGTTTTCAGATATTTTTCATAGTCACGGTTCTGTTGGATGACTTCTTCGCACCGGGTGGTGACGTCCGGGTCTGCCATCACGTCATCCATGGAACAGGTCTGGAGCAGAATCACCAGGCGGTCCCAGTAAGGGGCTTCCCTGCCGTCCCGGTCCTGGATGGTCATGGACAGCAGGATATGTGGATAATTTTCCGGATGCAGGACCTGGTCCCGGGTGAGGTCGGCGGAATCGATGATGTCCGTGTGAAATACCAGGTCATCGAACCGGTCGTCCAGGTGTCCGGATGACTGGTAGTATTTATGGATTACACCCGCGGCGGACGGTGCCACGGCAAAGGCCCCCTGGAAAGTATGATCCGGCCGGTTGGACACATGATGGTCGAACCACAGGGAACACCGGGCATCATAGGGCAGGTTGGCAAGGATATCCCCGGGCTGTATCTGTGCGGTTTTCTGTTGGACCTCACCGGGTTCCACCCAGTAAACCGGGGTGTCGATGCCTAAAGCCTGGCGCAGCAGGACGGCACACACAATGCCGTCAAAGTCAGGTCGGGTGACAATTCTCATGAGCACTTTCTGTTCAGTGTGAAAAGGGTTGACGGATTTGGATCAGGTTTCATAATACTGTCATGTATAGATCAAACCGGCAATATTATCAAGGCAGATACACAGATGACCGATGAGAGCCCGTTTTTTTCCATTGCCGCCGCTTCAGACGATTGCCCTGTCACGGCCCGGCTCAAAATCCGGCGGTCTGAATTCACCTGCCACCTGGCCCGGACCGATACCATCGAGGCGGCCAAGGCGTTTATTTCAAAAATCAGCAAAGAGAACAAAACCGCCACCCATAACTGCTGGGCCTATGTGGTGGGGGATGTCGGCCAGATTTCCCACAGCTCCGATGCCGGCGAACCTTCGGGCACTGCCGGCAAACCCATGCTCAATGTGCTGATCTCCCATCGCATGACCCGGGTGACGGCCGTGGTGACCCGGCAGTACGGGGGGGTGAAGCTGGGGATCCGGGGGTTGATCCAGGCCTATTCCGAAGCGGTGGAAGCAGCGCTCTCAGCTGCAAAAAAAGTCCGACTGATTCAGGCGGACCTGGTCCGGATCCAGGTGCCCTATGAGTGTAATGATCCGCTTTTAAGCCAGGTCCGCCGGTTCAGTGCCACCATAGCGCATTCCGACTACACGGAACAGATCATCCACGAAATCCTGGTGGAAAAACACCAGTCTGCCGATTTCAGCCAAATGCTGTCTCAGTTTGAATCCCAGGGGCTGAAAGTGCTGTCAAATTCTGATTGACAGGGTTCAGGTTTTAGTATAATTTAATTAACCTTAATTATACTGAACCTTTTCACCTGATACACGAAATTATGAAAACAAAACTCGGCGCGTTGTTACGGGCCATTCGAAACACCCGGAACTTTACCATCAAGGATGTGGCAGCCAAAGCCGGCATCAGTTCCAGCCTGCTGTCCCAGATCGAGCGGAACCGGATCTCTCCCTCTTTGGACACGCTGCTACAGCTGCTGGAGGTGTACGGCGTATCACCGGACAAATTCTTCAAGGATTACGAAACCCAGTCACAGGTGGAGATCATCCGTAAAAACCAGCGGAAAATTTACAAACGCAAGGGATTTTCCTATGAAAAACTCTGCGGGGAAAGCCAGACCCGGGGGAACCATTCATTCAACGCTTTTTTTCTGGAACTGGCCCCGGGCCAGGAGCGGGGGGATGCCGAGGACGGCCACCTGGGCCGGGAGCTTGGGATCGTGGTTGCGGGTACGGCCCAGCTGATCTACGGGGAGGAACAGCATGAGATCGAGGCCGGGGATTCGGTGTCGTTTTTTTCCCAGATCCCCCACCTGATCCGAAACACCTCCGATAAGCTTTTCCAGGCCTACTGGGTGGTGACCCCGGCGGATGGTGAAGATTATTTTGGTGAAAAAACAGCTTGATTCAGGAGAGTTGTATGGGAAAGACTATTGCAGAAAAAATTTTTGACGCCCACCTGGTGGACCGGCCTTTTAATGCGGTGAACGTCCTTCGCCTGGACCGGGTTTTCTGTCATGAAATCACCACCCCCACCGCCATCCAGGACCTGAAGGCCCGGGGCAAGGACCGGGTATTCGACCCGGACAAGATCAAGGCGGTCATCGATCATGTCACCCCGGCCAAGGACGCCAAAACCGCCATGCAGGGAAAAGTCCTCCGGGACTGGGCACGGCGGCACGGCATCATTGATTTTTTTGACATCGGCCGCAACGGGGTCTGCCACGCCCTGTTTCCGGAAAAAGGGTTTGTGCGCCCCGGGTTTGTGATCATCATGGGAGATTCCCATACCTGCACCCACGGGGCGTTCGGCGCGTTTGCCGCCGGTGTGGGCACCACCGATCTGGAAGTGGGCATTTTAAAAGGGGTGTGTGCCTTTAAACAGCCTGACACCCTGAAGATCGAGATCACGGGAACCCTCCGGCCCGGGGTGTTTGCCAAGGATGTGATCCTTGAGGTGATCCGGCGGATCACCGTGAACGGTGCCACCAACCAGGTGATCGAATTCTGCGGCCCGGTGGTGGATGCCATGTCCATGGAAGCCCGCATGACCTTGTCCAACATGGCGGTGGAAGCGGGTGCCACTTCAGGCATCTGCCGGCCGGATGCAGTGACCGTGGACTATCTGTGGCCCTTTATCAAGGATGAATACCCGGGCCGGGAAGCGGCCCTGGCGGATTTTTCCCGGTTTCTGCCGGATGAGGATGCCGTGTATGCCGGCCATACCATCATCGATGTTACGGATCTGGTTCCCCTGACCACTTTCGGGTACAAGCCGGACAACGTCAGGCCGGTGTCCGACATGGCCGGTACCCGGGTGGACCAGGTGTATATCGGGTCCTGCACCAACGGCCGGATCGAAGACCTGCGGGTGGCGGCCCAGGTGGTGAAGGGTGGCAAAATCTCCGATACCGTGAGAGCCATTGTGTCTCCGGCCACACCTAAAGTGTTTTCCCGCGCCTTGGAAGAAGGATTGATCCAGGATTTCATGGAGGCGGGGTTCTGTGTCACCAACCCCACCTGCGGGGCCTGCCTGGGAATGAGCAACGGTGTCCTGGCATCCGGCGAAGTGGCCGCCGCCACCACCAACCGCAATTTCAACGGACGGATGGGCAAAGGCGGCATGGTGCATCTCATGAGCCCGGCTACCGCCGCGGCCACAGCCCTGGCCGGCACCATCACCAACTCCCCTCTGTATACCGATCCGGTTTAAATGAAATGATCAGGAGCATATCATGACAACATTCAGCGGAACCGCCCTGTGCCTGGACCGGGCAGATATCAATACGGACGAGATTATCCCGGCCCGGTACCTGACGGAAATCGAAAAAAACGTACTGGGGCCCCATCTCATGGAAGACCTGGAACTGGCAGGGTTTGACCCGAAAACAGACCTGGCCGGCATCGGGGTCCTGGTCACAAGAAACAATTTCGGGTGCGGCTCTTCCCGGGAACATGCCCCCTGGGCCCTGGAAGCCAACGGCATCCGAGTGGTCATTGCCGAAAGCTTTGCCAGGATTTTTTACCAGAACATGTTCAACTGCGGCATGCTGGCCGTCACCCTGGACCCGGCCGACATCGACCGCATTTTCCAGGTGGCCGTCACTTCCCCCCTTCACATCTCCGCTGATGTGGACACAGAAGAGGTCACCGTGTCCGCCGGCACGGAGACCTGGACCATTTCCTTTTCCCTCACCGGGTTTGAAAAAGCCCTGGTCCAGGCCGGCGGGTGGGTGGAATATGCCGACCGGAACTATTGATACAAACCGGCCCGATATGATACAACACCGGCCCATTATAACCTTCAAAAGGATGTGCGCATGACCAGAGACTGGAATTTTGATGAGGTGGTGGACCGGAGCCAGACCGCTTCCATGAAGTGGGAACCGGAAGTGCTGTCACGGGTTTTCGGCAGCGGCAGGGACACCCTGCTGCCCCTGTGGGTGGCGGATATGGATTTCAACTGCCACCGTTCAATCCGCAAAGCCATGGAACAACGGCTGGCCCACCAGATTTACGGCTACAGCCTGAAGGATCCGGCTTATTTACCGGCCATGATCTCCTGGTACCGGCGGAGGCACCAGTGGGAGATCAACGAACAATGGGTGCTCACCACCCCGGGCGTGGTGCCGGCTGTCAACTACATCATCCAGCGGTTTTCCCAGCCCGGGGACAAGGTGCTGATCCAGACACCGGTCTACTATCCCTTTGCCAGGTCCATCCTGAACAACGGGCGGCAGGTGGCGGACAACCCCCTGACGGTCGAGGACGGTCACTTCCGGATGGATTTTGAAGACCTGGCGGAAAAAGTGAAAGATCCCCGGGTCAAGCTGGCCATCCTGTGCAGTCCCCACAATCCCGTGGGCCGCGTCTGGACCCGGGAGGAGCTGGACATTTTCGGCCGTATCTGTATTGAAAATCAGGTCCTGGTGATCGCGGACGAAATTCACTGCGATCTGGTCATGCCCGGATTCAGGCATGTGTGTTTCGCCTCCATCTCAGAAGCGTTCGCACACCATTCCATCACCTGTCTGGCGGCCAGCAAAACCTTCAACCTGGCAGGGCTGCACCAGTCCAGCATCATTGTACCCGATCCGGTTCTGCGCCGGGAGCTGCACACCCAGCTTGAAAACTTAGGATTTGTCAATGCCGATGGCGGCACCCTGTTCGGGGCCGTGGCCGCTGCCGCCGCCTACACTGAGGCCGAACCCTGGCTGGAGGACCTGATCCTCTATCTGCATGCCAATGTCACATACCTGAAAACCTTTCTTGAAACCGAACTGCCCGGCGTCCGGGTATACGAGCTCCAGGGAACCTATCTGGCGTGGGTGGATTTCAACGGCCTGGGACTGGCGGAACAGGACCGGATCCGGATTTTGGAGGAACAGGCCGGTGTCGGCCTGGACCACGGCGCCTGGTTCGGCGACAACGGCCGGGGGTTCGAGCGGTTCAACATCGCCTGCCCCCGGTCCATCCTGGCCCGGGCCGCCGAGGCCATTGTCGCGGCATTTAAAAAACAGGTCCGATGACACATATCGCGCCTGTCACTAGTTTGAGAAAGGCGTAATCAGCCCGGTGTGGGCTCTTTCTGCTCAATTTCGATTCGGATCCGGATATGCTTTTCTTCTGAAATCGGATAAAAGCTGATGATGGCAATGGATAAAACATTGCAGAGACACGGCACCAGCGCATACAATACTTTGAGCATGAAGACCGTGGATGCGGTCTGTTCCACGTTGGGGCTGTAGCCGGTGCGGCCTAACAAGAGTAGTCCGATACCGATCCCGAGGGCCGCAGCCAGCTTCTTGGCGATGGACCACAGCCCGATGTACCGCCCTTCCCGGCGCTGTCCGGTCAACAGCTGGTCATAGTCGATCACATCGGCCTGGATGGCGGACGGCAGCGCAAGCCCGGCACCGAACCCGATGCCGGACAGAAATACCAGCACCCCATAGATTGCGGCATCGCCCGGACCCAGAAAGAAAACACCGCTGAATGCGCCCGTGTTAATGACCATGGAGATAATCCAGGCGCTCTTTTTCCCGATTTTCCGTGAAACTGCGATCCACAGGGGCAGAAATACAATGCCGGTTAAAAAATAAATCAGCAGAAATACTTCTGCATTCCGGGCCTGGAGCACATATTCCACATAGTAGAGAATCAGGGTGGCGGGCAGATTGCTGCCCAGGGCGCTGATGGTGTACCCGGCAATCAGAATCATGAATGGCCGGTTCTTGACGACATCTGAAAACCCTTTGAGCAGATGGTCGGTCATGCGGCGGGTGACTTTTTCTTTGATTCTGTAGATGCAGACCAGTGAAAAGAGAATGATCATGGGTGCAAATATATACGCCATGATGGAAAACCGCTCTTTTTCTGTGGTTACCCTGCCGGCGGAACTCAGTAACACATCGATCAGAACAGGAGTGGCTGCGGCCAGAAGTGTTCCCAGAATCAGAAATCCGTCCCTGACCGAGAACAACACCGTTCTTTCATGGTAATCCGTGGTCATTTCGGGTCCTAAGGACTCATAGGGGATGGTGATCAGGGTCCAGAAAAAAAACAGGGCAAACAGCCAGAACCCGAAATACAGTGTCATGGCACCGGCCGTCAACACCGGCGGCTGGAACAGGAACAAAATGGATACGGCAAGTCCCAGTGCCCCGAATGCGATATAGGGTTTGCGCCTGCCGAACCGGCCCGATGTTCTGTCCGACACATAACCGATCACCGGATCGGTCACGGCATCAAACAGACGCACGGCCATCAGCAGCGCGCCGACCGTAGAGATGTTCACCCCGATGGTGTCTGTATAGAATTTGGGCAGAAACACATAGACCGGAATCCCGATCACCGCCAGGGACAGGGCAGGCAGGGCATAGGCAAAGGTATCGATCCATGAAACCTGCCGGTGGCTGCGGGTTCCTGTTTTCATCATCGCTGTTTTCCGAGGAGCTTGTCCCGGAACCCCTTGTCTATGGGATTGGCGCCGATCCATATGGAAAACACGGCCCGGGCAAATTCATGGCCTTCAATGGTGCCAAGGGGGGTGGAATTGTAGGTCAGGACGGTCCCTGACCCCGGAATATAGGTCAAGGCGTACCGGTCTCGGGGCACGACATCCCTGTATAAGCGGTTAAGGGCGGTAATTTTGGGCAGAAGGCGCTGAAATTCCGCCTCACTGACAGACTCTCTGATCTTTTTTTCAGTGGCCCGGGCAAAATCCTCCGCTGATATGGCAACGCGGTATTCGAGTACCAGATGTTTGGAGATATCCTCCAAAGCCAGGGATCCGTCTGCGGTGTCCGGAAGGTAAAGCGCTCCAGTATACGCCTCGATGAAATACATGTATCTGAGCAGTGCCGCCCCCTGCAGATCCAGGCGGGTCTGGTTGACGGTCACGGTGTTTGAAAATGCGGTCCCCTCCACCGTGGTGACCGCTGCATAAACGGGTCCAGTTACGAAAAAAACCACCCACGACCATGCCCCAACAATTGCAATCAGTGCCTTTCTCTGAATATCCATTGAATCCCCGCTTTCTTTTCATTCACCGTTTTCATGACAGCCCGGAGATGAGACGCTGCAGCTGGTGCCACAGCTCCTGTCGTTCTTGTTCGGACTCTCCCGTGCCCGGAAAAACCACTGCTTCATGGGGACGTCTGTCCAGCCAGAACCGTCCCGTGGACCGGGCCGCGGTTTCTGACAAGGCAAGCCAGACAATGGTATCTGCCCCCTGCTCAGGCGTCCTCAACAGATTGCTTACCAGGGAATGAAATTCCGGCAGGGATCGTTTGATACCCGGTGTGTCCACCCAGCCCGGATGCATGGCATGCACGGTGATCCCGTCTTTTTGCAGCTCTTTTGCCCAGATCCGGGTCAGGATGACGACCCCTCTTTTGGCCCGGGCATATGCTTTTGATCCGTTATAGGGTGCCTGTCTGTTTTCCAGGTCATCCACGGCGATTTTCTGGGTATACATGCCGCCGGACGACACATTGACAATCCTGCCGGAAGAACGGACTATGGATTTTTTCAACAGTTCCGTCAGGTAAAAAACTCCCAGCAGGTCCGTGGCAAACGTCTGTTCAAATCCTTCAGAAGTCTCCTGGCGCTCATTGAATAGCGCTCCTGCATTGTTGATCAGAATATCGATGGATTTTTTTGTGTCCTGCAGCTGTTTGGCCACCTGTTCAATGTCCTGCATCAGGCCCAGATCCGCGATCATAAAATCGATATGCGGATTGCCGGTCCTGGTAATGATGTCCTGCTGCAGCTGCACTGCTTTTCCCCGGTTCCTGGCAATGATCGTCAAAAACGCTTTTTTTTCCGCCAGCATGTAGGCCGCCGCTTTTCCGATGCCGGACGTTCCCCCGGTCAATACCACTTTTCTGCCGTAAAGGGTCCCGCCCGGTTCTGCCCAGAACCGCCGGCTCAACTCAAATCCGAACCGGCTGAACATCAGCATTCCCGGCACAATGGCATGGTCTGCCAGATAATCCATCCAGCCGGTGCCGGACTGGAAGCACTTTTTTCCCCGGTCAGTTTTTTTTGTGTTCCCGGTATCAGGGGCAGGTCCGGGATCTGGTCTGTTTGCCGGCATTTGTCCAGGTTTTTTTCGTTGTGTCATCGGGCCGCCTTTCACTGAACCTCACAGTTTTATATACACCTTATTATGGACACGTTTTATCAGACTTCAATACCGCAAAAAAAAAGGGTATACTGATTGTGTGTTTTGAACTGATGACCAATCTGGAGGACCGCAATGATCCGATTCGGCCTTTGCTGCATATTCAGGGAACATCCGGTTGCCTTTCGCAGAACCACTGCCACATACCTTGCCCGGTTTTCCGAAGAGGATCGCTTGAACCGCCTTGCAGGGCTGTGTGTCCACAATGCACAAAGCCTGCAAAAAGCCCTGGTTTTCTGCCGCGAGAACCGGATCGGCGCCTTCCGGATAAACAGCCAGATCCTTCCGTTGAAAACCCATCCGGATGTGGGATACGACATGTTTGATCTTCCCGGTGCCGAAGATATCGTTGCATCGTTCAAAGCCTGCGGTGAGTTCTGCATGGCACATGATATCAGAACCACTTTTCACCCGGACCAGTTCATTATTTTGTCATCGCCGAATCCGGATGTGGTCCAAAGGTCCATTGCAGATCTGGTCTACCAGGCCCAGGTGGCCGAGTGGGTCAATGCCGATGTGATCAACATTCATGCCGGCGGGGTCTATGGGGACAAACCATCGGCGTTATCCCGCCTGGCAGAAGCCATTGAGATATTGCCGGATCCGGTCAGGAAAAGACTGACCCTTGAAAATGATGACAGGAGCTATACCCCGCAGGACCTGTTTCCCGTATGCAGAAACCTCAACATTCCCCTGGTGTATGACGTACACCACCACCGGTGTCTTCAGGACGATCTGTCGGTGGAAGCGGCCACAGACCAAAGTCTGGAAACCTGGGACCGGGAGCCCCTGTTTCACATCTCCTCTCCCAAAGACGGCTGGTCCGGGCCGGATCCCAGAAAACATCATGATTATATCGACATCCGTGACCTGCCCAAAGACTGGCTGTCCATGGATATAACCGTGGAGGTGGAGGCAAAGGCCAAGGAACTGGCCATAAAAAAACTGATGGCAGATCTGAAGAGGATCCCGTCGCATCCCTTGAAATCCTGATCGTCAGCGTTCAGGAAAGATGGCCGCTTTTCCGTCCCGGAATGCTCATGCACTGGAACAGGAGTGCCTCTTGGTCCCGTTCAGTCATGGGGCGTATTTTGTATTAAGATACAGGTATTCCTGCATTTACAATCTCACACCGCCACAATAGAATACATTTTGCAGGAATTGGAAGGAGAGTAGTCCCAAAAATAAGGTGACCGCTATGCGGATCCTTAAACCGGTAAGGAGGATTAAAAATGGAATACTATAAAATCCCGAAAACAGATCTTGAAGTTTCTCGGATAGCTCTTGGAACATGGGCTATCGGCGGATGGATGTGGGGTGGAACAGATGAAAACGACGCCATTGAAACCATCCATGCTGCTCTTGACAGAGGTGTAAATCTTATTGATACAGCGCCTGTATACGGATTCGGCAAGTCTGAAGAAATTGTAGGAAAAGCGGTTGAGGATTACGGAAACCGTAACAAAATATACCTTTCCACAAAAGCCACACTAGACTGGACACAAAACGACAAAATAAAACGAAACGGCTCAAGAGACCGTATAATGCGGGAAGTTGAAGATTCACTTAAAAGACTTAAAACAGATGCCATTGATATATATTATGTACACTGGCCTGATTCTTCCCGTCCTATATCAGAAACAGCAAAAGCAATGAATGAACTATACGATCAGTCTGTTATAAAGGCGGTCGGTGTAAGCAATTTTACCCAGGATCAGATGGAATTTTTCCAAAAAGAATGTCCCCTTCATTTGTGTCAGCCGCCATTTAATATTTTTGAGCGTGATATAGAAAAAGAGATAAAGCCCTACTGCCAGCAGAAAGATATTACACTTATGACCTATGGCGCAATATGCAGAGGACTCTTATCAGGAAAAATATCAAAGGATACCCAATTTGAAGGTGACGATCTTCGTAATAACGATCCAAAATTCAAGGAGCCCCGTTTCAGCGATTATCTTGAAGCTGTTCAAAAACTTGAAGATCTTGCAGGTAAAAGATTCAACAAATCCCTTCTTGCATTCAGCGTAAGGTGGATTTTTGAAAAGGGTATTCCTGTCGCCATATGGGGCGGGCGTAAGCCTTCTCATCTTGAGCCTCTTGATGATATTTTTGGATGGTCTATGGATCTTGCAACGCTTTCAGCTGTGGAAACTATTCTTTCAGAGACAGTTAAACAGCCTGTAGGCCCTGAATTCATGGCACCTCCGACCGGGGTGTAGGTAAATATAATCTGACCCTGAAAAATCTCAAGGAAAGAATCGGGGATATCCTCCCTATAGAGCGCCCTTTTTTTTTAGGTTTCTCTTTACTTGCTTAATCAGGCACATAAGACTATCATACAAAATAAATGTGAAAGCAACCCACCCGTTATAGTAAAAATTTTTCACGATCAAAAATTTCTATGAAAAAAAAGGAAAATGTGTCAAGACAGGTGCTCTTGACAGAAAAAAGGTCCATTCATTTCATAAGCATTATTAGAATCGGAGGTCATACTTGCAAAAATTTCAACGGGCCATTTTAACCCATGGAGGTTCCGCCTCTGATCCTCATAATTCAGACGGGCCGGAAGCGGCGGCAAAAACCGGGATGGTGTTAATGGAAAACGGCCAATCTGCTTTATCTGCTGTGATTCGTGCGGTAAGATATTTAGAAGACGATCCACGGTTTAATGCCGGGCTTGGTTCCCAACTCAGGTCTGACGGCTGCACAATTCAGCAGGATGCCTCGTGCATGACAAGCAACGGTCAATTTGGGGCTGTTGCAGGCATTGAGGGCATCCGAAATCCAGTTGATCTGGCCCGGGGTGTATTGCTTTTTTCTCCCCACATCCTTCTTGTTGGCGATGGTGCCCGGTTTTTTGCAAAAGAACAGAAAATACCCGTAATGCTGTTGAATAATCCTGATGGTAAAAAACCATGCGCTTCTTCTTGCGATACCGTAGGGTCAGTGGCCTTTGATGGAACAACTTTTGCGGCGGCCTTAAGTTCCGGCGGACTTGAAAAAGCGGCCATCGGGCGGGTCGGTGACGTTCCCCTTCCCGGGTGCGGCCTGTTCTGCGGTTCTGCAGGAGCGGTCGCCTGTACAGGAGACGGTGAATTTATCGCTTTAAAACTCCTGGCAAGAGAAGTCTACGGCTGGCTTGAAGGGAAGATGACTGCGGATAAGGCTTCAGAAAAGGCCATGACCCTGTTTGACAGTTCTGTTGATGTCGGACTCATCATTTTAACCCGGGATGAATTTGGAGCAAATGCCCGTCACGGCATGGCATGGTCATATCTTGCGGAGAGAAAATAGTTATGGTGGCAAAGCCTTTTTTTCTGGGACGTCTCATTGCCATCGGCGGGAATGAAGACAAGGTGAATGAACTGGTTGTGCTCAAACGGGTGGTTCGAGAAATTGGAAAGCCTGATTACAAGGTCGGTGTCATCACCACTGCAAGCGAAGAACCCGAACAGCGGGGTCAGGATTATCAACAGGTATTCACGACCCTTGGCGCAACTGAAATAAAGATCTTAACCATAAAAACAAGGGCCCAGGCAAATGACAGAACACTGGCTAAAACCCTTGAAAATGTTGATTTGATTTTTCTTACCGGTGGTGATCAATTGAGATTGACAACCATTATGGGCGGATCAAAAGTTCTTAATACGGTTCAAAACCGGCTTGAAGCCGGGGCCCTCATTGCGGGCACCAGTGCCGGGGCTGCCGTATTTTCAGATACCATGATTTATGAAGGAGAAAGTGAAGACGGTTTGTTTAAAGGCAGGGTTCTCATGACACCCGGATTTGGTTTTGTAAAAAACATTGTTTTTGATACCCATTTTATGGCAAGGGGCCGAATCGGGCGTCTCGTCCAGATTGTTACGACAAATCCGACCTGCATCGGCGTTGGTATCGGTGAAGATTCGGGTGTCGTCCTCAAGGGTGACGGAACGGTCGAAGTCATTGGTACAGGGCAGGTTATTATTGTTGATGGCAGCGATATTGCCCATTCCAACATAATGGATATTAAACCTGGCGGGTCCATAGCCGTAGAAAATGTACGAATCCATTCACTGGTTGACGGTTATGGGTACGATTTTAAAAAAAGGCGGTTTTTAATACCATCATCGTGACCCATCGGAGAAGACAGATGATTGAAATAAAAGAATTAAGAGCATTGCGTGGTCCCAATCGATATACCCGGCATTCGGCCGTATTCATGGTTTTAGATATCAAGGATTACGAGAGCCGCCCTTCAGATAAAATGAAAGGCTTTCCAGAGCGGCTGGTTCAACTTATTCCGACCCTCAAGGAACATGGATGCTCCATCGGTCAACCCGGCGGATTTATCCAGAGGCTTGAGAGAGGGACCTGGGCCGGCCATATCATTGAGCATATTGCCATTGAACTTCAATGCCTGGCTGGAATGGCCGTTGCATATGGGAAAACCCTGAATACATCAAAAAAGGGAATTTATATTGTTGTCTTCAGGTATCTTGTTGAATCTGCAGGATTAAAAGCGGCTCAAGAGGCCATATCCATATTTGAAGCGCTGGCCCAAGAAGAACAGGTTGATGTCCGCCGGGTTATTACCGAGCTCAAAATTTTACGCGAAGATCATATGCTGGGGCCCACAACCTGGAGTATTGTTAAAGAAGCCAAATCAAGAGGCATTCCCTTTATCCGGCTGAATGAGGAAAGTTATATCCAGTTGGGATATGGCGCTCATCAAAAACGGATTCAGGCCTCTATAACCGGTAATACTTCGGCCATTGCAGTGGAAATTGCCGATGAAAAAACAAGGGTGAAGACCCATTTAAAAAAAGCCGGGATACCGGTGCCAAAGGGCCATGTTGTTAAAACCCTGGAAGAGGCCCTGGCGGCGTTTAATGAAATCGGTACGGCTGTGGTTGTCAAACCGGATGTCGGGAATCACGGCAATGGGTCTACCATTAATGTGATTGATACGGATCAGTTGGAAATGGCTTTTCACGCAGCCAAAGCCTTTTATCCGGAGGTTATTGTTGAAGAATATGTTCACGGGGGTGATTTTCGTCTCCTGGTCATAGATGGTAAAATGGTCGCTGTGGCCAGGCGTGAGCCGGCTCATATCATTGGTGACGGAACGTCCGCCATAAAGACGCTCATTCAAAAGGTCAATTCAGATCCACTTCGTGGATTTGGGCATGAAAAAGTACTGACACAAATCGAAATTGATGAAATGACCGAACGGCTCCTGGCCCTTAGAGGATTTTCCTTAGAATCCAGGCCGGAGGCAGGGGAGAAAGTATACCTGAAGGCCACGGCCAACTTAAGTCAGGGGGGGACTGCCACCGATGTCACCGATGAGGTAAATCCGGAAATCCGCAGGATGGCGGAACGCGCTGCCCGGATTATCGGTCTGGATTGTGTGGGCATAGATGCCCTGGCTCAGAACATATCTCTTCCTCTCGGCCCTTCCGGCATAAAGGTCGTTGAAGTCAATGCCGCACCCGGGTTCAGGATGCATCTTGAACCGACAAACGGCCAGCCCAGGAATGTTGCAGAGCAGATGGTGGATATGCTTTTCCCGGGCGGATATACCCGGATTCCGGTTGTGGCTGTGACCGGAACAAACGGCAAGACAACGACCAGCAAACTGCTTGCCCATACATTAAAGTATTCCGGGAAAATAGTGGGTCTGGCCTGTACGACCGGCGTTTTAATTGACGGGAACTCTATTCTGCCCGGGGATTACAGCGGTCCGGACGGTGCCGGGATTGTCTTAAGGGAACCCAGTGTGGATCACATTGTACTGGAAGTCGCCCGGGGGGGGATCGTAAGAAGGGGCCTGGGTGTTGATCAAGTGGATGTGGGGGTGCTGTTGAATATTGGAAGGGACCACCTGGGGTGTGACTGGATTGAATCCCAGGAAGAACTATCCCTGGTAAAATCCACGATAATAGAAGTCGTCAAAAAAACCGGAACCTCTGTTTTAAACGCAGATGACAGTATGACCATGAACGTCCTGGACCGTGCCCGGGGAAACATTATTTTATTTTCCTTGGATCCCTGCAATGAAAAGATTGTCGCCCATGTAAAAAAAGGGGGAACCGTTGTCACGGTAAGCAACCGGAATGCCGTCATCAAAAAAAGCGGATTGGACATCATTGTCTGCACACTTGAAGAAATTCCTATTACATTTGGCGGAATTATTGATTTTAACATTTCCAATGCCCTGGCAGCAATAGGCGCCCTCCACGGTTTGAACCTGCCCATCGAACAGATTCGAAACGGAATAATGACCTTTTATCCTTCTGTAAACCAGAATCCCGGCCGTATGAATTTATTTGATTTTCAAAACTATAAAGTCCTTCTGGATTATGGTCATAATCCGGAATCAGCCCGTGCCATGGCCAAATTGCTGCCACGACTCTCATCTGGAAGAAAGATCGGGTTATGTCATGGAACCGGCAGCAGGACCGATGAACAACTCATTGACTTTGGCAAAGCCCTGGCTCTGGTATACGATCATATCATTTTAACTGATTTTGATCCCCGTCACAGGCCGCTGGGAGAAACCCAGAGGTTAGTTCATGAGGGGTTGATTCAAGGAGGATTCCAAGAAAGAAATCTTGAAATCATTTCAGAGCCGGAAAAGGCGGTGGATACCATTTTTTCAAAGGCGCAAACAGGAGATCTGCTGGTTATTCAACCGGATGAACTTGAACCTGTCATGGGTCAGATAATGAAAAGGTACCGGCAGATTGTCTCTCATTTGTAAACAGTGATAAAATATGCTTATTACAATTCCAAAAACGGCTTGAACTTTTCACAACCGACAGCGCATCCATGCAGATCTTCACTACCCTGGCTGATGAATTCCTCTGTCATTCCCGGACATACCGGGGATAGGTCTGTTTGGCGGCCCGGGCCTCCTCTAAATCGACATCCAGGGTCAGGATCCACTGCCGCGGGTCGGTCAGCCCCCGCACCACCCCTCTTTCCGGTTCGATGATCCAGCCGGCCCCGCTGAAATCCTCCCCCGGCACATTGGGGCCGTTGAAGTTGGAAGACAGACAGAAGGCCCCGGCCACCATGGCGGCCGGCAGTTCTGCCAGGCGTCCGATCCAGGATTCGTGTGCCGATACCGCCTTGTCCCAGACGGCGGAGTCCACCCGGTCCGACCGGGTGATCCAGGGGGAAAACGGCATTTCCGGCAGCACCAGCAGGTCGGACCCTGCGGATGCAAGGTGTTTTTTCAATTCATTCCACAGGGTGTCGTCCTGGGTCCAGGTGTCCGGCAGTTCACATACGGTTACCTTGATCATTTTCAAATGAGAGGTCCTTGTCAAAAAATTATAAAAATTAACGAAACGGTAGATTCGATGGCAGTCATTTTTTTTATTATAACGAAATCTACGCTAAATCAAGCTGGATCCACTTGACAACCCGATGATTTTAATTGTTCTTTTTCAAAAGTGCCACTGAATGAATGGGACATGGAGATCTTTGCCGTCTCTTTTCCCTTTGACGGTGTAAGCAGATGTTTGATATTAGAATATTCTGGGACGGGGAGATAGACACCCACTGGTTAGACGGTCTGCCTGGAAGCTGACACCCGTGTAAAGGAATTTTAAATATTAAACTGGAACCATTCAGGCTTGAACGCTATTTTGCGGTCCATGAGTTTTCCGCGCCTTTTCTGCTGTGTGCGTCGGATTGCGAGAGCATGGAACTGCGGGAGTTGCTTTCACTGGAACCCGATGCACAGGAGCGGTTTCAGTCACTTTGGCTCGGCTATACCGAATCATCAGGCGATCCCGGATTAAGAGAGGCGGTGGCCTCATTGTACGAAAGAATCACCGCGGATCACGTGCTTGTGCACGCCGGGGCCGAAGAAGCGATCTTCAATTTCATGAATGTGGCCCTCAGTTCCGGGGATCATGTCATTGTTCATGCGCCCTGCTATCAGTCTCTTGCCCAGGTGGCCCGGAGTATCGGTGCCGACGTTTCTGAATGGCTTGGGGATCCCGGGCATGGATGGGAACTGGACCTTGATGTCCTTAAACGGCTTCTGACCCCCCGGACCCGGGTGGTGGTGGTCAATTTTCCCCACAACCCCACCGGTTTTCTACCGGGTCCCGACTTTATCCACGAACTGTCAGAACTTTCCGAAAAACACGGGTTTATGATTTTTTCCGATGAAGTGTACCGGGGGCTTGAGGAGGATCCCGCTGACCGCCTGCCGGCGGCTGCGGATATCAACGACCGGGCCGTGTCCTTAGGGGTCATGTCTAAAACCTTCGGCCTGGCCGGTCTGAGAATCGGGTGGGTGGCCACCCGCAACGCCCGGATTTTCACTGACATGGCCGCATTCAAGGACTACACCACCATCTGTAACAGTGCCCCCAGTGAATTTCTGGCCACCATTGCACTGAAAAATGCCGGGAAAATCGCCGAACGCAACCGCCGGATCATTCAGGACAATCTCGATCATCTGGACCGCTTTTTTGCCGGCCATGCCTGTCTGTTCCAATGGTATCGGCCCAAAGGCGGTTCCGTTGCTTTCCCGATGTTGCTGAAAGGAAGCGTGGATGCCTTCTGCACGGATCTGCTTCAAAAAGCCGGTGTCCTGCTGTTGCCGGGAACTCTTTATGGTGAAGGATCGAATGCTTTCCGGGTCGGTTTCGGCCGGAAAAATGTCCCTGAAGTTCTCCAGCAATTCGATGCATATCTAAAAAACATGACCCCATGAGAGTCGTTGCCCCTGATGATTCCACCTGAGCCGATCCGCTCAGATGATTTAACGCCTCATGCGCCCCCAGAGGTCGCATTCCTGCGATACTTGATTTTGAGAGGCAGCGGTACGACAAAGAGATCCGTATTTAACTATCTTTAATCATGGATGATTTAAGACCTTCCTTTTTTTTATTACGAACTGGCATATGGTTTGCTAAACAGCGGAATTGAGATAACCTCGACTGCAACAAACAGCTGTTTCATGATGAAAGAATGAAAGGAAACCACATGGAAAAAATACTGATTGTCGGGTGTAAAAAAGCCATGGATGACGTCTGCATCGGGTGTAGCAGGTGCCTGGTGGGATTCAACAGAAAAGACGGGGAGTTCAGTGTATACAAAGACACGGATGCTGAAATCACAGGGCTGCTGAACTGCGGAGACTGTCCGGGTGCAACCATTGTCACGCGCCTGGCCCAGGTAAATCTCTGGAATGCGCCCATGGATGAAAAGGTCACCAAGATCCATATCGGCCCGTGCATCACGGATCACTGCCCCCATAAAGAGGTGATCATCAAAAAAATAAAGGCCAAATCCGGCGTCGAAGTGATCGAAGGAACCCACCCTTACAAACCAGATAATATTTTTGCCTGATTGTCAAACCAGTGATCCCATGCCTTTGTTTTATCAGCTCAGGGATAAATAAAGAAACCTCCGGCGGGGGATCAGATTCCATATGGACCTGAACCCCGCCGGGGGCTTCTGAAGAACAGGTATCAGTTAAATCCTGAACAGGGATAAAGGAGACGGACAGAGCTGGTCCATGACTGCCAGGTCGTCCTTTGAACAATAGCCTTTGGACACCCAGCCGTTTTCAAATCCTTTCTGCGTGATGGCCTGCAGATGGGTGTGGTAAAACCAGTTGCCGTTTTCATGGAAATCGCCGATATACGCAAACACCTCGCCGGCGGCAAACCGGTCTCCCGGTGCGGGCAGCTTTTCTTTGTTCAGATGCCCGTAAAGGCTGTAAAAGGGTTCAAACTCCGGGCTGTCGTGCCGCAGCAGCACATTGCCCCCGTAGTTTCCAGGACCTTCTTCATATCCGCTTTCCTGGACCACACTGTCCAGGGGCGCGCAAAGCGGGGTTCCCAAAGGGACGATAATATCCAGCCCCAGATGAAAATACCGTTGTTCCTCCCGCATCTGGGGGTACTGTGACAAAATGGTTTCCCGGTCCTCCAGGTAGGAAGCCAGCCCCCAGGTGTGCTGGTGGGTCATGGTCTGGTCCAGCCAGCGTTGAAATGCCGGCTGGTCCGTGATGTCCACCGCTTCAAATACCGGTGATCCCACAGACAGATCCACGACCAGCGGGTTTCCTGTCAATCCCTTGAACACAGGCACGATGTCAATATTCCTGCAATAGGCAATATACGGGTATTTCATGCTGCATTGTCCTTTCAGGAAACCACAAAGTCATTGGTTTTGATCAGCCCGGGAACCGGTAGCACCGGATGGCTGTTTTCGGACAGGGTGGTCCCATCCGGAAACTGGAACCCGGGAGCCATGGAAGTGTAATATGCCTGATCATAGCAGCGCAGTTCCACGCTCACGGCATCGCCTTCCCGGATCATGGTGGATGTCAATCCATAATCCACTTCTCCCAAAGGCGTGGCAATGATATACCGGGGAATTTCACGGCCGGACCCTTCTCTTCTGACCCTGGTGGCGATATCCACCACATCATAGGAGTCAATGGGATGGGCTGCGTTCCAGGATATCTGGACCGGCAGGCCGGCCACATAGAGGTGATGGAACTCGATGCCCGCAGTACGCAGGGCATAAGCCAGATCATGAATCCGGGCGTCATTGTCGTTGACGCCGCCGAGCAGCGGAACATTGGCATATACGGTGATGCCTTTGTGGTTCAGGCGCCGGGTGACCGTGGCATGATCCGGGGTCAGGTCCGAGGCCAGCATAAACCAGGTTTCAATTTCCAGTCGCAGCGGTGCCACCACAGACAGGGCATTCACGTCTCCCAGATAATTGACCCTGGACCGTGTGAAAGCCAGGGGATCCGTTGCCAGCGTCATGGAGCGGACGCGCAGGGCATTGACATGGGGGATGTGTGACATCCGGTCCGCGATCCGGCGGATATCAAACAGATGGTCCAGGGCCTCGCCGGTGACCAGCACATCCGTGATCCGGGGATCGCCGGCAATATAGGCAAATTCCGCCTCATCCGCCCAGGGATGGATGCTCACCCGGGTTTCATGCAGGCGTGACACACCATCCAGGCCGGTATCCACGATGGAACCCGCAGTCTGGAAAGTTTCAACCAAAGCGGTTCTCAGTCGCGCCAATTCATCGGGCAGCGCTTCGGGATTGACCGGGGCTGTTTTTTCGGGACGATTGCCTGCCAGATAGTCGTCATTGCCGATTCTGGCCATGTACTGGATATCGATGGTGCCTTCAGCGTTGACCCTCACATTGGTCAATGAATTGGCCAGGGGTGCAAAGGCCTTGAAATATTCCGGGGTGTAGGGCGTGCGGATCCATACGAAATAATCCTGGTTCTCCACTTTTTCCACGGCCCAGCCGCTGGAGAACCAGTCCATTTTGCCAATGGGTGTGGCCGTGCAGATCCTCGGGATCACCCGGTCGGACAGATGAGCCCGCAGATGCAGGGCGATATCGATCCCGTCGGACAACGCTTTCCAGTATATGGAGTTCCCGTGGATGGGACTGCACGGAATATAGATATAGTGCAGTTCGGCCCCGGCCCCCCGCAGCAGGCCGAACAGGCGCACCAATTCCGGTCCGGTATCATTGCAGTCGCTTAAAAACGGCGTCTGGACATACACGGCAATGCCGTTTTTCACCAGGTCGGAGATGATGTCCAGGCTTTCCGGAGACACTTCGTCCGGATGGATGAAATGGGTGGCCACTTCCATGCGCTTGCCGAGCCGGTTGAGTTCCAGGCTTTTCTGTTTGACATATTTGAGATATTCCGCTTCCTTTTCCAGAAAAAGGTCCGGATAATACGCAATGGACCGGGTGGCCAGGCGCAGGGTCTGGACATGGTCCACCTCCTTGAGTCCGTCAATGGCGGCTTCCATGTTTTTTCTGTTCAGGAAAGGGTCGCCACCGGTAATCACGATTTCCTTGATGGATGGGGATGACCGGACATGCGCCACCGCTTTCATCACATCTTTCGGGGTGGGGTTTCTTTCGTTCCGGGAATCTTTGTGTTTCCGGAAGCAGAACCGGCAGTATACCGGACAGCTCATATTGAGAAGAAAGATCACCCGGTTCTGGTACATCTGTTCCAGCAGGCCGTCATGGAACTGGCCGATCCAGGTGTTGGTATGGCCCACGTTGTCCAGTTCCTCCACAAACGGCAGATACTGGTATGCCACATCCCTGGATACCATCATCTGCCGGATGGTGTGACGGGACAACCGAACCGGATATTTTTCAATGACTTTCTGGATATCGTCCCTGTCAGACTCCGGGATATTCTGGTTGGTCAGAGAAATCAGCTGATCTGTATTTCTGACCGACACATATCCGTGTCCGGGTATCACCTCTTCCAGAAAGGCCACCAGCAGGATATGTGGCAGGGTCACACCGTTCAGGGCCAGCGTCTGTCCCTCGCCTTTAGCAATGGCGGATAGAACGGTTTTAAAGAAATCTTCAGGATATCCTTCAAATCCGGTGGCCGCCAGGAGATTCTCCCATTTGGCCTGGCCGTTACCCTGTTTGATGATATCTGCGAATTCGCTGCCGCAGAACTGGGCATTGCCGTATATTTCCAGAAATGTCCGAGCCCCTTGTTCCAGTCGGGAAAGCAGCACTTTTTTTTGTTCCCCGGAGTATTCGAACCGGATATCCAGGGGGGTGTCTGATATGTTTATGTCTGTTTTCATGTTACGCCTCTTTTGCCTTGTATAAATAATAGACCGTTTCTCTGGGAAAACCATATCCCATGACCTGGCCCAGCACTTCATCTTCTTTGCCCGTCCCGATGCACACCACCAGATACTCTCTTTGAAGGGTTTCGTCCACTACCTTTTTCCAGGTAAAGGCGCTTGCTTCAAAATAGGCGTATGCCATGTGCGTCGGATCAAAAATGGATTCTTCTCCCAGTGTCAAATCGTTTTCAAAAATGAGGTAGCTGAGCCCCGGATCCAGCGTCTTTTTGATCCCCACGAAACTGCCGTGGATGGGGTGATCATGTAACGGCTTTGTCACTGGATGTTTATTTCCTCCTGTGTTATGCGCACGACTCCTGTCAGAACGGCGCAGGGCATTACCCGTTCTATCGGGACTTGTCTGTAAAACCGCCTGGTTTATTTTATTGTTTCAATAATCGGCAGTGGAATGGATCCACCCGGATATAGACCTCATCCCCCCTGCGATAGGGGGTTCGCTTTACAAAATTGATCACATGCAGCAACTGGCCGTCGGCGATCTCCACAAAATAACTCACCTCTCCCCCCATATAGCTGCGGTCCTTGATTTTGCCGAAAAAATAATTCATCCCTTCTTCTTTGGAGAAATCTTTTTTATACCCCAGGGTCATCTTTTGCGCCCGGATCACGATCTCGGCTTTTTCTCCCACGTCAAATTCCCCCACCGGGCTGGTCAGGCAGGTGTTCTCATCCGCCAGTTCCACCTCATAATTTCCATTTTTACGGTTTTTTACCTGTGCTTTCAGGAAATTGGAATGCCCCAGAAAATCCGCCACAAAGTGATTGGCCGAATTGTTGTAAACCTCCTCTGGTTCTCCCTGCTGCTGGATGAATCCGTCTTTCATGACCACCACCTTGTCGGACATGGACAACGCTTCTCTCTGATCATGGGTGACAAAAATGGTAGTGACCCCGAGTACCTGTTGAAGATTATCGATTTCCCGGCGCATATCTTCCCTCAGATTTTCATCCAGGGCCGACAACGGCTCATCCATCAGCAGGACGTCCGGTTCGATGACAATGGCCCGGGCCAGGGCGATGCGCTGCTGCTGACCCCCGGACAGCTGGGACGGCATCCGGTTTCCTACACCGGGCAGACGCACGGTTTCCAGCGCTTTTTCCACCTTTCCCTTCATTTCGGTTTTAGACACATCCCGGTATTTCAGGCCGAACGCCACATTGTCAAAAATCGTTTTGTGGGGAAACAGCGCATAGTTCTGAAAGATCATGCCCAGGTTCCGCTTGTGGATCGGGGTATCGTTAATGCGCTTCCCCTTAATGTAGATGTCTCCCCGGGTAGGGGTTTCAAGGCCGGCCAGCATCCGCAGCAACGTGGTTTTTCCACAGCCGGAAGGGCCCAGCAGGGTGACAAAGGATCCTTCGGGAATATCCAGATCCATGGGCTGTACCGCCACCAGATCACCAAACCGTTTTTCAATGCCCTTGAATTTGACAAAGGCCGGGTCTTTTTCTTGTGTCAAACCAGTATTCTCCCGTTTTTATCGATCAAACAGGTTCCCGGCGACAGCTGCCGCCGGGAGCTCCGTTTCATGCAGTGTTACGTCAATCAGGCACCGGCGATGATCCGGTCCCATTTCTCCGCCCATTCGATCTGATGTGAATTCCAGTAGGCCGGATCGGCAAACAAATACCCGTTCAACTTGCCGGTGGGATCAAAGGCCGGCAGTTTTTTTACATCTTCAGGCATTTCGACCTTGGTGGGATCCAGTGACGGCGGATATTTCTGGCCCTGGGCCACGGCAATGGCCGCCTCGGGTTCCAGCATGAAATTGAGCAGCTGCTGGGCCACATTCAGATCCGTGCCCTTGATCACATACATGTATTCCATCCAGGAATAGGTGCCGTCCGGGGACAGGTAGCCAATGGGATGTCCCTGCTCCTGGAGCGCTGCCACACGGCCGGACCAGGCCACGGTGGCGAAGATTTCACCGTTGGCCAGCAGGCTCATGAGTTCGGAACCCGATGCCCAGTATTTTTTGATCAGGCTGCGCTGTTCAGTCAGAACCTTCCAGACCGCGTCCACATCCTTGATATTGTTGGGACTCTGACCGGTGTGCAGGGCGGCGTACCACATATTGGTCCGAAAATCGCCGTTCCAGGATCCCAGCTTGCCTTTCAGGCTCTTTTCATACAGCAGAGAGGCCCCCAGTTTTTCGGCATCTGCTTTGGAAATTTCCTTGGTGTTGTAAGCGATGCCTGTCTGGCCCAGATCGTAGGGCACGGCGGACAGGGTCCCGTTGGTGATGCCCCGAAGGGTGTCGGTCATCTTGGTCATGACGTTCTTGAGATTGGGGATTTTGGATTCGTCCAGCACCACCCCGAAATCCAGGTCCGTGTACCTGGCATAATCATACACCGCACTCAAATGCGCAATGTTGAACTCCCCGCCGGGCGGAAAAGATGCCTTGACCTGCGTCAAAAAGTCATCCATCCCGGTGAAGGCCGCGTCAATCACTTCGATCCCTGTGGCTTTGGTGAACGGGTCAAAGGCGAATTTTCGCAGCGCCTCTGAGGTGGTCCCGCCCCATGAATGGCAGGTAATGGCATTTTTTCCGGCAAACGCCCGGTTTACAAGGCCGAACGGGCCACCTGCCAATCCCAAAGCGGCCCCGGCGATACCGGCGAACTTAACGAAATCCCGGCGGGAAATGTTCCCTTCCAGATAATTCTGATACACATCGTCCAGCCGATTCTTCAAGTCTTTTCCCATGGTCGTCTCCTTTATCTCTCAAGTTAAAATACCTGGTACACACTGACCGGTGTCAGGTGCGGCCAAATCTATTTCAGGGTGTGTTACCCCTGGCAAAACGCCGGGCCACATACCCTGCCGCAAGGGGAATGGAAATGGTCAACACGATCATGACCGCTCCCAGCGCGTTGATTTCCGGACTGATGGATGTTCTCAGCATGCTGAAAATTTTAACCGGCACGGTCTGGTTCTGGGCGGTCGCCCAGAACAAGGTGGCGGTGACATCATCAAAGGAAATGGTAAATGCAAACAGCATGCCCGCAAAAATTGCCGGTGCCAGCAGCGGAAACGTGATCTCCCTGAAGGTCTGGAACGGGCTGGCACCCAGGGACAGGGCTGCTTCTTCATATTCACGTTTGATGCCCACCAGTCGGGCCTGAACAATGAGCAGCACATAGGGCAGGGTCAGCACCACGTGACCGATCAGAAGCATGGCAAAACTTTTGGGTTGCTGGAGCCATCTGATAAACAGCAGCAGGGCCACACCCAGCACCACTTCCGGGATCATGATGGGGGCAATGAGCATGGTATTCAGAAAATCCTTGCCTCTGAATTCATACCGGATGAATGCCAGGGCCGCCGGCACACCGATGGCGGTTGAAAATATGGCAGTCAGAGATCCCAGTACCAGGGAGTTTTTGAACGCTTCCAGTATGGTGGAATTCTGGGACAGTTTTACAAACCACTTGAAGCTGAATCCCTCCATGGGAAAGGTGCCGAACTGCTGGGGATTGAACGCCAGGATCACCACCACCACGATGGGCGCAAACATCCAGGCATACACCAGAAATGTATACAGTTTGATCAGGGTCCAGCCGGAAAACAGTTTTTTCATATCGGTTCCCCTTACCCTTTGCTCAGGGATTTGAATATCTGGTTGATGCCCATATACCGGTTATAGGTATAGACGATGAGGACCAGCAGCAGCAGCAGAATGGTGGAGATGGCAGACCCAAAGGGCCAGTCCAGGGTGCCGATGATCCGTTTGAAAATCAGGTTGGCAATCATTTCATTGCCCGGCCCCCCCAGGATCATGGGCGGCAGATAGGTGCCGCAGGTCAGCACGAACACCAGCAGGCAACCGGCACTCACCCCGGGCAGACTCAACGGCAGGGTGATTTCCCTGAATGCCTGCCATTCCGTGCATCCCAGGCTTTTGGCCGCCTCGGTCAGGCTTTTGTCAATGCCGTCCAGGCTCACATAGATATTTAAAATCATGAAAGGCAGCAGGTACTGGATCAGGCCCATGATCACGGCCCCTTCATTGTAAAGCATGGGAATCGGGCTGGAAATCAGCCCTGATTTGAGCAGCAGGTGATTGATCAGTCCGGAATCTCCCAGAATATTGATCCAGCTTAAGGTGCGGATGATAAAACTGATCCAGAAAGGCAGCATCACCAGAATCATGAGATAGGGTTTGAGCCGGGATTCGGTGCGGTAAAAGAAATAGGCCGGGATATATCCCATGATCAGGCAGATGATCACGGTTTCCAGGGCCACCCGCAAAGTGCTGAGCAAAATGGATGGATAAAAGAAGTCAGCAAAGAATTTGGCATAATTGCCAAACTGAAACGCAGGAATATCCTGACCCGATGGCGCCCTGAGCCAGAAACTGTATACCACCACAAAACAAACCGGTACAACCAGCAGTAAAAAGACGGCTATCAGGGAAGGTGACAGCAGTAACCAGGGCTTCCACGGTTTTTCTTTCATAAATCAACACCTTTTTTTGGAATGCTTACTTGGATTGTCCTTAATAAAACAAACTTACAAAATATATGCCAGACGAAAATTATATTTATAACTATCTGATAAATAAGGTAATTATTAATAATGGCGTGGAACCCTCTATCTGTTGAATATAGAATTGATTCATAAATGGATCAATTTTTTTAGGATAACTATTTGAATTATATTATTATATTGATTGATTCTATTATGAATTAATCAATATATTTGTTTTCTGCCGTGAATCAAGGCAAGTGTCTTTCTGTTTGATTTAGAAATGAATCAACTATTATTCTGTCCTGATCCGCACATCGTATTTTTTAAATTTTCGTACCACAGTGGGCTGGCTGATACCCAGAAAATCAGCGGCTTGACGGGTAGTGCGGCACCGTTCAGCCGCCTGCTCAAGTAAATCTCGCTCCACAGATTCAAGGGTTTGTACCAGTCCGGCACCGGTTTTTTTGACAGGTGCGCCCGTGGCGGGGCAGATCGGTGCATCGGTTAAACGGATCAGGTAATCATCCAGTTGCCGCCGGTCACACATGGCTACGGCCTGTTTGATGAGATTGATCAATTCCCGGACATTGCCGGGAAACGGATAGGTTTTCAAGGCCTGCAGGGACCGGTATCCGATGTGTGCCCTGCGGTGGTATTTCTTGTTGAACCGTTTCAGGCAGATCCGGGCCAGTTCAAGGATATCTTCCGGTCGTTCCCGCAATGGGGGGATGGACAACGTAAACGCGTTGAGCCGATGAAACAGGTCCAGGCGGAACCGTTTTTTCCGGGTCAGTTCCGCCAGATCCTGGTTGGTCGCAGCCAGAACCGTGCAGTCGATTTTTTTGGACCGGGTGCTCCCCAGCGGCATGATTTCCTGGTCATCCAGGTATTTGAGCAGTTTGGCCTGGACCCCCGGGGACATTTCTCCGATTTCATCCAGAAACAGGGTGCCCCCGGCTGCCAGTTCAAACAGACCGGCCTTGCCGGTTTCTCTGGCCCCGGTAAAGGCCCCCTTTTCATATCCGAACAGTTCCGCTTCCAGAAGGTTTTCCGGCAGCGCCGCACAGTTGATCTGGATGAACGGGTTTTCGGCCCGCGGGCTGTGTTTATGAATGAACTTGGCCAGCAGCCCTTTCCCGGTACCGGATTCCCCGGACAGCAGAATATTGGACGCGCCGATCCGGGCCAGTTTCAAAGCCAGGTGAACAGTCTGTTTCATGCAAGGGCTCTGGGCCACCACATCATTGTCCGCCAGTTCACGCAGGGTGAGTTCTGTGAGTTCTTCCCGCATTTTTTCCGATTCCTGCCGCACCTGGGCCAGTTTTCGTTTCATGTCCCGGATCAGGGAAATATCCCGTTCGTTCACCACCACATAAGCGATTTCTCCGGCATCGTCAAACACCGGTGTGCCGGTCACCAGCAGCGAGTATCCGGACCGGGGCGTGGTCTGAATCAGGCTGACCTGGCGTCGGGTTTCCAGCACCTCCTGGGTGGCGGACCGGTTGATCTGTCCTTCCTTGACCAGAGTTCTCACATCTTTTCCCAGCACCTCAGATGCCTGGATACCGTTGAGACGTTCCGCGGCCCGGTTCATTTTCAGAATCCGGCCCTGGCCGTCACAGATCAGCAGGCCGTCGGCGGACCGGGTGAAAATGGTTTCCAGAAAAAACAGGTCATTGTCTTTCATAAACGATCTTTCCATTAAACAGGGTCAGTTTCACCCGGGTCTCAGGGATCTCGTTGGGGTCAATAATGAAGATATTGCGGTCTGTTACGATGAGATCGGCCCGCTTTCCAACGGTCAGGCTGCCGGTCACAGTCCCCATGCCCGAAGCCGCAGCCGGGGTCAGTGTATACCCTTGAACCGCCTGATCCACGGTCAGGCACTGGTCCGGGTACCAGCCGGTGTCAGGTGTGTGATCCATGCGTTTTCGGGCAACGGCGGAAAAGATGCCGGCAAAGGGATTGGGATCTGCCACCGGGGCATCCGAGCTGAACATGGTGGGGACGCCGGTTTTCAGAATGTTCTTGAAATTATAGGCATACCGGCCTCTTTCTTTGACGCACTGATCAATCATGGAAATATCCAGGCTCATGTTGTTGGGCTGACAGGAAACAGCCAGATTTTTCAACCGTCCCAGGGTGTCCAGATCCCGGGGCAGAATCATCTGGGCGTGTTCCATACGGTGCGGTATCCGGCAGGTGCTCTGTTTCAACGCCTCCACTTTCTCAAAGACGGTCAGTACCTCATGGACGGCCCGGTCTCCCACGGCGTGAACCATGCAGGAAAGCCCGGCCGCATCCGCCTGGACCACCGCCTGTTCGATTTCATGGATGGGGGTCAGGGGCATGCCGTATGCGGCATCGAGATAGGGTTCAGTCATCCAGGCGGTCCGGGCGCCCATCCCCCCGTCGCTGAAGAATTTCAGATGTCCGATGCATAACAGGTCATCCCCGAATCCGGTACACAGTCCCAGTTCAATCGCCCGGCGGGTCATTTCACCGGGCAGGGTCACGTGGCACCTCAGGGCCAGCCTGCCTTCGGCATGCAGTGCCTGCCAGGCCCGCAATGCCACCGCGCCTTCTTCTCCACCCATGAGCCGGATATCATGAATTCCAGTCAATCCCATGGCATGGGCCTTTGCCATGGCCGTTTCCATATTTTCCAGCAACTGATCAAAGGTCAGTGCGGGCACCACATTCCGGATCATGTTGGGAGCCATCTCCTTGAGTACGCCTGTGGGAATTCCGGTGCCGTCCCGCACAATCACACCGTCCGCCGGATCCGGGGTGGTGGAATCGATACCGGCCAGTGACAGGGCCATGGAGTTGGCCACAGCCAGATGAAGATCACAGCGCCAGATACACACCGGATTGTGCGGGGCCGCCAGATCCAGATCCAGACGGTCGGGCATCCGGTTTTCCGGCCAGTCGGATTCATTGAATCCCTGGCCCAGGATCCAGTGACCCGGACCCAGCAGGGCCGCTTTTTCCCGGATCGCCGATTCCATCCCGGCAAAATCACGGGTCCGGGCAAAATCGATACTGCTGAGATTGACGGCCCATTCATAAAAATGAAAATGGGTATCGATGAATCCGGGCAGCACCAGGTGTTGATCCAGATTCAAAATCCGGGTGGCCGGGCCGGCCATGGCCAGAAGGGTGTCATCGTCTCCCAGGGCCACGATTCGGTTGCCTGACGTTGCCAGAGCGGTGACCGGGGGCCGGGTGCGGTGACCGGGCGGCTGTTTTCCGGTAAAGGGGTCGGTTCCGGAAAAATACAGGGTGGCGTTGTGGAAAATCAGATCAGGTGTCATCAGACCAGGTATCCTTGTTGAAACGGATCGGTGTGATCCAGGGTGAAGTGGTGAACCCCGGTGATCCATGCCTTTCCGGAGACCTGGGTAACACTGGCCTCGAAATCGCCGATCCGGGTTTTTTCCATCAGCCGGGCCTCAAAGGTCGTGCCCAGGGGGCTGGCATTGATATAGGGCTGGTTCAGTTCGATTTTGCCCTGATGGTGCAGCAGGGCCAGTTTGGCGGCGGTGCCGGTGCCGCAGGGGGAGCGGTCCATGTGGGATTCACCGTACACCACCATGCCCCGGCCCCGGGCCGGGCCGTCCGTGGTAACGCTATCATAGAATTCGGTCACATCCACGGTGGTGACATCCGGTCGTTCGGGATGGGTGACCGTCAGTTGATCATTGGCTGCCTCGATGATTTTCATGCCCAGATCCACCAGTATCTTTTTGTTTTCCAGCGTTGGTGTCAGATCGATCCGGCGCGTGTCGACCATGGCGAAAAACCCCCCTGCGCAGACCAGGTCCACTGGAATGGTTCCGAATCCTTTTACCTGGATCTGTTGATCCGTGGCAAAAACAAACGTGGGCACCATCTGGATGGATACCGATGTCAACCGGCCGTTCCGGACAAGCGCTATGGCCGTCATCCGTCCGGACGGTGTGTCGATGCCCAGCCGGTTTTCTCCTTCTGCCAGTGTCAGGGTGCCGGTGCGGGCCAGGGTCGTAACTGCCCCGATGGTGGCATGGCCGCAAAGATAGGGGTATCGCCGGGCATCCATGTAGATGAGTCCAAAAGCGGAATCCCGGGTCACGGGTTCGGTGACCAGGGCTGCCAGCACCTGGCGCGATCCCCGGGGTTCCCTGGTCAGAAGGCGCCGAACCGCATCATGGTCGGTTCTGAAAGAGGTCAGTTTTTCCATCATGGTCCGGCCGGTTAACGGCGGTATCCCGTCCAGGATCAGCCGGGTTATCTCGCCTTCGGTGTGGGAGTCAATGGTGGTGATCACCGGCGCATCACCATCAAACAATCGGGACACTTCGTTCAATTGGATCATCATATTCAACCTCGTGTTGTGTGAGATCCGGTCCGGCGGTTTGCAGGGGTTCGACACCATCCGGCAGAAAACCGGGCCGGATCCCGGTTAATCCGCGGTATCAATCACGGGCACATCCGCCATGGGAACAATGTCTGACACAGTTTGATGGGGCATCAGTGCGGCCCGGGAGTTTTTCCCATCCACCCGGATATCCAGCCCGTCCTTGAAGTGGATATGTTTCAGGTGCGTGGTGGCAGTGGTGCAGTCCTGCCGGCCAAGAAATTCATAGTCAATAAAGTCTTCGAAATTATCCGAAACAGTGATATAGGCAATGCCCAGAGAAGTAATGTTCTGGAAAAAATGGGATCCCTGGGACGGGTCCGCCTTAATGCTCTCGATGGTGGTCTCCACCATGACCCCGACATTGGAGATATCGTTCCAGGCCACCGGAATACCCAGCCACCGGTCGGAAGAACCCCATCGCCCCGGGCCGATGAGCACATATTTTTTCTGGTTTTCATTGAAGAGCGCATTGAGTTTGTTGATCTCCCCGGCAATATCAACGGTTTTTGCCGGATCAAAACAAGCGGGATCCACATAAATCAGATCGTGGATGTTTTTGTATTCCCCGTTTCCCAGGGAATGAATCGAATAGCAGAAGGCGTTTTCCTGATCTTTTTCAGTGATTTTGACGGTGAGGTTCTGTTTGTACCGGCCCATGGGCCGGATCTGGAGCAAAGAAAATTCGGGTTTTCGATTGCCGTCTGCGTGCAGGTTCACGGCAAATTCCACTTCCACGGACGATCCCATCCATCGGCTGCCGATCCGGGTGACTTCCGCCAGGATTTCCGCCAGAGGAAAACTGTTGAACTTCAGGATACCGGCAAAGGTCAGTACCGGATATCCCTTGTTGGAATAGACATCCCGGATCCGGTTGTCCTGAACATGGAAGGTGGAGCACAACTGCCGGACAATGGGATGATCCATTGCGTCCATGAGATCCAGTCTGGCCAGGGTCGGATCTTCTCCGGGATCTGTAAAAAACTGATCTTTCGGAGGGAACACGTCCATTTTCAGGGCGTAAAAATATTTCTGAGAATTTTCCAGAATATCTTCCACCATGGAAAACTGGGGAAGAAATTGTGGATATCTGGGACAGAACCGCAGGGTTTTGCCCCCTTCCATCACAAGTTTGCCCAGTCCCATGGCGATGTATGCAATTCCTTCTTCCGCCTTGAGATGGGCGATGGGATAGAAATTATAGGACTGGGCCACACCGGCAATGGAAGGATAAAAATAATTGCCGTGCCGGATGCCGGTGAGTTGCTGAAGAATGACGGCCATCTCTTCGTCCTCGGTCCGGTGCATGGTGCTCTGGGCATAGGCCCGGGGTGCTTTCATGTAGGTGGAGGCATATACCAGCTTAACGGCCATGACCAGCCGGTCCAGACGCGTGTCAAGACTGTCGTCGGTGTTCGGCAGCATATAGGTTTTGTAAAGACCGGCAAACGGCTGATAATGGGCATCTTCAAACAATGAGGAGGACCGGACCGCAATGGGATAGTTCACATGTTCCAGATAGACCCTTAAATTGTTTTTCAGCCATTCCGGGAACCGGGCCTGCATGAACGATTTTAACACGGTATCATCGGACAGGTTTTTGCCGGATTCCAGCAGCTGAGCCAGGTTGTTGTCTTCAATGAACATTTTGAATCCGTCCGTGGCAATCACAAATGTCTGGGGAATATTGATATCCACGTCGGGAAATTTTTTTATGAGCTCGTCATCCTGCTTGATCTGGGAAGCCATGAATGCAAGCCCCCTGGCTTTTCCCCCCAAGGAGCCGTTGCCGATTTTCATGAACCCGGTGTCTGAATCAAATTTTCTGGAATCAAATTCAATGACCTGTCCCTGGCGGGTTCCCAGGCGCCGGGTCCGGATACTGTCGATGAGAAACCGTTTCAGTGTTTTAGGGTCAGGAAAATCGTCAATGGTATAGGGTTTCAGGTTCAGGGCCAGGCTGATTTCACTGCGGGCCAGCAGCCAGCGGGAGAAATCATTGTTCTTTGCGTGAAACACAATGGATTCATCCGGAATGTCAGGCAGCAGTTTTTCAATCGCCCGCAGATCACTGGCCCGGGCCACCTCTTCACCGTTGGGACGTCTGAACACAAACGCCCCGAACCCCAGGCATCCCACAAAAAAAGTCTTGATCCGGTCATTGAGATTGTTGGAATTCTTGTTGATGAACACCGCCGGTATCCGGTAGGCCAGATCGCGGGTGCGCTCTTCGGTGCTGATCACCAGCAAAGGCACGTCAGGTACCTCCTTCTTGATCCGGCTCAACAGGTGAAATCCCGCGTTTTCATCCTCTTCTCCGTTTCTGGGAAACCGCATGTCCGAGAAAATGGACAACACATAGGGCTTGTATGTTTCGTACAGGGCGATGGCTTCTTCATAAGTGTGGGCCAGCAGCACCTTGGGCCGGCCACGCATTTTCAGGAGCCGGTGCTCCTCATTGATGGATTCGTCGATCACTGACTGGGTCTGGAGCACGATCTGCTTGTAGATCACCGGCAGAATGGATGAATAATGATGGGGAGAGTCTTCCACCATGATGATAACCCGGACATTGGCATTTCGGGTGTCAAAGGCCACATTTTTTTCATCTTCAAAATTTTTGATGATGGCCAGCAGCAGATCGGCATTGCCGCCCCAGACATAGGTCCGGTCAATGGCTGTTTTGTTTTCCATGCACAGGTACTGGCTGGTGTCGCAGGTGTTGTGCAGCAGCATGAAAAAAGGCAGATCCGCATACAGCTGTTTGACCTTTTCACCGAATGTCTGTACATCCATGCCGTCCAGGCTGGGCATTGCCAGGATCAGGTCGAAATTTTTTTTCTCCAGCCGTTCAAACGCATCATCGGCCGAAGATACCCAGGTGAGCCGGGGGGGTCTGGACAGGTTCAGTCCCTTGTATTCATGAATAATCCGGTTGGAAAGCCGACCTTCTTCTTCCATGATGAACGCGTCATAGGGGCTGGAAACCAGAAGGATGTCTCCCACTTTGTTGGCCATGAGTTCATGGTATATCTTGATGCCTGATTCCTGGTTAAAGGAGGTGTCCATATGCCTGTCCTTGATCAAAAAAGTTGATATTTTACCAGTTTCCCGTCCAGACCGCCGATGGTTAAAGGCTCTTTCCAGGAGGGGGCCAGCGGAACATGCTTGATATATTTGGGATCACCAAAATACACCAGTGCGGTGGAACGGCGGCACCGTTCCCGCAGGAACATGCCCAGATCCTGATAAAATGTTTTCATATCCCGGTCTTTTCCCATTCGGATCCCATACGGGGGATTGGTGACAATCAGACAGTTTTCGATGCCGGGGATTTCCCGGAAATCGGTTTGCGTCACGGTCACATCGGCACCGTGATGCAGCCCCATGAGATTGGTTCGGGTGGCTGTCACTGCCTGTTCAGACATATCGCTGCCGGCGATGAGCCCCTGGGGCAGCGGCCGGATATTCTGATCTGCCGCCTGTTTGATTTCTTCCCACAGCTGGGGATCGAAATCCGGCAGCCGTTCAAATCCAAACCGGGTACGGAACACCTGGGCCGGAATCCGGCAGTACACCATCAGGGCCTCGGCCAGCAGGGTGCCGGAACCGCACATCGGGTCATACAGGGGGATGGTACCGTCCCATCCGCTTTTGCGGATGATGGCCGCAGCTACGGTTTCCTGCATGGGTGCGGACACTGAGGCCTCCCGGTAGCCCCGTTTGTGCAGGGGCCCTATGGAAGCATCCAGCGACAGGGTGGCCATATCTCGGTGGATATGAATATTGATCAGGATTCCGGGATTTTTGGCGTCCACATTGGGCCGGCGGTTGGTGCGGTCCCTGAAATAGTCGGCAATGGCGTCTTTGACCCTGAGTCCGGCAAAGTTGGAGTGTGTGATGCTGGATTCAGACACGTTGGCCACGATGGCAAAGGTGTGTTTCGGGGTCATCAATTCTTCCCAGCGGATCTTACGGGCTTCCCTGTAGAGCGTATCCTTGTCTTTGCAGACAAATGTGACCAGAGGAATCAGTATCCGGGAGAGCAGGCGGGACTGGTAGGTGATCCGGTAAAAATCAGGTTTTGAAGCGGTAAACCAGATACCCCGGAATTCATAAGACAGATTTTTTGCTCCCAGTTCCATCAGTTCCTCACCTGCCATGATTTTGGCAGTTTCCGACATCTGGGCGAAATACCGGGATTCTTTTTCGTAAATGTAGTGGAGTTTGGCCAGTTTGCGGGTTTTGCCCTGGCCTTTTTGCAGAATGGTTTTTTTGATCACACCGGTATCCTTGACATGGGGTTGACGATCATTGACTCTTTATATCATTTATCCGTTTTTTTGCAAACAGGTCCCGATGCCCAGCCGGTCCGCAATATTGGCTTCGGGATCTTTCACCGGGGTGATCCGGCCGGAAGGCGAGGTCATCAATGTGGTGATACCCGGACCGTGGCCGGCCAGGCGGCAGTCGGAATGCACCACAATCCCGATGCTCACTGCGCCTTTTCGAAAGGATCGGCCATAGGCGTTGTCATGGTCCATCAACGCCACAAAATCGCCAAACCGCATTTTGTCCAGGTGATACTGTGCCACCGTGTCCGGATCCGAAGTCATGACATCATAATCCCCGGCCCCCACGTGGGCCCGGCCCAGGCCGGATCCCATGCATGCTGCCGGCACACGGGTGGTGACCGGCACATTCAGACCGCCGTTGCCGTCGGGCGTGATCTGCATGGTGTGGAGCAGTTCCGGAGACAGGTTGAACAGCCCGATATCCGGGAAATCCAGCAAAGCCAGGCCCTGGCCTTTGGCCCGGATCCGGATCCGGTCGTCATAGCTCATCTGTTCCTTGATCTGCCGGTCAAATTCCACGATGATATGCTCGGATCCGCCATGGTGACCGATCACCACGCCGGTTGCACCTCTGGCTTCCCCGGAAAGGAGTTTGGCTTCATTTCCCACGCAGGACAGGAACTGCAGAGAACTGTTGGGAAAGTCATTGGGTTTTTCCGCATTGGCGGTGCAGGACACCCCGGGTTCGATATGGTCCCCGGCCAGGCCGAAGGCCGGATCTCCCACCCCCACATTCAGTGTGATGCCGCCGATGCCGGGCAGCAGAAACGGCACGCCTTTGTGGTCCACTTTCCAGCCCGGGCCCACCCGGGGCGGTCCGGGCCGGCATTCCATAAACATCTCCACGATTTGGTTTTCATTGGTCTTGAGCATGGTTTTCTCCTCAATTGCCTGGTTTGAACTCTTTTTTCCGGTCCGGCAGCCGGATCAGAAAGGGCAGGGACAAAAATCCCGCCAGAGCACTGATGACAAACATGTTTTCCATACCGGCCACATCCCCGACAGCTCCCACCACCACCACGGCAAAGGACCGGACGGCAAAGGAGACCATCATGAACATGCCGTTGGCAGCGGATGGCTGTTTCACTGCATTGTCCTGCACAATGGCCAGCATTACCGGGGTGGTGGAGAGGACGGAAAAACCGGTGATCACCAGCATGCCGATCTTCAGGATGCCACTGGTATGAACAAAGAGCAGCAGGGCCACCGGGGCGGTGGCCAGGGCACAGAACAGCACTTTTCTGCGGCCCAGCCAGTCAGAAAGGGTCCCGGCGGACAGCACTCCGGCCACGCCGAATGCCTCATAAAGAGCCAGGGCAGCCCCTCCATACCAGAGGCTGCCGGTCTGCTGTTTGATGAATACACTCAAAAAGATGCCCATGGATGCATGCATGCCGGCCCGGGCCGCCAGGATACCGGACAGGGGAACCAGTACGTGGCGGATTTCGGCAAACGCCTGTTTAAGTGAACCGCTGCGCTTGAATCCGGGTTTTTCCGGCGGCGTTTCCAGGGTCAGCCAGAGCAGCACCGAAGTGATGATTGCCAGACCCATCACCAGGAAGAAGCGGTCCTTTCCCAGCCAGGACAGGGCTGCCACCGCCACCATCGGTCCCAGGGTCCGGGCCAGCTCTCCGCCGGACATGAACAGGCTCATACCCCGGCCCTTTCGGATGCCGGAATACCCGGCCACCAGCACCGGCGAGGGGACATGATACAGGGCTGCGGAGATGCCGGATAAAAACAGAAGTATCAACAGCAGGGAATAAGACGGGGCCGCCATGATCAGGCTCATGGGCAGGGCAGTGAATGTCGGGGCCAGGATCACCAGCCACCGGGCCACGTTTTTGTTGTCGGCAAACAACCCGATGAACGGGTTCAGCATGGCCGGCACCTGCATGACAAAGGACAGGAGACCGGCCTGGCTCAGGGTCAAGGATAGTTTTTCGATGATCAGCGGCAGCAGCGGCGGCAGAAAACTGGAGTACAGATCATGGACAAAGTGGGAAAAAGAGATCAGGGCCACCCGGGGGGTTTGGAATGCGTTCGTTTTCATGGCCCCTTTCATACCATTATCCAGCCAAAAAGTAAGGCGAAATCACCTGCCAGAAAATATAAAACTTGATCCATTAGCAGATTGGTATTAATTTGACAAGAAAAGAACAGATAAATTAACCGTATCTGATGCCATGGAGGCTGTGATGATGGATCAGACCTTTGATGCATTTGTCGTGGAAGAAACCGAAGACAGGCAATACGCCGGCCGGGTCCGGCAGACCCGGATATCGGACCTGCCCGAAGGAGAAGTGCTGATCCAGGTTCAGTACTCGTCTCTCAATTACAAGGATGCCCTGTCCGCCACCGGAAACAAAGGGGTCACCCGGAATTATCCGCACACCCCGGGCATCGATGCCGCCGGACAGGTGGTAGAAAGCCGGGTTCCGGAACTGGCACCGGGTGATCCGGTCATCGTTACTTCCTATGACCTGGGCATGAATACAGACGGAGGGTTCGGCCGGTATATCCGGGTACCGGCGGAGTGGGTGGTGCCCCTGCCGGACGGATTGACCCTGGAAGAGAGCATGATTCTTGGAACTGCCGGCTTCACGGCAGCCATGTCTGTCGAGAAGATTATCGATACCCCGGTGGATGCCGGACCGGTTCTGGTCACCGGCGCCACCGGCGGGGTGGGATCCCTGGCCGTGGCCATTCTGGCAAAACTCGGGTATGCCGTGACCGCAGTGTCCGGCAAGTCGGATACCGGTTTTCTCCAAAATCTGGGGGCATCGGAGATCATCTCCCGCCAGACATTTGTGGAAAACACAAAGCCCCCCATTCTTCCGGCAAGCTGGGCCGCCGTGGTGGATACCGTGGGCGGTGACATTCTGACCACCGCCGTCAAGTCCACCCTGCCGTGGGGAAAGGTCACCTGCTGCGGGCTGGTGGCCTCTCCGGACCTTTCTCTCACGGTATTTCCCTTTATTCTGCGGGGGGTTTCGCTGCACGGTATCGATTCCCAGCATTATCCCCGGGGGCCCAGACTGGCCCTGTGGAAAAAACTGGCCTGTGACTGGAAACCAAAGCAACTGAACCAGATGGCATCCCATATCTCCCTGGAGCAGTTGCCGGCTGCCATTGACCGGATGCTTAAGGGAGGGATGACAGGCCGGACCGTTGTGGACCTGAAGTGACGGGAGTCAGAATCTTCAGGAACTTGACAACAGCAAAAATTATCAATACACAGAATCAGATGAACCAAACCCTAAAACAAGGAGGCTGTCATGAGCACACCCCAGCACTGCCCTGGATTTGAAAATTTCAAAAACCTGAAATCGTTTACCTGCAAATGCCCGGAATGCAGTGAATCCAAGGAAATATTTTCCGACGAATTTGACAAAACCCACAAATGTTCCAAATGTGGCAAAGAGATCGATTTCACCACCTGCACGTATAATGCGGGGTAACAGGTAACCATCCGGGGCAGACCTTGTTTTATTTTCACGGGCCTGCCCCGTTTCAGCCTCAACCGTTTTGCCTTCAGGCAGACGCTGTCTTCGGGGTGATACCCGGGATATTCACTTGACGTAACAAAACAGATCCCGTATAAAATCAGACCACAATTGAGGGGTACTCCGGCCAACGGAACACGGTGACATTCCGTGACGGTCCCGCCGCTGTGATCGGAAATATCTGTTTTTTTCAAGGCCACTGCCTGAAAGCGGGAAGGCAAAAAAACAGGTTTAATGCCGTAAGTCAGAAGACGTGCCGGAAACCCATGTGTGTAAAACCTGATGGCAAAGGGTTTTGCAGGAACCAACTGTCCTGTGAAACCCTTTTTGTGTTTTACAGACAAATCATAGCGAGGACTATGGAAAGGACAACGTCATGTCATTACTTGAAACCACCATTTCAGAAATCAGAACGGAACTTGACCAGACGGCGCTGGCAGCCGCCAGGGACCGGCTGCGCAACCAGGCCAAACCGCCGGGCAGCCTGGGAATCATGGAGGATATTTCAGCCCGGCTGGCCGCCATCAAAGGCACCCTTGACGTAAAACTGGTCAACAAGTGGATCGTCACCTGTGCCGGGGATCACGGCGTGGTGGCAGAAGGGGTCAGCCTGTTTCCGGCCGAGGTCACGCCCCAGATGGTGCTCAATTTTGCCGGGGGCGGCGCATCGGTGAATGTGATCGGAAACCATGCCGGGGCCAGGGTCAAGGCCGCGGATATCGGGGTCAATTATGATTTTGACCCGGCCCTGCCCATTTTTCATAAAAAAGTGCGCTACGGCACGGCCAATTTCGTCAAAGAACCGGCCATGACCCGGGAGGAGGCGGTCCGCTCCATCGAGGCCGGCATTGAGATCGTCCGGGAGCTTGAGGCGGAATCGCCCGTGGACCTGCTGGGCACCGGGGATATGGGCATCGGCAATACCACGCCGTCCTCCGCCATTATTGCCGCGTTCTCAGGCCTGCCTGTGCAAAAACTCACCGGCCGGGGAACAGGCATCGATGACGCCGCCCTGATCAACAAGATCGCGGTGATTGAAAAGGGGTTGGCCCTGCACCGGCCCGATCCCAAAGACCCTCTGGATATCCTGTCCAAGGTGGGGGGCCTGGAGATCGGAGCCCTGGCCGGCCTGGTCCTGGGAGCGGCCGCCCACGGTATTCCCGTTATCTGCGACGGACTGATTTCCACGGCCGGGGCTCTGATCGCCTGCGAGCTGGCTCCGGCCGCCAGAAATTATCTGTTCGTGAGCCACAAATCCGTGGAGATCGGTCATGAATACATGCACCACCGCCTGGGGCTGGAGCCGCTGATCGACCTGAAATTCCGGCTGGGGGAGGGCACGGGTGCCGCCGTGTGCATGGAACTGCTGGATCTGGCCACACGGATTCTGGCGGACATCAAGACCTTTGAAGAGGTCGGTGTGACCAATGTTGAGTAATTGAACTGGTTTTGCGGGACCGATCTTCCAGATCCTGCAAAACCGATTCCTTCAGGACCCAGAACCTACTGATTGACCGCGCTACTGCTCCAGCATCATGCGGATGATCTCCCGGTCGGTCTCCCGCATGCCGTCGCGGCCCAGCCGGCCAATATTGGCAATGGTGTTTTCCACCCCTTTTTTCACAATGCCGTCTCCGCCGTAAAACTGTTTTCCTTTCTGGAACATGAAGAAGCCCAGAAGACCGGCTTCCACGGACATGGCGATTTTGGCGGCACAGGAGGGTTTGGCCCCGTCACAGATGATGCCCGAGACCATGGCCAGGGCATTGACAATGGTGTGGGCGATCTCCCGGTACCGGCCGCCATGGAGCCAGGAGATTCCGGCCCCGGCCCCTACACCGGCGCTGACTGCGCCGCAGTATGCCGACAGCCGGCCGATTCCGGTTTTCTGGTGAATGGTCACCAGGCAGGAAACCAGCAGGGCACGGAACAGGGTGTCTTTGTCCACCCCCATGTGCCTGGCATACACGACCACCGGTACCGATGCAGTGATGCCCTGGTTGCCTGATCCGGATACGATCACCACCGGCAGTTCACACCCGCTCATCCGGGCGTCTGACCCGGCAGCGGCCATGGCTTTTGCCCGAATCTTGATATCCTCTCCCCACACATCAAGCAGCACCGTTCCGATGTTGGCCCCCCATTCTCCGTTTATCCCCCGCTTGGCAATGGCCATGTTGAGATTCACCATTTTCTGCAGCAGGTCTGCTACTTCGGAAAGGGTCACTGAAGATGCAAAATTCAAAATATCCTCGACGTTGAGCAGTGTCCGGTCTGTGAGTACCGTGGTGTTGACCTCGTCACAGTCCCGATTCCGGTAAAGAATGCCGTCGTCTTTTTCGATCAGAACGATATTGGTATGAAAATGGGATATCTGGACCATGGCCCTGGAGGACCCTTTGAAAACCGTGACCTTCAGATCGAACAGAATGCCGGTGTCCAGCGGAAGGACCTGAATGTCACAGGTGTCCAGAAACTGGCGAATCCGCTGCTGTCCGGCCGCATCTACATGCGCGATCACCTCCAGCATCTGATCAGCGTCTCCTACCACAATCCCGGCAGCCGCGGCTGCAGCAATTCCTCGAAGGCCCCCGGTGTTAGGCACCACAACGCTTTTGACGTTTTTGACGATATTATCGCTGGCCTCGATCTTTACCCGGTCCGGCAGACCTTTGAGCACTGCGGCGGCCCGGGCCGCCGCATAAGCCAGAGCGATGGGTTCGGTGCATCCCATGGCAGGCATCAGCTCTTCTTTGAGAATGTTCAGGTATGCCTGGTACCGGGTATCAGTGTTTTTCATCGTGTCGTTCCTTGTGTCAGCCCCTTTTTTGGATAGTCTGCAACATATCTCAATTCAATGGCCGGATCAAATAAAATTACCTTGAAGGCATGTCCCGGAACCGTAAGTTCGGACCCGGAGCGGTCCGGCCCTGGACCGGGCCGAGGCACTGGATTCCCACACCGTGATTAGTTACCTGTCCACACCCTATGCCCCGTTTCTGTCCGATATCGGGGGCACCATGCCGGTGATTCCCGGGTATGTGTGGAAAGATGTCACGCTCACAGGGACTCTGGTGCATGAACCGGACCTGCTCATTGTCAAAGAGCCCACCAGCACGCTGGATCCCAGTGTTCAGACCAAGGTGTTTCTCAACCTTCAGATCGAAAAAGGGTTGACCTTGCTGTTTGTCACCCATAATATCGGACTGGCACGAAAGGTGGCGGACCGGATCGGGGTCATGTCCGGCGGCCGGATCATCGAAACAGGCCCGGCGGCCCGGATCGTCAACCATCCCGGCCATGAATACACCCGGGCACTTATCCATAGCGCCCGGGGCCTGAACCCGCTCCGGCCGGCCGTGTCTTCACCCCTGTGAAGCAGGGGGAATCTTTTAAACCAAGGAGACCCTATGGATATGCTGTTTCATCCCATTGGAACCATTCACACCCCCTACACCACCCATGATGATGTCCCGCATCAGCCGGACCCGGAAGCGGCCGGGGATTGCTACATCCAGTTGCATCCGGAACTGACGGACGGGCTCTACCGGCTGGACGCCTTTAATTATATCCAGGTGTTTTTTTTCCTGGACCGGCCGGACAAACCCGTGACCCTCCATGTCCATCCCCCCAGCGGCGGAGGCATGGAGGTGGGGCTGTTTGCCAGCCGGTCCCCCCGTCGGCCCAATCCCGTCGGGCTGAGCACAGTAAGACTCAAAGGTATTTACGGCAGCCGTCTGGATATTTCCGGTATCGACGTGCTGGACAACACCCCGCTGCTGGATATCAAACCCTATTTCAAGGGGCTGGATTTCAAAGATGACGCCAATGAAGGCTGGAGGAATCAGTCATGATTAATGTCAATGAGGCGGCAACCCGGGCCATCGATCATTTAAAAAGACTGTATCCGGAGTATGACCTGGGTGAAATTTTGTTTGAAGAAGCGGAGATCACGGATGATGACCGTTTCTGGGTTGTCGTTCTCAGCTATAAAAACCCGATTTCAGCCGGCGGGGTGGGCCGGTCTATGTTTGTGGGAGACCGGGGGTACAAGGTGTTCAAACTGCTGGCGGAAACCGGAGAGATCCGGTCGGTCAAGAACCTGAGCAACAAATAATCCGGGGCTCCGCTGCGCAGCATGCCCTACGCCATGCCAAACACGGAAGAGGGTGAAACTCACAGGCACCGCCCCCACGGGTCTTTTGATTGGCCGGCCTGAAGGTCTGTTTCATTGTGTTGAAATTTTATCGAATACCTGTTAAAAGTAATTTTTTGAAATATTATTAACAGACGTGACTTTCGAAGCTGGCTGGTCCCCCGTTTATCTCGCGGATGTCCGAAAGTCATGTTAACAGGAAAATTATCCCATGCATTACGACGGAATGATCATACGGCCCCCAAGCGAGGCGGACAGCATCCTGCTACAGGTCACCCTGGGGTGTTCACACAACAAGTGTACCTTTTGCGGCAGCTTCCGGGACAAACGGTTCACCATCAAAAAAAATGACATCATTTTTCAGGACATTGAATATGCCCGGGACCATTTTCACCGGCAAAAAAAACTGTTCATCTGTGACGGGGATGCCATGATCGTGCCCATGAAGCGGCTTGTACCCATCCTGGAGCGTATCCGTGACCGTCTCCCCTGGGTGGAACGGGTGGGCGTGTATGCCAATACCAAGGGCATTGGCATGAAAACCGATGAAGAACTGGCACAACTCAATTCCTTGGGCGTGGGTATCGCCTATATGGGTCTGGAATCCGGCGATGACCAGGTGCTGGCCGATATCCGCAAAGGTGCTACCGCAGACAAGATGATCCGCATGGGAAAGCGGGTGAAACAGGCCGGGATCAGGCTGTCTGTCACCGTGCTGGTGGGCCTGGCCGGGAAAGAGCGCTCCCTGATCCATGCCAGAGAGACCGGCCGGGTCCTGTCTGAAATCGATCCGGACTATGTGGGGGCGTTGAGCCTGATGCTGATTCCCGGCACCGAACTGCATGCCGATTACCAGGCCGGCCGGTTTCAGCTGCCGTCTCCTGAGGAGATGCTCGCGGAACTGGGCCAGATGATCGCCTCCACCCATTTGTCGGACGGATTGTTTCATGCCAACCATGCTTCCAATTACCTGCCCATCCGGGCCAGGCTTCCCAGGGATAAAGAGAAAACCCTGGATCAGATCGCTCAGGCATTGAGCGGAAAAATAAAACTCAAACCCGAATTTATGAGAGCCCTGTAAGGTACAGGGTATAATTTATCAGGAGAAACCTATCATGGTCGATGCCACAGAAAATCTGGATCAACTGACGGTCAATACCATTCGAACCCTTTGCATGGATGCGGTGCAGAAAGCCAATTCCGGACATCCCGGTGCACCCATGGGCCTGGCACCGGCCGCCTACGTGCTGTTCAAACGGTGTTTAAAGCACAATCCCAAAAATCCTGCCTGGATCGACCGGGATCGGTTTGTGCTGTCCGGCGGACACGCCTCTTCACTGCTTTACAGTCTGCTGTGTCTGTTCGGATACGGCCTGACCCTGGATGATCTGAAGAACTTCAGACAATGGGGTTCCCGGACACCCGGACACCCGGAATATGGAGAGACGCCGGGAGTGGAAACCACCACCGGTCCTCTGGGTCAGGGGATTGCCAATGCCGTGGGCATGGCCATTGCCGAATCCCATCTGGCGGCCCGGTTCAACAAGAAAGACAAGACGCTGATCAACCACCATACCTTCTGCATATGCGGGGACGGGGACCTGATGGAAGGCGTGTCCATGGAAGCGGTGTCTCTGGCCGGTCACCTGGGTCTGGGAAAACTGATCCTGATCTATGATGACAACCATATCACCATAGAAGGAAAGACGGACATCGCATTCACGGAAAATGTGGCGGACAAATTCACGGCCATGAACTGGCATGTGCAGGCGCTGGAAAACGGCAATGATCTGGATACCATCCAGGCCGCCATCCAGGCAGGCAAGGATGAACAGGATCGGCCGTCCCTGATCAAGATCCGCACCCATATCGCTTACGGCAGCCCCAACAAGCAGGATACCGCCGATGCCCATGGTGCACCCCTGGGAGAAGAGGAAATCCGGCTGACCAAGAAATTCTACGGCACGCCCGAAGACCGGTCTTTTCATGTGCCCGAACCGTTGACAGCGCTGGCTGAAGAAGCCGCTGCTGAAGGAGAAAACGTGGAAAAAGCCTGGCAGGACACCTTTTTATCCTACAAAGAGATGTATCGCCAGGATGCCGGCCTTTTTGTGGATGCGGTGAGCGGTTTTCTGACAAAAGACTGGGACAAGGATATCCCGGAATTTTCTGTATCCGATGCGCCTGTGGCCACCCGGGCCGCCTCGGGCAAGGTGCTCAACGCCATCGCCCCGAACCTGCCGTCCCTCATGGGGGGATCCGCCGACCTGGCCCCTTCCAACAAAACCTATCTCACCGGTGCCGCCGAGTTCCAGAAAAACGCCCGGGAGGGCCGCAACATAAGGTTCGGCGTCCGGGAGCATGCCATGGGTGCCATTCTGTCCGGGATGTACCTGCACTCCGGTGTCCGGCCCTATGGGGGGACTTTTCTGGTGTTTGCCGATTACATGCGTCCGGCTATCCGGCTGGCCGCATTGATGAAACTGCCGGTCATTTATGTCTTCACCCATGACAGTGTGGCTGTGGGCGAAGACGGTCCCACCCATCAGCCGGTGGAACACCTGGCGGCCCTGCGAGCCATTCCAGGACTTCATGTGGTGCGGCCCGCGGATGCCAATGAAACCGCACATGCCTGGAAACAGGCCCTGAACACCACAAATGCGCCGACGGCCCTGATATTAAGCCGTCAGAAGCTGCCGGTTCTGGATGTGTCGAAAAGAGACGGCGAGTTTCACTACGGGGCCTATGCTGTTCGAAACAGGGGGAAAGAAGCGGATTTGATCCTCATTGCCACGGGCTCGGAAGTCCACATCAGCCTGAAGGCGGCAGATATCCTGGAAGCGGAACACAACATCAAGGTATCTCTGGTGTCCATGCCGTCCTGGGAATGGTTTGACAAAGCCCCTGCACCATACAGGGATCGGATGCTGCCTTCCGTCGTCACCCGCCGCCTGGCAGTGGAAGCCGGCATTGCCATGGGATGGGACAAATATGTGGGGCAAAACGGAGCTGTGATCAGCATTGAACGGTTCGGGGCCTCTGCCCCGGGTGGAGAGGTCCTGGAAAAACTGGGGATGTCCGTTGACAATGTGGTGACACAGGCGCTGGCCCTGGTGAAGGGAGAATGATGACAGGAGGCGCGGCATGATTATTTCAGTTAAGACCGACAGCCGGACACAGATGATCGATATCACGGACCCGGTGCGACAGACAGTCAGGAATTCCGGGATACAGAACGGCCTGGTCCATGTCTGCTCCCTGCATACCACCGGGGCGGTCACCATCAATGAAAATGCGGATCCTGCAGTGCCAGTGGACATCCTGAACACCATCAACAAGATCGTGCCCTGGGATGACCGGTACAGACATCTGGAAGGCAACTCCGCAGCCCATATCAAGGTCAGCCTGTTCGGGCCGTCGGAAATGGTGGCCCTGGAAAACGGGTCCCTGGTGCTGGGCACCTGGCAGTCCATTTTTTTCTGCGAATTTGACGGGCCCAGGAACCGGAAGGTGAATGTCACGATCCTGGCGGGCCAGTAAAAGGAATCCGGTATGAAAGTGATATGGCTGCTCACGGCCCTGGTGGCCGGCATGATGGCCCCGGTCCAGGCCGGGTTCAACGGGAAAATGGGCCGGGCCATCGGGGATCCGGTGTATGCGGCCCTGATCTCTTTTTTTGTGGGAACCCTGGGGCTGCTGGCTTACGGCCTGGTCCTGCGCATGGATTTCACAGCTGTGCGCCAGGCGGCCGGTATTGAGTGGTGGGTCTGGCTGGCCGGGCTGCTCGGGGCGTTTTATGTCACCTCCGTGATTATCCTGACCCCCCGGCTGGGAGCAACCCTCACCTTCAGCCTGGTGGTGGCGGGGCAGCTGCTCATGGCCGTGGCATTAGACCATTATGGCCTTCTGGGGGTGCCGGTGCAGCCCATCTCCTGGCTTCGAATCCTGGGCATCGTCCTGATCACCGCCGGCGTGGTCCTGATCCGTAAATTTTAATAACGGTTAAATATCCTGGAGTCTTCCAAAGTCTTTTTCCAGTTCTTCGGCCTGTTTTTTCTTTCCCTGTTCCCGAAGTTTGTCTGAAAGTGCTTTGATCTTTTCTTCCAGCTGGGGAAGGATGTCGTTTTTCAAGGTGTCGCTCATTTTCTGCCCCGATGTTCTCAGTTTTTGTTCCAGTTCTGCCATGGCATCTGTCAGGGCCTGGTATTCTTCGGTTTCAGGAAGGGTTTCCAGCTGGGTCATCAGATCATTCATCTTTTCCCCCAGGGTCTGCCAGATGCCTTCCAGAGACTCTGCCGCAGTTTCAGCCGGTGATTTCGTGCTGCCTTCAACCACGGTATCGGCGGGAATTTTTTTGCCTCCGGTTTGGGACTGTTCAATGATCACCGCTCTGGCAGACGGGTTTTCAGGGGTATTGCCGATGAAAAACCGGGAATCTTCTGTGGCATAATCTGAAAAACTGTCGGCAATTTCCACTGACACCAGAAAGTTCCCTTCCTGGGTATACGTGATTTTTTTCACCTGCCCCACGATGGTATTTTCAAAGACCACTGGATCATTTTCTTTTAACCCTTTCACCTGGTCAAAGAAAATGGTGAATCGGTATCCCGTGCATCCGGTAACAAGGGCAGCACAGAGCAATACCATGACAATACTGTAAAAAGAACGGGTCACTCTGAAAAAAACGCGTCGAACAGGTATCATTAATTGAACTCCTCGTCTGGTTTTTTAAAAATCGGGATTTTGAGGACCGGCACCCCTTCCTTTTGCAGGGTTTTTTCTTCTTCACGGGTGGCGCTTCCCCGAATGTTTCGGTATTCAGATGCCCCATAGTGCATCTTCAATGCTTCTTTGGCAAAGGATGCCCCCACATCTTCAAAATTTTTTTCCACAAAGTGCGTCACCCGTTCCGTCAGTTCGGCCATGGCCTCCTGGCTGGCCTGTAATGCCTGGTGTGCTTCAGAATGCCGGGCGGGTGCCGAAGTCCTGATGGCAATGGGATGCAGTTTCTGCACCACAGCGGTGGTATCACAAACCGGACATTGCAGCAGACCCTCCTCCTGCTGGGTTTCCATCTCTTGTTTGTTCTGAAACCAGCCTTCAAACCCATGGCCGTTTATGCATTCCAGATCAAATACGATCATGATGATTCATTTCCTTGATTGGGGAAACCAAAAAGGGTGCCCAGTGCATCCGGTTAAACTATATCTGAAACCCTCTGGTTTTTCAATTGGGAAATCCGCCGGCGGTCCTTCTCGGATCTGACACAGGGGAACAGGCTGTTATTTGTGAAAACCGGATGGCGGGTAATATCGAACCGGGCGCAGTCGATCGCGGTTTCCCACATCGGGGTGTGGGGAATGGGACTGTAATAGGCCAGCACCGGGAGAATGCCTGCGCTTCTGACAAATGCCATGGAATCGGCCACTTCATCCAGGTTCTGATCCGGCAGGCCGCATAGCAGATATGCCCCGATCTGACCGGGTTCAAACCCGGCTTTTTTCAAGGCCTTGACCGCTTTGAAAAACTCGTCGGCCCGAACCTTGATATCATGACGTCTGTTTTTCGAAAAAGCGGCGGTTTCAAGGCCCAGGCGAATGGTTTTGAACCCGGCCCTGAACATGAGATCGGCGGCTTCAACAGTAATTTCCCGGATGTGCAGGGCATTGGGGGTATGGAAGAACAGGTCCAGGCCGGAGTCAATAATTTTTTCCATCAATGGATACGCGTGCCCGGGGCCGTTCACCAGCAGGGCATCATCATAAAATGCGAAGTTTTTGATCTCATATCGGTGGTGCCAGTGACAGATCTCATCAAATACCCGGTCCGGGGACCGGCGGATCACCCGGGGTTCCAGAAAGGAGGATGCGCAGTATTCACAGGAATACGGGCACCCCCTGGCAGTCAGCACCGGGGCATAGGTCAGTTTCGAACAAAGATCCAGGGCGGGAAAAGGCGGATCATCCGGCCGGATATCCAGGCAAAGGGGAAAACCGGTTAACCGCTCCACGAACTCTTCCAGAACCGGTTCACCCTGGCCTGAGACAACATGGTCTGCCCCGGAATGTGCGGCGGCATGGGCATGACATAATGTGGCGTATTTCCCCCCCAGAATCACCGGGACATCCGGAAAGACCGACCGGACAACCGAAATGGTTTCCGTAACTCCGGATGCCCAGTAGGTCATCAGGGAGGTGACCAGAATCAGATCCGGAGTGTCCAGGGATGCCAGATCGTTTCTGAACCAGTCCGGCAGAATTCCGTACCGTGAAAATGGTTTTCGTATCCGGGGCAGGGGGCCGGCTGTGGGTGGCAACACATCCTGGAGTTTTACAGGGGTTTTACGGAACGGTCCCCGGCCATCCCACCCGGTTTTCACCGGTCCTGTTTCCTGAGGATGAAACCGGTCCAGACAGTCAATGTAACTGACCCGGAACCCAGCCTGACGCAGCATGCCGGCCAGGCTCAGCAGTCCCAGGGGTTTCAGCCAGAAATCAAAGGCGGCAAAATCATGAATCCAGGGATTCACACACAGAACATGGGGGGAACCCGTCATGAAAAAAATCAGTCTTCAAAATACTTCATGGATGTTTTTTTCAGCTCTTTTCTGGAAAAAAGCAGGGTATAATCAGATTCTCCCACGGCGGCGGCAATTTTTTCCACCAGGGCCCGGCACTCGGTTTCTGTTGCGGCATGGACCATGGTATAGAGGTTGTATGGCCACCCGGGAGCTGGATTGCGGCGGTAGCAATGGGTGATCTCATCAAATTCAGCCATAGACGTGCCCACCCGTTCCACCCGTGTTTCATCCACGTTCCATGCCACCATTGCATTGGCTTTGAACCCGGATTTCTGATGCTTCAACGTTGCTCCGAACCGCCGGATGATGCCCCGCTGGTTAAGGCGTGTCAGCACTTCCAGAAATTGTTCCTCAGTGATGCCGATTTTTTCGGCCATCTGCCGGAAAGGCCTTTTCACCACCGGAATATCGGTCTGGAGCAGGGCGATCACTTTTTTTTCTAAATCTGTTATCATAGGCACCTGAAAAGCATGTCAGTCTGTTTTGAATTGATCCGCGTACAATGCGGTGATAGCTCTTTCCGATGCATCACACACCCCTCTTTCCGTAATGAGTCCGGTGACGAGCCGGGCCGGTGTCACGTCAAAGGCGTGGTTGGCCGCCGGGCTGTCCATGGGCGTCACCAGTACCTGTGTGATGGTACCATCGTGCCATCCCTGAACATACCGGATTTCATCCGGATTCCGTTGTTCGATGGGAATACCGCTGATGCCGTCGGTGAGGGTCCAGTCAAACGTGGAGGAAGGCAATGCCACGTAAAAGGGGATGTCATTGTCCCTGGCAGCCAGGGCCTTGAGATAGGTACCGATCTTGTTGGCCACATCCCCGGCCCGGGTGGTGCGGTCCGTGCCCACGATCACCAGATCCACCTGGCCGTGCTGCATCAGATGACCGCCGGCATTGTCTGCAATCACGGTGTGGGCGATGCCGTGTTTTCCCAGTTCCCAGGCCGTTAGGCGCGCCCCCTGGTTCAAAGGCCTTGTTTCATCCACCCACACATGAACCGGAATGCCGGCGTCATGTGCCGTGTAAATCGGGGCGGTGGCCGTGCCGTATTCGATGCAGGCCAGCCATCCGGCGTTGCAATGGGTCAGAATATTCACCGGCTGCCCGGGTCTCCGATCGGCAATTTCCTTGATCAATGTCAGCCCATGGGCACCAATTTTTTGGCAGTTGTCCGCTTCTTCTTCCATGATGGCAAAAGATTCATCCAAAGCAGCCTGAATCCGGGATTCATGAGAGGCCTGTTCCATTACCTTCGCCTGAACCCGGTTGACCCCCCAGCACAGGTTCGTGGCTGTGGGGCGGGCGTTTTTCAGGCGGTCACATTGCCTGGAAACCCAGGCATCATTCATGCCCTGGTTTCCTTCCTGGACCAGAAGCACATACACCCCCAAAGCACCGGTAGCACCGATGAGAGGGGCCCCTCGCACCACCATTTCCTGAATCGCATGAATCACCTGGTCCACATGAGTTAAATCCCTGATGATGAACTGGTGGGGCAGAAACCGCTGGTCAATGACCCGGACCGTTTCGGTATCCCGGTCAAACCAGATGGGCCGCATCTCTTTTCCGTCAACTTTCATGACACCCTCTTAACCTTAACCGTACAATCTGAAATTATCGTTTACATAGGCTATAGAGATACCGGGCCAAAATCAAGTTTTTTGTACCTGAAAGTACGGTTTCTCCTGACATGACTCCAGTGAACCAGTGTTTGACAAAAAATCTGGCGGGTGCTAATTTTCCTGCTGATGAATACAAAATACCCGGGAGAATATGGATGACGCTCATACTCAATATTTTGTGGTTTATTATAGGAGGCGGTTTTATTGCCTGGCTGCTGTGGATTTTAACCGGCGCAGTGTTGTTCATCACGGTGGTGGGAATTCCCTTTGGATGGGCCGCGTTCCGGATCGCGGGGTTTGCGGCGTTTCCATTTGGCAAGGACCTGGTGGATGCCAGGGATGTGGGGGAAGGGCGGGTGCCTGGCACAGGACTGGCCAATTTTCTGTGGATTGTTCTGGCCGGCATCTGGCTGGCCATATCCCATATCCTGGCCGGTGCCAGCCTCTGCCTGACCATTATCGGAATTCCTTTTGGACTGGCGCATTTCAGGCTGGCCATGGTCTGTTTCGCGCCATTGGGGAAGCGGGTGGTGTATCATTGAAGGTGCAGGCAACGGGCAGCGGGAGATTGAATTTTTGTGAAAACCCATGAACTGTGGAACGTCCATTTTTTAAATCAGATCATCGACACCATGGCCGAAGGTCTGTTCACCCTGGATGACCAGGGCATCATCACTTCCTGGAATCGGGCCATGGAAAAAATATCCGGTTTTTCCTCCCTGGAGGCTGTTGGACAGCGCTGCGACATTCTTCAGTGCAGCCGGTGCTATGGCAAGCAGTGCCCGGCAGATATTCACGAATGCGGGGTCATGCGCCATGGCCGAACCGAAGCCAAGGAATGTTTTGTCCGGCATAAAGACGGCTATGATGTGCCGGTAATCAAAAACGCCCGTCTGGCAAAAGATGCACAGGGACGGATTCTGGGAATTGTTGAAACCATCACGGATTTGACCGAGCTGACCCAGGTAAGAAAAAGAGAGGAAGATACACGAAGACAGCTGCAGGAGGCGTTTCGGCTGGGAAATATTATCGGCAAAAGTCCGGTTATGCACAAAGTGTTTGAAGCCATTCGTGCCGCTGCAGACAGCCGGGCCACGGTGCTGATTCAGGGAGAAAGCGGTACCGGCAAGGAACTGGTGGCCAAAGCGATTCACTACAACACCTCGGAAAATCAGCGTCCTCTGGTGACGGTCAACTGTTCGGCCCTGTCCGAAACCCTCCTGGAAAGTGAGCTGTTCGGTCATGTCAAAGGGGCGTTTACCGGAGCACACAAGGATCATGTGGGCCGTTTTGAACAGGCGGATACCGGCACCGTTTTTCTGGATGAAATCGGGGAATTGACCCCGTATATGCAGGTGAAACTGCTGCGGGTGCTTCAGGAACGGGAGATTGAACGGGTGGGGGATACAAAAAAGCGTAAAATTGATATCCGGATCATTGCGGCCACCAACAAGGATCTGACCGACCTCACACGGCAGGGAGCCTTTCGGGAGGATCTGTTCTACCGGCTCAAGGTGTTCACCATTCAGATTCCACCGCTCAGAGACCGGAAAGAAGACATCCCCCTGCTGACCGAGCATTTTATCCGCAAAACCGGAAAACGGGAAAAAAAATCGATCAAAGGGATGTCGCCCGGTGCCATGAAACGGTTGATCGCCCAAACATGGCCCGGCAATGTCCGGGAACTCGAAAATGCCATTGAGCATGCATTTGTGGTCTGTGCAGCCGATTATATTTCAGAAACCGATCTGCCGTCTGAAATCCAGAATGCTGCCGGCACCCGCAAACCGGTATCCGCTCCGGCAGCACCTCCGAAACCGGCCACCCAAAACCTGACCCGGGAGACCCTGATGGAACTGCTGGATCAATGTCATTGGAACAAGGCGGAGGTGGGCCGCCGTATCGGCAAAAGCCGGACTCTGGTGTGGAAATTGATGAAAAAATGGGATATCCCCCTTCAGAAAGAGGACATGAGCCCTTTTCAGTGAGTGAGACAGGTCTGTGGATCGGCTATGGGGTGATGTCGTCCATTTGCCCGTCCGGGGGATCCTGCAGCAGCCGGGCAACCGTGATGCTGTCCAGGCACAGGAACATCGCTTTGCTGGCCTCTACCCATACCCATCGGGAAAGACAGTCCCCCGCCTGGTTGCAGATACCGCACTGCCGGGTGTCTGTCTCCGCACAATCGGTAATGGCGGTGTTTTCTTCCAGAGTGCGCACGATATCTCCCACAGTGATGTCAGATGGGGGTTTGGCCAGGGTGTGACCGCCGTAAGGCCCGCGCTGGCTTTTGATCATCCCGGCCTGCTTGAGTTTCCGGACCAGCTGTTCCAGATATTTGACCGAGATGTTCTGTCTCCGGGCGACCTCACTGAGAGGCACCGGTTTTTTTTTGCCATAAATGGCCAGATCAATGATCAGACGGGTTCCGTACCGGCTTTTGGTGGTGAGTCTCATCCCGACGTCTTACCCTTGTTTTTAAAATGGCAAAATCAATTTGTCCTGTGCGGGCCAGCCACGGCCTTCCCAGTTATGGCGTCAGCGGGCTGACGCCATTCTCGCAGACACTGCCGGGGGGTTTTCGTGGCAGGCGGATAGTCAGTTCTGTGCCCTGATTCAGGGCGGAGGTCACGTGAACCGTGCCTCCGTGCTGCTGGATCACCCGGTGGGCGATGAAAAGTCCGAGGCCCGTTCCCCGGGAGCCTTTTGAAGTAAAAAAAAGAGTGAACATCTTTTCCCGGGTTTCCTGGTCCATGCCGATGCCGTTGTCCTGTATGCAAAAGCATATGATCTCTTCCGGCTCAATGGTTACCGTCAATGATACACGGTGAACAGACTTTTCGTGATCATAGGCACAGGCATCCACCGCGTTCTCCAGAAAGTTCACAAGAGCGGATTCCATCCAAACGGAGTCGATTTCCATGATGCCCGGTGAATCCGGCAGAAACACCTCGCACAAAACATTGTTTTTCGACGCGGCAGGTCTGACACTTTTCATGACATGTTCCACAATCTCCACGACTGGAACCGGTGCATACTGCATCTGCCGGGATCTGGCATAATTGAGAATCTCCAGGACCATATCGCGGATTTTGTCGGTCATCAGCTTTACCTGTTCGAACGCCCCTGAGACACGCGCCTCATCCTGCTTTTTCAGACCGGTTTCCAGCTGATAAATACCGCCGTCCAGGGCGGTGAGCATTCCTTTTACCCCATGGGACATGGATCCGAGCATCAGTCCCAGAGAGGTCAGGTGATTCTGAAGCTGCCGGATCTGGGTGATGTTGGTGGAGATTTCCATCACCTGGGTGATCTCATCTTTTTCATCCATGATGGGGGCGGTGTATGTCAGGACATGGTACTGTCTTCCGGAAAGCGCGGTCACCACCTCTTCGGTACTGTGAACCCGGCCGTCCTCGAATGTCTGGATCACCGGGCAGTTTTCGCAGGGAGAGGACCGATGCTTGTAGATCTGGTAGCAATACCCGCCCACGTAATTGCCGAAATGCTGCTTGAACCATTTGTTGATGGCGGTGATCCGAAGATTTCTGTCCTGGACCGAAATAAAACAGGGCACGGAGTCAAACAGCTGGAGAAAATGGTTTCTTGCGGTGTGGAGATCGGTCAGCCGCTGAACATACCGGCAGATTTTCCGGTTCTTGAGAGAATGGTTCCGGGCTCTGGCCATATCCAGCATCAGGGCCTTGCTGTTGATGGGCAGGTCCAGATACGCGACCGCATCCATTGCAAACAGGTCCATGGCCCTGTCCACATGGTCCCTGGTGCCGAAAACAATCAGCTGGGTCGTGGCATTTTCCTTAAGGAGATCTGCAATCCTTCCGGCGGCCGCAGCCTCATCAATCATGGGATCGCCCAGCAGGATGTTCCATTTCTGATCTTCAAGCCGTTCCAGAATCTCCTGCGCGTCACCCGCCACCGTAACGTCGTACTGGTGCCGCTGAAGATAGGTTCGGATCGCTTCTCCATGTTCCCGGTCGCTGTCCATCAATAACACGGTTTCAGCCATGACACGCTGCTTTCCTTGTTTTAATCCTGTTCCTGGTTCAGGGGTTCCATCAACCGATGGCTTCTTTTACAATGCGGAGCAGCTCTTCCCTGTCAAAGGGTTTTTTCACTGCAGCTATGGCCTTGGGAATGGCATGTTCATTTCCCGACAGGCCTGAAATAACGATGACCGGGGTATTTTTCAGTTCCTTGACCTGCATCATCTGCCGGTAAAACCGGGGTCCCCATTCTCCGGGCATCTCAATGTCCAGCGTGATCAGGTCCGGCAGAAACCGGCGGGCCTTTTCAAGACCCTTTGCGGCATTGTGCGCCACCTGGGTATCATAGCCATTGTCTGTGAACAGCGCAGAAAGATAGTCCAGGATATTGGGATCATCATCTATGACTAAAATTTTTTTTGACATGTTTCTTCGCCTCCATTCATCGATTAATACTGATTACCGGGCAGCCCGCTCGGACAATGACCTGTTCGACATTGCCGCCCAAGACATTGTCATCAGTTTGCAACTTTCTGGAATGATGGGCCATGACAATGAGATCGGAATGCTTTTCTCTGGCAAACTTGACGATCTCCATATAGGGAATCCCCTCCCACACATCCATGGTGTAGTGCTTGAGTGTCTTGAGCCGGGATTCATACCGGGCACGGATCATCCGTATCTTTTCCCGGATTTTCTGTTCAATCTCATCCTGGGACAGCAGTCTGTCAGAAGACAGGTTGCCGACGGAGAGGGCATGAAACACGTTCAGCTCACATTCCAGGGCCTGTGCCGTTTTCAATGCAAAATCAAATGCCTTGTCAGAGGCTTTTGAAAAATCGGTGCCAAACGTGATATTGGACACCCCGCCCCAGAAAGACGCCGCCGGCCGTGTCACCACCATGACCGGACACCTGGCGGAGCGGGCCACTTTCTGCAGAGTGGTGCCGGCAACGGTTTTCTTGTAAACGCCTTCATGTTCCGCTTCCGTACTGCCGCCTAAAAGGATCAGATCCGGTTCAGTCTCTCTGGCCTGGCGAAGGATTTCCCTGGCAGGGAGCCCCACCGCCACATGGATATCATAGTCCAGGCCGTTTTTGAGGTAATCGCCGTAATAGGTGGTGATCTCCTCTTGAACCCAGGCCATGTAATCATCATCCACATCCACCCGTTCCCGGGTCTTGATATCCACCACCACCTGACTGTATCCCCGGGAAGGGACACCCAGCACATGAAATATGTCCAGACGGGCCTGGTTTGCCCGGGCGATGTTGAATGCCACCCGGGCCGCGTGATCACTGGCCCGTGTCGCTGATGTGGCGAACAGAATTTTTTTGAACATGATCCCACCCCCTTTTTTGACGGTTTACTCTTCCGGCTTCATATGATCCGGTACGATCAGCATCTTGATAATCAATGGCTTTAAAAAAGACCACCGGATGCCGATCTCATATTCCTCTTCCAGATCCCGGATGGCATCCCAGCAGTTATGACAGGGGGCAATGACCAGTTTTGCACCGGTGGCCAGAATCTGATCCCTTTTTTTGAGAAGGGCCTGGTTGCGCTGTTTTCGGAAAACACCGATGCCGTTGAAACCCCCGCCCCCGCCGCAACAGTAGTTGTGTTCTTTGTTGGGAGACATTTCGATAAAATACCCGGGGGCTACGATATGCTGCATGATGGTCCGGGTCGCTTTTTTCAATCCATGATTCCGGATATAGTTGCAGGAATCCTGGAGCGTAACCGGTTCTTTGATCCGTTTGTCCGGATCGATTTTCAGTTTACCGGTTTCCAGGGCTTCGGCCAGCCATTCCACATAATGGATCGATTCCACCGGAGGCCGTCCGTCCGGACGCCCGGCCCAGTAAGGTCCTTCGATCACGGTGGCCCGGTGGGCATGGCCGCACTCCGTTCCCACCATCCGTTTCGGCTTGAGCCGTTCCATGGCATCATAGACCGATTCCACCTGCATCTTGCAGGCGACCCAGTCGCCGGCGAACATGGCCAGGCTGGTCTGCTCCCATCCTTTGGATGCAATGGTCCAGTTTTCCCCGGCCGCATGAAACAGCACGGCCGCCTCGGCCAGATCTTCCGGGTAATGCTTGACTTCCCTGGCGTTGACCGTATAGAAAATATCCGCATCCTCGACGTCCACCGGCACGGTCAGCCCGGGATAATCATCCTCGTACTCCTCCACCATCCACTCGAAGGTTTCCACGAAATCCGCATCCGTGACATCCATCTGGGCCCGATACGCCCGGTGCATGCCTGCGCCGATTTTCAGCTCCCAGGGAACGAATCCCTGCTGGTAAAGCAGTCCCCGCAGATATCCGAACATGATGCCGGTGTCGATGCCGTGGGGGCAGTACATGCCGCAGCGGTTGCAGCAGGTGCATTGGGCCCAGGCCACCTCCATGGCATGGCGCATGAATTCGTTGCTCACCTTTCCTTTGCGCTTGACGATTTCTCCCAGAGTGGACTGGATCTTGTATGCCGGCACCTGTTTTGGATCCCTGCCATTGACCTGATACAGAAAACAGCTGTCCGCACACATGCCGCAGTGGGCGCAGATTTCCAGCCAGGTCCTCAAGCGGGATTTCATGGTTTTTTGAATCGTGGATGCCAGCAGTTCACTGTCCACATCCAGGTGTTTCATTTCTTCGTAATATTTCGCACCACTGGAGTCGGACAGCAGAAAATTTACTTCCTCGGGTGTATTGATCGGTTTTTTATTACAGTATGTTCCTTCCGGCATGAATTGTTTTCTCCTTCACATGTGTTGCCAGTCTTCTTCGTTGGTTACCAGGCCATTTTGGTACCTTTCATGCCCCCGCGCTTAATGCCGAAATCCATTCCCAGCTGGGCCCGGGATGCAAAAAACAGAAATACGTGGGACATTTTAGTGAACGGGATGGCGATCAACAGGAGTTCACCACTGAATATGTGCAGGTTCAGCCAGAATCCGTAGTGTCCCACCTGGTATCTTGCCATAAGCCCCGTGACAAATGGTGCCAGGGCAAGGAACCAGATGAAATAATCGTTCCAGGTGGTCAGGATCCGCACCTCCGGCAAAACCACCCGCCGCAGGATCAGAAACACGCCGCAGCCCACAGCCAGCCAGGAAAGAAAATCCGCCAGGGCCGGTCCCAGGATGATCAGGGAAAAGCCGACTTTGCTTTCCAGAAACAGGTTGTGTCCGGCCAGAAAAAGCGGAACCGCCACGGCACTGACATGAAATCCGAAAAACGCGGCCGTCATCACCGGCTGGGTTCGCCAGCCATAGGTGCCGTAAGGGATCAGCCATTTATAAATGGACCGGACCGCCCCTTTGATGCCGGCCGCGGTATGTGCCCGGTAGGCCACCCGGTCCAGCTGCCAGTTCAGGCCCAGGAAATAGCGCACAAACCGCACCGCCATGCCGACAATACACACACCGACCGCGACCCAGAAAAATATGCCTGTCAAAAACTCATGCATCGGTATATATCTCCATTTGTGTTGTCTTCAGAGTCAATTTTCATCATCCCGTTCCGTCAGAAACCACCAGAAAAGCGGCAGGGCCACCAGAATGCCGCCCATGATCAGGTAGGTGACCCCCTTGGTGTGTACCATGAAATCGTGAAGCGTGAAAAAAAAGGTATTCATTGTTGTTGTCTCCATATCGTTTGGTCACGTCATGTCATGTCCGGGTCAATGGGCCGGATAATCCGGATGTTCATGCAGTACCGGCATCCGGGTGGTGACAAACCGGTAGATCACGATGCCCAGCGTCACGATGAAGACCGACGTGCCGATTTCCATCAGACTCGGGATATACCGTTCATGGGACGGCAGATGATAGTTAAAGGCGATAATGGAGATATTCAGCCGGTTCAGAACAATCCCCAGTACCGTCCAGGCGGCCGCCCACCTGACAAATATCAGGTTGCGCTCCCGGACGCCCATGGCAAACAGAACGGCGGGAAAAGCCACACATCCGACCACTTCTATCAGATACCACATGCCCCACCCGGTGGTCAGATACTGCCATTGACCGTCAATGGCAAGGCCCACCAGCTTGATACTCAGGTAGCCCGCCATCACAAAGGCGGCGGCTTTGGCAAACCCCATGGCCACCCCAAAGGCCTCACGGTGATGGGTGTCATCCATATGACGGCTCAGATACCGGTGCGCCAGGGTGCTTTCGAAAATCACCATGGACATGCCGGCAAACATGCTGGAGATGAAAAAATACACCGGCAGATAATTGGAATACCACAACGGATGAAGTTTGGACGGAGCGATCATGAACAGGGCGCCTAAGGAGGACTGGTGCAGGGTGGACAGCACTACCCCGAAAATGGTGAGTAACAGCGTCAGCTTCACCACCAGGGCCCGGATTTTTTTAAGCCCCAGCCATTCAAAGGCTGCCGGTGTGAATTCGATGAACAGGACCGTCAGATACAGGAATACGCACAGCCCCACTTCAAACAAAAGAGAAGAGGTCCCCTGGGAAACGAAAATCGGATACGGCAGCCGCCACGGACGGCCCACATCATAGTGCAGGGCCAGCACCACCAGGGCATAGCCTAAAAACGCCGTGAGAATGGCCGGCCGGACCGCTGAATGATACCGCTTCAACCCGAAGATGTAGCAGGCGGCCGACGTGACATACCCCCCGGCGGCCAGGGCCACCCCGCATAACAGATCAAATCCGATCCACACGCCCCAGGGGTTGTTGTTGTCCAGGTTGGTCACAGCCCCGATGCCCTGGGTAAAGCGCATTACGGTCAACACACCGCCCACCGCCAGTATGATGCCGACAATGACATTGAAAGGGGTCCACAGTTTTCGGACAGTCTGTCCGCCGTTGTCTGTCATGCTACTCATCCTCCTTGGTCTGCGAAGGTTCCGACTCTTTGGCCCCAGCTTCCTCCAGCGCTTTTTTCACCTCGAAATTGATGGCGGACTGTTTCTCCTGATCCCATTTTTTCCTGAGGGTTTCCATCTGGGCCTGGGCCTCTTTTCTGCTTTGGGCCATTGCTTCAGCCATCGCATCCTGTTTTTCCTGTTCAGCGATTTTTTCCTTGCGTTTTGAGATGGCATAGACCCCTGTCAGGAGCACCGGCCAGAGTCCCACGACGATGGGAACGGCGGACAACGGCCCGGATGTGAGTTCCGGCGCGGACCGGGTGCCCAGGTCCTCCCGCATGCCCACCTGGCTGAACGGATGGCCGGACAGGTACAGCCAGCTTGTGCCGCCCATCTCATGCTCGCCGTACACATGGGGCACATACCGTTCCGGAAAGGTCTGAATCCGCTGCCAGGCAAAGGCGATCAACTCCTCACGCTTTCCGGATATCAAGGCCCCGGCCGGACACGCATCGACACAGCCCGGACGCTTGCCCTCCTTGAGGCGCGGATGGCACAGGGTGCATTTGGTCACCTTGGGATCCAGGGCCTTGTGGTATTCGTAGGCCGGTATATTGAAAGGACAGGCCACCATGCAGTACCGGCATCCCACACACAATTTTTCATTGTAGACCACCGCGCCTTCCGGTGTTTTTTTAAAGGCCTTGACAAAACAGGCGGACGCGCAGGCCGGTTCAAGACAGTGGTTGCACTGGGTTTTGACAAACACGGGCCCGTTGCTGTCGAACCGGTTGACCACCGTGAACACATCGGCGTCGGTCCGTCGTTTCTGATCCAGCACGCTCAGGTCTTCAAAGGGTTTTTCCGGTTCAGGAAGATTGTTGACCCGGCGGCAGGCGCTTTCGCATTGACGGCAACCGATACATTTGGTGATATCATGAAGCACGCCCAGGCTGTCAGGCCAGCCGGAAAATTCCCTGCCGGCCGCGCCCCGGGCCTTGCCCGGCATGCCGGTGGCCTGTGCCATTGCCAGGGCCCCGAGACAGCCAATAAATTTTCTTCGTGAGATAGGCATAATCATTCCTCATTTTTTTTCATGACAGATCTGGCAGTCCGTGGACGGCACTGATGCGATTTCCATTTTCTGATGACAGCCCATGCACTGGGCATGGTAGGCGGTCTTCAAATCCGGGACACCCGGCGCAGGAGCCGGAACACCTTCAACCGGCGGGGCATGACAGGCCGCACAGGCGGGCGGGGTCAAAGAAACCGGGCTGTTATGATGACACCCCATGCACAAGGTCTGCTGATTTTTATGAAACGCATTGGCCAGACCGCTGGCCTCCACCCGCCGGGCAATCCCGTCGAAAACTTTACGATGAGGGAAGCGGCTGGGCTGGTAGGTCTCGGATAACGAGCCGATAAGCACGGTTTCCGGAATATCTGAAGGTGTCACGGTCCGGTATTCATTGGATGCGGACGTGTCAAACTGTTCGGCCCGCATTTTACGCATGTCAGCGTCCTGCACCACACGCCGGTCCGGATCATTGTGGCAGACCTGGCAGGAATCTTCCTTGACCCGGGAACGGGGTATGACATCATGACAGCCTGCGCAATCAGTTTTACGGGTTTCCTGGACATGACACCCCACACAGCTGCCGGATTCATTGTTGGCATGCATGGCCTGTTCGAGCCGGACAAACCCGCCTTTTTCAACTCCCTCAGGGGTATGACAGCTGGTGCAGGACTCCAGGGAATCATGATGACAGACCCGGCAGGAATCGGCTGCGGTTTCATGCTGTTTGTGATCAAAGACCACCGGCGATATCCGGTAGCTGGACTTGTCTTCCACCGCCGTTCCCCCGGTCATGAAAACGGCATCGGGCTGACTGCGCTTCAGGCGCGGCGGATTCTCGACCTTGCGACGCTCTGCCACTGCGTTGGCGGCATGGCATCCGTAACAGTCGACGGGGCCGGCGGCGATTTCCTGATTTTTTTTCTCCAGATGGCAGGTCACGCACGCGTCATGGGACGCTTCCCGTATCGATCGAACCCCGTCTGTCCGCTCTTTTTTGTGGCAGTAGATGCAGGCGCTTTCAGTACCTCTTTCCAGCACGATCTGCTGCGCGGCGTCATCGTACTGATGATGGCAGGCCTGGCAGTTGTCCGGGGAAGCCGCTTTGTCCGGGGAAGCGATATGCTCGGATACTTCATGCAGATAATGGAGAGAACGGTCAAAATTGATTTTTTCCCACTGCGCGCCGGGTTCGGGGTCAGGCACTGAAGCCCCATGACATGACCGGCATTCCGCTGTCGTGGGCCCGGCTGTTTGACCGGCGTCTTTCCGCTGTTCATGGCACACAATGCAGTTGTCATGGTAAAGGGGCATGGATGCCGGCGGGTCGATTCGCTGAAACCTGAAACCAACGGTTCCGTCTTTCTGAATGTGGCATCGGGTACAATCACCGTTAACCGATTCATTGTGACGGGTATGCAGAAACGGCACCGGCGGCATTTCATTCCCCCCGGCTTCCGGCGGCAGATTGATGATGATCCGGTCCGGAAGGAACGGTTCATTTTCCAGGGCGGTTTTGCCTGGAAAAGGGAACAGGAGAAGGATCATCCCCGCTGCCACGATCCATAAACATGCGATCCGTTTTGCCATCTTCACTGTCCTCAAAATAAAGTTTTAAATTTTATCCTGAAATAAACCAACCAAATTAATATGAAATTTTCCTACTGTTTTAATATGAATAAGTCAATAAAAATTTGGGTTCCGGAAAAATTTTCGGATCTTGACCGGAGATCCTGGATAGTGTAGGGTATCGGGAATCGATAACCCGTTAAGTGCCAGACAACCCTCTGTCCAGCTCAGCAGATCGCTGCCTGCCTTACAGATCCGGAGAGGCCGCATGCGGGGGCAGCATCCGTTACATGAAAAAAATTGGCAGGAAGGGCGCCAATGACCCTTATTCCGGTTCCGGAAACGGGGATGTCCCCTTTCATGGAAACACAGGTGAAACGACTGATGTTGCGCTTTTCTTTGAGTTATATCAGAGAGGACACCTGTCTGGAATATTTCCTGCAGGATCCCCAAAAACAGTCCCTGGTGTCATTGAATCTGATTCTGTCCCATGACCGGTTTGCCCGGGGTCTTTATGTCTCCAAATTCTATCCCCGGCTGTTTCTGTTTAAAGATCACCGGTTTCTGTCAGCCGCCTGTTTTTATATGATGGTCCATCACAGTGTGGGGGTGTTCGGCCTGGCAGATCACTGCCGGGTATCCCTTGAAACCGACACGTCCGTGTTTGACGAATTTTATTCCCGGCTGCCGGAATTTCATTTCAAAATCGCTTATCAGCGCCCTTGCCGGCGGGTTTGTCTTTACGGCAGTTATGATCGCCTTCCCATTGACACGACAATCATAGAAGAAAACAGAAAAATGTTTCTGTAATCCGGATTCTGTTGTGCTATACTTATTAATTGTCTGGTCGATGGACCCAATCAACCGGGCGGAAACGATGCAGGAAAAAACAAATTAATAATTTCTGATCTCGAGGAGATCCATGCTCACTGTTACTCAAACGCCCCTGCCCGGCACATCACGGGTGCTGTTCCGGGGAGACTGCCTCCGGTTCACCCTGACAGTGAACAAGGAAGCGGCCGGAAATGCCTGGGTGCGGACCAATCTGGGTACCGCGGCCATCGCCCGGCAGGAGGTCATCGCCCGGGTCGAGAAAAACGAGATCAAGCTGGATGAAGGCTGGTATGATATCCAGATGCCCCGGAAGGATGCGGTCTCGTTCACGATTCTGCTGCCCCTGCACCAGACCGGATATTTTCAGGCCAAGTGTTTTTTCATTCCTCAAGATCAGACCGATCCTGTATGGCCGGAAGGGGATAACTGTATTGTCAACGTGGAACCGGCCGGCACCTGTTGTGCCAATATCATCTACAATGCCTTCGTCCGGCAGTACGGGCCTGCCAGAACCGCTTCAGGCAAAGGTTTGGACCGGTCCCTGGTTCCGTTGATGGAAACCCTGGATGCCAACGGGTTCACTGTCATCCCGGAATCCGGAAAATTCCGGGATCTTCGGGATCAGATAGGGTTCATTTTTTCCACCCTGGGATGCCGCGCACTGCATCTGCTGCCTATTCATCCCACCCCCACCACCTATGCCCGCATGGGCCGGTTCGGCAGTCCCTATGCCGCATTGAATTTCACGGATGTAGACCCGGCCCTGGCCCGGTTCGATCCGGCGGCCACGCCGCTGGAGCAGTTCATGGAACTGGTGGATGCCGTGCATTATCACAACGGATACCTGATACTGGATATCGCCATCAATCACACCGGCTGGGCCGCAGCCATTCATGAAACCCATCCTGAATGGCTGGTAAGGGGGGAAGACGGAAAAATCAAGGCCCCGGGAGCCTGGGGCGTGGTGTGGGCCGATCTGACCAAACTGGATTATTCCCATACCGATCTGTGGCAGTATATGGCAAACATTTTTCTGCTCTGGTGCCACCGGGGGGTGGACGGATTCCGGTGCGATGCCGGATACATGATCCCCATGGATGCCTGGGAATACAT
>JAVVEQ010000019.1:0-54849 GCA_032250905.1 Desulfotignum sp. | reverse complement strand
GTGATATTGCGGGATATAAGAGAAAGAATCTACACTGCAACGGTTGCCGCTTATAGACAATTTACAAACCGCGTAGAAATATCGAATTATATGGCTGATAATGTATGGGATACTCCTGATGATTGGGAAACATCGACATCCTTCAATCATGGTCTGGTTGTGACTGATGACCCTGCAACTGCCTATGCGGCCATGGTAGTGGTATGATACCAATACTAAGAACTTTGCGCATGGGCCTGCAGGCCCGGGTGTTAGTGAGGCCAACGAAGGGGAAATCAGCACTTGGGATGATACTTACGCACCTGATGGCGCATGGTCAGACTCTTACAAAACTTCCAATGACCCCTGTCCATCAGGATACCGTGTGCCTACTGATTTACAGTGGCGGGGTGTTAATGAAAATAACACCCAGAGCACTGTGGGAACCTGGGATTCGGATGATACCAACTACAGCAGTGCCCGGTTTTTTGGTAATAGTTTGATGCTACCCGCAGCCGGTCACCGAAGACCTTCCGGATCGTCAAGAGGTTCGCTGACCCAACGCGGCCATGTCGGCTATTACTGGGCCAGCACTCAGCGCACGTGGTACGGCAAACCAGAAAAGGCTGGCCATATACTGAATTTCGAACAATTCTATATCCGACCCTACTTCCTCAACCATAGCTACGGGTTCTCGGTGCGGTGTATCGCAGAATAATTCGGCTATTTGAACGGTTTCATCATCCGTGTTGGTCGTATCCACATGGGCCATAGGAAATTATCCGGTTCATCATCAATGGATTACAGAAAGGCTGATCTGGTAATGATAGAGCAGGGTATATCCGATACCTTTTGTTCCTTTTGGATGCTGATCACAAAATGCTGTATTCTGTTCATAAAAGCTGATGCCGGGTTATCTGTTCTTCTTCTTTTCCTTCTTTTCTTGCTTTTTTTCTTTCGCAGTTTTTTGTGGTTTTTTCTTTACTGCTTTTTTAGCATCTTCTGATTTGGACACTGGGTCTACCTCCCTTATGTATGTTGAATTTTTTGTATGATATCACCCACCGAGACCTAATACAAACAATAAGACGTCGGGGTCATACAAGAGTTTGTGACCCGGGATGGCAAGACAGGCCCAGCAGGTCCTGAATCAGCTGCATTCAGGGAAAGCGGTGATCGTGTTTGACCCCAAGACTGAGACATGCAATATCAGATGGATCAGCTGAATATTGTTGAATTTTATAAAACTACATGATAGTGCAGGGATACTGGAATCAAATCGAAGTATATTTGGCAGATCACTCAGAAACATCATTCAGCCACAGTATCAATCGTGAATGCACAAAAAATTTCAGCCGGATGACCGGACAATGACAATTTGAAAGATGGTATAATATATGGACAAAATACAGATTAACGGCGGCAGAAAACTGACAGGCGAAGTAACTGTTTCCGGAGCCAAGAATGCGGCACTGCCGCTCATTGCATCCGCCATTCTGGTGGATGGGACTTGTGAATTTTCCAATGTGCCTCATCTGATGGATATCCGCAGTATCAAGCTGCTGCTTGAGGATCTGGGGGCAAGGTGTTCGTTTGACGATCACGTCATGACTGTGGACGGGTCAGGGATTCATAAAATCGAAGCGGAATATGATCTGGTGCGAAAGATGCGGGCCTCCATTCTGGTGCTCGGGCCTTTGGTGGCCCGGTTCGGCCATGCCAAAGTGTCCATGCCCGGCGGGTGTGCCATCGGGGCCCGGCCCGTGAACATGCACCTGTCAGGACTGGAAGCCCTGGGGGCAGAGATCTCCATCGACCACGGGTATATTGAAGCAAAGGCGGACCGGTTGACCGGCGGAGAGATCTATTTTGACACCCCTACAGTGACCGGCACGGAAAACCTGATGATGGCGGCAACGCTGGCCAGGGGTCAGACCGTACTCAGAAATGCGGCCCGGGAACCGGAAATCATCTGCCTGGCCGACGCCCTCACTGCGATGGGCGCGCATATTGTCGGGGCCGGATCCCCCATCATCACCGTCGATGGTGTGGACAGGCTCTCGCCGGCCAAAATTACAGTGATTCCCGACCGGATCGAAACCGGGACCTTTATGGTGGCAGCCGCCGCCACCAGAGGCGATGTGCAGATTAACGGGTGCAATCCCGACCATATCGGCGGAATCCTCAGTAAACTTAAAGCAACCGGGGCTCAGATCGATATCCAGCCCGGTGCCGTCCGCGTCAGGGGAGGGGAACGGGTCAAGAGCGTGGATATCCAGACGCTTCCGTACCCCGGGTTTCCCACGGACATGCAGGCCCAGTTCATGGCCCTGATGTGCGTGGGGCAGGGCACCAGCATGATCCATGAATCCATTTTCGAAAATCGGTTCATCCATGCCAATGAACTGATGCGCATGGGAGCGGACATCACCCTTTCAAAAGCCAATCTGGCCATGGTCAAAGGTGTGCCGGCACTACAGGCCGCCCCGGTGATGGCATCAGACCTGCGGGCCAGCGCTTCGCTTGTGATAGCCGGGCTCATGGCAAAGGGCACCACCGTGATCTCCCGGGTCTATCATATGGACCGGGGGTATGAGGCCATGGAGGATAAATTTTCCGCACTGGGAGCGGATATGATCCGCATCAAATAAACGTGTCATCATCAGATCCGGGTGAGCGCACATGTGAAACTGTTGTCACATCCTGTGGTACCCCCTCTGGTTCCTGTGATTCTCGCCATGATGACAGGAATCCTGGCCGGCAGTGCGCCCTGTTCGCCCACCCCGTTGTGGACACTGCTCCTTTCGGCAGTCCCAATGATTCTATGCGTTTCAGGGCTGGCCGGCAAAAAAACGATTGTTTTCTTGTTGTGCTTAGGAAGTGGTCTCTGGTCGGGATATCACAGCGTCCTGATTCATTCCCCCCGGCCGGAACCCGGTCATATATCCAATTTCTACAATCAGCAAGACATCCTTTTGACCGGGCAGGTGGTCTCCTTTGCCCGGCAATATCCGCATAAAATCCGACTCACGGTGGACTGTCGAACCATTCGGCTGGCACAGAACCATGTCTTTTCAGAACCCCTGAATGCAACCGGGCGAATTTTTCTGAATCTGTATGGAACATCCGATGTCCCTTTACGGTTCAAGGATCTTATCCGGTTTTCCGGTCCCATTCGTCCCATCCGGAATTTCGGCAATCCCGGCGCATTTGACTATCGCATGTTTCTTCAACGCCAGGACATTTTCGGTTCCGTCAGCACGAGGTACGATACCGTTCAAAAAATCACGGATTCGTCTTCATCCCTCTGGATCCGGAGCATTCAGGAACTGGAACATATCCGGAACCGGTTTTATGATTTTGTCATGACCCGCCTGGAACGCCGGGACGGTGCCCATGTGCTGGCAGCATTGGTTACGGGGATCAAACACAGCATGCCCCCGGAACTGCGGGATCGGTTTGCCAAGGCCGGCGTATCCCACCTTCTGGCGATATCAGGATTGCACATGGGGATTCTGTGCCTGATTTTTTTCTTTGTTTTCTATCGGATTCTGTGGCTGTTTCCCAGATGGATGGTGTCTGCACGGTCCAGGAAAATCGCAGGTATCCTGACCCTGGTTCCCCTGAGCCTGTATCTGGTTTTTTCCGGATTTTCCCCTTCCACCCAGCGGGCGTTTATCATGACGGTCCTGTTCATGATTTCATTTGTGATAGAAAAACAGAATCACCCCATTAATATCCTTGCCGGCGCCGGAATCATTATCCTTTTTATTGATCCGGCGGCTTTGTTTTCCATCTCTTTTCAGCTGTCTTTTACTGCGGTCCTGTTCATCATTGCCGGCATGAAGGTACTGGAAAAATATCCGGGCATCAAAGTTGGCGGCACACTCCGATTTGTTGCGTCCATCGGCGGTGTGACCCTGCTGGCAGGATTGGGGACGTTTCCATTGATCGCCGGGTATTTCAACCTGGTTTCCCTGGTCCAGATTCCCGCCAACCTGGTACTGGTGCCGGTCATAGGTTTTGTGTGCCTTCCCGCCGGTCTGGCCGGTCTGATGATCTGGGCACTGTTCCCTGATCTGGCCGCCTGGACGTTGACCGTATCCGCACAACTGATTGAATGGTGTATTCGGTATGCGGCCTGGTTGATTGAAATTCCTTTTGCCTGGTCTTATCTGCCGGCCTGGTCCATGCTGGATATTGTCATGGCCTATGTGGTTCTGGCCGCTTTTTTCTGCGTACTGTTGAACAGAAAAACCATGCCGGTCATGGCTGTGGTCGTTTTTACGGTTATGGGTATTTCCGGTATCCGAATGATGATACGGTCCGGACCTCCGGACCATATGACCATCACGGTGCTGGATGTCGGGCAGGGCAATGCTGCATTGATCCAGACCATTGAAAACAAAACTATTCTGGTGGACGGCGGCGGGTTTTCAGGAGGAACCCGGTTTGATGTGGGCCGGTATGTGGTGGCCCCGTTTCTCTGGCACCAGGGAATTACCGCCCTGGATATGGTGATTCTGACCCATCCGGATGCCGACCATATGAATGGACTGGTATTTATTCTGGAAAATTTTCAGGTGGGGTCTCTGGTTAAAAACAGGGATACCAGTTCGAAAAAATCATATGAACGCATCATGGCGGTCTGCGGCAAAAAAAAGATTCCCGTGTTTATCCCCGACTGTAAAGAGAAGCGGATGGGCTGGGAAAACACGCGGCTGACTTTTTTTCAATGTGCATCCATGAGGCCGGATTGGGACAGCAATAACCATTCCGTGGTTTTCAAACTGACCTGGGATGATTTTTCCATGTTTTTTCCAGGCGATATTCAGGCAGATCGGGAACGGTTACTGGCCCAAACACTGACCCATCCTCTGTCATCAGACATCCTGCTGGCTCCGCATCACGGCAGTGACTCGTCGTCCACCCGTTTTTTTCTCGACCGGGTGGACCCGGAAACCGTGGTGATCTCCTGTGGATTCAGCAACCCCTACCGGTTCCCCCATCCAGCCGTCATCCATCGGTATCAGAAAAAAAATATACGCATTTTTCGAACCGACCAGCACGGGTCCGTGACCATTACATCCACTGGCCGTGGTTATAGTGTTGTCCCCTATTATTCAGATGCTGCAAATCAAGTACGCTGAAGACGAAGCCGTCTGTAAACGGAAACTGTCAAATGATTGCTTTTTGGACGCCTGCAGGATCACGGCGTTTGAAATATTTGATAAACGGAACAATCACCTTGTTTTTGTTCCCCCCGGACACATCATAGGTAATGCTGACGATGGGAACCCCAGTGGTGGCCTCCAGCCGGGCTGCCATGGCTTCGGTGATCAGGCCCGGACAGCAGAAGGCAGGGGTCGTCTGTACCAGAAGTGCCAGATCCGGATGTTCCTGAAGGATGTGATGGATTTTCAGAATATTGTCCATGGATTCACCGGTGTGCTCAGACTGGATCCCGTATTGTGCCAAGACCTCTTCGCATGGTGCGGTTATTTTTAGATCCGATTCTTTCAGCACCGGTTCAAAATAGGGGTAGTATCTTTTTTCCATGGTATTCATGGCCACCAGCAGTGTTTTATTGGAAATCAGGCTCAGGTACTTGCCTTCCTTGAACCATTTTTTAAAATAGGATCCGGCAACGATTTTCACATATTTATAATACGGGGTGGTGATCACCTCACCGCCATGGGCTTCGATATAATGGACCAGATTCTGGTTCATCACATCATTGTCCCTGACATACAGATCTCCGAAAATAGCGACCTTGGGCCGGGTGCCGACATCCATGGTTTTAATCTGTTCAAAAAGAGGAATGGCCTCTGCCAGCGCCTGTTCCTTGGAACCGTCCGTGGCAAAGGCCCGGTTGATGATGTCCAGGGCCTTTGCCATCACCCGGTCGGTCTCACCCGGAATCACCTCATACGGACGGATTTTGCATCCGATGCTTCGAAGAAGTCCGCCGAACATATAGGCAAAATACGCATTGGTGGATGCTTTGAAAGAAATATCAAACAGCGACAGTTCCCCCAGATAGATCCCGGATGTTTCAAACCCGTTTCCTTCCTGTTTGAGGATCTGTTGAATATGATATGGATACAGCCGGATGTTGCAGGCAATATCCGACCGGTTGAGCCAGAGCACGGCATCGGCCGGATTCAGGTTGTGTTTTTTGACAGTATGAATGAAGCCCGCCGCCAGCGCGTTCAATGGGATACACTGTCCTGTGTTGGTAAGCAGGCTTTTTTTCAGTGTTTCCTGGGTTTCCTCCATCAACACCGCTGGATAGCCTTCGCTCTGAAAGGTGGACACGATCAATTGTCCGGTCAGTGCATCCCAGTTGGGAAAAACAATGGTTTTGTCCCCGGGTCGGTCAAAAAACAGCGGGGTGAAATCCATGGATCGCTTCGCCGGACGGGAGGATGCCTGGTAATGGTTGGTAAATGCGCGGACAGCCGCCTCGATCCGGGTTTCATACCCCACACTCGAATCATGTTCATCCAGCTCCAGCACCAGGTAGGGTTTGTTGGACCGCTCCATGATCCGCTTGAAATAGTCCACCCCAAACGCATCAGGAGAACATCTGAAAGAGGTGATATAGACCGGATACAGCCCCTCGGTCAAAGCGGCGGCATATGCGGTTTCCAGAATACGGGCCGCGTATTTCCAGTGAATTTCCTCCAGCAGCGGCCGGATGGGAGACAGATCCATGTCCGTGGTATCCATCATATCCTGAAAAAATGTCTGGACCCCCATTTTTTCAAAAATCTGGGGAATATGATGGCTCATGGTTTCGGACAATACCGTATAGGGACGTCCCAGCAGCAGCACTTTCACGCCGGACGTATCCCGGTTCCGGGCCTGAAACAGGGCGGCCAGTCGCTCCTGTTCATTTTTTCTAAATTCCATGGCCCTGTCCCAGGCGGCATGGATATCAAAGAAGGATATCGGCCGATGTGGCACCAGCGGTTTCAGTGCCCGGTACAGCGCCATTTTGGTATGCAGGCTGGTGTACAGGTACTTGATGGTGGGCATGATCAGCCGGTCCTTGTCCCCGGTATCCATACAGGACATTACAGAAGGCATGAACTGGGTGTAATAGCAATGCTGGCGCCGGATCCCTTTCTGATTTGATTTTTCTTCAAAATAAAACGGCAGGAACACATAGGGCACTTTTTTCAGAAGATGGGCCACATGACCGTGCAGCGCCATGACCGGTGCGCAGAATTCTGCTTTGGCAAGCGTTTTTCCCAGGGCTACCGGCTGTTTCAAATGGCGGCTGACAACGGTTCTGATGCATAGGAGGGAAAAGAAACGCTCCCAGAAAGCCAGGTCTTCAAACAGGTGAAGAGCGGCCGGAATGCCGATAGTCAGGGCGTCTTTGTCAAGTATGACATCTGATATAGGAGAAGCAGAGGACTTTCGTAATTTTTTCATACTGTATGAGGTGTCATGGGACACCCGTTTCTGGGTATCATAGTCTCTGCCGCACAAAAACCCATACGCCTGGGGCTGGCCATCCACATCCGCAATCGTGATTTTGCAGTGATTGCTGCATAACTGGCAGACCTCCTGGCGGACCGGAATATTTTTTTTCCACAGACCAAACCCCCTGAACGCGGAGTGGTCTATGTTCAGCTCGCTGGCAAGAAGGGCAACGCCCAGTGCGCCGGTCAAATGGCAGAACTGGGATACATGGATAGGTTTCTGCAGTTTTTGTTCAAATGCCGCCACCAGTGCCCGGTTTCTGGCCGTGGCCCCCTGGAACAGGATACAGTTGCCGATATTGCCCACTGTGGCCACCTTGGTCAGGTAATTGTCTCTCACCGAATGAAGTACAGATGCCAGAATTTCCTTTTGTTCAAACCCTTCGGCAAAGAAATAATTGATATCACGTTCCATGAAAACGGTACACCTGTCACTGGATACCGGGGCATGAATCCCTTCGGCCCTGTCTGAATATTCAGACAGGGGACAGCACAGTTTCTGGGCCTGTTCTTCAATGAAACTGCCGGTTCCGGCCGCGCATACGGTGTTCATCACCGATGCGGTCACCCGGCCGTCCGTAAGCAGGGTGAATTTGGCATCCTGGCCCCCGATTTCGATGATAGTGTCCACATCCCTGTTCAGGTTCACGGCTGCAGTGGCATGGGCTGTAATCTCATCCGGTTCGAGATCCGCACCGATCACCCGGCCGCTGATCCGGCGGCCCGACCCGGTGGTGCCGCAGCCGGCAATGGTCACGGCCAGCTGATTTCGGGTGATCCATTCATCCAGGACCTTGAAAATTGTCTGAACCGCCTGAGCCGGCCGGGAAGCGGTTTTGGTGTAACACCCGATCACCGGCACATGGTCCTTGGTGATGAGAATGCTTTTGGTGCTGGTGGACCCCACATCCAGACCCAGAAAACCGTCAGACAGGTCCACTTGGGTTGGATCGGTATAGATCTCCACTTCAACCGCGTCCGCAATATAGGTGGAATAACAGGCAAAATCCGGATAATCAGACAATGTCAGCGATAACGGGGGATACCGGTAATTGTCTTTTTTGACAGTGTCTGTAAAAAATGCCCGGGGACTGCCAAAGGTTTCAGGCGCCGTCATTTTTTCCTGAATCTCATCCGCCAGACACAGGGCTGCGCCCAGGGCGCCGTAGACCCGGGCACAGTCGTCAATGGTCAGTGTGACATTCAGAAGCGATTCCAGATACCGGGTTACGGAACGGTTCTGGGACACCCCGCCGCAGAAAATGATTTTTCCGGTACCTGTTTTTCCTTTGAAAAGGGTGTTGGCGATATTTTTGGCAAGCCCATGACAGAGTCCATCACAGATCTGTTCTATGTTATACCCTTCCTGCTGGGCATGAATCAGGTCTGTTTTGGCAAAGACCGCACAACGGGTCGCGATGTCCGGCCGGGCCTGCCGGTTTTTCAAGGCATATTCGCTGATTTCATGGGAACCCTGAAGATTCAGGCGCCGGGCCTGCTGGTCCAGAAAACTGCCGGTCCCCGCGGCACAGGAGGTGTTGTGCCGGGCCCCGGTATAATTACCGGCCGGGTCAAACAGGCTCAAGGAAAATTTTTCCCCGCCCACATGAAGCAGTGAATCAAATGATTGTTTGTATAAAAACTTGGCAGCACGGATCAGGGCAACCTGATCATCAACCCGTTGATGGCAAAAGACAAATCCCGGGGTCGCATCGGTCACCGACACATGGGTCACGGAGTTTAAGGCCTCATGGGACAGTAATGCAGTAAGACATTCTTTGACGTCTCCACGGTGAAACGCACTGGCCTTATGGATCAGATTTTTTTTCCTGTCAATCACCGCAATACTGACAGAAACTGACCCGACATCGATTCCCGCAATCCTATGATTCATTGTATTTTATTTCTGGCTGTAAAGAATTATTCCTGATAAATTTTAAACAGTACAGGTTAACCTATTGTTTTTTCACTTTTGTGTCAATCCAATATTCCGCTTTTTCTATTTCTTGTTTTTTCCGTTTGATTCAGGTATAAGCCTATTATTATGACTAGTCGCTTGATAGAAGCCGTTGGAAATCCATTTTCCAGGTATATTGAATCCACGGGCCGGCTGACATGGTTTCTTTTTGCCGGTATCCGGCAGATACCGGTCTTTCCATTCCAGTTTGGAAAGACCATGGACCAGATCTGGTTCATCGGGACAAAATCCCTGTTCGTCATTCTCCTGACCGGCCTGTTTACCGGAATGGTTTTAGGACTCCAGGGTTATTACACTCTGGTCACATTTGGATCGGAAGCAGCCCTGGGCGGGGCTGTGGCCCTGAGCCTGATCCGCGAACTGGGGCCGGTTCTCACGGCCATCATGATTACGGCCCGGGCCGGATCTGCCATGGCGGCTGAAATCGGTGTCATGCGCATGTCCGAACAGATCGATGCACTGTTCACCATGCAGATCAATCCGATCCGGTTTCTGTTTACCCCGAGAATCCTGGCTGCACTGGTCTGTTTTCCGTTGCTGACCTCTTTTTTTGATGTCGTGGGAATCATCGGTGGTTTTTTTTCCGGTTCCCTTTTGATGGGGATCAATGAGACAGTATATATGGACAAGGTGATACAAAGCGTCAAATTCATGGATATCTGGGGCGGGTTCATCAAATCCATTGTGTTTTCACTGATCGTGGTCACCATCTGCTGTTACCGTGGATATTTTGCCCACATGAACCATCAGGGACAATCCGGCGCAAAAGGGGTGTCTCTGGCCACAACCGGTGCGGTGGTGCAGTCGTGCATCTTTATTCTGATCTGTGATTATATTATCACCTCTTTTCTGGTATGAGCCATGCCCCAGCCTTTCATTGAATTCAAAAATGTTCATAAACGCTTTGGAAACCTGGAGGTTCTCAAAGGTATCAATCTGACCATTGACAAAGGTACCGTCACCGTGGTGATAGGTAAGAGCGGCTCCGGCAAATCCGTGCTGCTCAAACATATTGTGGGGCTGATCCGGGAAGATGAGGGGGACGTGTTGATCCAGGGCAAATCCCTGAACCGGCTTTCCGAAAAACAGGCCATGCAGTTTAAAAAGAATATCAGCTACATGTTCCAGGACAATGCCCTGTTTGATTTTCTGACGGCGTTTGAAAACATTGCACTGCCGTTGACGGAAACCACCCGGATGACAGCGTCGCAGATTCAAAAGAAAGTTCACGACCGCATGGCCGGGTTGAGTATCGAGGGCATCGACCACAAATACCCGTCTGAACTGTCCGGCGGCATGAAGAAACGGGTCGCCCTGGCCAGGGCCCTTGTGACGGATCCGGAACTGATTCTGTTTGATGAGCCCACCACAGGCCTGGACCCGGTACGTAAAAACGATGTGCATCACATGATCAGTGAGTTTCAGAAACAATTCGGGTTTACTGCCGTGATCGTCAGCCATGACATTCCGGATATTTTCGACCTGGCCCAGCAGATTGCGCTGCTGGATGATGGAAAGATTGTATTCAAGGGTACCAGACAGGAAATCATGGCATGTAACCATGAAACAGCGTGTGCCTTTATCAGAGGAAGGGAAGTTTTGTATGACCGATCGAAAACGTGATTTTTATGTGGGTATCTTTGTCATTGTGACCCTTGTCTGTACCGGATATCTGTTACTGGTTGTGGGAGAATTCTCCCGGTTCTTCAAAGACCAGTATACCATCCATGGCTATTTTTCTTCAGTGTCCGGCCTGAAAAACGGGGCATCAGTGAATCTGGCAGGGGTTCGGATCGGGCACGTATCCGGCATCAACCTTGACCCAAAGAATCTGGTGGCAAAAGTGACTATGCACATCGACAGTTATATAGAGGTATCTGAAGACAGCATCGCTTCCATCAGAACCGAAGGCATTATCGGTGAAAAGTACATAGAAATTTTACCGGGGGGATCCGATACGATGCTCTCCCAGGGCGATGAGATCGTAAATACGGAATCCGCCCTGGATATTGAGTCATTGATAAAAAAATTTATTTTCAGCAATGAAGCTTCCTGAAAGGAACGGGTTAAATGAACAAGATATGCCAACGGTTTATGGTTGTTACTGGAATCTGTGTTTTAACCGCCCTGGGCTCGCCTGCATGGTCAGATACGCCATCGATTGAAAATTCCATGACGGCCCGGAAGGCAGCAGTGGAGTCTGAATTTTTTGAGGATAATTTTTTTAAAGAGGATCTGACAGACCCCGCGGCCGATCAAGTGGCAGACCCGTTGTATTACTTTAATTATGCCATGTACAGGGTCAACGACAACCTGTATTTCTATTTAATCAAACCGGTTGCCAGGGGATACAAGACCGTGGTACCTTTACCGGCTCGAAAGGGGATCCGTAATTTTTTCCACAACCTGATGTTTCCCATCCGCTTTGTCAACAATCTGCTTCAATGGAAACTGGAACAAGCCTCGGATGAATTCGGAATTTTTCTGGTCAACTCCACAGCCGGGATTCTGGGGTTCAATCAGGTCGCACAGACATATCTGAACATGCATACACAGAAAGAAGATTTAGGGCAGACACTGGGAACTTACGGCCTCAAGGAAGGCTTTTATCTGGTTTTGCCGGTATTAGGACCTTCCACACTTCGGGATGCCATTGGTCTTGCCGGAGATTATTTTGTGCTGGATCCGGTCAACTATGTATCTCCCTGGGAACTGAGGCTGGGAATTAATACCCTGGACATCATCAACCAGACATCCTTTCGCATCGGTGAATATGAGCGCATGAAAGACGCTGCGCTGGATCCTTACGTGGCGATCCGGGATGCATATATCCAGAATCGGCGGATGCTGGTCAACCAATAGCGGGAAACAGATCCTCTCTACGGTAAGGCAGAAAATACCGCATGCGGTGAGACCGGACACGGTCCAGCTGTTCCGGGTCCAGAGAAACAAAATGCAGATGATTTTGAACGGAAAAAGATCGTGAGATCAGTTTACCGTCCGGCCCAATGACCATTGCAAGGCCGGGAAATGTCAGTCCCGCCCCATTTTCCCCGGTCTGGTTGACCGCTGCCACAAACACCCCGTTGTCAAATGCCCGGGCCGGCAGGTGCCGCATCCAGGAATTGAATTTGTCTGCCTCAGTCCCCCGGGGAGAGGCATGGGGAAAAATGATGAGGTCTGCCCCATCCAATGCCATGGCGGTGGAAAGTTCCGGAAAATGGGCATCATAACATAGCTGGATTCCGAATCGAACCCCGGCATGCTCAAATAAGGGTATTTTGTTGCCGGGACTGAAAACGTCCTGTTCATTGGGCGCGATATGAAGTTTCTGGTATCTGCCGTAAGGACTCTGTGGAACAAACACCAGATGAGACCCGTATATCTGTCCATTGGCCTTTTCAGCCAATCCCGCCAATATCGCCACATTCAGCTTTTCAGACAGACGGGAAAACAAAACAGTCAACCGGGAATCCACCGGCCGGGCAAAGGATGACAGCCGATGGTCCGTGCCATACCCGGTGAGATTCATTTCAGGAAATACCACCAGATCGGCGCCGTTTCGGGCCGCAGTATGAACCATGTCGATGCAGATGTTCAGATTTTCTTCAAATCGATTGTACGGGCAGGTGACAATGGCCAGACACAGGGTCACCGGTTTCATAGCTTGAAATTGGCGGAAATTTTAAACACCCGGGTTGCCGGCAGATTTAAAATGGGCCGGACCCCGGTCTGGCGGGAAATTGCTTTCAGAGAATCGGCAATCTGATCCCGGGAAGGAGCGATAAAGGTAAACCAGATGTTGAAAGCATGATCCCGCATGTAATTGTGTGTGACACCCGGGAAGGCATTCACGGTCTGCGTGAACAGTTCTATTTTATTTTCGGGCACCTGCGCCGTACAAAGAGTGGAATAATATCCCAGACGGTCCGGACTGAAATTCCCACCGATGCGCCGAATCAAGAGAGACTCTTTCATGGCCTGAACCCGTGCGATCAGATCATCTTCAGAAAGGTCCAGTTTTTCGGCCAGCACCCGAAAAGGGCGGGCATCAATGGGAAAATCCAGCTGAATCTTATTGAGGATGGCTTTATCGGTCTCTTTGATCGCATTCATACATCACTCCTGCAGGAGTTGGTCGGGTCCAAGGGTCACGGTTTGTTTTACTGACAAAAACAACAAAGGCCCTGTTTTGAATAAACAGGGCCTTTAAAACACTTCAAGTCAACCGTTGGTTGTCTGATTTATACACATCCGGTCGGTTTGGGAAGGCCGGCCATTTTACAGGCACCTTTTCCGGGGCCGGAGGGAAACAGCTCATAAATGTGTTTGAGTTTGAACTTGGTGAGTTTGGAAAGAACCCGGACCATGGGGGCAATTCCATTTTTTTCATAATAGTCCTGAAGCACTTTGACCAGCTGCCAGTGCTCTTCGGTCATTTCCTCAATTCCTTCCTGGGTTTTTACATAATCTACCCATTCATCTGAATAGGAGTTGTAATCAAGAAGGAACCCATCCTCATCTACTTCAAATGTTTTCCCGTTAAATTCAACTGTTGCCATGTAAACTTTCCTCCTGTAAATTGTTTTTTGCTATCACATTAAGACATATACTGTCTTGGCTTCTAAGGTCAGCCTCGATAATTGAAAACTAAACATATCTCAGGGACCTGAGCTTGTCAATAAAGAATCATGATTGAAACATAAAAAAATAAACCGCCAAATCCATTGAATTTTCAATATTCTTTAGGGGTCTGGTTGATCTCTTCCAGGGTGAATACCGGCCCGTCCTTGCACACCAGTTCCTTGCCGATATTACACCGTCCGCACATACCGATACCGCATTTCATGCGGTTTTCCAGTGACATGATTATCTGGTGAGGCTGATATCCCAGTTTGGTCAACGCCGGCTGGGTGAATTTGATCATGATGGGCGGGCCGCACACAATGGCGTAAGTGTCTTCATCGGCTACCGGTGCGTTATCCTCCACTACCTGAGGCACAAACCCGGTGTGATACTTCCAGTCGGGATCATCCGTGCCATCCACTGTGATGTGCATGTTGATGTCATCCCGCTTTTCCCATTCAAAAAGTTCTTCACGGTATAAAAGCATACCGGGAGACCTGGCCCCGTAAACCACGTCAATGTTCCTGAATTTATTCCGGTTGGCCGGATCCAGCATATAGACAATGGAGGACCGCAAGGTGGTGAACGCAAAGCCGCCACCGATGATGACCACATTCTTGTTTTCCAGTTTGTCCCAGGGGTACCAGTTGCCTAAAGGACCTCTGATGCCCATGATATCCCCTTTCTTCATGTTGTGAAGATGGGTGGTGACCACACCGGTCCGAAATACCGTGAATTTGACAAATCCCTTTTCCACCGGGGATGACGCAATACCGATGGGGATCTCGCCCACACCGGGAATGGACAGTTCTGCAAACTGGCCGGCCTGGTAGGCGAACTTTTCTTCATCTTCCGGATTGACAAAGACAAAGGTAAAGGTTTTCAGGGATTTGTCTTCCGTTGCCACCTCTATATCATCAATGCGAACCGGATACGGCAAATAAGGGTTTTCCATGTGAATTCTCCTTGGTGTCCGCTATTTGGTTGTTTCATAATCATTCATCCGGTTGCACACCTCCCGGATATCGATATTTACCGGGCAGGAAGCAACACACCGGCCGCATCCCACGCACATGATTCCCTGGTCGTACTTGTCCAGAAAATACTTGAGCTTATGCATGAACCGCTGTCTGACCCGTTGGACCCTGGTGCCTCTGGGGTTGTGCCCGGACGCATGATGCGTAAACAACGGGGACATACAGGTATCCCAGTTCCGGAACCGTACTGCCGTATTGTGCCGGGTTTCATCCTGGATATCAAAACACCAGCAGGTGGGGCAGACAAAGGTACAGGTTCCGCAGTTGATGCATGAAAACGCCACATCGTCCCAGAATGGGGCCTCATACAGATCCAGAATATTTTTTTCAGCCAGCTGATCTGTGGCCACCTCTGCTTGAATCTGTTTTTCCGCTTCCTTTCTCAGTATATCAAACAGGGCCTGGCTTTCCCTGGCATCTGCGGCCAGATCAAAGCCGCAGGCAGCGGCCCATTTTTCGCCTTTTTCAGTCAATATCTTTGCCAGATATTTGTCATCCATATCCGCCATGATCACGTCCAGGCCTTCTTCATTGAACGGACCCGATCCGACGGCCGTTGAAAAATCACACGGTCCGGGATGTGTCACACCCAGGCCTACAAATGTGGTGGCGTCATAAGCCTCACACCAGTAAGGGTCCTGATAGTCCGGATTGTCGAAATTGAGTTTCAACAACTGCACCGCTCTGGCGTCATAAGGCCGAATACCCAGTACCACCCGGGGTATGTCACCGTTTTCCACCGGTTTCATGATGTGATGATCTTCTTTTGATTCATCCAGCGTGGCGGTCAAAATTTTTTCGGTCTGGGGAAACAGCACGGACTTGGGTGACATCACGGTAACTGCGGCATCCATCTCAGGATGCGTATCCACTGCCAGTGGCTTGATCTGACAGCCGTTTTCATCCCGGACCGGGCCGAAAACCTGATAGGTCTTTCTGGATTGATCAATGCCCTGGGTCCAGTTTTTTTTATCAATTGTAATGAATCTCATATACATACCCTTTTTGTTTACTTGATAAAATCATTGGGATCATTGGGGCTATAAACATCCAGCGGCGGCCGTTTGTCCAGATCCAGGCCGGCTTCCCAACCAAAAAGTTCCAGCGCATCCTTGTTCAGTTTCCGGGTGAAATCCCGGACATTGATTCCCATGGGACAGGCTTCCACACAGGCACCGCAGTCCGTGCACCGACCTGCACAGTGAAAGGCCCGCAGAAAATGAAACGTGGCGACATCGGTCGTGTCCTGACCCTTGCCCACCCACTGGGGTGAGGATTCGTCCACAAAACAGGTGGGACAATAGCATAAAGGGCAGGCGTTTCTGCATGCATAACACCGGATGCAGTTCTGGGTCAGTTCTTCGAAGTACGCCCACCGGGCATCAGCATCCATGGCCGCGATATGGTCCACATCCGCATACGGCTGCTCCAGGGTCTGTTCCGGCACCGGATCTGCTGCCATGACATCATAGACCGGCGGATTCCGATGGGTGCATACCTGACAATTGTGCCGCAACACATCCGCTTTATTGACTGTTTCCGTCTTTGAAGAAGACGTGATGATCAGGGTATCACCGGTTTCTTCAAACCCCGTGATTTCATCTTCGAACAGGGCGGCAATCTTGCGTTTGTCCACCATACCGGTGCAGGGCACCCCGATGATAACCAGCTGGTCCCGGGAAATCTGATTTTCCACGATATGGGTGACCAGGTTTCTGGCATCACATCCCTTGGCCACTACAGCGATTTTTCCCTCTTTTTTAGACAGGCTGTTTTTCGATACATAATTGGCCAGATTCAGCCCGCACACCGAGTTGAAAACCAGTTTTTCCACTTCTTTGGGAGAGGAGACTGCAATCGGGCGGGTGGCCATGGGAATAGAGCCGTCGGCAAACCCGATCACTTTCTCCACCGTGCCCCTGGCCAGCAGGTCCGCAGCAATGGCCCTTATTTTTTCAATACAGGTATCCATAGTTCACACCTTTATTTATTGTAATCTTTGACAAATTTTTTGTTGGGGCCCAGGGCTCTGACCTTGTCGGAAATTTCTTTGACCACGTCCACGAACTTGGTGGCTTCAGCCGAAGAGATCCAGGAAAAATGAATCCGGTCCCGATCGACTCCCATTTGTTCCAGCAGGTTGCCCATCATGGCAAATTTGCGCCGTGCATAATAATTACCATCCAGGTAATGACATTCACCTGGATGTCACCCGGATACCCAGACAGCATCCGCCCCTTCCCGAAGCGCGGACAAAATGAATTTCGGGCTCATGCGGCCGGAGCAGGGAATCCGTATGACCCGGATGTCCGCCGGGTACTCCATCCGGCTCACCCCTGCCAGGTCTGCTGCCCCATAAGAGCACCAGTTGCACAGAAAACTGACGATTTTAATATTTTTTTCGGTCATGTGAAAGTATCTCCTTTAACCTGTTTCACCCAGGGCAAAAATCTGTGAAAAAATCTGGTTGGTATCAAATCCCCGCAGATGGATGGCACCGGATCGGCAGGAAGCCACACACAGGCCGCAGCCTTTGCACAGTACTGCGTTGACATCTGCTTTGCCTTCAAACCGGCCTTCAGTTAAAAATGACGGGGCATTGTAGGGACAGATGGACACACACACACCGCAGGTAGAGCATTTTTCAACATCCACGCTGGCGATGGTGCCGGAGGTGAACAGGCTGTCTTTTTTGGCCAGCAGGGTCAGGGCTCTGGACGCGGCAGCCCGGCCCTGGGTGATGGCTTCATTCACCGGTTTGGGATAATGGCCGGACCCTGCCACAAACACACCGTCAGTAGCAAATTCCGCCGGCCCCAGCTTGGCGTGCTTTTCAACAAAAAATCCTTCGTCATTCAAAGGCACTTTAAAGAAATTGGCCAGTCGCTCATCTTTTCTGGGAACCAGGGCCGTGGCCAGGGTGACCAGGTCCGCCCGGATTGTGACCGGCTGGTTGAGCACATGATCTTTCAGCGTCACAGACACATAGTCTTTTTCCACTTTCACCTGCGGTTTGTCCGTGACATCATACCGGATGAAAATAACCCCTTTTTCTCTGGCTTTTTTGTAAAGCAGTTCCCGCTCCCCATAGGTCCGGATATCCCGGTAAATGATGAATACATCCATTTCCGGATTCTTTTCCTTGAGCGCGACGGCATTTTCAACTGAATGGGTGCAGCACACCCTTGAACAATACGGCCTTTCCGGTTCCCTGGACCCGACGCACTGAATGAACACGGCTGACTGCACTGTATCCAGTTTAGGATCGTTTTCCCGGAACATTTTGTCCAGATCCAGGGTCCGGATGATACGGTCATCCGGACCGAAACTATATTCACTGGTCTCAAGGGCTTTGGCGCCCGTGGCCAGGACCGCGACCCCATGTTCGAGTTCCGTGGTTTTCCCGCCGGTTTTCAGCTTGGAAATAAAATTGCCCACAAAGCCGTCCACTCCTTCCAGGGTGGTATTTGTATGAACAATGATCTTTTCGTTGCCCTGAATCTCCTGGATCAGGGCGGATAAATGCTGCTGCACATCCTCTCCCTGTGCGGTTTTCCACAACTTGAGCGCCTCACCTCCCAGCATTTCTTTTTTCTCGATGAGATGGGTCTCATATCCCTGGGACGCCAGGCTTCGGGCAGCCGTCATTCCGGCCAGTCCACCGCCCACAACCATGACCGAGGCATTGACCTTGATCTTTTCTTCTTTCAGCGGCTGGGCCAGGGCCGCTTTCGCAACCGCCATGCGGACCAGGTCCTTGGCTTTTTCCGTTGCAATCTCCGGGTTGTTTTTATGAACCCAGGAATTGTGGTTCCGGATATTGGTCATCTCAAACAGATATTTGTTCAATCCCGCGTTTTTCAATGTCTCCTGAAACAGCGGTTCATGCGTTTTCGGGGTGCAGGCCGCCACAACAATACGGTTCAGCCCCTTTTCCCTGATGATTTCCACCATCTTGTCCTGGGCATCCTGGCTGCACGCATACGTGGTCTCTTCAGCCACGGTCACATAGGGCAGGGTGAGCGCGTATTCAGTGACATGCGGACAGTCCACCACGCCGGCGATATTGGAACCGCAGTCACAGATGAACACGCCGATGTTGGGCCTGTCCCCCACCACATTGGTTTCCGGCACCGCCGGGATCTCTTTGGTCAGGGTGTTGCGGACTTCAGCCAGTGCATCCCCGGCAGCCGACGCCGCAGCCGATGCATCCAGAACGGATTCAGGGATATCTTTGGGATTATTGAATACGCCGGAGACATAAATTCCGTCTCGAGAAGTGGACACCGGTTCGAACGATCCGGTTTTCGCAAACCCGGATTCCGTGAGATCGATATTGAATTTTTCGGCAAACACCCGGGTTTCTTTGGAAATCTCCAGACCCACGGACAGAACGATCATGTCATAGGTGTCCCGGACGATCTGTCCCATCTCATCGGCATACTGGATATGCAGATCTCCGGTTTCGGCATCCTCCACCACGGAATGCACCCGGGACCGGATAAAATTGATGCCGTGCTTGTCTTTTGCGGTATTGTAATATTTCTCAAATTCCTTGCCTGGCGTTCTCATATCCATGAAAAAGATGGAGCAGTCCAGATCGCTGCCCGCATGTTCTTTGGCAATGATGGCTTCCTTGACCGCATACATGCAGCAGACCGAAGAGCAATAGGGATTGTCACATTTATTGACATCCCTGGATCCTACGCACTGAAACCAGGCAATCTTTTTGGGATCCTTGCGTTTTTCCGCCAGCAGTTTGTCTTTTTTCTTTTTGGGGTTGGCAGGGACTTTCGGATACGTGGTCACATGTCCCATGGTCGGACCGGTGGCGGACAATAACCGCTCGAATTCCATGGACGTCACCACATTGGCGAAGTTTGCATATTGATAATTGTCGAACCGGGACGGATCAAACGGCTTGAAACCGGGCGCCAGAATAATGGACCCCGCATCGATGGTGATCTTTTCTTCGGTCATGGTGTAATCGACGGCATCTGCCGGACACACCTCCTGACACGTCCCGCATTTGTCCTTGGTCAGTTTCAGACAGACAGCCGGATTGATGGCATATTTCAACGGCACTGCCTGGGGGTATTCCACATAAATGGCGGTCCGGGTTTTCAGATCCGCATTATACCCGTCGTCAAACTTGCCCGGGCACTTTTCCGTACAGGCCCCACAGGCAATACAGCGGTCTTCTCTGACATACCGGGGTTTTTTCAGGATTTCCACCTGGAAATTGCCTTTTTCCCCGGTGATGTTCTGAACTTCAGAAAGGGTTAACAACTCAATGTTTAAATGCCGGCCGACCTCGACCAGTGTGGGTGAAATAATTCACATGGCACAGTCGTTGGTCGGAAAGGTCTTGTCCAGCTGAGCCATGACACCGCCGATGGACGGGCCTTTTTCAACCAGATAGACATAAAATCCGGAGTTCGCTAGATCCAGTGCCGAGAGCATGCCGGATATACCGCCACCGATCACCACCACTGACCCGGTTTTTTTTGATTCCATTCTTTGTCTCTCCTGTTTGGTTCTTAAAACGATATCAGTCTTATAAATGTCTTAAAGATTTTCCTTATTATTAATTGTTATCAATTAAAAAAGTATGTTATAAAACCATCTGTCAAACAATGTCAACCATTATCGAACAAAACCCTTGCGCACGGTCGATCCATGAAAAAAATCATTACGATATGCGGTCCCACTGGAATCGGAAAGACCGGTTTTGCCATTTTTCTGGCAAAGACATTCAATGGTGAAATCATCGGGGCCGACTCCATGCAGATCTATAAACAGATGGCCATTGGTACTGCCAAACCCGATGCGTCGGAACGGGCCGAAGCCTGTCACCATCTGGTGGATTTTCTGGATCCGGCAGAAGATTTTGATGCCGGACAGTATGCGCACCTGGCCGACCAGGCCATCGATACCATTATAAAAAAAAACCGGATTCCGATCGTGGCCGGCGGTACCGGTCTGTATATCCGGGCACTGTTATACGGCCTGTTCCGTTCTCACCCGGCATGTCAGGACACCCTGGCCGGACTGACCGAAACCCTTGAAAAAAAAGGAAGTCTCTATCTTCACCAGCAGCTGGAAGCATGTGATCCTTCTGCAGCAAAACGTATCCATCCCCATGACGGATTCCGAATCATCCGGGCGCTTGAGGTGTTTCTGACCACCGGCATCCCCATATCACGGAAACAGACCCAGCAGCCGCTCACCCGCCCCCGGTACCACAGTCTGACCTTAGGACTTTATATGGACCGCCGTGACCTTTATGACCGCATCAATCAGCGGGTGGATATGATGATGTCTCAAGGGCTTCTTTCTGAAGTACAGGATCTGGTGAAAAAAGGATATGATCTGAATCTGAAATCCATGCAGTCCATTGGATACCGTCACATGGGATGGGTCATCAACAAAGACGTCGATCTGGACACAGCGGTATCGCTTTTGAAAAGGGATACACGGCGGTATGCCAAACGGCAGTTCACCTGGTTCAGAAAAGAGCCGGGTATTGTCTGGATTACCCCTTCTCAAACCGATCGGGCAGCTGCACTGGTCAAAGATTTTTTGACATCGACCTGAAATTTGCCTATAGTCACGATCGCGACAACAATTTTGACATTACAAAAAAAAAGAAATGTATATGACACTTCGACATTCCCTGATCATCTATTTCCTGGCCGGCATCTCAGCCGTATTTCTGTTTTGTGCAATATGGGGATGTGCCCCCAGGCGGATTCAGACGCCTTCTGAAGAACCTCCTGTAACCGTGGCTCCCGAGCTGGATCAAGCCGCCCGAACCGCAATCCGGTTGAAAAAACTGGAATCCGATGCTGCCGCGTTTATGGAATCCGGTGATTTAAAAAATGCATTCTATACGTATAATCAGGCCCTGACCCTGAATCTGGACGCACTGCAAACACAACAGATCATCGAAACAGTGGATCAGTTGCTGGCCCGATCAACCCCCGCCCTGATTCAAACATTTCTGGAATCACCCGGCCTGGCGGTGCCCGAACCGCTGCTGCACTACTGGCTGGGGGTCAACCTTGCCCAGGATACCGCGTATACAAAGGCCTTGTCCGTGCTGACACAGTTCACAGACCGCTGGCCGGATCACCCCCGGGTGACTGATGCACAGTCGCTGATAGCGATGATCCGACAGACACTTTTTAAAAAAGATACCATCGGGTGCCTGCTGCCGCTGTCCGGAAAATATGCGCCATACGGAGAAAAAGCATTGAAAGGCATTCAACTGGCCATCCAGGAAATGACCCGTGTCCACGGCCGCAAGTTCACTGTTGTCATCAAAGATACCCAGGGGGATCCTGACATTGCCGCTGCATGCGTGGAAGAACTGGATCAGGCCCATGTGACGGGTATTGTCGGTCCACTTCTGTCCGTAGATGCTGCGGGTGCCCGTGCCCAGGACCTGAAGATCCCGCTGATTGCTCTGACACAGAAAGAGGAGTTTGCTTTGTCCGGGGATTACCTGTTTTCCAATTTTATCACACCCCGAATGCAGGTACAGACCCTGGCTGCATATGTATTCAGAACACTGGGCCTGGAAAAGGTCGCAATTCTATACCCGGATGAGCCCTATGGCAGGCGGCACATGGAGCTGTTTTCGGAAGCGGTGTCCGAATATGGCACGAAGCTGGAGCAAATGCAGGCGTATGACGGCAACAGAACCGATTTCACCGATACCATCCGAAAATTCACAAAGCAAACGGATCATCCTCTGGAACCATCAGACAGCGATGCTTCCGATCTTGTCACCTTCGATTTCGAGGCCCTTTTCATTCCGGATGCAGCCTCCCGGGTCAACATGATACTTCCTCAACTGGCTTTCAACGACATTCGGGACATCGTGCTGCTGGGCACCAACCTCTGGCACCACCAGAACCTGCTGGATCAAACCCGAGGTTACAACCAGAATACCATCATCACGGAAGGGTATTTCGAACACAGCCGCAAGCCTGCCACGGTCCGGTTCAACCATGCCTTTTCAACCCTGTATGGAGACTCCCCCGGTTATCTGGAAGCCATTTTTTATGATACCGTACAGATCATGCTGTCACGCGCCATGGATCCCACTGTGGATTCCCGAACGCGTCTGAAAGAAGCACTTCTGGAAGAAAGAATTTTTGAAGGCGCCACCGGTAGAACCCTTTTTGACAAAAACGGGGCAGCCCGTAAAGAATTGTTTCTGATCACAATCAAAAACAACCGGTTTGTGGAACTGGGTCGCTGACACGGCAGTGATCTATCCGCCGAAGTAGACGTCCTGGCCGGTGGCTTCCAGAACCGACTGCCATAAACGGCCATTGGGATCCAGCCGTTTCTGCCGTCCGGCAGAGGCTTCCATGGGAACGTGCACATAATGGTTGTTCCAGTAACTGACGAGCAGTTTGGTTTTTCCGGCCATTCCGGCATGGACGGCATCGCGTCCGAGCAACCCGCAGAACACACTGTCATTGGAATTGGCTGCCAGGCTGCGGATAATATAGGCAGGATCAATGTATTTCAGGGAAATATCCATATTTCTGGCATCGAACCATTCGGTGATTTTTTTCTTGAGAAACAGGCCGATATCCTGGAGTATAATGTTACCTGAAGGATCGTATTTTTTTTCGCTGTTTTCAAAGAAATTCTGACCGGCGCCTTCCGCCACGATCACCACAGCATGGTTTCTTGTTTTGAGGCGGTTTTCCAGGGCAGGAAGAAAACCGTTTTCACCATACAGGTCGATATCCACCTCCGGAATCAGCACAAAATTGGCATCCTGCTGAGCCAATGCAGCCGTGGCGGCCAGAAATCCAGAATGGCGGCCCATCAGCTTGATCAGGCCGATGCCGTTGGGGTATGCCTCAGCTTCATTATGGGCGCCTTTGATGGCCAGGGTCGCCACATCCACTGCAGAATCAAATCCAAACGACCGGGATACCAGAAAAATATCATTGTCAATCGTTTTGGGAATCCCCACCACCGAGATTTTTAAATTTCTTTTTTCAATCTCCTCGGCAATCTTTTTGGATGCCATCAGGGTGCCGTCTCCCCCCACCATGAACAGAATGCCTATGCTCATCCGTTCCAGGCAATCCACGACCACACCAATGTCCTGGCTGCCCCGGGAAGACCCGAGAATGGTTCCGCCCCTGTCCTGAATACCGGCCACCGTTTCAGGTGTCAGGTCCAGGATGTCATGGCCGTATTCCGGAATAAAGCCCTGAAGCCCATGACGGATACCATAGATGGTTTTGACATGGTAAATATGGTACAGTTCCAGAACCACGGCCCGAATGATGTCATTGAGGCCTGGACACAACCCCCCGCAGGTCACGATGGCGCACTTCAATTTGCTGGGATCAAAATAGATCTTGTCCCTGGGACCGGCCTGTTCAAAACTGAGCAACGCCTGACCGGTATCGACGGCACCCTGCACATATTCCGTCTGAATGTCCACAATGATCCGGGATTCATCTGAAATAAAGGAGTGCTTGCGCTGGGTGGATCGGGTCACCCGTTTGATGGGAGAGACGATATTGGCCTTTCCCAGCTCCGGGATGTCCGTATACAGATCAGAGGGTATCATCGACTGCCTCCATTGAATTTGAAAGATCCTTTCCCGAGAATATCGTGCAGATGCAAAATGCCTTTCAGACGGTTGTCTGAATCGACGACGGGCAGCACCGTGATCTCATACTTTTCCATCAGGTTCAATGCATCGTACAGGTATGCATCCTCACTGGAACAGCGGGGATTCCGGGTCATGACATCACCTGTCTTCAAATGGTGAAAATCCGTGGTTCCCTGAGCGATAATATGGCGGATATCCCCATCGGTAATGATGCCCTTCAACTGCCCCTCCCGGTTGAGTATCACCACGGCGCCCAGACTGAAGCGGTCCATGGTTTCAAGGGCCGATACCATGGTTTCTTCCACAAATGCACACGGGGCCTGGTTCGCCGCCAGCATGATCTGGCCAACCCGGCTGGCCAGGCGCTGCCCCAGAGCACCGCCGGGATGAGACCGCATGAAATCGGTTTCCCGGAACTTCTTTTTTTCAATCAGCACCACGGCCAAAGCGTCTCCCATGGCCAGCTGGGCAGTGGTGGAGGCAGTAGGGGTCATATTGAAGGGGCAGGCTTCTTTTTCAACCCCTGTGTCAATGACCAGGTCACAATATCCCGCCATGGTGGATTTGGGATTTCCAGTGAATCCAGCCAGTCGACAGCCGATCCCCCGGATCACGGGCAACAGCTGGTTGAGTTCACTGGTTTCCCCGCTGTTGGAAATTGCAATAAAGACATCGTGAGGACTCACCATACCCAAATCCCCATGCACGGCTTCCACCGGGTGCAGAAACATGGCGTTGGTGCCGGTGCTGATCAATGTGGCGGCGATTTTTCGACCGATCAGTCCGGATTTCCCAATTCCCGAAATAATCACCCGACCCGGTGAAACACAGATTTCCTGGACAAGCGATTCAAAGTCCTGATCCAGTTTTTTCGCCAGGGACAAAATGCCCTGGGCTTCGATTTCCAATACATCTTTGGCTTTGGATATGATCATCATAATTGAATGGCTGAATTCATAAGTTCATGGTTGAAATGTTTTCTGGGTTATACACCAGTCCATACGTTTTTCCCATAAAAAAATTCACCCGGGAAAAATGAATAAAAAATCGATCTTTAATTGACATTTTACGCTTTTTTATGATATCAGGGTCAGGTTAATCGTCCCGAAACGGAAAACAGTGACAATCAGACCGCCTTGAAACACCCTGTTTTATATCGAAACACCGGGGTTTTCAGGGCTTTGATAAATTCAACCACAAGTATTTAGGAAAATTGCATCATGATCTGTACAACAATTAGGGAAGGGGAAGACTGTGTATTCATGACAGCCGCCGGCTGCAGTTACAACGAAGGCAACTGCCTGCCGGTCGTGGAAGAATGCATGGGATGTCAGAGAATGTCTGAATATCCCACCGGCATGTATTGCACGGCTGCGCCGGATCCGTCCCTGAAATGGAAAAGCGGCTCTTGTAACATGGCCACGCATATCAAGACCACGGCCGAGACTAAAAAGCAGAAAATCAACCCCATCAAGGCATCAAAGAGAAGATAATTTTTTTGACCGCATTTTAAAAACTCTGTGGTTTTTCATCTTCATCAAAAAGCCGCAGAGTTTTTTTTTTGCTTTTTTGTGAGGAATCTGCTGATGAACGTGATTGCAAAAGAACTCAATGATCTTATTTCTCAAGCCAATCCCCATATCATGGAAATGTTGTCGAATATGGGAAAGGCCCTGTTTTTTCCCAAAGGCATCTTGAGCCAGAGTGCGGAAGCCAAAATCAAGGCCCATAAAATCAATGCCACCATCGGGATTGCCAAACAGGGGGGGCATGTATTGAACCTGCCCGCTGTGACCCGGTTCGTTCAGGGTATCGAACCTGACGATTATCTGCCCTATGCCCCGTCATTCGGCCTGCCCGGATTGCGGGAACAATGGAAAAAAGACCTTTATGAAAAGAATCCGTCGCTGACCGGGTGCGATATCAGTCTGCCCGTAGTCACCTCGGGGATTACCCATGGAGTCAGCATATTTTCCGACATGTGGATTGATCCAGGGGATGTGATCATCCTGCCGGACATGATGTGGGGTAATTACAACATGACATTTACGGTGCGCAACCAGGCGAAAATTGTTCATTACCGGGCGTATGATGATGCATTGACCCGGTTCAATGTGGATGATTTTGAATCCGTGATGCGGGCCCAGGCGGAAATAAACGATAAAATCGTCACCGTGCTGAACTTTCCTCACAATCCCAGTGGGTATTCCCTGACCCGAAAGGAAAGGGACCGGGTGGCTGACATCCTGCTGGATATCGCAGAATCGGGCACCAATGTAGTGGTGGCCTGTGATGATGCCTATTTCGGGCTGTTTTACGATGAAGAAACCAGCAAAGAATCTCTGTTTGCCAGACTGGCGGGCAGACATGCGCGCCTGGCAGCCATCAAGCTGGACGGCGCCACCAAGGAAGATTACGTATGGGGATTCCGGGTGGGATTTATCACCTACGGCATGGCAACCGACCCGGCAAAGATCGATGGACTGAACCAGGCCCTGGAAAAAAAGACGGCCGGATGTATCCGGGGCAATATCTCCAATGCCTCCCATCTGGGTCAGGCCATTTTGCTCAAAGCCATGGCGGATCCAGACTATCATGTCCAGAAACAGGAAAAATTTCACCTGCTCAATCAGCGGGCGGCCAAGATCAAGACAGTTCTGGCGGATCCCTCATATCAATCCGGTTTTGACGTGTATCCGTTCAATTCCGGTTATTTCATGTGTATCCGTCTGAAGGATGTGGATGCGGAACAGCTCCGGCTTCATCTGCTGGACAAATACGGCGTCGGCCTGATCGCCATTGGTGAACGCAACATCCGGGTGGCTTTTTCCTGTCTGGAAGAAATGGATGTCAAACCATTGTTTGACATCATTCTGCAAGGCATCACAGATCTGCGCAATACCTGAAAATATCAGGAATTTGAATCGACATGAGATCTGTTGACATCAAAACGGCTTTCAGATGGCTGCTGAATTTTGTGCTCATCGGCATGATCGCCGGTCTGGGTGCTGTAATTTTCCACTATCTGTGCGGTCTGGGTATGCATTATTTTCTGGACATGATGGCCGGATACCGGCCGGATGCCCCGGCCGGGGAACATGCTCTGCTGACGCCCACCAATACGCCGTTCAATCGATGGATGCTGCTGATCTTACCGGCACTGGGCGGGCTTGTTTCCGGCTGGCTGGTATATACCTTTGCTCCGGAGGCAGAAGGCCACGGCACCGACGCCGCCATTGATGCGTATCACAACAAGGGGGGGAAAATCCGAAGCCGGATTCCCTTCATCAAGACCATCGCCTCCACCATCACGCTCACCACCGGCGGATCCGGGGGCAGGGAAGGTCCTATTGCCCAGATCGGTTCAGGGTTCGGGTCGTTTCTTGCAACCCGTCTCAATTTATCGGAACGGGAACGCCGAATCATGATGGCTGCCGGTATCGGCGCCGGTGTGGGCAGCATTTTCAGGGCGCCACTGGCCGGGGCGCTGTTTGCCGCCGAAGTGCTGTACCGGGATCCGGATTTTGAATCAGAAGTCATTATTCCGGCCGGCATTTCTTCAGTGGTGGCCTATTGTATGTTCTGCCTGGTCTATGGATGGGGCTCTTTGTTTGATTCACCGGGGTTCAAATTTCAAAACCCATTGGAGCTGGGGCCGTATATTGTTCTGGCCGGGGTGCTGGTGGGGTTCGGGTATGTCTATGTCAAAGTGTTCTACGGCCTGGTGAGGTTTTTTAAAAAACTGAAAGTTCCCAACCATATCAAACCTGCCATCGGCGGGTTGTGCACCGGTGTGATCGGTTTTTTTCTTCCCTACACCCTGGCATTCGGATATGGCATGGCCCAGAACGCCATTTTCAACCAGGTGGCCATCTCCACGCTGATCGCTCTGGCCATCGGCAAAATTTTCACCACCTCGTTTTCCATCGGTTCCGGTGGCAGCGGCGGAGTCTTCGGCCCATCCGTAGTTATTGGCGGGGCTTTAGGCGGAGCCGTAGGCAAGTTGTTTCATCTGCTCATTCCCACAGTGGTCACACAGCCGGGCGCTTTTGTCATCGTGGGAATGGCCGGTTTTTTCACGGCGGTTTCCAACACGCCCATTTCCACCATCATTTTTGTCAGCGAAATGACCAATTCCTATCACCTGCTTTTACCCAGTCTGTTGGTCTGCTCTCTGTGCTATCTGCTGTCCCAGCGGTTCACTATTTTTGAAAATCAGGTCAAATCCCGCATCGATTCACCGGCCCATGCCGGTGAATTCATGATGGACATTCTTCAAACCATGAAGGTGGGCAGACTGGACTATCTGATCAAAAAAGTGCAGTGTGTCAGCGAAAACATGTCTTTTTCCGAATTCAAATCTCTCTACCAGATCACCAAACAGCATTATTTTCCCGTACTGAACGCCAACGGGGAGTTTACCGGCATTTTTTCATCCAATGACATTCGTGAAGTGATGTTCACCATTCATATTGAAGATCTGGTGGTAATGAAAGATATCATGGTGTCCGACCTGATCACCACCACGCCTGCAGAGGACCTGAACACGGTACTTCATAAACTGACGCAAAAAAATATTGACGCGTTACCCGTGGTGAACGAGAACAATCCCCGGGAACTGATCGGGCTGATCTACCGGCGGGATATCATCGCCCATTACAATCAGCACATACAAGGAATTCGGGCGGCCCATTCAAAGGATCAAAAATCCGAAGAGGCGCCTGACACACCGGCCGGCCAGATCTGATTCAATCATAGTTCACCTGATTGAGGAACAATCCCCTGGCCGGGGCGGTCGCCCCGGCCAGGGATCGGTTCCGGGCAGACAGAATTTCTTCAAAAAGTTGAGGTGTCAGTTTTCCTTGTCCTGCATCCACCAGGGTTCCCATCACATTCCGGACCATGTTCTTTAAAAATCCATCAGCACAGATGCTGAACAACAATCGCCCCCTGTCCAGCCGGCTCATTCGGGCCATGAATACTGTCCGCACCGTGGAACGTCTCGGAGAACCCGCATTTTCAAAAGATCTGAAATCATGGGTGCCGCATATCCGCTGGCAGCACTGGTTCATCACTTGTATATCCAGGGGACGGTGAATGTGCCAGACATAATCGCGGCTGATGGCACAGGGACTTTCCCGGTTCAGGATAAAATAATGATATTCTTTTGAAACAGCGGAATATCGGGCATGAAAATCGTCAGCCACCCTGGTGCAGTCCTTCAGTACAATGGGATGTTTCATCAGACTGTTGACCCCTTTCTGTAAACTGGACGGATCCATGGTTGTCTCCGCACGAAAAGAAGCCACCTGTCCCCGGGCATGGACCCCGGCATCCGTCCGCCCTGAACCGGCCAGGGTGACGGGTTGATTGAGTATCCTTGAAAGAACTTTCTCCAGCTCGCCCTGAATGGTCAGGTCTTCTGCCTGGCGCTGCCATCCGGCAAACCCGGTACCGTCATATTCGATGGTCAGCTTAAACGTCTGAATCATGGTGGGTATCTGAAGATGTGGTCCCGGCCAGCCGCTGACCCGACTCGTGGATCTGAAGCGCCAGACGATGGGCATATTCAGAACCCAGCATGCGGGTATATGCCAGATAAAATGCCTTATACGCTTCAGCAATGGCGGATTTTGCTTCAAGACCCTTTTCCGTGGGAAAGATGGCAATGGTTTTACCGCGGTTTTTTCTACGCACCAGTTTTTTTCCGGCCAGTGCATCGATAAACCGGGTAATGGTGGATGGGGTCAGTTGCAGCAGTTCACCCAGTTTTTTGGGGTTGATGCCGGGATTGTCATACAGGATCAACATCAGCGATGCATGGGCAGGGGACAGTTTGAGTGGGGCGAATTCCACTTCAGCCAGCTTGAGCAGCTGCCGTGAAAATGCATTGACATTGTAAAACAGACAGGCTTCCAGAAAATGATGTGATTCAGTCATATATTTGCACATACAACTTAATTGAGACCTTGTCAAGTCACAATGAAACATGCCTGATACTTTTAAAAATAGTTCAGACTGATTTATTTACATCATGGTGCGTCAGGGGTATAATCCTATAATTTTATGTGTTTATCAGCCATTGAAAAGAGGCGGACAAAATGAAGGGCTTTATGTTTGCCGGCATCCATGCCGGTATCAAGAAAAACGAACACAAGGATCTGGGGATCATCCTATGTGAAGCACCTGCGGTGGCCACCGCAGTTTTTACGAAAAACAAAGTCCAGGCCGCCCCGGTTATTTTGGGGCGGCAGATGCTACAAAAAGGGGTCTGCCAGGCGGTACTGGTCAATTCAGGCAATGCCAACTGTTTCACCGGCGAGCAGGGGATCAGGGATGCAAAACGATCCGCCAGACTGGTGGCGGAGACGTTCAACATTCCTGAAGCTATGGTGATGGTGTCTTCCACCGGAGTGATCGGAGCGCCATTGCCCATGGAAAAATTTGAATCCGGGATCCCCCAGCTGAAAACACAGATCCATACCGGCACACTGGCGGACTTTGCCACAGCCATTCTCACCACGGACCTGACCACCAAAATCGTTGAGATGACAGGTGTTATCGACTCAAAACAGGGACCGCAGACCATTGCCATGAAAGGGGTGGCCAAGGGATCGGGCATGATCCGGCCGGACATGGCCACCATGCTGGCTTATGTGATCACCGACGCCCATATCAGTGCCCCGGACCTGAAACAGGCCCTGTCCTCTGCCTGTGACAGATCTTTCAACCGTATCACTGTGGATGGGGACACCTCCACCAATGACACCCTGCTGTGCCTGGCCGGCGGCACCGGCAATGCACATATCAACGACGATGCGTCCCGGGCCGTTTTCCAGGACCTGCTGGAAAGCGTGTGCCGAAATCTGGCAAAACAGATTGTCAGAGACGGGGAGGGCGCCACCAAAGTGGTACAGATCACGGTCAAAGGGGCTGCGACAAAACAAGATGCATTCAAAGCTGCCGAAGCCATTGCCCATTCTAACCTGGTCAAGACCGCCATCTATGGAAAAGATCCCAACTGGGGCCGGATCACAGCAGCGGCCGGTCGATCCGGAGCTCACGTAGACCCGGATTTGATGGACCTGTATTTTGATACGGTCCCCCTGGTCATTCAGGGAAAATGGCAGGGAAAAGACGCAGAAAAAAAAGCGGCTGAAATTATGAAAGAACCTGATATTCTGATTACCCTGGATCTGAATCTGGGGGATCATATGGACAGTTTTCTGTTCTGCGATTTCAGTGAAAACTATGTCAAGATCAATGCCGACTACCGTTCCTGAGCCTGAAAACCAGCCAATGCGGCTTCAGAAATTTCTGGCCCGGGCCGGGGTATGCTCCCGAAGGGCTGCGGAGGAATTGATTGTCACAGGGCGCATCCAGGTCAATGGGGACCGGGTCACCACGTTAGGCACCAAGGTGTCTCCACGGACAGACCAGGTCCTGTTTGACGGCAAAAAGGTCTGTCTGCCCGGAGAAACCGCCTTGATCTATATTGCTGCAAACAAACCAGTGGGGGTGGTCACCTCCTGTGCCAGGAAACATGGGGACAAAATCATTCTGGATCTGGTGACTGTGCCGGAGCGGGTTTTCCCGGTGGGACGCCTTGACAAGGACTCCCAGGGGCTGGTTCTGCTAACAAATGACGGAGAACTTCACAACCGCCTGTCCCATCCCTCACATAACCATGAGAAAGAGTACCGGGTCACCACGGCCCACCCAGTGACCGATGCAGACCTCACGGCCATGGCCCGGGGCATGGTAATCCAGGGGAAAAAAACCAGAAAAGCGGAGGTATCCCGGATATCGAAAAACCGCTTCACCATCGTTTTGAGGCAGGGAATGAACCGTCAGATCAGACGGATGGTGGGCAAAACCGGAAACCGCGTGACCGCCCTTTTGCGGGTCCGCATGGCGGGGGTGTGTTTGGGGGATCTTGCACCCGGTTCCTGGCGTTACCTGACCCCCGAAGAGATTGAAGGGTTAACCCAGTGACCGGATACCGACGGCGGCCCGGATCTTTTTCAGGAACGGCACGGAAAACGACCTGGCCTTTTCAGCGCCTTTGGCCAGGACCGCTTCGATATCCCCGGGATTTCTGATCAGATCATCATACCGCTGCCGGGGTTCTGCCAGAATGGTGTTGATATACTCGAACAGCTCCTGCTTCATTACGCCCCAGGCGATCCCCTGCCGGTAACGATCCGCCATGGCCCGGGTTTCCCCTTCCGTGGCAAAGGCCCTGTAAATGGAAAACAGCGTACAGGTGTCCGGGTCCTTGGGCTCGTCCGGGCCTAAGGAATTGGTCTGAATTTTCATAATCATTTTGCGCAGACGCTTTTCCGAGTCAAACAAAGGAATGAAGTTGTTGTAGCTTTTGCTCATTTTCCGGCCGTCCAGTCCGGCCAGGACTGCGGCGTTGTCATCCACCACCACTTCCGGAAGAACAAACAGTTTTTCATAGACGTGATTGAAGCGTGCCGCGATATCTCTGGTCATTTCCAGATGCTGGACCTGGTCTTTGCCCACCGGCACCTTTCCGGCGTTGAACATGAGTATGTCGGCTGCCATGAGAATCGGATAGGAAAACAGCCCCATGGTGATCCCCTGGTCCGGGTCCTTGGTGCCTGCGGCTTCATTTTCCTGAACCCCGGCCTTATAGGCGTGGGCCCGGTTCATCAGCCCCTTGGCGGTGAGACAGGTCAAAATCCAGGTCAGCTCCGTGATCTCAGGAATGTCGGACTGCCGGTAGAACACGCAGTTGTCGTGATCCAGGCCCAGCGCAATCCAGGCGGCAGCGATCTCCAGTGTGGACTGCCGCCGTTTTTCAGGATCATGGTTTTTGATCAGGGAGTGGTAGTCTGCCAGAAAATAGTAAGACGTCAAAGACGGGTCCTTGCTGGTGGCCACTGCCGGCCGGATGGCTCCCACAAAATTACCCAGGTGCGGCGTGCCGCTGGTGGTAATGCCAGTCAGAAAATCTGCATTTTTCATTCCGCTGTCTTTCTTCATTAAATGTATCAAAAATTGAGATTCAACCACAAAGTGCCGTTTTTATCAACACTAAATCAACCCATTTTCCCGGGCGTATTCTGCGGCAAAAGCGATCTCTTTTTCCCGGGTGTCCAGATTACCGTCCAGCCGGGCATTGAGCACTTCATTTAAAATCTTTGTGAAGGCCGGTCCGGGTTTGACCCCGATACGAATCAGGTCCTTACCCTGAATCCGGGGTTTCACATGCCGGTACTCGGTATAGAAGTTGGAAATATCTTTGCGGACCGCTTCGTTTTTTGTCAACGCCATGATGTAGAGGATAAACACAGTGTTGAAATTGATCAAAGCCCAGTAAAGCTTCTGGCGGGAAACCGGGTGGTTGGATTCGATGAAACCGAGCCGGTTTTCCGCCTTGTACCGTGTTCCCAGCAGCAGCAGCCGTTCACCGGCCGGGATCATGAGACGGTCACAGATCTGCTCGCTGACCTTGAAGGTGCACCGGTTGAGCAGCATCATGAAATACACGGCCCATCTGGGGTAGGTTTCTTCCACGTACAGAAGATCATGCCAGGCCAGGGTTTTGTTGGTGGATTCCAGCATCTGGTAGGTCGCAGGCGTGATTTCCAACTGAGGATGAATCACTTTTTCAAGCCCGTAATCCGTCAAGGTATGTATGGCGGGAATCGGATTTTCCTCGCTGAGAATCTGCTTGAGTTCAGACAACACCCGCAGCCCGCTCAAATTTTTGAAACAGTCCACTTTGATGGCATTTCTGATAAGATTGGCGGTCACTTTACCGATTTCAAATCCAAACCGGTTGGCAAACTTGATGGCCCGGAAGATGCGGGTGGGGTCCTCCACAAAGCTTAAATTGTGAATAGTACGGATGGTTTTGTCTTTCAGGTCCCGGCTGGCCCCGAAATAATCGATCATGGTACCGAATGTCTTGGCATTCAGGCTCAGGGCCAGCGTATTGATGGTAAAGTCCCGGCGGGCCAGGTCTCTTTTGATGGAACTTTTCTCCACAATAGGCAGGGCTGCCGGAAAATCATAATATTCCAGCCGGGCCGAGGCCACATCCACTTTGACGTTTCTGGAAAAAATGATCACGGCAGTACCGAATTTTTTATGGGTGTTCACCCGGCAGTTCAATTTTTCAGCCACATGTCTGGCAAAGAGGATACCATCTCCTTCCACCACGATGTCAATATCATCCACTTTGCGCTGCAGCAGCAGATCCCGGACAAACCCGCCCACCACATAAAGGTTGATTCCCAGTTCATCCCCGGCGGCACCGATGGATTTCAGCAGATCCATTGTCCGATCGTCCAGTCGCTGGGCCATGATATTTTGAATCTGTCGTTTCCGGGCATTCTGTTTTTTAAAAACCAGCTGATCGGTGCGTTTCACCGCTTTGTCATGCTGTACCAGATAATTGAGCAGGTCCGTGCGGGTAATGACACCCTTGATTTCCCCATGGTCGATCACGGGAATGATCCGCTGTTTTTTTTCAATGATCTGGTATTCAATTTCAGCCATGTTGGCATCCGTCGAAACAAACGTGGCTTCTGAATTCATGTATTCCTCCACCGGCCGGTCCCTGAGCTGGTGAAACAACATTTTCTCCACCACCTGACGGGTGATGTATCCTTCATAGGCAGCGGTTTCAGGGTTCACCACCAGCAGTGTGTTGATATTATACCGGGTCATTGTCTTGCCGGCCTGCTCACAGGAGGCATCCGGTTCGATGGTGATGGCCGGAGAAGACATCAGGGATCGGGCCACCTGGATCTGCCGGGTCTCTTTTTTCACCTGATCGATAAGCAGATGTTCCACCTGGGCCAGGGTGCGGTTCTCTATCTTGGCAGATGCGGCATACGCATGTCCGCCTCCGCCGAACATGGACAGAATCCGGCCCACATCCACCTCGGGAATCCGGTTTCTGGCAATGACATGCACCTTGTTTCCCATGAGCACAACGGCAAAATACAAATCCAGATTTTCCATGCGCATCACTTTTTGAACAATGGATGCCAGGTCCGTAATATAGGTGGGAGAGGAGATGGTGGAAACATGTACATCCAACCCGTTGATACGATGCCGTGTCATTTCATTGAGCAGGTCATTGAGCCAGGAAACCTGTTCTGCCTTGATTTCTCTGACCACCAGGCTGACGATAGTATTCAGACTGGCCCCGCAGCCCATCAAAAAACCGGCCTGAATGAAATCAGCCGGCGTGGTGGACGAGTAAGTGAATGTCCCGGTGTCTTCATAGATGCCCAGGGCCATGACCGTGGCCTCTTCCGGGTTGATCGGGATGTTTTTTTTCTGAAGGATCTCGCACAGAATGGTGGTGGTGGCTCCGTAGTTCTTGAAAATTTCCATGGTTGATATCACATCATCCGGCCCCGGGGGATGATGATCATATACATGAATGGCGACATCACTGTTGTCTATCAGCGTTTTTACACCGGTCAGCCGGTTTTTCTGGCGGGTATCCACCAGTACCAGGGTACGTGTTTCTGAAAAGTCAATCGTGGCCGGGTCTGCCATGTTAAACAGGTAGCCCATGGAATGGATGAAAAAATCCCTAAGGGTTTTTTCCTGGGAACCGGGGAAGATGATCCGGGCGTCCGGATAAAGCTTCTGGGCCGCAAGCATGGAGGCGATGGCATCAAAATCTGCGTTTACATGACTGGTTATAATGGTTTGCGCGGTATTGCCGATTTTTTTCTGGGCCACGTCACAACTCCTGTTGAGATTGAATATCGAATGTTATATAGACTATCTCAATGGAATTTACAAATTGAATGACCCCCGGTTGAAATTCATCGGCTGCCGGCCCGGCCATCCGGTCCCGGCCCGCGGATCAACCCCTGATGAGGAAATGCTATGCCGGCTGTTTATCTGTGGAAAGGTAAGAACCCCAAAGGAAGATCCGTCAAGGGAGAGATGGAGGCTGAAACCCCGGAACAGATTCGCAATCTTCTGGTCAGACGAAAAATCACTCCGGGAAGAATCAGGAAAAAACCCAAGGACCTGTTAGAAAATATCCAGTTTCTGCAACCCAGGGTCAAGGAGCGTGATGTTATCATCTTTGCCAGACAGTTTTCCACCATGATTGATGCCGGGCTGCCCCTGCTCCAGTGCCTGGAAATCCTCCATGCGCAACAGAAAAATCCGACCTTTAAAAAACATCTGAAAAAAATCAAGGAATCTGTGGAATCCGGAGAAACCTTTGCCGATGCATTGAAAAAATTCCCATCTGATTTCAATGAACTGTTTGTCAACATGATTGCCGCAGCCGAGGCCGGCGGTATCCTGGATGTCATTCTCGCCCGCCTGTCCGCATACATGGAAAAAATGGCCCGGCTCAAAAAACAGGTCCGGGGCGCCATGACCTATCCCATCATCACGATTATCGTTGCCATTCTTGTGGTGGGAATCATCCTGGTGTTCGTGATTCCCGTGTTCGAAGAGATGTTTGCCAGCATGGGATCGGCGCTTCCGGGCCCAACCCTGATGGTGGTGGCGATGAGCAATTTCGTGGTGGCCAATATCGGATATATCTTTGGCGGACTGATCCTGACCGTGATTGTTGTCCGGCGGTTCTATAAAACAAAAAAAGGACGTTTGATCATGGATGACCTGTTTCTTCGCCTGCCGGTCATCGGCATCCTGATCCGCAAAGTGGCGGTGGCCAAATTCACACGCACAACCAGCACCATGATCTCATCGGGCGTGTCTATTCTCGAAGCCCTGGACATCGTGGGCAAAACCGCAGGTAATAAAATTGTGGAATTTGCGATCCAGGATGTTAAATCAGGTATTGCCGAAGGCCGTTCCATGGCTGACCCGTTGTTGGAAAGCGGGGTGTTTCCCTCCATGGTCTGCTCCATGATTTCAGTAGGGGAATCCACCGGGGCCCTGGATACCATGCTGGAAAAAATAGCCGATTTTTATGACGATGAAGTCGACCAGGCCGTAAAAAACCTCACGGACATGATCGAGCCGTTTATGCTGGTTTTTCTGGGTGTCATAGTCGGTGGACTGGTCATTGCCATGTATCTTCCCATTTTTACCATGGCAGGCAGCATTGGATAGATTGATACCCGCCGATCCCTTTATGGATTCATCAGACAGGAGCCAGCCGCTTAAATGGATTGTTCTGGCCCGGGTCATTTTCTGTGTTGTATTGATTTTTTCCAGCCTGGTGTTTTCCACCGGTGAAAACCTGTCCTTTTTATCCCAGCCGTTTGTGACACTGTATTATCTGGCCGCCGCCGTGCTGGTGCTGTCCGTAGGATACGGATTGTGGCTCAAGCACGGTAAAAATCAGCTGGCACTGGCCTATACACAGATACTGGCGGACATTTTTACAATCACCGTGATCATCTATGTGACCGGCAGTCTGGATTCCATTTTCACATTTTTGTACTTACTGGTCATCATCTACGGGGCCATGCTGGTGCTTCAGCATGGGAGTATCATCATTGCCGGCATCTCCAGCATTCATTACGGCCTGTTGATCGTTCTGGAATACTTTGAAATCATTCCGACTTTTTCGGACCAGCACACGGCCACTGCCTCCCTGGAACCCAGTCTCGTCTTTTACCGGATCATCATACTCATGTCCGCGTGTCTGGCCGTGGGATTATTGAGCAGCGTCCTTGCCAGACAGCTGAGACGGGCCCGTCAGGACTTAAAAATCGCCCAGGCCCATTACCAGCGGGTGGAAAAAATGGAAGCCATGGATGAAATGATTTCCGGAATTGCCCATGAAATCAAAAACCCGCTGGCATCCCTGGCCGGATCCATACAGTTGCTCAGAGAAGATACCACCCCCGGCAGCCGGGAAGACCGGCTCATGAAAATTATCCTGCGGGAAACCGATCGGTTGAACACCATTGTCAATGAAATTCGATTGTTTGCCAAGCCCGGTAAAGCCAATGCCGTGCCGGTGAAGATTCATCAGGCAGTCATGGACGTGGTGTCCCTGTTTTTAAATACCGAAGAATTCAAAAACAGAATTCAAATCATCACCCGCCTGGACGAGGGTTTTCATGTTTTTATCGATCCGGTGCATCTTCAGCAGATTCTCTGGAATCTGATTAAAAATGCGGCCCAGGCCATTTCAGAAAAAGGGAAAATCGTCATCACCCTGACATCCCCGCGGAACAATCGGATCTATCTGACCATCGAAGACAATGGGCAGGGAATCGACCCTGGCGATGCCCGCCATATTTTCGATCCTTTTTTTACCACCAAACCCGAAGGCACGGGACTGGGACTGTCCATTATTCACCGGCTCATTGAAACCTATGACGGGCTGATCGATTTTGACTCCATTCCCGGAAAAGGGACCCTTTTCACCATCATATTCAAACCGGCAAAACCAGTGCATGATCAAACAACCGCTTGACAATCATTTGCCAAACAGGCTATTTAATTGTGTTTTATCAATTTGAAACTCGAAAAAAAACATAACGGAAACAATAGACTCATGGATAAAGACACCCGGGTCATCCAGGCCAGAAAAGAAAAAATAACCGCTATCAGGGAAAAGGGTATTCCCCTTTATCCCAATGACTTCAAGGTCTCCTGCACAGTGTCACAACTGCGGCACATTATAGAGACGGCCCCGTCATCTCTGGGCCAGGACGGCCGGGCATTCAATCTGGCCGGCCGGATGATGGCCATCAACAAGATGGGGAAATCCTCTTTTGTCCGGTTCAAGGACGGATCAGACCAGATGCAGGTATACATTCAAAAAAACAAAATCGGGGATGACACCTACGATCTGTTCAAAAAACTGGACATCGGGGATTTTATCGGTGTCACCGGTCCGCTGTTTCAGACGAAAACCGGTGAATGGACCATTCTGGCAACGGATTTCCGGTTACTGTCCAAAGCATTGCGGCCGCTGCCTGAAAAATTTCATGGTATCAAGGATCCGGAGAAACGGTATCGCCAAAGGTATCTGGACCTGATCATGAACGAGGACACCCGAAACATTTTCATCACTCGAAGCAGCGTCGTATCGCTCATGCGCCGGTTTTTTGAAGACCACGGGTATATGGAAGTGGAAACCCCCATGATGCAGCCGTTACCCGGCGGGGCTGAGGCCACACCCTTCAAAACCTGGCACAACGCACTGGGAATGGAGCTGTATTTGCGCATTGCCCCGGAACTTTATCTGAAGCGTCTGGTGGTGGGGGGATTTGAAAAGGTATTTGAGATCAACCGCAACTTCAGAAACGAAGGCGTGTCCACCCGGCATAACCCGGAGTTCACCATGGTTGAATTTTACCAGGCCTATGCGGATTATCAGGACTTGATGGCATTGACCGAAGAGATGTTTGCCTTTATTGTCGAATCCATCGCCGGCAACACCGTCATCGATTATCAGGGCCATACCATTGACTTTAAATCCGGGTGGCAGCGAATTGCCATGATAGACTCTTTGTCGTCCATCGGCGGCATTGATCCGGAAATCGTGAATGACACTCAGGCGCTGCTGGCCTTTGCCGGGGACCGGCAGATTCAGATTACCAAAACCGAAAGTCACGGCAAAATACTGACCAAGCTGTTTGATGTACTGGTGGAACCCAGACTGATTCAGCCGACGTTTATCACCGGATATCCGGTGGAGGTCTCTCCGTTATCCAGAAGAAGCGAAACCGATCCAAAACTGACCGACCGGTTTGAACTGTTCATTGCCGGCCGGGAGATTGCCAACGGGTTTTCCGAAATCAATGATCCGGAAGATCAGTACAACCGGTTTCTCATGCAGGTGCGCCAGCGGGATGAAGGAAACGAAGAGGCTCACATCATGGATTCGGATTATGTGGAAGCCCTGGAATACGGGATGCCACCGACAGCCGGAGAGGGTATCGGCATCGACCGCCTGGTGATGCTGCTCACCAATGCCGCCTCCATTCGAGAGGTGATCCTTTTTCCTCACATGAAGCACAGCAGCTGATCATCCATGGCCGTGGAACTCTTCATAGCCCGGCGTTACCTCAAGGCCAAACGGAAAGAAGGATTCATCTCTCTGATCACCTTTCTTTCAGTGGCCGGGGTGATGGTGGGGGTGATGGCCCTGGTGGTGGTCATAGCGGTCATGAACGGGGCGGAAACCGAATTCAGACGTCGGATACTGGGCCTGGAGCCCCATATTCTGATTATGAATTACAACGGCCCCTTTGCGAATTATGATACCGTGATTCAGAAAATTCCCGTCGAATCCCGGATCAAAGACGTTTCCCCCATTCTGTTTGCCCAGGCCATAATCCGAACCCGCCACACCATGTCCGGGGTCATGGTCCGCGGCATTGAGCCTGACAACAGTGCCTCTTTGATTCAAGGATTTGATGAACCCGCTTTAAAAAAAGCCCTGACGGTTCAAAAAGACTCCGGCAACCTTCCGGGCATCATTCTGGGAAAAGAACTGGCCCGGGCCGTGGGCGCTGCGACCGGAGATACGATCATTCTCATGTCCACAAGGTCTGTGATTTCTCCCATGGGGCAGATTCCTGCGATGAAGCAGTTTGTGGTGCAGGGGACTTTTTCATCGGGCATCTCCGAATACGACAGCATGCTGGCCTATGTGCATCTGGACCATGCCCAGTCTTTGACAGGAGACAAAGACAAAATTTCCGCCATCGGCATCTGGGTGGATGACATTTTCAAGGTCAGGGAGATCCGGAAAAACATACTGAGCCATCTGGAACACCATCCGTTCTATATCCGTGACTGGATGGAAATCAACCACAGTCTTTTTTCCGCATTGAAATTAGAGAAAACCGCCATGTTCATCATCCTGACCCTGATTATACTGGTGGCGGCATTTAACATTGCATCCGCCCTGATCATGCTGGTGATGGAAAAAACAAAAGACATTGCCGTGCTCAAAGCCATGGGCGCCACCCACCGGATGATCCGTAAAATATTCATTTTCAAGGGGCTGTTCATCGGCATGACCGGCACGCTTCTGGGTACCGCCTCCGGCATCGGTATCTGTGTGCTGCTCAAGCGGTATGATTTTATCCGGCTTCCCGAGGCCTATCCGTTTTCCACGCTGCCGGTTCAGCTGGACCCCATGGATGTGCTGGTCATTTCTGTGAGCGCAGTGATCATCTGCTTTATCTCCACCCTGTATCCGTCATGGAAGGCATCGAACATGGACCCGCTGGAGGCCATTCGATATGGATAAGCCCGGTTCTGATCTCATGCGCCTGACCCGGATCACCAAAACATTCGGCACGCCGCCGGATGTGATTGATATCCTGGATACTTCAGATTTTTCGATTGCTCAGGGAATAACAGCGGCTGTGGTCGGGGCCTCGGGTATCGGTAAATCCACATTGCTCAATATCATCGGTACCCTGGATCGGCCGAATGAAGGCGAAGTCCTGTATCAGGGCCAAAATCTGCTCTCCCTCAAAGAAACGCAGCTGGCCACATTCAGAAACGAACGGATCGGATTTGTGTTCCAGTTTCATTACCTGCTTCAGGGATTTACCGCTTTGGAGAATGTGATGATTCCGGGACTCATTGCCCGAAAACCAAAAAAAAAGGTTGAATACCTGGCTGTAAATATGCTTGAAAGGGTAGGGTTGGCAGGTCGTATTCACCATCGTGTTGAAGACCTTTCCGGTGGAGAACAGCAACGGGTCGCCATAGCCAGGGCACTGGTGATGAAACCGGATATGCTCCTGGCGGATGAACCTACCGGCAACCTGGACGAAAAAAATGCAGACAGTATTCATTCACTGATCACTGAATTGAACAAAGAACTGGGAATGACCGTGATCGTGGTAACCCATAACATGAAACTGGCCCATATGATGGAAAAAATGGTAACGATCCAAAATGGAAAAATTGTACCGGCATATGAAAGGGACTGATATGAAGAGATATTTGATCAACGCAGCGCTGATATGGATAGTATTGTGCGGGCTGATGACAAATCTGTATGCAGAACAGACGGTCAGTGTCGCTGTATTTCCTTTTTCCGTTCAGGCGTCAGGGTCCCATGAGCCGCTTGGCAGAACTGTTCCCCGGATGATTGGAAACAGTCTGGAAAAGGAAGGCACCCGGGTGGTGTATGTTTCCGAATTCATGAATACGGAAACCTGGGACGACGCCAGATTCAGGCAGGAAGGGATTCGCCTGGGCGTGGACCACATCATCACCGGAAACATATTTATTGCCGGCACCGGAATCAGCATCGATGCCCATATGTATCCCATTTATAATCCAGGCCCCCCGCAACCCTTTTATTCTCAATCGAATTCACTGGAAGAACTGCATGCAGCAACGGGTCAACTGACCCGGGCAATTATCGGTGAACTGTTTGAAAAACGCATCATTACCACCATTTCAGTTGCCGGTAACCGCCGGGTGGATACCGATGCTGTCCTGCGGGTGATTTCCTCAAGCCCGGGTGACATCATGAATCAGGATAAATTGTCCAAAGACCTGGAACAGATCTATAAAATGGGTTTTTTTGATGATGTGGTGGTCAAGAAAAATGACCTGGACCAGGGGGTTGAAATTGTTTTCAGTGTCACGGAAAAACCCAGTGTCAGAAACATCAAATTTTCCGGGAACCGTGTTTACAAAGATGATGAACTGGCTGCCGTGGTGGATACCAGCACCGGATCCATCCTCAATGTGTATAAAATCAATGCGGACGTCGAAAAAATAAACCGTCTGTATATGGAAAAAAATTACCACAACTGCGAGGTTCATTATGAGATTACCCCTCTGGACAGCAATCAGGCGGATATCGTGTTCGTTATCGAAGAGGGGGAAAAAATCAAAATTGAATCCATCGTATTTGAAGGAAATACCCATTTCAATGACAAAAAACTGAAAAAAACGATTCAGACCAGAGAAAAAGGGTTCTGGTCGTTTATCACCTCTTCCGGGGATCTGAATGAAAGCGAGCTGACAAATGATGTGCTTCGCATCGAGTCTCTGTATAAAAACAACGGATTCATCAATGTCAAGGTATCGGATCCGAAGATCGACATGGGGGAAGAAAGCATCACCATCAGTTTCAGGATCGATGAGGGAGAACAGTACAAAACCGGAAACGTGGACATTACCGGGGATATTCTGACTTCTAAATCCGACCTGTTTGAGAAACTCCAGGTCAAGGAAGCAGATCTGTACAACCGGGAACTGATTCGCAAGGACATGCTGGGTCTCAATGACTTTTATTCCAACCTGGGATATGCCAATGTTAAAGTCTCCCCGCGGGTGCAAACCGATGATACCCGGCATATCGTGGACATTACCTACAACATCGTGAAGGGCGACCCCGTCTATTTTAACCGGATACTTATCACCGGAAACAAAAAAACCAGGGATAAAGTCATCCGGCGGGAACTGGCCGTGGAAGAGCAGGGCAAATTTTCCATGAAAGGGATTCAGCGTTCCTACCGGAACCTGGCATACAAAGACTATTTTCAGTCGGTGGAGATCAACCCTGTTCCGACGGATGAACCCAACCAGCGGGACCTGGAAGTCAAGGTCGAGGAAAAACCCACGGGCAACTTCTCTTTTGGAGGGGGATTTTCCACGGATGACGGTCCTTTCGGCCAGGTCTCTCTGGAAGAACGCAACCTGTTCGGCCGGGGGCAGAACTTGAAAATTCTGGGAAGAATCTCGGGAGAGACCGGGTTGTATGATCTTGGGTTCACTGAACCCTGGATTTTTGACAAGCCGATTTCAGCCGGATTCAATATCTATAAACTGGAAAAGGAATTCGAATATTATGAACGCAATGCCATTGGTTTGACGCTCCGATCTTCCTACAGACGGTTATGGGACTACACCACCATCGGTGTGGAATACAATGTGGAAGATTTTGAGGTTGAAAACGTTGAAACGCAATTTACCAGTGTGACAGAAGGTGATTTTTTCACTGCCAGCATCAAGCCGTATATCAGCTATGACTCCAGAAACCATTATTTTCTGCCTACGGAAGGTATTTTCAGCAAGGTATCGGTGCAATACGCCGGAGAGTTCATGGGCGGAGATATCGATTACACAAGGTATCTGGCCGAAGGAGGCTTCTGGCTGCCGCTTTTCTGGAAATTCACCGGGGGATTTCATGTGGAAGGGGGGTATCTGGATGACCGCACCAACGGACAGATCGATATTGACTGGGAACGATTTTATCTGGGAGGGATCAATTCCGTTCGAGGATTTGATAAATACGATATCAACACCAGTGGTCCCGATCAGGCTATCCTGCGGGGGGGTGAAAAATTCCTTCAATTCAATTTTGAATTGATTTTTCCGCTCCAGGAAGAACAAGGGGTGGCCGGAGTGCTGTTCTATGACCGGGGAGATGTCTATCGAACCAGTGAAAGTATCGATCTGGCCAGACAATATTCCTCGGCCGGATTTGAACTGCGGTGGAATTCGCCCATGGGACCCATCCGTCTGGCCTATGGGATTGTGGTGGAAGGCCAGGATGAATACAAAACCGGAGATGGCCAATTTGATTTTTCCATTGGCGCATTTTTCTAATTATGAATTTTTGGAGGAACGCATGAAACAACTTTTTTTTGCAACGATTATATGGTTGTCGATCATCGGGCTGGTGCCGGCAGCATACAGTGCAGATTCAGTCAAAATCGGCGTTATCGATTTTGAAAAAGTAATGAAGGAATCCAGTGCCGGCAAAATGAATCAGAAACGTCTCAACACCCGGGGAACGGAACTTAAAGATAAGCTGGAAAGAGAAAAACAGCAACTGGATGAAATCGGTGCGTCTTTTGAAAAGGAAGCGCTGGTCCTCAGTGATGAAAAAAAACGGGAACGGGAACGGGAATTCAGAAATCAGATTGAAGATTTCAAAATCATGCAGCAGGATTATGCCAATGAATTAAAAAATATGGAAATCAGAATGATCAATGACATGCAGAAAGCGGTGTATGATATTGCCAATGACCTGGGAAAAAAAGAAAAGTACACCCTGATCATAGAAAAAAAGAATGCCGGTGTGATCTACATCCCGGAACAGGTGGATATCACAGACACCGTCATTGAAAAATACAATGCGGTGACCGCCCAGAAAAATTGATTTTGCAGCCCGGTCCATTTATGAAACTGACTGTCAAAGATATCGCCGAAAAAATATATGCCCGGGTGACCGGAGTGCCCTCAACAGAGATCACGGGGGTGTCATCTTTTGATCATGCCGGGCCATCGGATATTACCTTTGCCGGAGACACCTCCTTTCTGTCACGGATAAACCAGTGCCGGGCCGGGGCTGTGATTGTCCCTTTGAATTATGAGGTTCCGGATCCCCCCCCCCATCCCTGCCTTCTAAAGACGGACAATCCCAGGCGCGCATTTTTCGAACTGGTCCCGCTTTTTCACCCGTCGCCGGTACCAACCCCCGGCATCAGTCCGCTGGCCGTCATCGGAAAAAACTGTGTACTGGGAAAACAGATCAGCATTGCGCCTCATGTCGTGATTGAAGACGATGTGGTCATCGGAGACCATGTGCAGATCATGCCCCATGTCTTTGTCGGAAAAGGATGTGTGATCGGTGAGCATACAAGTATCAAACCCGGCGTCACCCTGATGGACAAAACCTGTCTGGGGAAACATGTCATCATTCACGCCGGTTCTGTGATTGGGTCTGACGGATACGGGTTTGTCCAGGACGGAGACATCCATTTCAAACTGTCCCATACCGGTCATGTCATCATTGGAGATCATGCTGAGATCGGGGCATGCAATACTATTGACCGGGGCACTCTGGGTGTTACGCGCATCGGGAACGGAGTGAAAACAGACAACCAGGTACATATTGCCCACAATGTGTCCATCGGAGACCACACCCTGGTGGTGGCCCAGGTGGGTATTGCCGGCTCCACCACCGTGGGCAGACAGGTCATCATCGCAGGAAAGGCCGGTATATCCGGACATCTGACCATCGGTGACAACGTCATTGTGGGACCCTATGCCGGGGTATCGACGTCAGTACCGGACAATCAGATTGTGTCGGGTATTCCTCACATGCCCCATAAAACCTGGTTGAAAGTCGTTAACATCCTCGGCCGCCTGCCGGGCATGAGAAAAACGATTCTGCGCCTCGAAAAACGGCTTGAATCCCTTGAACGAATCATACAAAAAACGGAGCAGCCATGATTCACCCCACCGCCATCATTGATCCATCCGCTGAAATCGATTCCCGTGTCACCATCGGTCCCTATGTCATTGTCAAGTCAGATGTGCGCATCGGAGCCGGAACGACCATCGGATCCTATACCACCATCGAAAAATATGTTTCCATTGGTGAAAACTGCCAGATATTTCAATATGCCGCCATCGGGGGCGCTCCCCAGGACTTGAAATTCCATGGTGAAAAAAGCTACTTGACCATCGGCCGGGGTTCCATTATTCGTGAATTTGTCACCATCAACCGGGGCACGGAAGCCGGTGGCGGCATCACGGAAGTCGGGGAGGAAAACTATCTGATGGCCTATACCCATATCGCCCATGACTGCAAAACCGGCCGGCAGGTCATTTTAGCCAACAACTCCACACTGGCAGGACATATTGAAATCGGTGACCATGCCACCATCGGGGGGCTCGTGGCTATCCACCAGTTTGTCAAAATTGGAGATTATGCCTATATCGGCGGCAAATCCGCCGTAGTCAAGGATATCCCCCCGTATGTCATTGCCGCCGGGGACCGGGCTTCGCTTCACGGCCTGAACAATGTCGGCCTCAAACGTCACCGGTTTTCCAATTTTACTTTGGGGGAGCTTAAAAAAGCCTACCGGATTTTTTTCAGAATCGGACTGACCGTCAAACAGGCATCGGAACGGGTCAGGGCCGAGGTGGAACAGATTCCGGAAGTGAGAAATCTCACTGATTTTATTGTCAATTCCAGCCGGGGAATTACCCGATAACCGAATCGATGAAAATTGGACTGATTGCCGGCGGTGGACAGTTTCCCGTACTGTTTGCAAAAAAGGCCGCTGAAAAAAAAATTTCTGTGGTGGCTGCCGGTTTTGTCTCTGAAACCGATCCGGGCCTGGCGGATGAGGTGTCTGAATTTCAATGGCTGTATCTGGGTCAGGTATCCAGGCTGGTGAAATATTTCAAACGCAACGGTATCACCGAGGCTGTCATGCTGGGGACGATCCATAAGACCCGTATTTTCAAGGATATCCGGCCGGATTTCAAGGCATTGTCTTTTATTCTCAAAACCGGGAGGAGCCATGATGACACCATTTTAACGCGGTTTGCAGACCTCATGAAAACCGAAGGCATTGACATTCAGCCCTCAACCCTGCTTTTGCCAGAACTGTTGAGCCCTCCCGGCTGCTGGACCCAAAGGGCCTTTGACAATGCGGAACAGCAGGACGCATTTCAGGGATGGAACCTGACCAAAGCCGTGGGAAAACTGGATATCGGCCAGTGCATCGTGATCAGCAACGGTACTGTTCTGGCAGTGGAAGCCATTGACGGCACCGATGCCACCATCCGCAGGGGAGGGGGCCTGGCCCAGGGCAATGGGTGTGTGGTGATCAAACTGTCCAAACCCCAGCAGGATCTGCGATTTGATCTGCCGGCCACCGGCAGTGAAACCATCCGGACCATGGCTGCATCCGGGGCCACAGCCCTGGTACTGGAAGCCGGCAGGTCCCTGTCTTTTGACCGTGAACAGATGATCGCTCTGGCAGACGAACATGGGATCGCGATTGCAGCGTTGACCCAGGAAGATATCCCATGACAACCTCGCAAAAACGGATTCTGGTGCTGGCAGGGGAGCCTTCCGGGGATCTTCATGGGGCACATCTGATCCTTGCGATGAAACACCTGGATCCATCCCTGTCATTCCACGGAATCGGGGGACCCTTAATGGCCAAGGCCGGGGTCCGTCTGTTTTTTTCCATTGATCAGCTGTCCGCCATGGGACTCATGGAAGTCATTCAGCAGATCCGTCCTGTCAAGCAGGCGTTTGACCTTTTCAGGCACCACCTGAAAACCCTGGATCCCGGGCTGGTCATACTCGTTGATTATCCGGGGTTCAACCTCAGGGCCGCTGCCGTTGCCAAAAAACACAGCCAGACAAACGTATTTTACTATATTCCGCCCAAAATTTGGGCCTGGAACCGGTCCCGTCTCAAACAGATGAAAAAGACCATTGATCATGCCGGTCTGATATTCCCTTTTGAAGAAAAAATATACAAAAAGGCGGGCATACCAGCCACATATGTGGGAAATCCCCTGCTGGATCAGTACCCGGTTCCACTGACGCATTCCCTGCAACCCGATGCGGCTGTCCGGGATTCAAAAACAATCGGTCTGCTGCCCGGTTCCAGGAAAAATGAAATACACACGCTGCTCGGGCCAATGCTGGCCGCAGCCGAAAAAATTCATGACTGTTACCCCGGTGTCCGGTTTCTGATTTCTGCTGCAGAATCAATTCCTCCAGACATGATTGAATCACAGGTAACCGCAGTAAAAACCCCTGAACTGTTTCAGGTAATTTCCGGTAATCCGCGGCAGATTTTTGAACAATCAGACATGCTGATCGCCGCATCCGGCACCATCACCCTTGAAGCTGCGCTTTGCAGTATCCCCACGGTGATTGTGTATAAAATGTCACCCGTAACCTTTCAGGTGGCCCGCGCCGTCGTGAAGGTGAATTATGCGGGTCTGGCAAACATCATCATGAACAGGGAAGTGATGCCTGAGCTGCTTCAGGATGCCGTCACCCCGGAAGCCATATGTACCACTGCCTGTCACATGCTCAATCATCTGGATGAATTCCGCCAGAAACTGATTCCGGTCAGGCGGTTGCTGGGAGAACCCGGGGCAGCTGCCAGAGCAGCAAAAATTGCCCTGGGGCTGCGATATCAAAGCAAAAAACGGTAAAAGCGGAAATGGGTATTTGACAAATCCCATGAAACCCTATTAAATTAATTAAAACGACCCTGTATCGAAGGAAAAACTCCAATTTAATGACATTCAATCTAACATTGCTGGTTATTTGTCTGGTGCTGTCCGGTTTTTTTTCATCGTCTGAAACCGCGCTTTTTTCCATTTCAAAAATCAAAGCCTTTCATGTTGCCAAAGACGGTTCCAGAACCGGGCAGTTGATCGTAAAAATGAAACAGGATCCTCATACGCTCCTCACAACGATCCTTATCGGTAACAACCTGGTGAACATCGGAGGCGCGGCCCTGGCCACATCCATTGCCATTACCTATTTCCAATCCAATGCCGTGGGCATTGCCACCGGGATCATGACCCTGGTCATTCTGATTTTCGGAGAAATTTTTCCAAAAGCATTCGCCACTCAGTATAATGTAATGGTGGCCCGGGTGGTGATTTTTCCGTTGTACTGGCTGTCCAAAATTTTCTGGCCCCTGGTTCTGATTCTCAATTTCATCCCCAGGTTATACGGATCCGTCAATCCGGCCTATCATACCGTGACGGAAGACGAACTCATGACCATGGTGGAAGTGGTGGAAGAAGAAGGCGAAATCAAGGAAGCGGAAAAAGAATACATCACCAATATTTTTGAGTTCGATGATACATCCTGCTGTGAAATCATGACACCGAGGGCGGATATGTTCGTGGTCGATGCCATGGAAAAACTGGATATCCCGGCCATCCTGTCCACCGGATATTCCCGGATTCCCGTCATCGAGGACAGCATCGACAATGTGATCGGTGTGCTGCATATCAAGGATCTGTTTGCCAGTTACCAGAAACTTACATCGTCCGGTGAACAGGTCACCTCCCCGGATATCAAAGCCATTATGAAGAAACCCTATTTCATTCCTGAGTCCAAAAAACTGGATTCCCTGCTCCAGGAATTCAAGGCCAAAAAAAGCCATATGGCCATTGTGGTGGACGAACACGGCGGTGTTGCGGGCCTGGTGACTTTAGAGGACGTGGTGGAGGAGATTTTCGGGGAAATCATTGATGAAACCGATCGAATGGTCCCGGACATCGTCCGCCTCAAAGACAATAAATGGCTGGTGGCCGGACGGATCAATGTGGAAGATCTGAACAAGGAAATCGACATCAATATCCCGGAATCGGTGAGTTACGATACTTTCTCAGGATTTTTTCTCGAACAGATCGACCGGATTCCCCAGCCCGGGGAATCCGTGATCATTGACCGGTGGACAGCAACGGTCAAAGAGATGGACGGGAATCGAATCCAATCCTTTATCGTCAAAAAAGAAGGCTGACCATGACCGCCATCACCGCAGCAACCCGGCTTTTCTGCGTGCTGGGCAACCCGGTATTCCACTCCAGAAGTCCTCTGGTTCACAACCAGGCATTTGCCGATCATCACATCGATGCCGTATACCTGGCGTTTGCACCCACCGATATTGGACAGGCCATGGATGCTGTCCGGCAATTCAACATTTACGGGGTTTCTGTCACCATCCCCTTTAAAACAGGAGTGATTCCTTTTCTGGATCACCTTGATGACTCTGCGTCGGCCATCGGGGCTGTGAACACCATTGTCAACCACAACGGCGTGCTATACGGATACAACACCGACAGCCGGGCAGCCATCGCTCCATTGAAGGATTCGAACATTTCCGGTAAAACCGTGCTGATCATCGGGGCAGGGGGGGCGGCCCGGGCGGTGGCGTTCGGAATCCATGAACAGAACGGTCAGCTGATGATCACCAACCGGTCAGAATCCAGTGGCAGAGAGCTGGCAGCGCGCTATGCAGCCGATTTTTATCCCCTGGATCAAATCAAACACCTTCGCCCGGATATCATCATCAATACCACGTCCATGGGAATGGTTCCACAAACCGATGTATTGTCCTGCCCGGCTGACTGCCTCACACCTGCCACCCTGGTGATGGATGTGGTGTATACGCCGTTGGAAACGCAACTGTTGTCTGTGGCCAGACAAAAAGGCTGCAAGGTGGTGGACGGGCTGACCATGTTTGTGGCCCAGGCGGCGGCCCAGTTTGAACTGTGGACCGGTATTTCACCGGACATGGAAAAAATGCGCCATGCCGTTCTCGCCCACCCGGACCCTCAGACCCGATAAATGACTAAAACAGGACCTGCCATGAAACAACTGACCCCGAAACCCATTTCTTCACCCAGAATCGTGACTGTGCCGGGCTCCAAAAGCATTTCCCACCGGATGCTCATCTGTGCCGCCTTGAGCAGCGGCATCTCTCAAATTCAGAACCTGCTCGATTCCCAGGATGTGGGCTTGACCCGGCATGCGTTGTCCTGTCTGGGAGCAAAAATTGACACGCCCTGTGATGACAGGGTTCATGTTACCGGATTTGCCGGACATCCCGCCCCATACGCAGAGCCCATCTATTTAGGCAACTCAGGTACTTCCATGCGGCTGCTGGCCGGTATTGCCGGGCTTGGTACCACCCCGTATACGCTGACCGGTGATACCCGCATGCGTGCAAGGCCCATGAAAGAACTGCTGGATGCGCTGACACCTCTCGGGATCACTGCTTTTTCCAGCACTTCGGAAGGACTGCCGCCGGTGACCATCCAGGGAAAAAACCGCCTGGGAGGAAACACCCGGCTGGACTGCACCAAAAGCAGTCAATATCTCTCTGCATTACTGATGATCGGACCGTTCATGACCCATGGATTAACCATTGATCTGACTGGCCCGCCAGTGTCCTCACCCTATATCGATCTGACCCTGGATGTGATGAAACAGTTTCAGGTGACGGCCCTTCGAATCAATGAAACCAGGTATCAGGTTCCCGGAGGTCAGCGCTATATGCCCGGGGACCATGTGGTGGAACCGGATCTGTCCAATGCCGGTTATTTCTGGGCCGCGGGTGCGGTCACCGGCCAGAAGATCGGTGTGGCCCATATACAGGCGGACTCCCTTCAGGGAGATCTCAAACAGATCCGGATTCTTGAAAAAATGGGATGTGACCTGTTCTTCGAAAAAAAAACCGTGGCGGTAAAGGGGCGTCGTCTGAAGGCCGTGGATGTGGATATGTCCGACACCCCGGATGCGGTGCCGGCCATTGCCGTTGCGGCAGCCTTTGCCAGAGGCACGACCCGGATACGCAATATTCAGCATCTGCGGGAAAAAGAATGTGACCGGATCCATGCCGTGACATCCCAGCTCGAAAAAATGGGGATCCACACCGATCAGGGGGATGACTGGCTGACGGTGAAAGGTGGAACCCCTGTGGGCGCATTCATCAACACATTTAACGATCACCGGATTGCCATGGCGTTTGCCGTGGCCGGCCTGAACGTGCCGGGCATGCAGATCGAAAATCCAGCCTGTGTTGGAAAGTCCTTTCCCGGGTTCTGGGATGTGTACGATGCCCTGTAACCTGATTCTGATCGGTTATCGCTGCTGTGGAAAAACCCGGGTAGGCCGACATCTGGCAAACCTTATGGGGTATGCGTTTGTGGATACCGATCAGCGGATAGTATCCCACTGCGGCTGCCGGATCAATGCGCTGGTGGCAGACAGGGGATGGCCTTTTTTCAGACAAATGGAAACACAGGTTCTGGAACAGCTCCTGACACAGGGGAACCAGGTCATTGCCACGGGCGGCGGCATGGTGCTGGCAACGGAAAACAGGAAATTGATGAAAAAAAACGGGATGGTGATCTGGCTGAGAGCGGATGCAAAGACCATTGTCCAGCGCCTGGAAGCAGATGGGGAAACCATTGATCAACGGCCCCGGTTCACCTCCGGGTCCCTGCTCGATGAAACCCGTGATACCCTGGCCCGGCGAACCCCTTTCTATGAAGAGCTGGCCGACATGACCGTAGACACCACCACAGGCCATGCCCCCCGGAATATTGCCGAAATCATCAAAAGGAGGCTCGATCATGTCTGGATCTAGTTTTGGCAAAGCATTTCATATCACGACATTTGGCGAATCTCACGGGCCGGGAATCGGCGTGGTTGTCCAGGGATGCCCGCCAGGCCTGGACATGGATGAATCCGTGATTCAGAAGGCGCTGGACCGGCGCAAACCAGGACAGGGGGTCGGCGGCACAAGCCGCAGGGAACCGGACAACCCTGTCATTCTATCCGGTGTATTTCAAGGCCGGACCACGGGTACCCCTCTCACCATCCTGATTGAAAACAAGGATGCCCGCTCCCGTGCGTATTCAGACATTGCCCAACTGTTTCGGCCGGGTCACGGGGATTTCACCTATCAGAAAAAATACGGAATACGGGATTTCAGGGGCGGGGGCAGGGCATCGGCCCGGGAAACCGCGGCCCGGGTGGCCGCAGGCGCTGTGGCCCAGAAGGTTCTGGACGGTTATGGTGTAAAAATCCACAGCTTTACCATGGCCATCGGCGGCATCACGGTTCAACGATTTGATGCGGATGTGGCGGAACAAAACGAACTGAGGTGTCCGGACACGACAGCAGCCCGGGCCATGGCTGAACGTATCAAGAGTGTGAAGGCCCAGGGGGATTCCCTGGGAGGGGTCGTGGAAATTCGGGCCGGTCATGTGCCGCCCGGTATCGGAGACCCGGTGTTTGACAAGCTGGATGCCGACATTGCCAGGGCCATGATGGGGATCGGAGCGGTCAAGGCAGTAGAAATCGGTTCCGGTATCCATGCTCCGGGCATGACGGGTTCTGAAAACAATGACCCGATGGATGAATCCGGGTTTCTGTCCAATCACAGTGGGGGGATTCTGGCAGGTATTTCAACCGGAGAACCCATCATTGTCCGGGTGCATGTCAAACCGATCCCTTCCATCCGGCTCAATCAGAAAACCCTGAACATGGATGGAGAGCCGGCTGTGGTTTCCACCCGGGGCCGGCATGACATCTGTGCCATTCCCCGAATCAACATGGTCTGTGAATCCATGCTGGCGCTGGTAATCACAGACCATATTCTGCGTCAGAAGATGCTGATATGACAACCCATTATTTGTGAACGATGTCAGACTCCAGCCGGTCTGCAATGGTCAAAGCGGAATTCAGGGCATCATTGATGGCAAACAGCTGGATTTTTAATGTTTTCAATGACGCCTGGCTGGCAGATATTTTTTCACCGGATTGCAGCAATTTGGCCAGTTGTTCTGATT
>JAVVEQ010000018.1:0-55284 GCA_032250905.1 Desulfotignum sp. | reverse complement strand
CTGCGGCTGCGGGACCTGAACACCATTGCCAGACTCGCCGATTATGTGGCGGCCCGGTCAGGCGGCGGCAGCCCTGCTGCGGCATCATCCGGGGCACCCCGGGAAGCTGCTGCTTCAGACCGGTCTTCGGCACCGGCAGCGTCTGCCACGCCTGTGGCCCCGGCCCATACCATGGATTCGGGGGAACGGGTGGTGACCGGAACGGCAGCTGCGGGTCAGGTGGCGGCCAAGGTCAAGGAGGTGATCGCGGCCCAGACCGGATACACCCCGGACATGCTGGAAGATGATCTGGACCTGGAGGCGGACCTGGGTATCGATACCGTCAAACAGGTGGAGATTTTCGGTAAAGTGGCCTCCCATTTCGGGTTTGCCGTGCCGGATGATCTTCGGCTGCGGGACCTGAACACCATTGCCAGACTGGCCGAATATGTGGCCGCACACACGGCCGGAACAGCCAGTGCCGGGGTGGAAGAAGGTACCGGCAATCTGCCTGAGAAAGATACCGTTGAACAGGAGGGTTCGGCCGGTACAGCCGATTTCCCGGTTCCGGCCGCGGCCCATACCATGGATTCCGGCGAACGGGTCGTGACCCGTGCCGGAGGCGGTGGAGATGAAACTGCCGCCGTGGTCAAGGAGGTGATCGCGGCCCAGACCGGATACACCCCGGACATGCTGGAAGACGACCTGGACCTGGAGGCGGACCTGGGGATCGACACCGTCAAGCAGGTGGAAATTTTCGGCAAGGTGGCCACCCGGTTCGGGTTTGCCGTGCCGGATGACCTGAGGCTCAGAGATCTGAATACCATTGAAAAGCTGGCTGCCTATATCCATACAAAGATACCGGCAGCGCAGGAGCCGCTTGAAGAGTCCATTACGGCCACCGGGTCTGCGGATACGCAACCCTCGGGCGTACCGGTCGCTCAGGACCTGGCAGCGACAAAGGATGAACCCCTGGAAACACCGGACGACCGGTTCCCGGACCCGGCTTCCCCCATCAAGCGCCTGGTGGTGCGGGTGGATGAAGCAGACATGCCGGGACCCGGCCGGCCGGATTTTGCCGGGCAACGGCTCCTGGTATCCCTGGATTCCCATGGGTTTGCCCGGGCTGTGATCGAACGGATTCAGGAACAGGGCGGTGAGGTCGTCACCCTGGGCGAAGAAGATGCGGACGTGATTGCCGATCTGTCGGATCTGGATGAATTCCAGAAAGCCATTGAGACATTTGCCCGGACCGGGCCCCGGATCACGGGATATCTCCATCTGGCATCCCTGGATGCGTATTTTGACCGGAAAAACCGGGAGTTCGCTTCAGACAAAGATCTGAACACCACGGTGAAATCCATGTTTGTGCTGCTCAAAACCCTGTATGATCAGCTGGACCGGCCCGATACCTTTATCGGTACCCTCTCCTTTGATTCAGTGGTCTTCCCCTATATGGCAGACTGCGCAGAGATCCATCCGCTGTCTGCCGGGCTGAGCGGCCTGCTCAAAACCGCCAACAAGGAGCTGGAAAACACCCGGGTCAAGGTGGTGGATTTTTCTTACAAACAGCCTAAAAAGAGCCTGGCCCGTATCGCGGACCTGTTTCTGGCGGAACTTCTGTCCGACGACCCCCGGTGCGAGGTGGGATATAAAAACAAGAAACGGTATGTGCTGTCCATGCATCCGGAAACCGCCCGAAAGGAGACGCCCATTGTATCGGACGGTGACACCCTGCTGGTGACCGGTGGCGCCGGGGGCATCACCTATGAGATTCTCAAGAAGGTGGTGGCAGACTATCAGGTCAACCTGGTGATCCTGGATATCAACGATATCTATGCCACAGACCCGGCACTGCTGACTCCCGATGCCACCGAAGCCGACCTGATGGCGCTGCTGCGCAGCCAGATGCCCGGGGAAAAGCCGGTGGCTGTAAAACAGGCCCTGGACCGGCTCCTGCGGGTCAGGCAGTCCATTGCCAACCTCGAGTTTCTCAAGTCCCGGGGTATTTCCGTGGAATATATCTGCACGGATGTCACCGATTATGACGCGGTCAAAAAGGCAGTGGATGCGTGTGAACACATCGACGGGATCTTCCACGCGGCGGGCATGGAGATGAGCCAGTTCATTCCCAAAAAGGAGCGCAACGCGTTTGAACTGGTGGTGGATGTCAAGGTCAAGGGGCTGCGGAACCTGCTGGCCGCCACAGAAGACCGGGACTACCGGTATATGTTCACCTTTTCGTCGGTCACGGCCCGGTTCGGTAACCAGGGTCAGGTGGATTACACGGCAGCCAATGATTTTCTGGGCAAAGCCTTGTTCAGAGAAAAACAGCTGCATCCGGAACGGACGTACAAAGTCTATGCCTGGACCGCCTGGGGCGGGGTGGGCATGGCCACCAACCCCACGGTGAAAAAGGTGCTGGAAGAACGGGGCATCCAGTTTCTGCCCCTGGACCAGGGAGTGAAGTTCTTCATGGCCGACCTGCTGGATGCCACCGAATCGGAGATGGTGTTTTCCGGCCTGGATTATGACTTTGACATTGACGGCCTTTTGGGCACCCCCCCGGCACAGGCGTTCCCGTTTTTAGGAGACCTGACCCACAAGGCCGAGGACACCGCCGTCTGGACCCGGGTCCTGGACCTGGATCATGACCTGTTTCTCCATGATCATACCATGGGGGATGTGCCGCTGTTTTTAGGGTCAACGGGTGTTGAAACCATGGCCGAGGCAGCTTCGGCCCTGGATGGGGAGGGGGCCGTGGTCACGGGCGTATCTGATTTTGCCATTCCTTACGGCATCAAGCTGCTCAAGGGCCGGCCCAAGGAGATCATCATCTCCAGCACCCGCAAGGCACCGGGTGTGTTTGCCTGTGACATCAGCTCGGTTTTCAAAACCCCGAACGGCAAGGTGATGGGGGATCCCAAACAGCATTACCAGGGGAATTTTTTCCTGGCAAAGGAACGGCCGGCACCCGAAACCATGGATCTGCCCGAATTTTCTCCCGTGTCCTGGGAAGGGGCTCTGGCAGACCTGGTGTACCATCCCCAGCGGTTGTTCATGTTCGGGCTGTTCGGCACCATCACGGATATCAATTCCTTTGATGGGAAAACCCTGGTCACCACTGTGGCGGACCGGTCCGATGCCCCGTTTTTCAAGGATGCGACCGATCCGAATTTCCAGGCGGCCCCGGTGCTGGTGGATGCCATGTTCCAGACCGGCGGATTGCTGGAGTTTCTCACCACCTCCCGGACCGTGCTGCCTTTCCGCATCGCATCCATGCACTTTTTCGCTCCGGTGGAAAAACACACCGACTATCTGTGCATCACCCGGAAAAAGGCATCCGGCGAGGAGACCAACACCTATGACCTGGCCCTGACCGATATGTCAGGCAATGTGTTCATCAAAGTCACCGGGTTTGAAATGGTGAAGCTCACCCGCCTGGCGCCTGAAGACCGGATTACCGATAAAGTGACCTTTACCGAAACCGTAGTTTAGGTCTTTTAACAGCTCTGAAAGATTTTCGGTTCTGATCAGATAAGGAATATTACCGCCGGTCCCGGATGATCCGGCCTTCAGCCAGGACCGCCAGGGGGAGGGCGCTCAAGTGGAACGGGTCCCTGTCCCAGACGATCAGGCTGGCCAGCCGGCCCGGTCATCGAAATAGATGCTGTCCAAAGGGTTGTTCAGCGGCGCGAATGGGGTGCGGTGGTCATCGGTTTCGGTTTCCGAGACCGGTTCCCCCTGCCGTTCCATTCCGATGTGGGAATGGGGGTCGATGAAGGCCGGGGTGACGATGCCGCGGAAATCACCCCGGCTGTTTACCCGGAAATCAGCAGGATCTGCATGTCCATGACATTGGTGCGGGTGGGGCCGGTAATCATCAGATCATCCAGTGCCTTGAAAAAGGGATGGGAGTTGTTTTCATTCAGGTGTTTTTCAGCAGACAGGCCCAGATTCTGTGCCCGGGATACCGTGTTCCCGTCGGCAAACGCCCCGGCGGCATCCGTGGGACCGTCCGTGCCGTCGGTGCCCGCGGACAGGAGCAGGATCCCGGATGTGCCCTGAAGGGCAATGGCACCGGCCAGGGCCAGCTGCATGTTCCTGCCTCCTTTGCCGGCTCCCCTGAGGGTGACCGTGGTTTCACCGCCGGACAGCAGGCAGGCGGGCGAAGAAACCGGATTCCCGGACCGCCGGGTCTCGGCGGCGATGGCACATAGCACTTTGGCCGCCTCCCCTGCCTCTCCCTGGATCATGGATGACAGCACCAGCGGCCTGAACCCCAGGTGTTTGGCCTTGGTTGCCGCAGCAGACAAGGCATCGGACAGACTGCCCACCACCTGGTTGAAGACCCTTGAAAAAATCGGATCCCCGGGTTTCGGCGTGTCAGGGATCCGGCCGTTCACGCCGGCCAGGAGATGGTTCCGGACCGGTTCAGGGATTGCATCCCATATCCGGTGGCGTTCAAGAATGGCCCGGCAGTCCCTGAAATGTCCGGTATCCGGGGCTGTCATGCCCGATCCGATGATATCCAGGTCATCGCCGATCACGTCGGACAAAATCAGCGACACCACCCGGGCTCCGTTTGCGGCGGCGCACAACTGCCCGCCCTTGATTTTTGACAGGTGCTTGCGGATGGTGTTCATCTCGTGGATCGTGGCACCGCACCCCAGAAGCTGCCGGGTGGTCTCCTGCTTGTCCCCAAGGGTGATGCCTTCAGCTGGTGCCGGGGTCAGGGCTGATGCTCCGCCCGATATCAGGCACAGAACCAGGTCGTCCGGTCCGGCTCCCGACACCAGATCCAGCAGGGCCGTTGCCCCTGCCATGCCGTTTTCATCCGGCACCGGATGGCCGGCCTCCATCACCCGGCAATGATCCAGGGGCAGGCCGTGCCCGTATTTGGTAACCACCACCCCGTCATGGATCCGGGAACCCAGCACTTTTTCCACTTCACTGGCCATGGCCGCCGATGCCTTGCCGGCCCCGGCGACGTATATGCGCCGGATCCGGTCCAGGTCGATGTCCGAGCCGAAGGCATGCAGTCCGCTGCCTGAAACCGTCAGGTACTTTGCCACACAAGCCTCGGGTGCCACCGCCCGGAGCCCGGCTTCAAATATCTCCCTTGCCCTTTGTTTAAGCATCATTTTATTACTCCCGGCCGGCTGATCGTTTAAACTACATCTTCAGAATCATGAATACATAGTCGCCATCATTGAAGTCAATGGTCAGGTTGGCGCCTCTGCCTTCGGCATAACGAATCCAGAAGGGGCGGTCCGACACCCCGCATTCATAGTCGGGATAGGATTCGCCGGTTTTGCCGTTTTTCCATGACAAAATCATGGGGGCATCGCATTTTTCAAAGGCCATGTCCTTGGCCATCTGTTTGGCGGCTGAAAAGTCAAACCCCTCATCAGGGATGGTCAAATGAATGGTTTCAGGGGTCTGGTTTTCCGGATTGATATGAATTTGAGCCATGTCAGGCCTCCTGTGGTCATGGGGTTTTGTGGCAGTGGCATGGTAGTCGTCATTGCCCGTTTGAAAAAAATGTAATACAACATCAGAAAATTACCATGAAATATTTTAAAACAGGAGCGCAAGAATGATCGATTTTCAAGGACAGGCAGCCCTGGTGACCGGTGCGAGTGCCGGCATGACCGCCGGGGTGTTCCCGGATGATGTGGCCCGGCCTCTGACCGGTCGGTGAGCAGACCCGGTATCCATTGACACAGACCCGGTTGGTGGCTATGCTTCATGCCGCCGGGTGGAACAAGGCGGAAGCGGCCACACAGACCGGATTGAACCGGACTTCCATCTGGAAATACATGAAAGAATGGGACATTCCCATGCCGCCTTAATAGGCGGATAAGGAGAAACAGGTCATGGTATCTATTGTCATCCGGTTCGTCCGGGTTGTCGTTGTCCTGGCGGCGGCATCCGCGATGGGCTTCTGGCTGTACAGCATCCGGGAAACGCCTGACAGGCAGCAGGTCCAACAGCTCCCTCCCGGAGTTCACCTGATCGAGGCACACCCGGAAACACAGCAGATGGTGGTTGAGGCGTTCGGCACCGTGGCCCCCCGCAACAGCGTCAAAGTGACCGCTGAAGTGGCTGGCCGGCTTGAAAGGATGGACCCGGCATTCCGGGAAGGCGGAAAGATCGAGAAAGACCAGGTCATCATTGAAATCGACCGGCGTGCAGCCATCCTGGACCGGGCCGCAGCAAAAGCCCGGGTTGCCCGGGCAGAGGCGGAGATCGACTATCTGACCCGGGACATCGAAAATCTGTCTTCAGATCTCACTCTGTCCGAGTCCAATATGGACCTGGTGTCAAAAGAGATGGAGCGGCTCAAGGCGTTGAATCAGCGGGAATTTGCCTCAAAAACCAGTCTGGACAAGGCGCAGCAGCAGTACCTGGCGGCCAGGATCCAGGTCCAGGCTATCCGCAACCGCATCGCCCTGACCGATCCACTAATGGCCCAGCAACAGGCGGCCCTGACCCTGGCCCGAAACGATGTCGAAAAAATGGACCTGCTCCTTGAAAAATCCAGGATTCTGGCTCCGTTTGAGGGGTTTGTGCAGTCGCGTCTGGTGGAGAAGGGGGATTATGTGAATCCCGGACAGATCCTGGGCAGCGTTTACAGGGTCGGCGCCCTGGATGTGGATGTCCGCATCCCTCTGGCGGAGCTCAGATGGATCCAGCCGCAGTTTGACAGGGGCCAGCTGCCCGAAGCCCGGGTCACTATGGCCAATGCGGCACCCCGGGATGCCCGGGACTGGCCGGCCCGGGTGGCCCGGATCAAGGCGGAAATCGACGATCAAACCCGGACCCTTGGCATGACCCTGGAGATTCTCCCTGATCCAGGGCCGGACAGCGGTAATCCATTGAAGATCCTGAAACCCGGCGCTTTTGTGCAGTGCCGGATAGAAGGGAAACGCTATGATGACGTTTATGTCCTGCCCAGACACCTGGTGCACACCGGCAACCGGGTGTATGTGGTCAAAAACGGCCGGCTTGAGATCCGGCAGGTCTCCGTGCTGCGAAAATTCAATGACCAGGTGTTTGTCGAATCCGGACTGATGCCCGGGGATCACATCGTGTCATCGCCACTGCCCGGGGCTTTTGACGGTATGGCGGTTACGGTCAAACCGGCGGACCGTCAGGAAAACACCCCGTGAAGGCCCTGGGCAGATGGTCGGTGGAACACCGGGTCAGTGTCAACCTGATCATGGTGTTTTTGATCGTTGCAGGGCTTTATACGGCCATGACCATGAAACGGGAGATGTTCCCGCAGTTTTCAATGGACATGATCCATATTTTCGTCCCCTATCCCGGGGCTTCCCCGGAAGAGGTCGAAGAGGGCATCTGCATCAAGATCGAAGAGCAGCTCAAGAGCCTGGAAGATGTCAAAACCATGTATTCCACCGCCATTGAAGGCAATGGATCGGTGATCATCGAGCTGGAGGGCGGCACCGACATCAGTGAAAAACTGGACGAGGTCAGGACTGAGATCGACTTGATCGACACGTTTCCGGAAGAGGCGGAAGACCCGGTGATTACCGAGATCAAGAACAATCAACCGGCCATCTATGTGGCGGTTTACGGGGATGTGGACGAGCGGGTGCTGCGGGATACCGCGGAAAAGATCCGGGATGACCTGGTGGAGACCGACGTCATCTCCCTGGCCTCCCTGGTGGGGGTCCGGGATTTTGAAATCTCCGTGGAGATTTCTGAGGAAAGCCTGCGGACCTACCACCTGTCCTTTGACCAGGTGGCGGCCGCGGTCCGGACCGGAAGCATCGAGCTGCCCGGCGGTAAAATCAAGACCCCGGGCGGGGAGTTCCTGGTCCGGGTCAAGGGAAAAAAATATATCGGGGAAGAGTATGAGCAGATTCCTGTTTTGACAAGGCCGGACGGCACCACCATCCGGCTGGGGGATGTGGCACAGGTAAAAGACGGGTTCGAAGACACCGATGTCAAGCCCCGGTTCAACGGGCAGCCGGCCGCTTTGGTGGTGATCGAGAGGACCGACAGCCAGGACACCATCGCCATCTCACAACAGGTGCTCTCCTACCTGGAGGAACGCCGGGGTTCCCTGCCCGAAGGCGTGAAACTGGGCCACTGGTACAACATGGCCGACCTGGTTCAGGACCGGATCGACCTGCTGCTGAAAAACGGCATCCAGGGCATTGTCCTGGTGTTTGTCGTGCTGGCGCTGTTTTTGGACCTGGGGCTCGCTTTCTGGGTGGCCTCGGGCATTCCCATCACCTTTATGGGCGCGTTTCTGGTGCTTGAGTACCTGGGGGCCTCCGTGAACATGCTCTCTTTGTTCGGGTTTATCATGACCCTGGGGATCCTGGTGGATGATGCCATCATCGTGGGGGAGAACGTCTATACCCATTATTCCGGGGGGAAACGTCCCAAAGAAGCGGTCTTGGCGGCCATGGATCAGGTCGGGGGTCCCGTGGTCATGGCGGTCACCACCACCATCGTGGCCTTTGCCCCGCTCCTGTTCATCGAGGGGATCATGGGCAAATTCATCTCCGTGATGCCAAAGGTCGTGATCTGTATCCTGGCCCTGTCCCTGGTTGAGGCGTTCCTGATTCTGCCGGCCCACCTGGACGGGACCCTGACACCCGGACGTTCGTTCAGGCCCCGGTGGTACCGGGTGCTGTTTTTCTGGTTTGAGTGGGTCAAAAAAGACCTGTCAGAGGGGCATGCCTGGCTGCGGCATCACGTGGAAAAAGCGCTGAATTGGGTGATTCAGAGGATATATTTGCCGGTATTGCGGTACTGCGTCGAAAACCGGTATTTCACGGTGGCCCTGGGTGTGGGATGCCTCATTGTCAGTTTGGGGCTGATCACCGGGGGCCATGTGCCGTATACCTTTTTTCCCAAGAACGATTCCAACTGGATGATCTGCGAAACCATTTATCCGCTGGGCACTCCCTTTGAAACCACGGAAAAGACGATCCAGCAGATTGAAAAAGGGGCCTTTGCCCTGAATGATCATTTCAGGGACCGGGTCCGCGACCGGAAGGACCTGGTCGTCAATATTTTTTCCATGGTCGGGGTGATTCCCCGGCGGGACTGGAAACCCGGTGTGTACGGCGGGCACTGCGGTGAGGTCTGGATCGAGGTGCAGCCGTCTGCCATGCGGCCAAAGATCCCTGCGCCTGAAATCGCCGCCAGGTGGCGGGATTTGACCGGCGATATCCTGGGAACCGAGCAGCTCACCTTTACGATTATCGCCGGCGGCCCGGGCGGCAGTCCCATCGAAATCAGGATGAAAGGGGAGGACCTCGAGACGCTTGCGGCAGCGGTAAAAGACCTCAAGGCGGAAATTGCCACCTATCCGGGAACCTTTGACATCACCGATGATTTCAGGCCAGGGAAGATGGAAAAGCAGATGGTCATCAAACCCGGCGCAGAAGCTTTAGGCGTGACCGTGGCGGATATCGCCACCCAGATCCGGCAGGCTTATTATGGGGACGAAGTCCTCCAGATACAGCGGGGAAAAAATGACATCAAGGTCATGGTGCGGTATTCGGAGCCGGAACGCAGAACCGAGGCCAGTATCGGCGAGTTGAGAATCCGGACCCGTGACAACCGGGAAATTCCGCTGGACCAGGTGGCTGACATCACCACGGAGCGTGGATACTCGACCATCCAGCGGGTGGACCGCCGCCGGGTCATCACCGTGACGTCGGACCTCGATGAAGACAAGGCCAATGCCCGCAAAATCGTCCAGGATCTGAAGGGCGGTAATCTGGCTGAACTGGCCCGAAAATATCCCGGCGTTTCCTATGACCTGGAAGGCCAGGCCCAGCGGAGCCAGGAATCCATGAAAAGCCTGATAAAAGGGTTTGCCGTGGCAGTGATGATGATTTTTCTGCTGCTGGCCAGCCAGTTCAGATCTTACATCCAGCCGGTGATCATCATGTGCGCCATTCCCTTTGGCCTGGTGGGTGCCATCGCCGGGCACTTCATCATGGGGCTGGATATCACCATGATCTCCATTTTCGGGATTGTGGCCCTGTCCGGCATCGTGGTCAACGATTCATTGATCCTGATCGATTTCATCAATGCACGGGTCCGGAGCGGTGAGGCGGTGTTCGATGCAGTGATCGAGGCCGGGCGCAACCGGTTCCGGCCGGTCCTGCTGACCTCGGTGACCACGGTGGCCGGCCTGGCCCCGCTGATGACGGAAACCAGTTTCCAGGCCCGGTTTCTCATCCCCATGGCCGTGAGCATCAGCTTCGGTTTAGGGGCCGCCACGGTCCTCACCCTGGTGTTTGTACCGGCCCTGTATGTGGTGGTCAAGGATATCACCATGCTGGGAACCGGCCGGGTCAGGCCCCATGACACGCCGGTATCCCTCAGGGAATAAGGAGATGCCGTGATTGCGACTTCATCCGTTGAAAGATGAACGTTTGTTTGGTTTGTTGAAAGCTTCGACTACTCGCTGCCACCAGCGCGTCGGGTTACGTTTGAGATGCATGATTGCCTCTACCAGGATGCAATCGTTGCGAACCTGGTAGAGCAAACCGAAAGGGAATCGATCGGTGAGGCATCTCCGGGCCCGGCATGAAAACACCGGCCAGGCTTCTGGATTATGATTGTCCTCTGAGACATCGAAACTCTGGAAAAGACGTCGAATCAACTCAGCCCTCTAAATGGCGGCAGGGATAGCGCATCATTGAACACTCTCTCGATAATAGCCGTCACATTGTCCACCTCACCGTTCCCTCGATGTGCACGTTGTTCTGTACATCTGTTTTTCCAAATAAAAAAGTTGTCACCACCGGCCTTTGGTGCAACGGATCCGGAAAAGGCGGTGTGATGGTATTGAAATTTTTCCGGCGGGAGTGTAGAACAGGGCAGATTGAAATATTGAAACTGCAAAGGAAAATCAGATGCCGGAATCCAATGAATTTCTTGAAGGTGTTCAAGAAGACCTGAAACAGATCGTCCAGCCCTTTCAAAGGGATCTGAACCAGAAACAGAAAAAAGCGGATTTTATCCAGCTGTGCATCCGGTGCGCGGGACGGGATGATTTTCTCCGTCTGGATGAACTGCTCCGAAGTAAACCGGTGGAGGAGATCTGCCGGGATGAGGTCCTGGCATCCTGTGGGCCTGTGTTCGAGGCCCTGGGGACCTACGCTCACGAACAGGTGGAACGCTACCGCATGGACCTGGTCGAGGACCTGACCCGGCAGTGCGAAGAAGCCGGGCTGCCCATCGAGATGGATTTTCCCCGGTTTGCCGTGTTAAAAGGCATTGACGGGGAGATCGATTTCAGCAGCCGTACCACGAAGATCAACAAAAAGGTGCTCAAATCCATCGACCCCCGGCGGATCCTCACCGCAGTGATCCGGCTGAAAAAACAGCTGTACGATTCCCCCTATGATCCGGTGCAGTTCATCGAGTCCCTTTGCCGGGTCTACCTGGAGCTCCTGGAAAAAGAGGACCTGCCGGCCGGCCGGCCCGTGCCCATGCAGACCTTTTACCTGGCCTATGTGATTTCTCTTCAGCCCAAAACGTTTTTCCAGAATATGGACAAGGGGAAATTCAGAGGGTACAGCCAAGATCAGTTCTCCGTGGACCTGTGGCGCTATTTTCAGTCCGATACCGGAGGGACCTCGGACGGATATTATCTTCAGCTCACCCCGGGGCGGAACAAGGCCCTGTGGCTTCTGGACCCGGAAGGGGAACTGCGCCAGATCACAGCGATCTCCTTTCATAAAAAACAGGCGTCCGTGTCATGATTTCTCTGGAAGCGCTCGAGGCGTTAGAGCCGTTCCAGGCCCGATCCATCATCGAGGAGCTGCGCAAGGGAAGCGTGCCAGTGGAATATGTCCCGGTGTTCACGGTGGGCCGGCAGAAGTGGCTTTCCTACATCGAAGACGACCTGGACAATTATATCTCAAAGGGCGGGGCTAAGGTGCGGTTCATCAGCGGGGATTACGGGGACGGAAAGACCCATTTCATGTCCGTTGTCCGGCACCTGGCCCTGGAAAAAGGATTTGCCGTCTCTTTTGTGGTCCTGACACGGGATGTGCCCATCCATAAATTTGAAACCGTTTACCAGGCCGTTGTCCGGCAGATCAGGGGAAACTTTGCCGGCACCGGGATCCGGGCCCTTCTGAATGCATGGCTGGACCAGCTGGAACATGCCCCGGACAAAGGACAGGGGCCGGATGCCGGGCAATCATACCAGGCCCTGGCCGGACAGTTCAAAGAGATCCCGGGAATGGACATCAGTTTCGCCAATGCCCTGGCCGCCCTGGTCCACAACCGGTTTGACCCCATGGCGGAAGGGGAGGACAAGGCCCGCCGGGATGCGGACAGCAAAATTCTCATGCACTGGTTTGAAGGGGGAAAGGTCACCAAACGGGAACTGAAACCCTTTCAGATCTATGAGTTTCTGAACAAGGGCAATGTCCGGCAGTTCATGAATTCTTTGATCCTGTTTCTGCGCCATACCGGCCACCAGGGACTGATCCTGCTCATGGACGAGATGGAGACGGTAGTGACCATGAGCACAACCATCCGCAACGCCGCCTATGAAAATGTCAGGCTGTTCATCGACAACAGCGAGGCGGCCCAGTATCTGCACCTGTTTTTTTCCATCATCCCGGACGTGCTGATGTCGGAAAAGGGGTTTAAATCCTATGATGCCCTGTGGAGCCGGGTCCGATCCATCGGTGACGCAAAACGCCTCAACTATCGGGGCGTGCTGGTGGACCTTCACCAGACTCCGCTCCAGACCCAAGAACTGCTGGACCTGGGCCGGACCTTGCGTACCCTTCACGGCATTTCCTTTCGCTGGCATCCCGAAGAGATGGTCACGGACAGCGTGATGGAGCAGATCTGTGACAGCCAGAAACGGATGGGGGTGATCAGCGAGGTCCGCCTGTTCATCAAGCAGCTGATCAGCATCCTGGACCTGGCGGAACAGGGCACCTCTCCCAGGGACATGGACATGGCACGACAGATGGTGGAAACCCGGCAGCAGATGGAAGCGGAAAAAATGAAACAGATGCAGCCGACCTGGGATTCATAAGCCATGATGGACCATATGGATGCACTGTCGTTCAGGACCCTTGTCAACGGCACGGACAATTTTTCTCTCAGGCGGACCGTGGAACGGATCAGGGACGGGCTGTTCGACCCGTTAGGGGTTCAATGGCTCACTTCGGGCAAACAAAAGCTGGACCGGGTGTTCGACCAGGGCGTGGCACGGCTTGAAACGGGCCGGCCCTGCCATGTATGCATCTGCGGGGCCTATGGACAGGGCAAATCCCACAGTCTTGCCTACCTGAAGCAGCGGGCCCTGGCTGAAAATTTCGTGGTCAGCAGCATCAATCTTGATCCACGACAGACCCCGTTCCATGATTTCAAAGCGGTATACCGGGCGTTGATGGGGGCCATGACCTTTCCAGACGGGCAGAACAGTGTCACAGATGTCTGGAAAAAGGCAGCGGATCACTGGCTGAATCAATCCGGCAACCGGGATAAAACCCTCATGGACCTCATCCCCGAAAACCTGCCCCACCGGTTCAGGGTCATTCTGGCCGCCATGGCCTCCCCCAACATGGATATTCCCCCGGCCAAACGGAAACTCAAAAAGCACGACCGGTTCAGACCCCGGGAATTTCCATGGATCCTGAAAAACGCCCTCATGGGAAAGGAGATTCCGGCCCATCGTCTTCAGGCGGTCTTCCATTACCGCCAGGTGCCGTTTTACAAAGACCACTCCCTGGTCTGCAGTGATCCGGCCCAATACCTGGCCGCTGTCAAGGGACTGGCCCGGTTGTTGAAGACGATGGGGTACAGGGGCTGGATGGTGTTGTTTGACGAGGGGGAATCCATCGGACAGACCCGCATCACCAGTCGCAGCAAAAGCTATGAGCTTCTTCATGAATTCATCTGTCCGAACACCGGGAACCAGGGGCTTTTCCCGGTGTTCGCCTTTACCCATGATTTTTTTGCTCTGATGGCGGAGGAGCCCTATGACCGGACCCGTGCCCCCAGGGGGCGGAAAAGCAGCCCCTCAGCACCGGAACCGGTCCCCTGCTTTGCGTGCAATTACCACAGGGCCTGGAAGCAGGACCTCAACATCCACCCGCTCCAGGATCTGTCGGCCCGGGACTGGCAGGACCTGATCCGCAGGCTCGTGATTCTCCACGGTAACGCCTATGCATGGGAACCGGACAAAGAGAGCCTGGAACAGGAATCTGCCCGGGTTCTGTCCAGGCACGGCCGGGCCGAATCCCGCATGAAACTGCGGGTCCTGGTCAACCACCTGGACCTGGCACAGCAGGGGCAGTCCGGCTGAGCTTCATGGTCCAGGCCCCTGACCCCCTGCTGCTGCTGCCCAACACGTTCCGGCCTTTTTACGGGGCCTTTACCCGCCTGCACCCTGTCCAGGTGCAGGTCATTTTGCCCATCCTGGCGGGCAAGGACCTGATCCTCCAGGCCGCCACAGGTTCCGGCAAAAGCGAAGCCGTGCTGGCTCCCTGCCTGGAGCGGGTGATCACTTCGAACAGAACCCACGGGGTGCTGTACATCATTCCCACCCGGGCCCTGGCAAAGGATCTGGTGCGGCGGTTCGAACCCGTGATCGCCGATCGCCTGGGCCTCACCCTTGCTGTGCGCACCGGGGACCTGAAGCGGGCCGGCAGGCACCGGCCGGATATCCTGTTCACCACCCCGGAATCCCTGGACGTGATGCTGGGAAGCGCCAACAAGGGCCTGAAACGGTTTTTGTCCCGGGTGGGCACGGTCATCATCGACGAGGTTCATCAGCTGGTCCACCAGTATCGGGGCCGGCACCTGGCCTGCCTGTTCACCCGGCTCTCCAGAAGGACCCGGGTCCCGGTCCAGAAAATCGCCATGTCCGCCACCATTGCCCGGGTCCGGGAGGTAACGGCATTTTTTGATTTCAGGCCGGGGACCGCATCCATTGATGCAGGCACCGGCCGCAGGATCTCCGCCCGCCTGATTTATCTGAAAAATGGCGAAACTGAGATAATCGCCCTTCTCAACGATCTGTATCACGCCTGGCATTACCGCAAAATTCTGCTTTTCTGCAACAGCCGGGCCGCCTGCGACCGGCTTTCCGGGATCCTGGGCCGATCCGGGGTGTTCCGGGGGGTTACGGAACTCCACTACTCCAATCTCAAACCCCTGGAACGTAAAAAGGCCGAGGACCGGTTCCGGAAAAATCCGCATGCCCTCTGCATCGCCACCAGCACCCTGGAACTGGGGATCGATGTGGGGAATGTGGATGCGGTCCTGCTGTTTCAGCCCCCCGGGTCGGTGTCCTCTTTTCTTCAGCGCATCGGCCGGGCCAATCGCCGGGAAAGGGCCATCAATTTCTGGGGGATCTGTTCCGGAGACTCCGCCGGCACCCAGGTGGTCCGGTTCCTGGCCCTTCTGGAACTGGGGCGGAAAGGCAAGATCGAAACACCGGTTCCCAAAGAATTGCCAAGTGTCCTCAGCCAGCAGGTGATCTCCTGCCTGTATGAAAAAAAGGAGATCTCCCTCGATGCGTTGGAATCTCTTTTCTCGGACCCGGAAAAGCGGCTGCCCGTCATTTTTGAGTCCCTTGAAAGCAAGGGATGGCTTAAGCCCTGTCCACGTCCCGGCCTGGTCCGGGGCGGCTGGCAATACCGGAACCATTTTCTGGCCAGAAAGATCTGGGGAAATTTCCCGGAAGCGGAAAAGGAATACCTTCTGGAGGTTTCGGAAAAACCCGTGGCAGACATCCCCCAGTCCATCGTCTCCCAGATGGATGTGGGAGACCGGGTCCAGCTTTCGGGCCGGGGGCTGGAGATCCTGAAAATCCAGGAGCAGGGAGACCCCGGCAAGGTGGTGGCCCGGCCCTGGGCGGGAAAGGATGCAAAAGACCTGGTCTGGGTCGGGCTGGGCCCCCGGGTGTCCTTTGAAGTGGCACAGGCCATGAAACGGATTCTCACTTCCGGTGCCATGCCCGAGGACAGCGGCCTGATGTCCCGGACCCGGCAACTGCTGGGCCGGGAACAGGCAACTTATGCCAGACCCGTGGTGCTGGCCAACGGCATCGAGGTGATCCCCGGCAGCAATGCGCGGTTCCGTTTCTGCACCTTTCTGGGTGCGGCCGCGAACCTGGTGCTGGAATGGGCCATCCGGGACCGGTTCCAGGACGAAAACCTCTCGGTCACCGCCAGTGAAACCGGGGTGGAATGCTCCCGGTGGGTCCGGTTTGAAACCCTGGATCTGCCCGTGGAGAAAACCGCTTTTCATGCCTGGGTCGCTTCCCATTTCCAGGCTGTCCGGGGTCTGGTGCCGTTGAGTGTTTTCTGGAAAACCCTGCCCAAATCCCTGATGGTGGCGGAAATTACGGATTTTCTATATGACCGGCGGGTGGCGCAGGTGTTTGCCCGGTATCGGTCGTCCCGTTCAGATATCGTTTCAGGAGATATGGCCCACCTTGCCGGACTTCACCCGGATGAAAAAAGAGCAGATGACTCCCCGGCCTGGGAGATGGATGCCTGCGCCTCCCTGCTGGAAACAGAAAAACAGAAGATGCTGCAGCAGGGAATGCCGGCACTGGAGCCCCTTTCATTTTCCTCTCCCCGGTGGCAGTATCCCTGTTACGATTTCGGTCGTCGTCTGACCGCCACCATGGTCAGTGATTATATCTATTTCAGCCAGTGCCGGCGCCACTTCTGCCTGAAATACCTCGGCCTGGACCACCCGGCGCAGGATCCGGACGGTCTCATGGGCCTTGCCCGGGATCAGGGACGTTGCCATGAGCAGGCCCTACTGGCATCCCTCGAGGCACAGGGGGAGGTTTTGGTCTCCCCGGCACCCGAAGAGCCGGAAGAGCCGGGGGATCCGATTTGGGCAGCGGGTCTGAGACTGTTGAAAGAAACAGTGTCTCAGCTCATTGCCGGGAACGGGCCGATATCCCGGCAGGTGTGGATATCCCAGTGCGGCCTCAAGACGGACGGGCTGGTGCCACAATTTCCCGGCATGGATGCGGTTGGAATCCCGGATCTTTTGAAGCTGTCCCTGCCACGGGTGGATGAGGAAACCGGCCCGGACCGGGGTCGCCATCAGGTGGTGATCCAGGTGGGCGACATCAAGGGCAGCCCTGACCCCCGGTACCATCAGAAATGGCAGGTGGCGGTTTATGCCTGGATCCTGGAAAAAATAATCACAGACCACGGTATTCCGGCCCGGGTCTCGCACAGCGGATTTATTATTTCTCCACAACCCGGGGACCGGTCCCTGACAGCCGGAAAGACCCACGCGTTCGATTTAACCCCTTTTCTAGCCGCCGTTCCCAGCCTGTGCCACACCCTGGGCCGAATCCTGGCGGACCGGCCGGCTGATGCAGACCACCGGCTCAAAACCCGGTGCACGGCCTGTTCCGGATTTGCCGGGTGTTATGCCCAGGCCCTTTCCCGGGAAGAGATTCAGTTTCTGCCCGCATTGACCAAAGGAGAGCTGATGGCGCTGAAAGAGATGGGCTGCACCACCCTGGAAAAGACGGCCAGGGTATTGGAAAACATGACTGAAGGCGGTGAAGACGGCCGTTCGGACATGAAATCCCGCCTTTCTCCGGGACAGCGGGCCAAACTGGCCGGATGGTGCCATGCGTTTTTAACCGGCCGTATCCGGGTTCACGGAAAAAAGACCCACCTGTTTCCGGCCAACCTTTCCCGGATTTTTTTCATCCATGTGGAAACAGAGCGGCTGACCGGTCAACCTTGGGTCCTGGGATGGCAGTTGTGGGACCCGCATACCCGGCAGACGCTCGAATCCCGGGTGTGGACCATGGAGAGCGACGTTGCGCGATGCCGGGTATGGAAAACGTTTGCTAAGAAACTGGCGCGGCACTGGGAGGACAGTATCCATTCAGGTCAGGGACCCCATATTTTTCATCTTGGTTCCCAATCCCGCAGGGCACTGATTCAGTGGGCCGGGCAGACATCGGATGATTCATGCCACTTCCTCTTTCAGACCCAGCCATCGCCGTGGACAGATATAAAACAGGTGTTGCTCCGCCATTTTTACATGCCCGTGCCGGGGGCGGTCTCCTTTTATACCCTTGGCCGGGTATTTGGATATCAAGAGACCCTGACACCCCCTTTGACCCTGTTCCACCGGAGCCGCGAACCCGGCGGTGAGCCGGCTGCCCGGGAGGTGGCACAGGGGCTTGCTGTGATGGTGCACATTGTTGAAACAGCAGTCCTGTGTCTGGAAAGCGGCTGGGTCCGGGAATGGCTGGTCAAGGACCGGACAGATAGACGGGCCCTGCCCTATATCACCTTTATCCAGGAAGAAAAGCGGTTGAAAGACGCGGATATCCGGATGCTCCAGGAACAGCCCCTCGAAGAACGGATGCAGCGGTTCCGGTCCCTGGGATTTCTGACATTTCTTCATGCCCGCCTGGATCACGACGGGCGATTTCTCCATATCTTCAAACTGTCTCCCCAGACCCTTCCAGCCAAATTTCGCCAGGGGGATTTCCTCAAACTGGTGCCCTTGGGCATGGCCGATATCCAGGGTGGATTTCCCGTGATCCTGGCACAGTATGACATGACCGCCGGAGAGGTCGGGCTTGTTTCCCGGTCCGGCCGGCTGAAGTGCCGGAAAGATCTGTTCTATTCCCTGGAAGAGGACATGGAGGACTGGAACCGGGACAAGATGGTTCATGTCGCTACGGCCCTGTTTTCCGATGAAAAACACCACCATGTCCGGCACCTGCTGGCAGGCGATGCGCTTCAGGGGCAGCCGGCATCCGCCCTTGGCTGGGTGGAACAATGGCTGGCGCGGGATGACCGCGGGTTGAACCCTGCCCAGCAGCAGGCCCTGACGCTGCCGTTTCAGTATCAGACCGGCCTGATTCAGGGACCGCCCGGTACCGGAAAAACCCATCTTCTGGGCTGGATCATCATCGCCCTGATACTGGCGGCCCATGATGCTGGCAGACCACTCCGCATCGGGATCACAGCCCTGACCCACCAGGCCATTGATACGGTGCTGGAAAAAGTGGCTCAGCTGGCGGCCCGGCACCTGTCCGAAAGTTTTCCGGGCCGGTGTGTGAAATGGGGGGAAAACAGGTCTCCTCAAACGGACCCATCCGCTCCCGGCACCTCTGGGGAAGAAAAGGAGTGTCCCGGTAGACAGCAAGTACCTGCAGTGGAATATGTGCAGGATGCCGAAAATCTTCCGGCCCGGCCCTGGTTGATCCTGGGCGCCACCGGATACGGATTTTATTCGCTTTTCAAGAGCAAAGACCATGGGTTTCCTTTGGCCCTGGACTGGATCATCTTTGACGAAGCCTCCCAGGTGCCTTTGCCCCAGGCCTTGCTCAGCCTGATTTACGGCAGGGGAAATTTTCTGTTTCTGGGGGATGAACACCAGCTGCCCCCCATTGTCATGGGGAACTATGACGACAAAGAGAACAGTGCGGATGAAGAGGGCAGAAAGGATGGAAAGCAAGGGGTGCGGTTCAGCGGTTCCATTCTGACCCATATCCGGAACCAATACCCGGCGTGTCACCGGGTAACCCTGAGCACCACCTATCGGATGAACCGGGAAATCTGCGCGTTTCCTTCCAAAACCTGGTATGGGAAGGTCCTTGCCCCTGCCCCGGAGGTGGACCGGGCACGGCTTTGCCTGGATCCTGTCAGGGAAGGATATCATGACTCGCTGGGTGACGACGGGTGGATCGAGCAAATTCTGGACCCGGAAAGACCGGTCACGCTGGTCCTGACCGACCACCAGGGATGTTCCCAGCAATCCGATGAAGAGGCGGATCTCCTGGCCGCACTGGCATGCCGCCTGATATGCGGCCACGGGGTTTCCCCGGACCGGATGGCCATCATCACTCCCCACCGGACCCAGAACAACGAGATCCTCAAACGGCTTTCAAATATGATCTCCGAAAAGGGCCTGATCCCAAAAGAAATGACACCGGACAGCGGACTCAATCCAAAGGATTTTTTGCTTCCTCTGGTGGACACGGTGGAACGGGTCCAGGGAGCGGAGCGGGATCTCATCTTCTTCGGCTTGACCGCATCGGACCCGGATCACCTGACCAGTGAATTTCTGAACAGTCCCAACCGGCTCAACGTCGCCATGACCCGGGCCCGAAAAAAGCTGATCATCGTCGGCAGCAAGGCTTTTTTCTCCGTGATCCCCCATACGGAATTTCTGCTTGTGAAAAACAGCTGTTACAAACAATTGTTATCCCATTTCCGGGAAAGAGACGCGGTTTTTTCAGCGGAATACCTTCACCATTCATTCGGGTCCGGCAGGGCTTGAAAAACCAAAATGCAAAAAAGTTTGTATTTTGGTTGAAAAATGTTTTAAATTCAAATAGTTTTATTTACTTCATCTATTTTCAAATTTTTATAGAAAACAAACGGATGCCACTATGTCTTATGCAGAAATGGGAACCAACCAGGCCAGAATATTCATCGATGCCTCGCAACTGTATGATGCATTTCGGGAGGCATATCGCAATGCGGTGGCTTACCGTGGCGGGATGCATTGGAAAAAATCAAAAGGCAAGAGTACCTTTTTCGATCCCGGGGAGAATATGATGCGGGAAAAAGTTTAGGCCCGAGGTCTCCCGAAACAGAACATATCTATGAGAAATTTTATCCGAACAGTGCGGCAATCAAAACATTTCGTAAGCAGCGGTTTCGTGTGGTGAATAAAGATGGCTTTATGGTTGATCTTCTGAAAGCCATGCCTTCTCGAATGACAGACAGGGAAAGGGACAGAATCGGGGGCAAAGATGTTCTTGTCGCGGTAGAGGTCATGAATTTGTCCTGGTTGCTGTCTTCTCCGAAATTTGATCAGGTCGTGATCGGAAAGGATGGGGTTCCCGCCAGAATGGTGGTTCCCGACTCCCGGGCCTTTGCCCTGCATAAATTCTGGGTCAGCCGGAGAGATGACAGGGAGCCGGCAAAAAAATGCAGAGATGCTGCCCAGTCTCTGGCTGTTGGTGAATTGGTAATGGATCGGCTGCCACAATTGAAATTCAGCAAGGATCAGCTGAAGATGTTTTTATCAGGCCTGGTCACCAGTTTTAACGAGTCTCTTGAAAGGGATGATGGCATTTCCATGCATTTCTGACATTCAATCCATCCATCGCTTTGTGACACTTATGTCTCCAGTGAATAAGGGTTCAGAAACTGCCGACCCTTCAGGAGTTTTTTGTCCACCTCGTTCAGTTCGGTTTCGTCACATAAGACATTCCAGTTCTGTTGGATTCCGGTAGTCAGCATGGCAAATATCTCCCGGGTTTGTTTTTCAGAGAGCAGAAAGTTGTGACGGTTTCAAGGCAGGTCCGGAGCCGGATCAGATTGCGGCGGGTCCATTTTGCCGGTTCAGCAATGCGGTGATGTCAGTTGTTTTATGTTCAACCGGCCGGCTGATATAGGTATTTTTCCCATGTGCCATGCCCTCGCGGAAAGCGTTTTCATCCATCCGGAAAGAGGACCGGTCTCTGACCAACCGGGGAAACAAACGGTTTTTTTCACGGTTGTTTTCTGCCCGGCACTGGACCCGCAATGCCTTGACCGTCGCGATCGGCAGGTATGTGTCACCAGGGGTTGCGGCATCTTCCGGTTGTTTGAACATCATTTCATGGTTGGACCGGATGCCTTTCATGAATCCTGAATCAAACGCCACTTTGCCTGTCCGCCGGCCGGAATGTTTTTTCCGGAAATCTTTCCACAACGCTCTGGAGGTATTCAAAAGAAACCGGTAAACATATTCAGCGACCACCAGTGCTTCTTTCCTGCCAATCAGGACCCCGGCCTTATATTCTTCACCGATTGCGGCATCATAGATGGTTGCGATCACGCAATTGACAAAATAGAATTCCTCCAGAAAACCCAGAATCATCTTTTCAATGCTTTCCATGCGTTTTTTGCCGGTCCGGAGATACAGATATCTTATATCTGAAGAATCGGTTTCATCTCTGTGAATCCGGTCCAGATTGTATTTGTTCAGCAAATAATTGGCTTTCCTGGATGCTGCCCGTGCTTCAGATTCAACACTTGACTGCCCCAGTGCCAGCAATTTTTCCACCCGGCGTAACAGGGTTTGCGCCTTTTCCGGCAGGGTACCCATAAAGGCCGCTAACTGTTCTTTTCGATTGAAGTCGCTTCCTGCAAAAGCCGGGTGCACACCCAGGACGTCACAGGCCGCTTTGAAACTTTTCCCATGACAGTCGGCATTGTCAAAGTATTCACTGACATATTGATGGGCCATTTCATGTTTGAATATTTCCAGAACCGTCTCCCAGAGGTTGTTTTCTATCAGATGCCTGGAAATGGAAATGACCTGATTGTGAGGGGTCCAATATCCCAACCGGTTTTTACCGGCAACGATGCTGACTGTCGGCACAGGCAGTGAAATGCTTTGCTGGTAACAGATCCTGCCATGTTCTTTTTGCAGTTGTTTTGCCCAGCAGACGTCGATGTCTTTTGTTTTGTCGTGCATGAACCCACCTTTTTCCAGGGCTTCGAGTCTCAGGTTACATCATTGCGCCCGATGATTTACAACACCTCCAGCCGGTAACGGTTCCGGCCGTTTTCCTTGGCCTGGTAGAGCAGATGGTCGGCCTTTTTGATGAACCAGTTGGCGGGCAATGCCCGTGTGGGAACAGTGCTGATGCCGCCGAGACTCACGGTGAGGCAGTCAGACACATCTGAATCCTGGTTGGGGATTTTAAGGGCCAGCACGGTGTCCAGTATTTTTCGGGCCAGGTTTTCGGAGCCGGCCGGGTCGGTGCCGGGCAGAAGGATGCTGAACTCTTCGCCACCGTAACGGGCCACAAAATCACCGGGTCGGCGCAACAAGGATTGAAGGGTTTGCGCTACTTTTTTCAGGCAATCATCACCTTCCAGGTGACCATATCTGTCGTTGAAAGGTTTGAAATAGTCAATATCAATCATCAGCAGGGTCAGGGTCAATTGATTCCGTTCACACCGCTTCCACTCATCCTCAAGGACTTCATCAAATTTCCTCCGGTTGGGGATGCCGGTAAGCCCGTCAAGATAGGACATGGCTTCCAGTTTTTTGTTGGCCTGGACCAACTCCCTGTTTAGACGGCCCAGCTTGATATTGTAGCGGGTGACGGAGATATGGCGGTAGGCGGCAAAAAATCCGATGATAACCAGGACCGTCAGTATGCGCCATAACAGGATATAATCGAAACCCTTCTCATAATTGACGGTCATCCAGTTCTGAAAGATCTGTTTTTTTTCTTCCGGAGTCAGGGAATGGATCGCTTTTTCAACAACCTGAAACAACACTGGATCATCCGCCCGAATGCCTGCCTGAAGCCGGACCTGGTAAGGCAGTTCTCCTGAGATTTTCAGATCGAACAGTCTGTTTTCCTGAATGTAATGGCCGATGACCGGGGCCATGTCCACCAGGCCGAACACCACTTCTTTCCGGACCTGTTCCAGCCCTTGCGCAACGGAGTCCACCGGGATGAAATTTACATCCGGATAGCGGGTCTGAATGTCCGGGTAGAACGGGGCCCGAGTGTTCATGGCAATGGGTTTTTTACCGACAGCGTCCAGGCTGTTGATATACAGGGCATTGCGGTCCGTGGCAATGACCAGAGGGTAGCTGGCATAGACAGAGCCGGGCTGCATGACCGATAGATCCGGATCATTGTCTGTCATCACTGAAATCATGTCACATCCGCCGACTTTGGAACCATTGCCGATAACCTGAATGGGTACCCCGATTTTCCGGCTCAGCACCTCATAGAAATCCGCCACAATGCCACGGTATTCACCAGCGCTGTCCAGGGATTCAAATGGCGGGGCATCGGTTCGCACACAGAGGGAAATCTTCTTTTTAGTGCCCAGATAGGCTTTTTCCTCCCGGGTGAGGGTGGTCAGTTCACCGGCCGGGTTCATGGTGCCGATCCATTTTTTGACAATGGCATCATACTGAAGCGGGTCCACCTGGTTCATGGCCTTGTCAAAGATGGCAGCCAGGGGTTTCCAGTCCTTTCTGACGGCCATGTAAAGCGGCAGGTCCTCGCCGAGTTCGATTTCCGCGACCACCCGCACATTGTTGATGAACTGCTGTTTGATGATATGGTTGACAATGCCCAGGGAACCGACAAAGCCGTCTGCCCGCCCCAGAGACACCAGCGTAAGGCCTTCGGCAGGGTTTTTGACCATGACATAGTCCAGGTCCGGATACCGGGCCATAACCATTTCGGTGAGGGTGTAGCCGGCTGGCAGGGCAATTTTTTGATGCGTCATGTCCGCAAGGGAATTGACCGGGAGGGCGTCCTTTGGAGTGACCAGCACCTTGCTCAACTGGATGTAGGGGCGGGTATAACTCAGAAATTCTTCCCTGTCAGGACTTTTCCACAATCCCGGAAACAGGTCGATCTCTTTTCTGCGACCCTTTTCCAGCAGCTGGGACCAGGTGTAGCCGTTGATAAACTCAAGATCGAGCCCGACGATCTCCGCCAGCAGCCGGATATAATCAATGGCAAACCCGGCCGGCTCACCGTTCTGTATGAAATCAAAGGGCGGCCAGTCCATCTCGTTGGCCACACGGATTTTTGGATGGGTATCGAGAAACGCCTTTTCCTCCGGGGTCAGGTTCAGGGCCTTGTTGATCCGGGGCCGGATTTCTCCCAGCCATTTGTATTCCAGGGCCGCAATATCGCCGGGCGTGATGGTCAGCAAGGCTTTTTCCAGCATCTGGTGCAAAACAGGCCAGTCTTTTCTGACCATGATATGCAGGGCTTTCTGGTCATTGTTGTCATATTCATTGAACCATCCCGAGATTTTCAGGCCGGTGAGATAATTTTTCTTGATCAGATATCTGGCCACGGCAGACAGCTCAACGGCGGCATCTGCTTTGTGGTTCATGACCGCATGAAACGCGTCTTCAATGTTGTTGACCGTCAAGATTTGGATATCTGGATATCGGTCAGATATATAGGCTTCCTGGCCCCAACCCTTGGGAATGGCAATAATTTTTCCGTTCAGATCGGTGATATCGGATATGCCCGGTGAATAGGACGGTACCACGAACACGGTTTTGTCTTTGTAAAAAGGGCGGGTGAACCGGCCAAACTCCTCACGCCTGGGGGATTTATAGGCGGATTGAAGCAGGTCCAGCTGATTTTCCCGGAACAGGTTAATCAGCTCGTTCCACCGGTATCCATTAATGTATTCGAATGTAAGGCCCAGCCGGGCGGCCAGCAGGGTCATCACATCGATACTCAGGCCAAAGGGCTGGTCTCCAACGGCAAAATCGAACGGAGGCCAGTCCATCTCACTGCTCACCCGGATCACTGGATGTTCCTTGATAAAGGCGGCTTCCTGTTCAGTCAGTGCGATGGTAAGCGTATCCGCCGCCTGTGTGTCAGAAGACAGACAGATCTGGACACAAAAAAGGCACAGGCACAGGAACAGAATATATTTGCTGAGACCCGGCATGATATTGCTTGTACTCCGTCGATTTATGAAAGGAAACAGCTTTTATTTCTTTGCCATCATGGTGTCCGGCATTTTCACGGCAATGACCCGGCCTTTGGCGCAGCAGCGGCCCTGTGCCAGGACCCGGATATCCACCATCACTTTTTTTGGGCTGATTTCCGATACACTGCCCCGCAGTTCCAGTGGCACACCCAGGGGGGTCGGGGCCAGGAAATCCACGTGCAGCGATCCGGTGACAAACCGCAGGGGCGGTTCGGTGTCCATGGCCCTGCCCTGTTCCCGGTAAGTGGCAGCCGCGGCGGTACCGGTGCCGTGGCAGTCCACCAGAGAGGCGATCAGTCCGCCGTAGACAAATCCGGGTATGGCAATGTGATAGGGCCGGGGTTCGAAAACAGCGACGCTTTCATCTCCGTCCCAAAAGCTTTTAATCTGGTGGCCATGTTCGTTCAGCCGGCCGCAGCCGTAACAATGGCTGAATTCTTCGGAATAATAGTCCTGAAATGCTTTTTGTTCCATGGGAATACTCCTTGCACGCTGTGAGTAAAGATATCCCGGGCAATGTAATATCTTTGGACGTGAATGGCAAGCCGGTTTTCAGGCAAAAGGGGTCACCTCCTTCTCTTGACAATCCGGTTTTTGCCACAATTATTATAAAAAATTATTTGAAAGGGAATATCAACACAATTGACATTGACACAGGAGTAACCATGGGAGAGAAGACAACACACCAGTTTAAAACAGAAGTGCAGCAGCTGCTGCGACTGATTATCAATTCCTTGTATTCCAACAAGGAGATTTTTGTCAGGGAGCTCATATCCAATGCCTCTGATGCCATTGACAGGGCCCGGTTCAAAGAGCAGACCGAACCGGACCTGTTCAGCGACGACAGTGATTACTACATCCGCCTGGCGGTAGACCCGGAGAAAAAGACCTTTACCATCACTGACAACGGCATCGGCATGACCTTTGACGAGGTCAACGAGAACATCGGTACCATTGCCAAATCCGGTACGGCCGCGTTCATGGAAGTCCTGGAAAAGTCCAAACAGGAGGCCGCCCTGACCCCTGAGCTGATCGGTCAGTTCGGCGTGGGATTTTATTCCGCCTTTATCGTGGCCGATAGAATCTGTCTGGAAACCCGGGCTGCGGGGGCAAAAAAAGGGGTCCGGTGGGAATCGGACGGCCAGGGCACGTATACCATCGAAGAGATTGACAAAAAAGAACGGGGCACCACCATCACCCTGTATCTGAAAGAACCTGAAGAAGACGATCAGGATTTCACCGATGAGTACACCATCCAGCACATTGTGAAAAAACATTCCGATTTTGTGACCTATCCGGTGATCATGGAGATGGAAAAGAGCGAGCCCATCCCGGAAAACGAAATCATCAAGGACAAGGACGGCAAACCCATCGGCGACACCTTCCGAAAGGTGAAAAAAGATGAGACCCTCAACTCCATGAAAGCGATCTGGGCCAAACCCAAAGAAGAGGTCACCGAAGCGGAGCATGAGGAATTCTACAAGCATATCAGCCACAACTGGGACAATCCCATGGCAGTGATCCACAACCGGTTCGAAGGGGTCACCGAATATGATGTGCTCATGTACATCCCGTCCAAGGCCCCGTTCGACTTGTTCCGGCCCGAGCGCAAGCACGGGATGCAGCTGTATTGCAAACGCGTGTTTATCATGGATGACTGCAAGGAGCTGCTGCCCGACTACCTGGGATTTGTCCAGGGAGTGGTGGATGCCCCGGACCTGAATCTGAACGTGAGCCGGGAGATCCTCCAGGAAGACCGGTTGGTGCGTAACATCCGCAAAAATCTGGTCAAGCGGATCTTTTCGACCCTGGAGGAGATGGATGCGGAAAAATACGAGGAGTTCTACAACGAATTCGGCCAGGCACTGAAGGCCGGCATTCCAACGGATTTTGCCAACAAGGAGCGGATTGCGGCCCTGCTGCGGTACAAAACCACCAAATCCGACGGCAAATATGTCACCCTGGACCAGTATGTCGAAAATATGAAGGAAGATCAGAAAGAGATCTATTATCTCACCGGAGAAAACCTGAGCTCCCTGATGAATTCACCGTTGCTGGAGTCTTTGAAGTCCAAAGATTACGAAGTACTGCTCATGGTGGATCCCATTGATGAATGGGTGACCCAGTCGTTGACCGAATACAGGGAAAAGAAACTCAAGAGCGCGGAAAAAGGGGACCTGGACCTGGAAAAGGTGGATGATGAAAAGAAAAATGAGTACTCGGCACTGTTGTCGTTTCTCAAGGGCAAGCTGGAGTCCAGGGTCAAGGATGTGGTGGTGTCCAACCGCCTGAAAGATTCGGTCTCCTGCCTGTCCGGGGATGACTGGGGCATGAGCGCCTACATGGAAAAGATCCTCAAGGCATCGGGCCAGAAAACCCCGGAACAGAAACGGGTCATGGAGGTGAATGTCAACCACCCGGTCATGGAAAAGATCAAACAGATCTTCGAGACCGACACCACCAACCCGGTGCTCACCGATTACGCGGACCTGCTGTTTGACATCGCTGTGGTCAGCGAAGGCGGCAAGCTGGACAATCCGTCCCGGTTCTCCAAACTGATGGGGGATCTGATGGCCAAGGCCATATGATCGTTTATTTTGAAACCCTGGGGTGTTCCCGGAATCAGGTGGACAGTGAAATCATGCTGGGAAAACTCCTGGCAGCCGGGCACACCCAAACCAATGACCCGGCCCGGGCACAGGTCATTGTGGTGAACACGTGCAGCTTTATTTCGTCGGCGGCGGACGAGGCCGTGGACACCATCCTGGAGATGGCCTCATGTAAAGCAAAGGGCGCGTGTCGTCGTCTGGTCGTGACCGGCTGCCTGGCCCAGCGGTACAAAGATGACCCGGATCTGACCCGGAGCCTGCCTGAAGTGGATGTGTTTCTGGGAACCGGGGCGTGCGAACAGATTGTGGAGGTGGTGGAAGACCGGGGCGTGTCTCCCGTGATCCTCTTTCCGGATCCCGACACGAGGGGGTTTGCCGACCTGTCTGTGGACCGGGCCCTGTCCGGCGACCCTTATGCCTTTGTCAAGGTGTCTGAAGGCTGCAACCGGCACTGCACCTACTGTATCATACCCACCCTGCGGGGCCGGCAGCGGTCCCGGCCGATGGATGATATCTGTGCCGAAGCCCTGATCCTGGTGAAAAAAGGGGTGAAAGAGATCATTCTCACTGCGGAAAACACCACGGATTACGGTCGGGATCTGCCGGAGGGCACCGGGTTTGCCGATGTGCTGGAGACCCTGTCTCAAAACATTTCCGCTGTGAACCCGGACGCGTGGATTCGAATGCTGTATACCCATCCGGAATCATTGACCCGGCAGATGGTTCAGACCGTCAAGGCCCATGACAATATCTGCGCCTATTATGACGTGCCCATCCAGCATGCAGACCCCACGATGCTGCAGCGAATGGGGCGGCCCTATTCCAGAGCCCGTCTCAAGGACCTGTTTGATATGATCCGGGAGACAGACCCGGATGCGGCGCTGCGCACTACGGTGATTACCGGATTTCCCGGCGAAACAGGTAAGATGTTTGACACCCTGCTGAATTTTATTCAAGAGATCCGGTTTGATCATCTGGGCGTGTTCATCTATTCTGATGCCGATGACCTGCCTTCTCATGCCTTGACAAATCATGTGCCAAACGAGGTGGCACAGGTTCGCCATGACACCCTGATGGCGGCCCAGGCAGAGATCTCGGAACAGATCAACCAGGAACATGTGGGAAAAACGTATGGCGTATTGGTGGAAGAGAATCCGGAGCCGGGCCTGTACATCGGCCGGACCATGTTCCAGGCCCCGGAGGTGGACGGGGTCACTTTTATTTATTCGGAAGGGCTTGCCATCGGGTCCATGGTTCAGGTAAAGATAACCGACGGATATGAATATGACATCGCCGGGAATAAGGCATGAATAAGGATCTAAAAACACAGATCATCGAGCGGGTCACGCCGGATTTGATTCAGGTGGAACAGGCCCTGGAAGACCATCTGGCCCCCCACCTGGACCTGGTGAAACAGATCGCCTCCCATCTTTTGTTCAGCGGCGGCAAGCGGCTGCGGCCGCTGTTGTTTATTCATGCGGCCCGAATGTGCGGTTACAGAGGCAAAGACGAGGTCGTGTTCTCCACCATGTTTGAATATTTGCATGCAGCCACCCTGCTGCATGATGACGTGGTGGACGGCGCGGCCATGAGACGGGGGAGGCAGGCGGCCCAAACCCGCTGGCCGGCAGCCCAGGTGGTGCTCACCGGTGATTTTCTGCTGGCACGGGCCCTGAATATTGCGGCCCGGACCCGGAACCCCCGGGTGATTTCCGTGGTTGCTGACATTACCCGGGAGATGTCTGAAGGAGAGATCGACCAGCTCGAAAAAAAGGGCCGTGTCGATCTCACCGAGGCCCAGTATCTGAAAATTATCGAGCGGAAAACCGCAGTGCTGATCCAGGGTGCCTGCCGGTGCGGGGCGATCCTGGCCGGGGCATCAAACGAGGAAGAGGCCGCGCTGGCCGATTTCGGGTTTCATCTGGGCATGGCCTTTCAGATGGCAGATGACCTTCTGGATTATACCGCCACTGCAGACCAGCTGGGAAAAAATCCAGGGGCGGACATGCGGGAGGGAAAACTGACTCTGCCACTGATCCACAGCCTGGCCAGGGCGGTTCCTGAAGACCGCGAATGGATGACACAGATGCTGGCCGATCCAACGTTCGATCCCGTTCAATTCCGGCAGATGAAGGAAAAACTTGAGTCTCTGGGCGGGATCTCTTATACTCTGAAAAAGGCTCAACAGTGTGTGGCCAGGTCGGAACAGTCACTGGAAAGTTTTGAGGCATCCGATTCAAAAACCATTTTAACCTTAATCGCAAACTATGCCGTCCACAGAAAGGTGTAATCATGGGTATCAGAAAACAGGCGGGTGTCCTGGCTGGGATTCTGGTCGTGCTGCTGTTGCTGGTTTCGGGACCAGTTGTTTCGAAAACGGTTGAGATACAGTTCCTGACTGCCGGTGTTCAACCAATTTCCGACGGGGATGTCCCCAAAGCCCGACAGGCTGCGATTTCTACCGCTCTCCAGCAGGCAGTGGCCCAGGCGTTCGCGCAGGTGGTATCTCCCAGGGTCTTTACCGCCAACCTGACGTTTCTCCATACCCGGATTCTACCTGCGGCCGAGGATTATATCATCACGTTTCGGGTTCTGGGAGAAGTGACCCACCAGAACAGTTATCTGGTGGGTGTTGAATCCAGGGTCGATTCAGGCATGCTGGAGCAGACGCTCAAGGAAGCCGGAATCATCGAGATGGATGTGGATCGTCCCCGGGTTCTCCTTCTCATTGCCGAGCAAACCGCTCAGGATCTGCTGCCAAAATACTGGTGGGGCAACAATCCGGAACCGTATCACTCTCATACGGCAGTCCGGTTGGCGGACCTGCTGGCTCAAAAGCGGTTCCACGTGACAGGGGTGGGGATGGAATACCCTGACCCACAGGCATATGGTGTCCGTTTTCAATCCATTTACGACCTTGAAGCTGCCGTGGATCTGGCAAAAGAAATGAACGCCGATCTGGTCGTAATAGGCCGGGCCGGTGCCACTGAATCCATCAACCGCATGGGGGATGAAAAAATATTTGAAGCGGTCATCCATCTGGATGTGCTGGATGTGACTACCGGAGAATCGGTGGCTGGGTGTGAACACCAGGCTTCGGCCAGAGCCGGTGAAGACCAGCCGGGTGATGTCCAGGCCATTATTCAGGCTGCAGCTCTGTCGGCAGCCGACCTTACAGCCCAGATCGACGAGATCTGGACACAGAAGCAGCGAAAAGAAACCGCATTTGATGTAAGGATCGAAGGAAATGAATTCCTGCCCCGGTTCATTGCCCTGAAAAAACGGTTCGCGGAAATCCGGGAAATCGAAAATGTCCAGCCCCGGGAGATCGGATCCGACCAGGCGGTTCTGGAAATGGTATACAAAGGCGGTCCCGACCAGTTCGCCAACCGTATCATGCTTTCGGCGTTTGATGGATTTGGTATTGAAATCATTGAGTTGACCGACACACTGGTCAGCATCCGCTTCATTGATGAATCGACAATTTTGGAATAAAACTGCAGTTTTTCTTGACATGAATTTCAGGGTCTGATAAAAGATTCAGATCATTTCAGGCGCGTAACTCAGTTGGTAGAGTGCTACCTCGACACGGTAGAAGTCAGCGGTTCAAGTCCGCTCGTGCCTACCACAGAAACGACCAGGGGGTCAGGAAAATATTCCTGACCCCCTGTTTTGTTCCAGCAAAAAAATACCCGGCCCTCACCGAGGCGGACACACCGGATTTTTACGATCCGTAACTCTAAATGAAGGCCGGCACTCCTCTTCAGGCCAGGGCCTGGTTGATGCGGTTGGCTGCATCCAGTGTCCGGTTGATGATGTGCGGCATCTGGTCATCGGACATCCCGGCCTTGAATCCCACGACCCACAGGGCGGGCAGATGGCCGGAGAAAGGGGACAGGCATACCGCCACAGCCCTGACGCCAACCAGGTATTCTTCATCATCCAGCGCATATCCTCTGGATTTGACGGCCGCCAGTTCTTTAAGATAATCAGCCGGCTCTGTAATGGTTTGGGCTGTGAATCGGCGGATGGGATTGGCTTTCAGATAATCTGCCGCATCGTTTGTGGGCATGCAGGATAAAAACGCCTTTCCTACGGCCCCGGCAAGCAGGGGAAGTGCCGTACCGATGGGAGAACTGATCTTGAAATCTTTTCTGGACTCGACGATGTCAATGACCGTTACATGATCCTGGTTCCGGATTCCCAGAAACACGGACTCATTGCATTGCTCCATCAGGTTTTCCATGATTGGCCGGGCGGTCTGGATGATATCCACCCGTTCATAGGCGGCCTTGCCCAGTTCCATCAGGGTCAGACCGATGGCGTAGCGTTTGGATGAGGGATCCCGGGTGATGGCGCCCTGCTCCTCTAATGCTGCGGTGATGCCGTGAACCGTACTTTTGCTGATGTCCAGACGGGAAGAAATGTCGCTGATACGCAATCCTTTTCTGGACCTGGATATGGCGGAAAGTATATCAAAAGCTTTTTTGACAATGGGGGCCTGGTAACGTTTGGTCATGATGGGTCGTTATTATTCATCTTTAATCGGTTAATCCGGATAGAATAACCCAGAGTTCCCGCAAGTAAGGCATAAAAAGATGAAATTGTCAAGAAAGCGTTCCCGGACCGGAAATCCAGTCCGGAAAAAAAGAAGGCGCAAATAAAATTTGCGCCGCATTATTTTTATTGCACCTTTCCGCGTCCCATTTAACTGGAACTGGATTCCAGGCGGGTTCGAATACGCCTGTTCTCTTGACGTCGTGAAAATTCAATGGTTTACTTGAAAGATATTTTCAGGGTCCCGGGCGATTTCAGGGAAATGGGCATCGCTTTTGATACTTTTTTTTGAAACAGGGAAATCCTGGCACGGTTATGGCTAATAAGTTGTCGTAAGTTTAAATTGCCAGGAATAAGGAGACAGTAAATTATGGATAAAGATGTGTTCAGTTTGTGTTTCATGTGCTCGGTCAGATGCCCCATCAAAGTCAGCGTCAAAGACGGGCATGTAGACTGGATTCAGGGTAACCCTCATGTGGCGGGAATCGACAGTCGTCTGTGTCCCAGGGGATCGGCCGGCAAATCCATGCTTCTGGATGACCAGCGGCCCCGGACACCCCTGATCCGGGTGGGGGACCGGGGTTCCGGCAACTGGCGCAAAGCGTCCTGGGACGAAGCTCTGGACTATGTGGCCACCCGGCTCAAAGAAATCAAGGAAACCCATGGAGGGAAAGCCATTGCCCTTGGGGAGCGCGCACAGTTGAGTACCCACGTGAGCAAAACCTTTCTGAAGGCCCTGGGGTCTCCCAACCATTTCACGCATGATGCACTGTGCAAGGGGTCCATGAATACGGCCTGCCGCTCCATGTTCGGATACACGGACGGGCAGATGGGCATTAATTACGGGAACACCCGGCATATTGTCCTGTACGGCAGAAATATTTTTGAATCCATCAATGTTAAAGAAGTAAACACCCTGATGGATGCTCTGGAAAAAGGGGCCAAACTCACCTATATCGATCCCCGGGTCAATGTGACGGCAGGCAAGGCACACCGGTACTGGATGATCCGGCCGGGCACCGACCTGGCCCTGAATTACGGGCTGATCAACGTGATTATCAAAGAGCGGCTCTATGATGCCTCATATGTTGATAAATGGGTCCACGGGTTCAACGAGCTGCAGGATTTTGTCAAAGAGTACACGCCGGAATGGGCGGAAAAAGAAACCGGGATTCCGGCCGGGGAGATCAAGGCCCTGGCCAGAGAAATCAGCAAAGAAAAGCCGGCGGTGATCTTTCATTACGGGTACCGGTGTGCCAGCCATCAGAATGAAATCTACATGCGCCGGTCCATTCTCATGCTCAATGCCCTGATGGGATCGGTGGAAGCCAAAGGAGGCATTTTCTTTAAAAAAGGGCCGGGGGCCGAAGGCGGTAAACCGGCAAGAAAACTGACGGATCAGACATTTCCGAAAATCACGGTGCCCCGGTTCGACAAGGTCGGGACCCCGGATTTTCCCCTGCCCGATCCGGCCCATGGCGCCCCTCAGATCCTGCCGTATGCCATTCTCAACGAGGATCCCTATCCCATCAAGGCATTGATCAATTACCGCCTGGAAACCCTCATGTCCATCGCTGATACCAACAATACCAGGAAAGCCCTGGACAAGCTGGATCTGATCGTAACCATCGATATCAATTATTCGGATATCGCCTGGTATTCTGATGTGATTCTGCCGGAATCCACCTATCTGGAGCGGACCGACTCCATCCAGCAGCTGAACGGGCTCAAACCCATGATGTTTCTGAGGGAAAAGGCGGTGGAGCCCCGGTACGATACCCTGGAAGGGCCGGTCATTCTCAAGCGCCTTGGAGACCGTCTGGGAATCGGGAACTATTTTCCCTATGAAACTATGGATGAACTGGTGGACTGGCAGCTGGAAGGCACCGGGTTCACCCGGGCGGATTTTGCTGAAAAAGGATTTGTCAGTTACGGCAAGTCCCAGATTTTCTGGGACAGAAATGATATTCCCTTTAAAACCCCGTCAGGAAAAATTGAGTTCAAGTCATCGCTGCTCGAAGATGCGGGATTTCCCTCTTTCCCTCCGTATGAATCACCTTCAAAGCCGGCGGATCCGGACAAACAGTTCCGCCTGGTGGTGGGACGGACGGCCCTGCACACCCATATCTCCACCCAGAACGTGCCGTACCTCAATGAACTGATGAGTGAAAACGTGCTGTGGATCAACCGGGAAAAAGCGTCGAATCTGGGGATTCAGGACGGTGCCGTGGTTGAGGTGGCCTCGGGCTGCGGCAGAGGACAGATCAAGGCGTTTGTTACGGACATGATTCACCCCGAGTCGGTGTTCATGGCCCACGGATTCGGGCATGAGGCCAAGCTGGCGGCCCGGTCCTTCAGCCGGGGACTGTCCGATGCTGTGCTGCAGGAAAATATCTATGACAAAGTGGGCGGCAGCCCGGCCTATCATGACACATTTGTCACCGTGACACCGGTGTGATTTTCATTTCAAGGAGGCAATGAATGAGCCAGTATTATCTGTTTCAGGACAATAAAAAATGTATTGGATGTCACGCGTGTGAAATTCAGTGCAAGACCAATAAAGATCTGCCCGAAGGCCCCAAACCCTGCCAGATCATCCAGGTGGGGCCCAAGTTCATCAACAACCTGCCCAAGATGTCTTTCATCTTCATGCCCTGTTTTCACTGTGAAGATCCCTGGTGCGTGTCGGCATGCCCCACCGGGGCCATGCAGCAGCGCTCCTCGGATGGCATCGTGTTTGTGCAGAAAGACCTGTGCGTGGGCTGTAAAACCTGCATCTCCGCCTGCCCGTGGGGGGCTCCCCAGTGGAACCCCAATACCGGAAAAGTGGAGAAATGTGATTACTGCAAAGACCGTATAGACAAGGGTCTGCAACCGGCCTGTGTCACCACCTGCACCACGGGTTGCCTGAAATTTGGAAAAGTCGAGGACATGACCCAGATACGGCGGCAGAGACATGCCGAGGCGGTGGCGTCCCTTGAGAACAGCAGCTTTTGAAAGGAGCATGATCCATGGCCCAAAACACCTGTCCGGTTCAATCCACCCTGCAGTTTCTGACGGAACGTATTGAATCGGGTGTTCTGACAGACCCCAGGGTGCGGCGGATCTGTGAATCCATTCGAATGCTGGTGGAGGAAATTTCTCTGGGAGAAGCCGGAGACGGCCACATGGCGGCTATCGAAGAGCTGATGGCGGAATTTAAAAATACCAGGCCCAATGATACCGCCGTTAAGACCCGGGAGTTTTTAAACCAGGTGTTGACCGAACACCGTGAAATATTTGTCAGCCATATTGAATCCCGGAACTGCCCGACCCACGATTGCGGGGTCATTGCCCCGTCCCCCTGCCAGATGGCCTGTCCGGCGGGGATTGATGTGCCCACCTACCTGGCATTGATCGCTGAGGGCAAGGATGCCGAGGCGATTGCCGTGATCCGGGAAGACAATCCGCTGCCCTGGGTATGCGGCCTGGTCTGTACCAGGCCCTGTGAAATGATGTGTGTCCGGGGCCGTATCGACACCCCGATCTCCATCAAGTTTCTCAAGGCGTTTGCTGCGGAACGGGCCCTGTCAAACCGCCAGTACGTAAATCCGGAGCCTGCCCCGCCCAACGGAAAAAAAGTGTGCGTGGTGGGGGCCGGTCCCGGGGGCTTGTCCTGTGCCTATTATCTCGCACTGATGGGATACTCCGTCAAGGTGATCGAATCATTGCCCTTTGCCGGAGGTATGCTCATGGTGGGGATTCCCCGGTACCGCCTGCCCCGGGAAGTGATCGACCGGGAAGTTGCAATGATCGAGGATCTCGGGGTTGAGATTCTGTTCAATACCCGGTTCGGCACGGATGTGACCTATGAGCAGTTCGTTGCGGACGGCACGGAAGCGTTTTTTCTGGCTATCGGCGCCCACAAGGCCTGGGACCTGGGGATCAAGGGAGAAACCGATTTTCCCAAGGTGATCGAGGCCATTGCTTTCTTGAAGAATGTGGCATTGGGGGAACGTCATGTGCCGGGAAAAAGGGTGGTGATCATCGGGGGCGGTAATGTGGCCATTGATGCGGCCCGGACCTGCCTGCGCCTGGGGTCTGAAAAAGTGACCATTGCCTACCGCCGTTCCAGGGAACAGATGCCCGCTGACATCGAGGAAGTGGAACAGGCCGAAGAGGAAGGCATTGAGATCGCGTATCTCACCATTCCCACGGAGATCCGGGGTGAAGGTGATGCCATCACCGGTCTGGCTTGCAACAAAGCGGAACTGATCGCCAAAAAAGGTACGGACCGGCTGGCCCCGGTTCCAATTCTGGGCAAGGATTTTGTGATTCCCGCCGACGCGGTTATCTCCGCCATCGGTCAATATGTGGATGATTCCGGTATGACCGCCTTTGACAAGATCCGCTGGACCCGCAGGGGCACCATCGAGGTGAACCATGCCTCCATGGAAACCAGCATGCCCGGGGTGTTTGCCGCCGGAGACGCGGTGTCCGGGCCTGCCACGGTCATTGAGGCCATCGGCGGCGGCAAACGGGCTGCCGAAGCCATCCACCGGTATCTCAACCACATTCCCCAGCCGCGTATGCCCAAGATACCGGTACGCCGGCACAAACATCCCATGATAGAAATGACCGCGTCCGAAAAAATGCGGCTGACCCGGCCCTCCATGCCCATGCTTAATGTGGACCGGCGGCGGACCACGTTTCAGCAGGTGGAGTTGGGATATGACGAGGAAACGGTCAGAAAGGAGGCCCGGCGGTGCCTGCGGTGCGATGTGTGCCGGCGGTGCGGTAAATGCGTGGAAGTGTGCCGTGACAAGATGGGCATTGATGCGTTGCACCTGGGATACCTTGATTTTGACCACCCCGTGAAAACCGATTTTCGTCAGACTGCTGAAAAATGCATCACCTGCGGGGCCTGTGCCGCCAACTGCGAGAACAATGCCATGGTGATCGAAGAACGGGCCGGCAAGCGCATGCTCAAGCTGTGCGGCACCATTTTGAATGAGCAGGATATCCAGCATTGCGAGTCCTGCGGCGTTGAACTGCCGTCCGCCCAGTATATGGCGTTCATTTCCGATAAAACCGCCCATGTCACGAAAAAATTGGATCAGCGGCTGTTGTGCGACAAATGTCAACGCAAGCTGTCCGCCAAGAATCATGTGTCAACCCGGCCGGTTAAAAACAAATAAAGGAGAACCGTTATGGTATTCAGACGCGGGAGCCGTGTGGAAGTCTTTCAGGCGTCTTCAGATGAGGCCTGGGAACCGTATATGAATGATTTCATCGGTGTCCACGGGGTGGTAACAGACCCGGATACCTCGATCAATGATCCTGATGACCTCGTCGAGGTGAGCCTCCAGGGAAAAGGCACCCACCGCCTGCCCCAGGACTGTCTCCGGCTTCTGGAAGATAAAAAGGACGGGGCGTCATGATAGAGATCACCATCAACGGGAAACCCATTGCCTGCGAGGAAAATCAGACGGTTCTGGAAGCGGCCAGAGGCAGCGGCATCGATATTCCCCACCTGTGTTATCATCCGGCATTGAAACCCTCCGGGGCCTGCCGGGTCTGCGGTGTGGAAGCAACGTCTCCCACCGGACGGCAGACCGTGATGCTGTCATGCCTGCTTAAAGTCAAACCGGGGTTGGCAGTGCTCACCGATTCTCCCATGGTCAATGCGCATCGCCAGACTGCGTTTGAACGGTTGATTCAGTTGGCACCCCATGCCCGGCGGATTCGCGATCTGGCCGAAAGGTATCACGTGACCCTGCCACCGGAACCGGACGAATGTATCCGGTGCCGCCTGTGCATCCGGGTCTGTCAGGAAATCGTGAAGGCCGGTGCCCTGAAAATGGAAAAAACCGCGGCAGGGGGCCGGGTGGTCAAGGGAGACGGCCAGTGCATCGGCTGCGGGACCTGTGCCAACATCTGTCCCACTGACGTGATCCAGGTGACGGACAAGGACAATGTCCGGATCGTGTCCATCCAGGGTGAGACCATCGGGCGCCTGCCTCTGGCCAGATGTGAGGCGTGTGGACGGATGTTTGCCACAGCCGATTTTCTGGACCGGGTGTCCCATATCAATCCGGATCACCCGGATACCAAAGAACATCATAACCTCTGCCCGGCATGTATCAAGCTCATGTCCACCCGGGCCAGGACGGAAAAGGCCCACTTGAAAAAATGAAGCGGCGCGATTGTCTTTTCATACTGCTGTTCCTGGCATGGGGTGTTCCGGCCCCGGCATTTGCCATTCAGCAGCACATGGGCAACGAAGGCATTATCGTTCACCAGCTGGGACACCTGTTTTTTCTTTTTTCCATGATCGGGCTTATTTTCACCATCAATCTCCGGTACATGGATCAGCAGAAAGGGTGGCGGCTGATTCAGTATGCGGCCCTGTTTTTCATTTTCTGGAACCTGATCACCCTGACCGCCCATTTTCTGGACAATCAGATCGAGGTGGTACGGATGGAGACCTTGAGTTTCACGCGGCTGCAGGTCATCACCGCGTCGGATTCCAGTCTTCTGGCAGGGGTCTATTATTTCCTGAAACTGGATCATTTGTGGTGTGTGCCGGCCATGGTGTTTTTATACAAGGGGCTGGACCGGCTGCTCAAGGATCAAACCAACCGGCAGGGCCGCTCAGAGGAGTCATCATGACTGCCAACCTGCCGATTCTGCTGGTGGATGTTCTGGGATCCGTCATAATGGTGGTACTGGGATTTCTGTCTGTTTTCAAGGCCAGGTCCCTGAGAGACCGTCTTCCGGATAACGCGGTATTTCTTTATCTGCTGTGGATCTGTGCGGGATTCACCATATTTGCAGTATCCCGGTCATTCAGTCATATTCTGCGCCAGTTTCTGGTTTTGACCGGCAGTGCGGATGTCTGGCATACCATCGGTCCCTATACCGGGGCCATCAATACGATCTCCTTCATGCTGGTGGGCACGGTGACCCTGTTTTTCAATCAAAGCTGGGGCATCAATGAAAAAATTCTGTCTGCCAAACAGAAACAGGAAGACACCAGTACCAAGCTGCTCGAACTCAACCAGACCCTGGAACAGAAGGTGGTGGAGCGCACCGAGATGCTGACCAGTTCCGAACACAAGGCCCGGCGGATTTTTGAGCATTCCCTGGATACTATTGTGGTGACGGACCCTGCACTGGTCATAGCGGAAATCAACCGGGCCGGCGTGGTTCTCACCGGGTACCAGAAATCGGAAATCCTGGAAGGGAAAATGGAACTGAAAGACTTTCTTGCAGTTTCGTCCGAAAAAGAAAAAATTCTAAATCTTTTGGAAACCGACGAATACATTCTGAATGAGGAAACCGATTTTCTGCGTTCGGACGGGTCTTCGGTCCGGGTGCTGATCACCGGGGGTGTGGATTACGGGGCATTCGGCTGCGGCAAGACCTTTCATTTCATCATAAAGAACATCGATGACAAAAAACAGATGGAGCAGCAGATCGCCCGGGCGGACAAACTGGCAGCTTTAGGGGAACTGGCTGCCGGGGTAGCCCATGAGATCAACAATCCTCTGGGCATCATTCTGGGGTATACCCAGTTGATGCTCAAAAACCCCGGAAATCATGAAGAAGATTTAAAAACCATTGAAAAACATGTGAAAAACTGCAAGACCGTGGTATCGGATCTGTTGACTTTTTCCCGGAAAGGATCCACCAAAATGCAACCCATCGATGTGTGCAAGGTGGTGGATGATGTGCTCAGTTTTCTGCGAAACCATTCAGATTTCAGGGATGTGGAAGTGGTGCCGCCCAAATCCTGTTCCCGGTCTTTGATGGTTTTCGGCAATGAACCGGAACTGGCCCAGGTGATCATCAATCTGATGATCAATGCCTGTCATGCAGTGGCAAAAAAAGGCTGTATCCAGGTGGAAACCGCCAGAGATAATGACGCGTGGATCCATATTACGGTCAAGGACGACGGAACCGGTATTCCGAAAAGAAATTTTTCCAGGATTTTTGATCCGTTTTTTACCACCAAACCCGTGGGTGAAGGGACCGGGCTTGGACTTTCCGTGGGATACGGGATCATTCGCCGGCATGGAGGAGACATCCGGGTTCGGAACCGGAAGGAAAAAGGGGCTGTGTTTACCATCACCCTGCCGCCACTGACTGCTGCTTCCCAGGGGAAACCCAATCGTGAGGAGATGCTGGAATGACCGCTCGAATCCTGGCTGTCGACGATGAAAAAGACATGACCCGCCTGCTGAAGCGGACCCTGGAGTCGGAAATCGACTGTACAGTGTCCATGGCGTTTTCCGGGGAAATGGCATTGAATATCCTGGCAACCGATGCCTGGGATCTGGTGATATGTGATATCCGGATGCCCGGCATGGATGGATTCGAGCTGCTGGAGCAGATCCGTAAACGGTTACCAGACCTGACCGTGGTCATGCTCACGGCATTCGGCAATATCGATTCCGTTGTCACGGCCATTAAAGGCGGGGCCTATGACTTTATTGCAAAACCGTTTGAGCAGGATGAACTGATTTTTAAAATTCACAAGGCTTTGGAACGAAGTCGGTTACTTCTGGAAAACAAACAGCTGCTCAAAGCCCGGAACAAAGATTTTTCACCGCTGGTGGGGCAGAGTTCCGCCATGGAAAAAGTGTTTGAAAAAATCAGCCTGGTGGCGTCTTCTGACGTTACCGTGCTGATTACCGGGGAATCCGGGACCGGCAAAGATCTGACGGCCAGGTCCATTCACAGCCACAGTCAGCGACATAAAGCCCCTTTCATTCCGATCAATTGTCCCACCATTCCTGAACATATCCTGGAAAGTGAGCTGTTCGGCCACAAGAAAGGGGCCTTTACCAGCGCATTTCAGGACAAGGCCGGGCTGTTTCAGGAAGCAAACAAGGGAACGATCTTTCTGGACGAAATCGGAGATATCGGATTGTCCATTCAGACCAAGCTGCTGCGGGTGATTCAGGAAAAAGAGATCAAGCCGCTGGGGGATAACCGGGTCCAGAAAGTGGATGTGAGGATCATTGCTTCGACCAACCAGGATCTGCGGACAAAGATCATTCAAAAAGAGTTCAGAGAGGATCTTTTTTACCGGTTGTCGGTGATTACCATCGAACTGCCGCCTCTGCGGGACCGTATTGAAGATATCCCCCTGCTGGCAGAGCATCTGGTGGCCAAAAACTGTGAAAAACTGAATCAGCCCATGAAAATGATTTCTCCCAATGTGATGGATCTGCTGGTCAAACATCCCTGGCAGGGCAATGTCCGGGAACTGGAAAATGTGCTGGTTCAGGGGATTCTTTACTCCCGGAATGAAGAAATTCAGGAAGCCGATATTCCCATTTCCGGGGCAGGTACCGATGTTTGCCCGGATACCTGTCTGGATGCCCATATCATGGATATGCCTTACAAGCAGGCAAAGGAGACCGTTCTCACCCGGTTCAATCATGAGTATGTCGGTGCCAGGCTGTCGAGATCCAGCGGAAATATCACCCAGGCGGCCCGGCAGTCAGGACTGGACCGACAGGCCCTTCAGCAGGTCATGAAGCGGTTTGGTATTGATCCGGATGATTTCAGGTAGCAGGAAAAATGCGCAATATAATTCAGGCACTGCATAAAATATATTGCGCATCCCCCGGACAAGGGAAAATAGGGGACAGGCAGTGCCTTTGGCTGAATTCATATAAAATTGATTTGAATTCAGCTGGTTACAAAACACATTCCTGCGGTTTGGGTGTCTGGCACTAATATTGCTGACATTTAACAGCAATGTGAATTTATTAAACCGGAAAACACACTGTAGGTCCGCGTTTAAAAAAACAAAAATATTTTTTAATCTGTACCACAATTCTAAGGAGGGGAAAATGAAGGTAAACCGAACCAGGTTTTATCTGGCAACTGCGCTGATGATTCTGTTTTCGTTTGTGGCGGTGGCCATGGCCCAGACAGGTGCCGGTCTGACCACACCGGATATGCCGGACAAAATGAAGATGGCCATTGAAACCAGTCTCCAGGATCCGGAGATGGCGGCCAAAACCATGAAAGTGATCAATCCGGAAGAAGCCCCGGGATTCCTGGGTATACCAGGCGCTCCGGATCCCAGCCTGATTCTGGGCCTGTTGTGGGCCATCTGGGTGGGCTGGATTTTCTCTACGGTCGGGGCCTTCGGTGGAATTATGTCCGGGGTGGGCCATATCACGATTTTCGGTCTGGCTGACTATGCCAAATCTTTTGGCAAAGGCAACCCGGTGAACAACCTGATCACTGACTCCATCCGGGTATCCAACCAGTGGCTGGTGGGCCTGAGCGGGATGATTTCATCGTTCAACTACTACCGCATGGGCCGGCTGGTGGCACCTTTGGGCATCTGCCTGGCCATCGGGGGCGTGGGTGGTTCCTGGCTGGTACCGGAACTGACTGCCGGTAAAATTTCTTTGAAAGATTACATCGGATTTTTCGGGCTGATTGTGTTTGTACTGGGCTTTTTCCTGATTTATGAAATGACTCCCAAGGGTTCTGCCGGCAAAAAACAGGCCAAGGCAGCAGCCCAGGCCTTTGAAAAAGCGGCCAAAGAAAAATCCGACACATCCGATCAGGGCGTCAAGATCATCGAAGGCTCCTGGACTTTCATGTGGGTGGCCGTTATTCTGGTGGTGCTGTCCGCCCTGTGGATCAACCTGATCCCCGCCCTTAAATGGGTGCCGTACATCCTGTGTCTGGCCGGCTGGGCCATGACCTTCATGATCGGCAACATCCGGTTTACTTTTTACGGACAGGAATTTTCTTTCAAAGCCTATGTGCCCATGATCGGCGGTATCGTGATCGCTGCCCTGGCTTCGTTTCTGGGAGTTGGCGGCGGATTTCTCTATGTGCCGTTCCTGACCTCCGTGGCCGGACTGCCCATGTTCCTGGTTGCCGGGACCTCGGCCCTGTGTGTGCTGGTGGGCATGATCGTGTCCATCTTCTCCTACATGGTGGGTAAAGGTGTGGTCATTGCGTGGGGCTTCATCGGGGTTGAGCTCATAGGGATTTTCATCGGTTCCATGATTGGTCCCCGGACCTCGAAATATATCCCGGAAAAAGTGCTGAAATGGATTTTCATCATTCTTGCCTTTTACGTGGGTATCCGGTATACCTCAAAAGGGTTTCTGGGATACAGCCTGGTGCCGCCGTTCTAGTAGACAGATATGTGTGTACCTGACAGTCAGCCAGCGGGTGCACAAACGTGTTTCAACGGGTGTTCAGGGGACGGCAGTTCTCCGGTCTCTGATCACCCGTTGTTTTTATCGTTACATGCCCGGATCCGGCAGGTGGCGCTTGCCATCGGGCAGACAGAACCGCTTTTTTTCTGAGGTATATGGATTCCATACAAGGCATATTGAATTTTATCGATCCGGTGTTAATCTATCCCTACCGGTTGTTTGAAAACCCCATGGCCGGATGGTGGGCAGGCACCTTCTGCCTGGCGGCCTGGGCCGTACTCATCGGGGAGATCACCATGGCCATTGCCGGCCGCATCAACCGGTCAGCCGTGTCCAACAATCTGGATGACACCATGTATTACCATGAACAGTCCATGAAGGCCAAACAGGCCGGGGATGAAACCGCCTACAAAGGAATCAACAAACTGGCCAATGAAGCCTATGGCAAATCTTTTTTCCTGCTCATGGCCATGGGTATGGCAGCCCTGTGGCCGGCATTTTTTGCCGTGGCCTGGCTTGAGAAGCGGTTCGGAAGCATCGGTTTTACTATGCCTGCCTGGGCCGGCGGCGTGGAACTGAGTTTTACCGCACCGTTTATTCTGATCTACATTTTTTTGCGCGTTGCCTGGGCCAAAGTCAAAAAAAGGATCCTGCCGGCGTTAAGATCCTGAACACACCGCCTTCACATGATAAAAGCCGGTCAGATCATTTCGTCCGACAAACCCCATCTCCAGGCTCATATACCAGGCGGACACAAATGTGCTTTTGTCCGCACTCCACAGCCATTTCTGGGACATGTCAAACACCGGTGAAATACAGTGATGCTTTCCTGTGGCCGGCGGGACCGCCAGGGTGAGCAGTTCGTGGAGGGTGGGCAGGCGCCAGCCGGTATATCCGGCAAATCCATGTTCGTTTAACTGGTCCACATAGTCTTTTGCCTGATACCACGTCACTGGAAACCCGGTGCCGGACTGCTGCCACACACGCCCGGTATACCGGTCCGTCACCACGCCGTTTTCATGCAGCATGAAGTCATTGGGTCTATATCTGCGGGGCTGCATGAACCGGTTCAGGCCCAAAAAGGTCCCAGCCTTCATCCAGGTCCGGGTGGATGGTTGATGCCGCCGGCCGTCCTTTTTCCGGCAGAGCGCCGGTGAGCATCTTGTACAGCATGACCCCTGTGGAATAAAGGTCCGCAGTGATATCCACCTGATCCGGATCATGTTCCTGCTCCGGCGCCGCATAAAAGGGGGAGCCCACCCGGATACTCCCGTGGCGGGGTTCCGGGTGGGCTCCCCGGCGACGGGACAGGCCAAAGTCACAAATCCTGGCGACATCCAGATCCGTGATCAGGATATTGGCTGGTTTGATGTCCCGGTGGATGATGCCGAAAAAATGGAGGCACGAAAGCCCTTTGAGGGTCTGGCTGGTATACTGGACCGCTTTGTCAATGGGAATGATTCGGGTTTGATCCGGTTCGCCCGACGCTCCCATGAGGGTCCCTATGTTGTTACAGAAAAAATCCATGACATAGTACAGCTGACCGTCGGTTTGACAGAAATCCAGGACATCCACCACATGGGGATGGCGGATGGATGCCATGATCATCGCTTCCCGGGTGAACTGCGCCTTCAGGATTTTCGGGTCCGTCAGTTCTGCCAGCAACGGGGAGGGTTCCAGCAGTTTCAGGGCGGCCACCCTGCCCGTGACCGGGTATGTGACTTTGAAGACCTTGCCCATTCCCCCTTTGCCCAGAAGCCCGGTGATGGTGAATCGGCCGATTTTTTTCATTGTTCTATTCCTCGGGACATAGAAGGTTCAGTCCCCGGGGCCAGCCGATCTGCATAGATCCGGGGGATACCGGCAGCAATGATTTTTTCCTGGGTTTTTTCAAACGGATATGCCACAGCCTTGACTGTCAACTGTTGGGAAACGGTATCGTACAACATAAATTTGGCTTCCGGAGATCCGTCCCTGGGCTGACCTACGCTCCCGGCATTGATGATATATTTTTTTCCGGGATCCAGTATGTATCTGCCTGGCGCTGCATTTTCTTTTCTGAGACGCTTTCCGTCCCAGGAAATGATTCCCAGTTCGTGAGTGTGTCCTGCAAAACAGATGGGTTCCTCCGATTCTGCCAGCTTTTGGATCAGACGGTTTTCCGGCAGCTGAAACAGATAAAGAAACACGGAATGCGGGGGAACACCATGGACAAACCGCAGTCCGGCAGTGATCAAATATCGGGGCAGCCGGTTTATCCAGGCCAGGGATGCATCGGACAGCTGTGACCTTGCAATCGTCAATGCTTCCTGTGCCACAGGATTGAACCAGGCCAGGTTCCGGGGGGTTTTGACTGCCATTTCATGGTTGCCCAGCACTGAAGCGATGTTTTGATTCCGGATCAGTGCCACCACCGCTTCAGAATCCGGACCGTATCCAATGTTGTCCCCCAAAGAGACCACCCGGTCGACCGGGTGGTGACCGATGGCATCGAGCACGGCCTGGAACGCCTCCAGGTTACCGTGAATGTCTGACAGGACGGCAAGTTTCATTTCCGGGTTCCTTTTTTTATTCATTTCGCAAGGTATTTCAGTATACCAGAAAAGAAGGCGGTGTGAAGGTCCTAACCTGTTTCTAACAAAAAATTAAAAACAATCTAACGCAGACCATTTATATTAATAATCTGACTGTTGAACAGATGCCTTTTACAACCGGCCGGTGAACATCGACCCCGGGTTCCAACGATAAGGTTAACTTAAAGAAGCCTGTAATGAATTCAAAACAGACAAACACTGCCGCAGTTCCCAGGCGCTCCCATCGGCTGGTTCCCAAAGAAAACAGGAACACGGTGGGAGAAAAGCAGGTCGTAAATCCTAAAATGCGGTGTGAAGATATCAGTGTGTTTTATGACAACGGCGCCAGCAAAGCCATCAATTCCGTGTCACTGGATATCGGCACCAATGAAGTCATCGCCATGATCGGTCCGTCCGGGTGCGGGAAATCCACGTTCATCCGGTGCCTCAACCGCATGAATGACACCATCGAAGGATGTAAGGTGGATGGCAGTATCTATCTGGACGGCAAAAACATCTATGACAAGGATGTGGATGTGGTCCCTCTGCGGGCCAGAGTGGGAATGGTTTTCCAGAAACCCAACCCGTTTCCCAAATCGATTTTTGACAATGTGGCGTATGCCCCACGGATTCATGGGCTGGTGGCCAATAAAAGTGAGACCGAAGAACTGGTGGAAAAATCGCTGGTCCGGGCCGGTCTGTGGAATGAGGTCAAGGACCGTCTGGATCAGGCCGGCACCGGGCTGTCCGGCGGACAGCAGCAGCGGTTGTGCATTGCAAGGACCATTGCGGTCAACCCGGAAGTGATCCTGATGGATGAACCCTGTTCCGCCCTGGATCCCATTGCCACCGCCATTATCGAAGAACTCATCGAGGAACTCAGGCAGGAATATGCCATCGCGATTGTCACCCATTCCATGCAGCAGGCCTCCCGGATTTCCCAGCGCACCGCTTATTTTCATATGGGAGACCTGATTGAAATCGGCCCCACGGAACAGATTTTTCTCAATCCCCTGCACCAGCTGACCCAGGATTATATCACCGGGCGGTTCGGCTGATTACCTGCAATCAAGGGTGGACATGCCAGCCAAAGCGCTGGCACTGACCTGGCCGTCCAGGGCGGAAGAAACGATGCCGCCGCTGTACCCGGCCCCTTCTCCGGCCGGAAACAGTCCATGGATTTCCAGATGCATCCGGGTGCCGGGATCCCGGGGAATCCGTACCGGCGAACTGGTGCGGCTTTCCACAGCCAGCACCACGGCCTGGTCTGTGACATATCCTTTCATCTTTTTCCCAAATGTGTCAAAGCCCTGTTTCAATGCCTGAGTGATGGCCGGCCCCAGAACATCTTTGACCGGACAGCTGATGGCTCCGGGGATGTAGGAAGTGGGTGGCAGGGAGGCGGAGACACGGTCCGCCAGAAAATCGGTGAGCCGCTGGGCCGGTGCCGCCAGGGTGTTCAGGCCGGCGGCAAAGGCCTTTTTTTCGATCTCCTGCTGAAAGGCAAGCCCGGCAAAATGGCCCCGGCGCTGATGGTGCTGCCACAGGTTTTCATCCACGGTGACCACCATGCCGGCATTGGCGTTCGCCAGGTTGCGGGCGGAATTGGACATGCCGTTGAGCACCAGTTCACCCGGTGCGGTGGCCGCCGGTACCAGCATGCCCCCCGGGCACATGCAGAAGGAATACACCCCGGCGCCGCCGAACTGGCCGGACAAGGTATAACTGGCGGCCGGCAGATGCGGGTTTCCCGCATGCCGCCCATACTGTATTTCGTTGATCAACGCCTGGGGATGTTCCACCCGGACCCCCATGGCATAGGGTTTGGCTTCCAGCCGGATTCCCAGTTTGTCCAGCAGATAATAGATATCCCGGGCTGAATGGCCTGTAGCAAGGATCACGGCCGGAGATAAAAATTCGCGGTTCAAGGTGGTGACCCCCTGAATCCGCCCGTCGGCCAGGATCAGGCCGGTGACCCGGGTGTTGAAATGGATCTCCCCGCCGCAAGACAGTATGGTTTCCCGGATGGCAGCGATGATTTTGGGCAGCCGGTTGGAACCGATATGGGGATGGGCGTCCATCAGGATGTCCGGGGCGGCCCCGTGCTGAACCAGCAGGGCCAGAATTTCCCGGACATTGCCCCGTTTGGTGGCCCGGGTGTAGAGCTTGCCGTCACTGTAGGTGCCGGCCCCGCCTTCGCCGAAGCAGTAGTTGGAGTCCGGGTCGCACATGCCGTCCCGGTTGATTTTTTTCAGGTCAAACCGCCGCGAGGTGACATCCTTGCCCCGTTCCAGAACAATGGGACGGATATTGTGGCGGATCAGTTCCATGGCTGCAAACAGACCGGCCGGACCCGATCCTACAATGATTGCGGCTTTTTTTCCGGTAACCGGTCTGAATACAACCGGTTCATACAGGGCGGGTACGGGTTCGCCGCAGAAAATCTCCGCCTGGATCACAAATGCCGGTGATTTTCCCCGGGCATCCAGGGAACGCCGTAAAATCCGGATGCCGGAAATGGCATCGGCGGGACAGTTCAGGACATCTGCCGCCCCCCGGATCTGCGCTTCCCGGTTCCGGGCGTGTTCAGGTGTCAGCCGGAAAGTGATGGAATGAACCAAGGCACATCCTTTGATTTTTCAAAATAACGGGTTTCGTAACTACAGCCGGGATGCCAGCATTGCCGCACCGATTGCCCCGGTCTCCTGGCAGCAGGGGGAAACGATCAGGGCCTGTTTCAGCTGTTTTTCCAGGGCCGCAACCATGCCGGGGTTTTTGGCCACGCCCCCGGTCATCATGACCGGTCCCTGAATACGAATTTTTGCAGCCAGAATCCCTACCCGGGCGGCGGCGGCGTCGTGGATGCCCGCGATGATATTTTCTCTTTTTTCCTGCCGGGCGATCATGGAGATCACCTCGGATTCAGCAAACACGGTGCAGATGCTGCTGATTTTTGACGGGTGGTCCGCAGTCAGGCCTACCGCGCCCATCTGATCCAGAGTTACTTCCAGGGCACTGGCCATCACTTCCAGAAACCGTCCGGTGCCGGCCGCACATTTGTCGTTCATGGCAAAATTGTCCACCTGTCCCTGGTCATCCAGGGCAATGGCCTTGCTGTCCTGCCCCCCGACATCGATAACGCCCCGGATATCCGGATCCAGAAAATGGGCCCCGGCCCCGTGGCAGAGGATCTCGGTCATGGCTTTGTCGGCAAAGTCGATGCTGGCACGGCCGTAACCTGTGGACACGACGGCACAGATATCGGACCGGGACAGGCCGGCTTGCTGCAGCAGATCCTCAAATACCCGGGTACCGGCCTTCAGGTGATGATATCCGGTGGGTATCACCCGGGTGCCCAGAATCGCCCGGTCCTTGATCAGTGCTGCCTTGGCGGTGTTGGAACCGATATCGATGCCGGCATAAATCATTTCAGGCCTGCCTTGTGTTTGACGATCTCCATGAACGCGTCGATCCTTGTCTCCACCTGGGACTGTGAAAAGCTTCTGGGGTCCACCATGTCCGCCTCGATCATGAGCACCGGGATACCGGCCTGTTCCCTGGCGATTTGCATGATGTCCATCTGGCCGAAGGAATAGGGCTTGCAGGATCGGTTGGAGTGCATGACCAGGCCGTTGACATCGTAAAACCGGATCATTTTGAGCACCTCTTGAGCCATCTGGTCCACCCCGATGTTCAGGTAGATCCGGGTGTAGGCTTCGGCAATGGAATCCAGAAAATTGTTTTCGTCAATATATTTTAACGCTCCGCACCAGGCCGACGTGTAGGTGTCGGCCACCAGACAGGCCTGGTGGGCTGAGAATCTGTCAGACAGCCATTTGAGCCGGTGCCACACCGGCAGGTTGTCCCACAGCAGCCGGTATGTTTCATCCGGAACCACACCGATACCTTCTTTGATGCGCTGTTCCAGTTCATCGATCAGTTCTTTGTAAAAATCCACGGCAATCTGTGTTCCCCGCAGGGTCACGATGAGAGCCAGAAAGAAAAACGCGTCAAAGGCGGACATGGGGGAAGGCTTGTGGGCTGTGGTATTGAGGACCTGCTGCCACAGGCGCTGGCCTTCGTACGAGCGCTTTCCCACAGCATTCATTTTGTCAAGATCCATTTTTTTCCCGGTCACCTGTTCCAGAAACGCGATATATTCATTTACCTGGGCTTTGACGTAAGCCGCGATCTCAGGGGTATACCCGGTGTGGCAGACCGGGGTGTCCAGGATGAACAGAGGCACTTGAAAGAATCGGGCCTGAATCTCATACCATTTCAGGACCGTGCCGCAGATATTGTTGCAGCAGATGAGCATGTCCGGTTTCGGCAGCCCGCCGATGGGACCGCCTTTGACCACGGCGCAGGCGATATCGGATCGGGCATAGGCGCACAGATCAACGCTGTATCCCATGTCTTCGGCTTTGGCGCACAGGTCTTCCCCCATTTTGGCGGACCCGATCATAGCCCCGTGATTTTCCGGATACACCGGAATGATATCCATGGCCACCAGGGGTTCCACCGGGCCTCCGGAGGTGATCCATGCCACCTGCCGGTTGTTCTGGGCGGCGCTTAAGGCCTCCAGATAATAGGTGGTCATCAGATCCCGCATTTTTCTGGCGGCCTTGATTTTTGGGGGGGGAGAAGGGGTGTCGGACATGAGAAAATCCTTGGGTTACAGCATGTGAATAAAGGTTTCAATCCGGGTGGAGAACCGGCCCTGATTCTGGCGGCCGTCATCGATTTCCAGGGCCATGCTTTTGATCCCTTTTGCATCCAGGCATTCCTTGAGGTATGGGTAATCAAAGGCGTGGGGATCACAGAACTTGAGCATCACGAACAGCACACCGTGTGCCCGGCTGTTGTTGACAAGGGAAATCAGATGGTCGGCCCGGGTGGTGAGGCCCGCGTGTTTGGCCGGGCAGATCACCCGCTCCCGGTACCGGTCAGCCAGGGCCGTCAGGGGCGGCTGGTCCTCCGGCACTAGCCTGTCAAACCATCGCTGTCCCGTACACAGATCATCCCCCACCACAGCCCCGCCGGCCGCTTCCACTGCATCAGACAGATCCGGGGTGTCACAGACAGACCCGGCAAGGACCACCCGCTTGACCGGCGTGTCCTGCACCGGCAGGTGCCGGAGAGACGCAGCTACATCTGCCAGAAGGGTGTCCGCTTCATCTCTGTCCATGATCATGGCCCCTTTAACCAGGGCGTTCATGTCTGAGCCACGGATCTGTCCCGGATGCCGGGAATAAAAATCATGGATAAAGGACAGGTGGGTGCGGATCCGGTTGAACAGGGCAATGGATGATGCCAGATCGGCATCCGTGATGGATGTGCCCAGTGCGGCTTCCAGATCGGCTTTGAACCGGGCCAGCACGGATTCCAGATATGCGGCGCTGCTCGATGTGTTCAGCTTGGCAGGCAGTGCCAGGTCGGCAAAGAATTTGTAACGGCCGTTCATACGCCAGATATCGCTGAGCCGCTGCATGGAATCACAGGTGTGGGGAAACACTGTGCCGTCCAGAAAATCCAGCCGGCCGGCCAGGCTGTCTTCTAAAATACCCCGGACCACGGAGCAGCAGTAGGACTGCAGATGGCTTTCCCCCAGGATGATGCTGTGCCCGGAAGAAAACAGGCGCATGGGATGACCGCCGGCCGCATGGATGAGTTCTTCGGGGGCATAAGAGCAGGGGTATCCAATGATTTTCCGGCCGGTCTGACGGATGCGGTCCGCCGTGTCTGCAAGCTGGGTTGCGGCCTGATGAAAGCGCTCAATTTCCTTCATGCCCGGATATCTCCATGTATTTTTTGTCAGGCGCAGAAAAAAATGTGACGTCCCGGTGATCCGGACAGGGATGTCACTGCCTGACGGCTGTTATATCGGACATTGATGGAGAAGTCAAAGCAGACGTGACATGAATCAGAACATGTTCCGGGGGCAGTTGTTCCAGCAGCGGCCCCTCTCCGAGCCATTTGCGGTACTGCTGCCAGCGGGAGACTTCCAGAGACCCTCTCGGGGTTCTGCAGGATCCGTCTGAAGACCGTTCCAGAAACTTCAGGCGCCCGGATTTTACCGCCGTGTGATTGCTGTGAAACAAATCAACGGGCCCGTCAATTTTCAGGCCGTATTGACGGGCATTCCTGGCAAAATGGGTTTTATCGAACAGAACAAAGGCACTGGCGGTCAGACCGGCCAGATCGTCGTACAGATCGCTCAAAAATGCCAGGGTCTGGTCCAGATCCGCATCAGTGGATGTGGGAAGCCCGAAAATCATCAGCCCCATGTTGGAGATGCCCGCAGCGGCCGAGTCCTTGATCACGCGCTGAATATCCGTGACACAGGTGCCTTTGTTGATCAGGTCCAGCAGGCGCTGGGACCCGGATTCAATGCCCCACCCGATCCACTTGCATCCGGCGGCGGACCACAAGGCCAGGCGGCCGGGAGTACAGTCGGCCGTGGGTTTGCCCAGGACATGAAAAAAAATGGAAAGCCCTCGGGCCAGAATCTCTTCACAGATGGCATCCATGTCTCCGGGCAGGATGTATTCGTCTGCGGAATAAAAATGGGACACACCCAGATTTTTTTGATATTCAGCAAGTTCGGATACAAATTGTTCAACCGGTTTTCTGCGGTATCCCCCGAATGAAAAATTGTGGGCGCAGAACCGGCATTTGCGCCAGGCACATCCCCGGGAAAACAGCACCGGCAGTACCGGCACCGGGTTGAAATAGTCTGTCAGAGACAGTTTTGAAAAATCCGGGGCCGGCAGAAGTTTGAGCGATATTGTCCGGGATCGGGGGTTGGTTTGAATGGTTTCGCCCTGCCTGAAAATCAGTCCGGGGATATCCGGCCATGCCGTGCCGGCACACAGGGCCGCCGCCGCCTCTTCCCCTTCGCCGCAGACCACGGCATCGACCTCAGGCACGGCGGTCATCAGGTCCGGCACGGACAGGGCCGACATCATGGCACCGCCCATCACGATCCGGCACCGGCGGCCGGCGGTTCCCGGAACCGACAGCTTCAGTGCCCGTGCCAGGGCGGCGGCAAACGGCACCTGTTCCGGAAACAGCACAGATATTCCCACCAGTTCCGGGTCTTGGGCCAGAATCGATCGAACCTGTCGGTCCAGCAGTGCGCACAGGGCAGGGGCTGTTTTCCCTGTGGAAAGAAAGGTTTCCGCCTGGCGCCCGAGCGCGGTGATCTGCTGTCTGAGACGGTCCCAGATGGTTTTGGCGGCCAGGGTCTGACCTGGATCGGTAAACATCCCCTGTTGTCCCCGGACAAAATGGATCAATTCCTCACCCTGGACGTCTTCCTGTGCTGCCTGAATCCAGGTGTCAAGGTTCAGGTCCATCCGCCGTACCCATGACCCGGGAACGTTTGATTCAATATAGGATGCCAGAGAGGCGATGCCTAAAGGCACATAGGTGGCACTGGCCCGGGGCGGAAAAACGAGAACCACTCGCATCCGAAATCATCTCCTGTTACCGATTGTATTGTTGAATTTTTCCTGATAAGAAACGGAGACTAATAGCACCTTTTTTCCAGGAATTCAACAGATAAAAACAGGCTTTCAAATCAACTCGAAATATGGGAAAATGCCAGGATTAATTGATGGAACAAGGATGATTTGACCCCCCATGGCGAACAGAAACTGCGGAAGCGACATTTATGTCATTGTCAGGGCGGTGTTGACCTACAAGACAAAAATCGCCATCATCGAGCAGCAGTCTGATATTCAGAAAAACCGGGAGCGGGTGGCCTCGAGGTCCGTCAATGGCGCCCGGCTGCTGGAAGACCGATCTGCTGAGAACACAAAGCCCTGACCGAATGTGAAATCTGCCGTCTTATTGGGAAGCATCTCCCATGATCCATCCTAGTTATATTTTTTAAGAATATCTTTTTTGGCTCTATTATATTCTTTTTCTGTTATGATCCCTTGATCAAAGGCCTGTTTAATATCACGCAGTTCTTGACCCATGGTCGTATTCGTCGCTTTAATTTCCGCACCTCCCCCGCCGCAGCCTGTCGTTGCAATAGAAAAGCCAAGCATCGACAGCACAACCAAAGTCCTAAAGAAATTCATGTTACGCTCCTGTTCATGCGATGAATGGATACAAAATCGATCGGCAGGCCTTCTGAAAGCTCAGCTGGAATTTCAATGCAGTTTTTCACCTCACTAATAAAATTGTTCGCCATTACGAAGACCATTGCCGAAAGAGGCAATGCAAGACAAAGCACTGGATTACTGCCCAAATTCGGCAATAAGATCATTGACAAATAAAGCCATATCTGAATAATTCATTCATAGTTTGAATGAGAAAATGGGCTGTTTTCAGAAAATGTGAAGACTAAAAAAATAAATTTTTGAAATTGTATCATAAATATCAGTGTCGCATTCTTCAGTTTCTGTTAAAAAAAAGTAAATGGGCAGGCTTGGAGTAAGGGTTTCATGGGTCAGTTGGAGAGTCCGACTATGTGATATGAGCAAAATTTCACAGAAAAGTAATTATTTTAGGGCTCAAATTATGGGGAAATGTGGCAGATGGCAGTCGATGTCAAATTGCCTGCCTATACACTAATTTGGCGAGATATCAGGAGTGATTGAAGTGTTTGAAAAAAAATACTTGAAAAGCAAAATTTTTTTTCTGTCATCCGTATTTTTGGCAGCTATTTTATTTTTTCTCTATAGCCAAAATATGTCCTATGCCAAAACCGAAGCTGCTGCCCCAGTGGACAGTCTACAACAGCAGCATCAGTTTTCAGACGCCCTGGACCAGACTCAAAAAGAAAACAGTGCCCTTGAGGCGGAACTGGTTGCGGAAACCATTAAACTGGAAG